>NZ_JBIPDG010000006.1:0-222979 GCF_044006275.1 Providencia sp. 2024EL-00732 | reverse complement strand
AGGATTACGCCACGGCACAGGCGCAGTTAAAACAAGCCAACGCAGAGCTGCAAAAACTGCAAGCGAACGTGGAAAAACAAACTGCCTTGATGAGCCAAGCCAGCGATGAGCAAGTGAAAGCGCTGACGGCGGATTTGAATAAACAAATTGCGTTATTGAAACAAAAAGAAGCTGGGTTGGAAAAAGCGCAAGCAGAAAGCCAAACCACGCGCGAAGCGTTAGCCAAGCAACAAGCAGCAGCGAAAGCTTTAGAGCAGCAGAACCAGCAGTTGGCGAAGCAGTTACAAGACAAAGCGCAGCAAGCGGATAAAATCCAAGCATCATTAGCGGATCAAACCGCGAAATTAGCCCAGAAAGCGGCGTTAGAAAGCGAACTGGCGGCAGCGAAGAAACAGCTGGCAGAGCACCAAGCGGCGCAAAATGCATTATCGAAACAGTTTACTGACAGCGAGAAGCAGCAGCTTGCGCTGCAAGCGCGTTTGCAGAAAAATGAACAGGATTACGCCACGGCACAGGCGCAGTTAAAACAAGCCAACGCAGAGCTGCAAAAACTGCAAGCGAACGTGGAAAAACAAACTGCCTTGATGAGCCAAGCCAGCGATGAGCAAGTGAAAGCGCTGACAGCGGATTTGAATAAACAAATTGCGTTATTGAAACAAAAAGAAGCTGGGCTGGAAAAAGCGCAAGCAGAAAGCCAAACCACGCGCGAAGCGTTAGCCAAGCAACAAGCAGCAGCGAAAGCTTTAGAGCAGCAGAACCAGCAGTTGGCGAAGCAGTTACAAGACAAAGCGCAGCAAGCGGATAAAATCCAAGCGTCATTAGCGGATCAAACCGCGAAATTAGCCCAGAAAGCGGCGTTAGAAAGCGAACTGGCGGCAGCGAAAAAACAGCTGGCAGAGCACCAAGCGGCGCAAAATGCATTATCGAAACAGTTTACTGACAGCGAGAAGCAGCAACTTGCGCTGCAAGCGCGTTTGCAGAAAAATGAGCAGGATTACGCCACGGCACAGGCGCAGTTAAAACAAGCCAACGCAGAGCTGCAAAAACTGCAAGCGAACGTGGAAAAACAAACCGCTTTGATCGGTCAAGCAAATGATAAACAGATTAAAGAGTTAACTGCTGATCTAAATAAACAAATTACCTTGTTGAAACAAAAGGAAGTTGCTTTAACGAAGTTAGATGCAGAGAAAAAATCAATTCAGGGAGAATTGGCGACTCAACAAAATGAAAGTAAAAAGCTTGAGCAGCAACTCACTGATGCAAATAAGCTTATCAGTACTTTGAAAGTGGATTCACAAAAAGAATCGGCTGCAGCCCAAACAAAATTGAAAAAACTGCAAAGAGAATTAGATTCGCTCAATTCTGTAACCGGTGATAATGCATTAAAATCACAAATAATGGATTTAAATCGTCGCATTACTCAGTTACAAGTTGAAAACGATGCGTTAAAAGCGAAGGGAAGAACAAGTTCAACAGCAGGTTTAGCTGGAAGAGCCCTTCCTAGTAAAGATTTAAAAGTAATAGCTGCAGAAAACGCGAAGAAAAACCAGAAAATAATTGAGCAAATTACCGCTCAAAAATACAGTAAACTTGATAGTAATACCTATTATAAAATTATTCAGGCCGGCTCACCGATAAAAAATGTTAAGAGTAAAGATGTTACTTTTATTATGAGGGAGCAACTAACGGATGGTAAGGTTACTGTAATGTATACTGAGCAAAACCCAGTCACATTACCTTATGACCAGTTACCGACACCGTTGAATTCATTTGTTGAACGGGCTGGAGAAGGCGGAATGGTTAAAGTGTACATCAAACCAGAAGGCGGTTATGGCGTTGAAGGGATACCGGGCGAAGTGCCACCTAATTCAATGTCTATTATTGATTTGAAAATTATTAAAGCTAAATAATTTAGCGGCTACCTAAGATTATCTTGAGAAGTAGTTTGTCATTAAAAGGCAGGCTACTTTTTTTATGGTATCAGTAATCTAGGGGGGGAATTTAGTCAGTGGATGTTAATTAGAAAGGGGGGGGACGACGGAGGGTGCCTTTCTGCCAGTTTATAGTTAAAGCTGAAATTTCTATAACTGACAGGGCATGTGTCTATGCGCGATATGCTGCGATATTAAGCCGCTATTCTTGATCTGCTAGGCGTATATCCAAACCGCTTGCGATAAGTTTGTGTAAAGTAGGATTGACTAGAAAAGCCAGCTTCCATTGACACTTCCACAATACTCATTGCAGTGTTAACTAATAATTGGTGTGCATACATAATTCGTTTTTCGCTGATCCATGAGCGTGGTGATGTAGCATATACAGTATGAAATAATTCTTTAAAGGTCGTTAACCCCATACCAAACGTTCGTGCAAACTCGCTTAATTTCCATTCTTTAAGGTAATTGGCTTCCATAAATAATTGCAAACGTTCCGCTTGTCGGCTACTGAGTTGCCTAAAATTAGATAATAATAAAGCGCCTTGCTCACTGTAGCTTAATAATAAGAGTAATTCACTTACACGAAGGGAAACAATTACTTCAGGATATTCATGATCGATAAATGAGTTCAGGCTATTTTTAATATCATCAATTAATGAATATGAGGTAAATTTAATGATGTCACTTGAGAATGTCTCATTTCGCTCTATTTCGCTTAATTGAGAGCCATGTGTTGCAATAAAATCACGTAAAAACTTATCATCTAAAGCTATCCAAAGTAATTGGCAATCTACTGAAGGATCAGTCATTTGCAAGGAATATGAACCTTGCTTATGATATAAGATATCCCCTTCGTTTAAGGTTTGTAAGTTAGCTGGAGTTTCTAATAATAGTGAACCTTTCTCTACAATAAAAATACCTTTTGTCGCAAAATCCATAATATTATGAGACATACTACTATCTACACTTATTCGTTTGATAACCTGTTGGTTTAAGTTACTTTCAATTTGCATAATTGACACCTTATTAATCTCATTTAAATATTCCAAATGTAATTAGCGAAATTAAACATCACGCTATTTCTTCTATTGATATCTAAAGTCGCTACTACTAGTAAGGCTGAAATTATATTTATCGATTGTTTTTATGTCACACTGTAAATTTAAATATTAAAAAATGTTTCAAAACATGGTTTTTTCGAGCTTTTCCTTTCATTTGAAAGGTATTTCCGTTGTTTTGTGGGAGGGGATTTTATAATATTCTATATTTTTGTTATTTATCTGAAATATTATTCTAATTTATTAAAGTCATCTGGATGTTAATATTTTGTTGTTTTGTTACGCGTAACGTGAGTTTTTTTCAATTTAATGCTTGTTTGTCATTTTATAGGAATTAGTGTTAATTATAGGTATGTTAATAATGACTATAAAACTCGTCAAAAGTAGTATTGATAAGTTTATTTTATCAATACTAATGTTATTACATTGAGTTATTAAAAGCATTAATCATTATGATTGATTTTCTTTATTAAAAGTGGGGTAAAAGGGATGAAATTGAGACATTAATCTTGTTTTTTAATCAATAGGCAAAGCTGATAGGTTTGATAGGTTATATAAATATAGATTTTAATAAATAGTTTTTAAGGGTTACTATTTTTTAGGTATCCATCATTACTGAAAAAAAATACATTTTATAAATTTTTGCATAGGGCATGGCCTATTAAGGAGATTTTTAGCAACAAATAGCCCACTGAAGAAATTTCAAAAATTACAGTAGGATATTGCTAAAGGGGGGATTATAGATACAAACTGATAATGGTAAGGCTCTTTAATCATTATAAGAAGATTAGTGATAACAGCCGATGGGGGTTATATTGCTTTTTTAATGCAATGAAGTGGAATCTACTGTATTCGCTTATTATGAACTTTCTTTAGAGTTTGCTCTCTTATTAACCTTAGGTGGCAAATCAGGGACGGGTTTACGGTCATCGAGAAGGTGGCGTATCGCGAGTATTGGGTGATGAATAAGCATTTTTGGGCCAGCCCAACGCATGATTAGCTTCATTTGTTCACGCATTTTTGGTTGGTAACAATGGATAGGGCATTGTTTACAGGCGGGCTTTATTTCACCATAACGGCATTTCTCTAGTCGATTTACGGCATAAAAATAGAGTTTTTGATAATAATCGGGGGCATCATTGGTTGCTGGGTGTGCTTTTTCATAGATTTTTATCATCTTTTCAATTGTTTTAATTTCCCGATTAATACGTTTGCCAGCCATAACAAGTCCTCTATTACAGTAAACATACATTTAATATACAACTTTATTGGTGTAATGAATAGTTAACGATAAATTATTGAGTAATTTATTGATGGTGTTCAAGAAAGCGGTGGATTTTACTGAGGGCTGAAAAAGAGGGTAATAAGCTACCCTCTTAAATAAGAAAGTATTAATAACTTAATGGCGGCTTAAAATATCAGCCAAATAAAGTCATATTAACTGCTTAGCTAAAGTCCCACTTTTTTATAAAAGCGGCAGAGAAAGCTGAGCTAGTATCGTTGTGGTGAAGTGGCTGATCACCTATTCGACAACATTATTTTTTGCATTTCATCTTTAAGATGTAATTTTTCTTTTTTCAGTTTGGCTACGTGTTCATTATAACCTGCGCCTGAAGGGCCCTCGAGCTTACTGATTTCTTTGTCGAGTTGATGATGCTTTTCATAAAGAGTTTGAAAACGGGGATGTGTAGATACTAATTTTGAAACTAAATCTTGATCTGCTGATAACATACTACCTCCTCAGAATGTATTAAGCCTCAAGTTCAGTATAATCAGTGCCTAGCTGTTGTGCATTAAAATAGGGGGTAATTTACATAATTTTTATCATTTTTATGATCACTCTACTAAAATTAAGTATGATTACGTTAATACTGGGGGTGATTTATTTTTTTGTAATTAAGAATCATCCATAGTGATAATTATGGTGTAAATAACTTAACATATAGCCAAGTATGGTTTTTTTAATTGGTTTTATCTTCTGAAATAGGAATAAATAATGAAGAAAGCGATTTTATCTGTAATGGCAGCGGCACTGATTTCATCTTGTGCAGTAGCAACGGAAGAGTTGGAAAAGATCGCGCCATATCCAAAAGCAGAATCAGGTATGACACGTCATGTCATTCAACTTGCCAATCAACAAAATGAAAATGACTTTATGGTTGAATTAGTCATTGGGAAAACCATCAAAGCTGATTGTAACCGCCAATGGTTTATGGGAGATCTGGATAAAAAAACATTGGAAGGCTGGGGATATGATTACTATAAACTAGATGAAGTCAAAGGCCCTGCCTCTACTATGATGGGCTGCCCTGAACCTGCGAAAGACCGTTTTGTTTCCACACAATTAGGCGATGACGCTTTTATGCGTTATAACAGTAAGCTGCCAATCGTGGTTTATACGCCATCAGATATGCAAGTTAAATACCGAGTTTGGTCAACCGATGGTAAGCTAATGGATTCCATCAAAAAATAATTAAAAGAATGCCGCATATTGCGGCATTTTTTATCAGAAAATATTTAACGAATAACAAATACCGAAGTTTTAGCATGGCGCACAATAGCGGATGCAGTAGAGCCCAATAGATAGGTTGAAGTGCTTGGGCGATGTGAACCGACCACAATTAAATCTGCGTTAATTTCTTGCGCATAATCTAATATTTCATCTTTAGCTGAGCCGATACTGACTTTACAGTTAATTTGCTTATCGGAAACTTTGATGTCTTTTATGACTTCTTCAAGTGCGCGCATCGCCAGAATTGAACGTTCAGCGGAATCTTTATGGCTTTCAGGTAGTGCTGCGATTTCAATACCAAAAAACAACTCGACACTAGGGATTACAGACAGAAAGTGAATTTCAGGTGAGCCTAGCTGCGCTAACGCTTCTACGTGTTTGAGGATCTCTTGATTCAATTCATCTTCTAACAAATCAATAGGAACTAGGATTTTTTGATACATAGCTACCTCATTTAGTGTCATTTAAAATTAATTATAGTGGCTTACCTACAATATACTATAAGTTAAATAGAAAGTAACAAATGCTATTAAATGCGCATTTATCGTGTTTTTGCAAGTTTAATATTATTAACTTAATAAAAAGAAAGGGTAATTATTATTAGTTAAAAGCTTTATTTACAATTAATAATGGGACTTTAAACGAAGAATGTGAGAACATACAGAGAAATCATTTTTAACTTATTGATTTAAAAGGTTTATCTGAATGATAATTATTTTGTTTTTCATTAAAGAATATATTTTATGAATATAAAAAATACTTCATCTAATAAAATGAGTGAGTTTGAAACGCAACAAGCAAAATTCAAAGCGGCAAAGAAAAGCACACTAATCAGTGTGGTGGTGAATACGCTGTTGTCGATTTGGCAGATAATCATTGGTATTTTTTCACACTCTTCGGGGTTAATTGCTGATGGTATTCATACATTATCTGACTTGGTTGCAGATTTTGTTGTACTTATTGCGAATAAAAAAAGCCACAAAAAGCCGGATGAAGACCACCCTTATGGCCATTTTCGTTATGAAAATGGAGCTTCATTAATTTTAGGGATTATTTTGTTAGTGGTCGGTGTGGGAATGGTGTGGTCAGCGATTGGAAAAATGTTGAACCCAGCACTGATCCCTGAAGTTCATATGATTGCATTAGTTGCAGCTTTAGTGGCTTTAGTCGCGAAAGAGGGCTTATTTCGTTATATGTTGTATGTGGCGAAAAAAGTGAATTCTAATATGTTAGTTGCCAATGCATGGCATGCGCGTTCTGACGCTGCCTCTTCATTAGTTGTTGCAGTTGGTATTGTTGGTAGCTTATGTGGGTTGCGGATCCTTGACCCAATAGCTGCTTTGATTGTTGGGACATTCGTTTTTCGTATGGGGTTTAAATTCACCAATCAATCGATGCAAGACCTAATGGATAAAGGCGCTGATGAAGAAACATTACAAGAAATTCGCACTGTTTTAGAGGGTATTAATGAGTTATCTGGATATCATGATTTAAAAACCCGTAAATCAGGTGATTTTTTATTAGTGGATGTTCACCTAGAACTTGATGGCAATATGAGTATTACCGCAGGCCATGATATTGCAGTGAATGTGCGGAAAAAATTGATGGAAAACCCGCAAATATTAGATGTTATGACCCATCTTGACCCATATGATAAAAACCATAAGCACTAAACCACCATGAATTAATCTATTTTTATATAAGGCCGAGCTTTTAATAGCTCGGCTTTTTTGTTGCTAATATGAATTAGAAACTTAACAATAAGTTATTGCACTTTATGAGTTACAAATGGAAAATCAGCAAGTTGTTTCCAAACAATATGCATTAATGATGACACCCGCCTAGCGAACTATACGGGTTAATACTGAATAATTGAGGGAAAAATGCAGTTTACTCAAGAACAATGTCAGAGGCTCCGAACGCCAAAAGTTATCGCTCTAACCAATAAAAATGGGATGAAAATTATCTTAACGAGCCTCGGTGCCAGTTGGGTTAGCTGTATAGTGCCTTTAGCGACAGGGAAAAGGGATGTCATCTTGGGAGCCCCCAATATGGCAAAGCATATGGAGCAAGGTGTATACCTCGGTGCCACAGTTGGGCGAGTCGCTAACCGGATTTGTGCATCACAGTTCACTATTAATGGGCAACATTATCGAGTATCGAATAATCAAGGTAATCACTGCTTGCATGGTGGAAAAGATAATTTTAGTTATCGTATATGGGGAATTCTTCAACCTAGTCCACAGAAAGCGGTTTTTGTGTTGACCTCTCCTGAGGGAGATCAAGGCTTTCCTGGTCGTCTCTATATTGAAGTGAGTTATGAATTAACCGAAACAAATCAAGTCATTATCGACTATAAATATCAATCAACAGATTATGGCCCTGTTAACCTCACTAACCATGCTTATTTTAATTTAGCAGGGGAAGACTCGCTAAGAACAGCACTCGAACATGATTTACAAGTGCATGCCGATGCCTATTTGCCAATCACTCATGATGGTATCCCTACGGGGGAGTGGCGTGATGTAACAGAAACCAGCTTTGACTTTCGTCAGGGTAAGCGTATTGGGTTTCATTTTTTACAAGATGAAGAACAACAGCACGTCGGAGGGTATGACCACGCATTAGTGTTAAATAAAACCCTTACGGATGGAGTGCAAACTGTCGCAACACTTGGGTCACCTAATGGGGATGTGAAATTAAATATTGCGACCACTATGCCAGCACTTCAGCTTTATAGTGGCAATCATTTAGTTGCAGTATCAGGAAAAAGCCAGACCTATACAACCTATTCAGGTGTGGTACTTGCTACACAGTTTCCTCCAGATGCGGTAAATCATCCAGAATGGGGGGAGCAATATGATTCACTTGTTCAACCTAACAAAATTTATACCAGCCAAACCTGTTACCAATTTTTATTTTGATACTTATACGTAATAGCCTAATTTTACGGTATTTAATAGATAAAAAAACACCCCAAAAGCCAGACTAATGGCGTCCAACTTTTGAGGTGCTGTTCACATTAGAGGACGGAAACAGTTACAAAAACAATATTAAATAACAAATAAATCCATATATTCATTCACCGGCATTTTTTCCAATAGTGGTTTATCAAGGGATGCTTTAAGAATACGTAGTTGCTGGGCTTCAGGGAATTGTCTTGCCAAGTTTATTCTAAATTTCTGTAATAATAATGGCATTCCCTCTTTACGACGACGTTTGTGGCCGACAGGGTATTCGATTACGACCTCTTCTAGCACTTGGCCATCTTTTAAGGTGATGGTTACCCCATTACTGATCGAACGTTTTTCTGGGTCGTGATAATCCTGCGTGAAATTAGGGTCCTCATAACAGTGCATTTTTGCCCGTAGTTCATCAATACGACTATCATTTGCAATATTGTCTTCGTAGTCAGCAGCGGTGAGGCGACCAAAAATTAATGGGACTGCCACCATATATTGAATACAATGATCGCGATCAGCAGGGTTATGCAATGGGCCTTTTTTATCGATAATACGGATGCATGCTTCATGTGTACGGATAGCGATAGACTCAATGTCTTGCGCCGTTTTGCCTAATTTCAATAGCGTTTGGTAGAGCTGTAAAGCCGCTTCAACTGCTGTTTGTGAGTGAAATTCTGCTGGGAAGGAAATTTTAAATAAAACATTTTCCATAACATATGAACCATAAGGACGTTGAAAAGTCAGTGGTTTCCCATCAAACAAAACATCATAGAAGCCCCATGTTTTAGCAGTCAAAGCGGTTGGGTAGCCCATTTCACCTTTTTGAGCCATTAACGCAAGCCTAACTGCTCGTGATGTGGCATCACCGGCTGCCCATGACTTACGCGAGCCCGTATTGGGCGCATGTCGATAAGTCCGTAAGCTATGACCATCAATCCACGCTTGAGAAACTGCATTTAGGATCTGTTCTCTTTCTAACCCTAACATGTGAGCAACAACGGCGGTTGATGCTACTTTAACTAAAATAACATGGTCGAGACCCACTTTGTTAAAGGCGTTTTCTAGCGCAATACAACCTTGAATTTCATGGGCTTTAATCATTGCGGTTAAAACATCTCTAATTACTAATGGCGGTTTTCCTTTGCTGATGTTCTCTCTCGATAACCAATCTGCTGTTGCTAAAATCCCCCCTAGGTTATCAGAAGGGTGCCCCCATTCAGCGGCAAGCCAAGTATCGTTAAAATCTAACCAGCGACACATTGTACCGAGATTAAATGCGCCTTGAACAGGATCTAATTGAAACTGTGTACCAGGAATTTTTGTGCCATTAGGTACGATTGTTCCGGGGACGATAGGGCCCAGCAATTTTTTGCAAGCGGGGTATTCGAGCGACTCCATGCCACAACCTAATGTATCTAACAGGCAATGATAGGCCGTATCGTAAGCTAAATCAGAGACAATGGGGTAATTCACTACATAATCAACAATGTCGCTGATCACTTTATCAAATTCAATTTTCTGCGAATTAACGGTTTGAGTTGTCATTATTTTACCTTTATTAGCGCTGTTCTATCGGAGTAAATAGTTGATTTTCAGGGCCAATGTAGTTGGCTGAAGGGCGAATAATTTTATTGTCTTGTCGTTGTTCAAGAATATGAGCAGACCAGCCCGCAGTACGTGCCATGACAAACAATGGGGTAAACATGGCGGTTGGGATGCCCATCAAGTGATACACCACTGCGGAAAACCAATCTAAATTAGGAAACATATTTTTTTCGCGTTTCATCACGGATTCAATGCGGTCAGCAACCGTGTATAAATGACGATTTAAGTTTTGTTCAGATAACTGTAAAGCTACCGATTTAATAATGGGATGGCGTGGGTCGGCGAGGGTATAAACGGGATGACCGAAACCAATAATCACCTCGTTATTTTTTACACGAGACATAATGTCTTGTTCAGCTTCATCCATCGATGCATAACGTTGCTGAATTTCTAATGAAACTTCATTTGCTCCACCGTGTTTAGGACCTCGAAGTGCAGCAATAGCACCGGTCATTGCGGAATAAAAGTCTGTCCCTGTACCTGCAATAACTCTGGCTGCAAAAGTGGATGCATTGAATTCATGCTCTGCGTATAAAATAGAGGCAATATGCATGTATTTTTCCCACTGTGCAGGGGGGGTTTTACCGTGTAATAAATGTAAAAAATGTGCGCCAATAGAGTCATCATCGGTTTGGGTCTCTATGCGGCGTCCATGATGACTAAAATGATACCAATACAGTAACATTGAGCCTAACGATGCCAGTAAGCGGTCAGCGATATCTCTAGCAGCAGAAAAGGAATGGGATTCTTTTTCTGGAAGGACACAGCCCATCATTGAAACCCCTGTACGCATGACATCCATTGGGTGTGCATTAGCTGGAATGGACTCTAGCGTTTTTTTTACATCGGCAGGTAACCCACGAAAAGATTTTAGTTTTTCTTTATAAGCGACTAGTTCGGTTGCGGTAGGAAGCCTATCGTGGATCAGCAAATAAGCGACCTCTTCAAATTCACACTGAGTTGCTAAGTCATGAATATCAAACCCACGGTAATGTAGGTCATTGCCATTACGGCCTACAGTACAAAGAGCGGTATTTCCAGCCGCGATACCGGAAAGCGCAACAGATTTTTTAGGTTTAAATTGAGATGCTTCAGGGCGATTAAGTTGTTCATTCATCATTTATTCCTTGTAGGGGATAGAGGAGGTGCAACTTGTGTTAAATATGATGGCCTAACGAATTAAGGTTTTTTCTGAGCAAACAAAGCATCAAGTTTTTGTTCATAATCGTAGTAATGAATGCTTTGATAAAGTTCTTCCCGTGTTTGCATAAGAGGAATAACACTTTTTTGGGTGCCTTCTTTACGTAGTGTGGAATAAACCTGTTCTGCTGCTTTATTCATCGCGCGAAATGCAGAAAGCGGGTAAAGCGCAATTGCGATGCCGACACTGCGCAGCTCATCAAGGGTAAACAGCGGGGTTTGGCCAAATTCAGTTAAATTAGCCAACACTGGGGCGGATGTATTACTCGTAAAGCGCTGGTACATGGATAGTTCAGTAATGGCTTCTGGAAATAGCATATCAGCACCGGCTTCTATATAGGCGTGTGCTCGCTCAAGCGCGGCATCTATTCCTTCAACAGCTAAGGCGTCTGTTCGTGCCATAATCACAAAGCTATCATCTGTACGTGCATCAACTGCCGCTTTAATACGGTCAACCATTTCTTGTGTCGAGACAATTTCTTTATTAGGGCGATGACCACAGCGCTTTGCACCAACTTGATCTTCAATGTGCAAGCCTGCGGCTCCTGCTTTACAGAACGATTTTACTGTACGAGCCACATTAAAAGCGGAAGGGCCAAAGCCAATATCTGCATCAACCAGTAGCGGTAAATCACACACATCTGTGATGCGACGAATATCAATCAGTACATCATCTAATGTTGAAATACCTAAATCAGGCATGCCTAATGACCCAGCAGCGACCCCTCCACCAGATAAATAGATAGCTTTATAACCTGCTTGTTTAGCGAGTAAGGCGTGGTTGGCATTAATTGTTCCCACTAATTGCAATGGAGATTCTTGCGTGACTGCATCACGAAATTTTTGTCCAGCAGAAATCGATGACATAGTAGCCTCATTAATTGTTAATGATATGTAATAAATTTATTGTAGTGGTAGTCATATAGCAATTGGTATGCCAGTTTGAAAAATAAAAAATATTTTTTATAAAATTATTAGAAATCAATTGATTAAGAATTTATTTAAATTGTGACATTAAGAGCAGATTTTAAATAATAGGCTATTTTGTTTCATTGAAACATTATATTGTTAAATGAAACATAAAATGAAACATGAGAAAGGTATCGTCTTTATGGATAAACCGATTATTTGGACCGTCTCAGTATCGAGATTATTCACGCTTTTTCGGGATATTAGCCCTGAGTTTAGCGAACAAGCTGACATTACCCCATTAAACCTTGGCTTTGAGCAGGCGGCAGAAGCCGTACGTGAGCGTTTAAAAGAAGGGCATTGTGATGCCATTATTAGCGCAGGTTCGAATGGGGCTTATTTGAAAAGTCATGTTTCAGTTCCGGTTATTATTGTCAAAATCAGCGGCTTTGATGTGATGCAATCATTAGCAAAGGCCAGAGAAATAAGCGATAAAGTAGGAATTATCAATTATAAAAATATCATTCCTTCATTGGATGAGTTTCAATCCCGCTTCGGTTTGCATATTGAGCAACGAAGTTATGTGACAGCGGAAGATGCGAGATCGCAGCTTAAAGCTCTAAAAGCGATGGGAATATCAGTCGTGGTTGGTGCGGGTTTGATTATGGACCTTGCCGATGAAATGGGCATGACAGGGATTTTTGTTTACTCGACGCAAACGATACGACAAGCATTTTCTGATGCGATTGAACTGAGCAGATTATCACAGCAAAATAGTCGTTCCCAAGATAAGTATTTGCCCGTTAACCCTACAAAAGTTCGCTATACTATCAATGACTTGATTGGCTCTTCATCCCCCATGGAACATGTGCGGCAAACGATTATGCTGTATGCCCGTTCAGATGCGACTGTACTTATTCAAGGGGACAGTGGAACAGGGAAGGAAATGGTTGCACAAGCAATCCATCATGAGTTTAGCTTATTTAATCAACATAAGCGCAGTAAAAAACATATGCCATTTGTGGCTGTAAACTGTGGCGCAATTCCGGAAACATTGCTAGAGGCTGAACTCTTCGGTTATGAAGAAGGGGCATTTACAGGGTCTCGACGCGGTGGTCGTGCTGGGTTATTTGAGATCGCGAATGGTGGAACGCTGTTTTTAGATGAAATAGGTGAGATGCCAATTGCATTACAAACTCGGTTACTTAGGGTTCTGGAAGAGCGTTCTGTGGTACGTGTGGGGGGGTATAAACCTCTACAGGTGGATGTGAGAGTTATTTGTGCGACACATTGTGATTTAGATAGCTGGGTAAAAGAAGGGCGTTTTCGAGCTGATCTTTTTTACCGACTTGGGGTGCTAAGAATGCGAGTGCCTGCTCTCAATGAGCGCGGAGACGATATTTTGGTGCTAGCTGAAAGGTTATTAAAGCTAGCATTTGCAGGTTTGATGCTGCCATTACCTTCATTTCGGGTCCAGCAATTGTTGGATAGCCGTGATTTTTTTGTCAATTATGCGTGGCCTGGTAACGTACGTGAATTGAGAAATTTAATGGAGCGTGTGGCATTGTATTGCAGCGCTTATCCAGAAAAAGCAATTACAAAAACGATGTTAATGAGTTTGTCACCAGAAAGGCATATCGATGATGGCACTGAAATAGTAACGGAAAATAAACTTGATGAGTCATTAGAGCAAGTGATGGCCCGGTTTAATGGGGACCGCAAAGCCGTAGCTCAGTATTTAGGGATTAGTAGAACAACACTTTGGCGTCGTCTTTCAACTTAAGTCGGTCAGTTATCATTGGCATTGATTAAACACTCCGTAATTATTTTATGAGCTATAAGTTAAGTGTTGGCTATTTTGGAAACGAATCATCTAATGCCTACGCTTATATAAAAAGAAAAAGTGATGGGGTTATTGAATATAAAATAGTTGGGGGTGATTGGCTTTATATAGTCAATATTGTAATGAATAAATTAATAAATGAATTATTTTGTGGGATAGCACTTTTCGCTACTTGGAATATTACTTAAGTTGTATCAAAAAGTAACAGAAACTATTTAAGCTTTGCTTTGTTTAACTTGTTGTTTTTAATGTGATAATTTATTTTTTGTACCAGTGTTTTATCTAAGTTATCCCTGGTAAAAAACGTGATTTTTCTCACATAAATTATTTTGCTAGTCACCATTAGATTTTCTCATTTTAACTTAGCGATTGAACGATCTATATTGCGCTCAAATTAGTCTTACCTTTGTTATTTTACTACTGCACTAATCGCCGAATTGTGTTCCTTTTTTAAGAACACAACGTTGTCGTATTCTACGATGTAGTTGCAGCGCATATTATTTACTTTGTTAGTTGGAGAGTGGGGCGTGAATCAGTCCACTACTATCATGCGCAAACGCGACAATGCATTCGTTCCTGTTGCAGGGTTAACGATTTTTGCTATTGCATCGGGTTATTTAATGAGCTTAATTCCTCTGTCGATGGGGAGTTTTGGCATTGACACACAATATGCCGGGTGGTTAGCCAGCGCTTATTATATTGGCTTATTAATTGGTTCAATGCTGATTGAACCTGTTATTGCAAAAATAGGCCATCGCTTAGCATTTATTGGTTTTCTGTTAATGTTAGCGGCAACGGTGATTGTACTACCTTGGGTTCCTACCATTGAAGCTTGGCTGCCGAACCGCTTAATCGCAGGGGTTGCTGTCGCCGGTATTTTTGTCGTTGTTGAATCTTGGTTATTGATTGGTGATAACCCTAAAGAACGAGCAAAACGCCTAAGTTTTTATATGACTTCATTATATGGCGGGACAACACTAGGTCAATTGGCGATTGGCGTTATTGGTACGCATGGTGCATACCCTTTTATGGTGGTTTTAGGGTTATTATTATTAGCTGTTATGCCGCCATTATTTGTGCGTGGAGGCCAGCCTGAAAGTGGCTCACACCAAAAATTATCATTAAAGAAAATATCTCGTTTAAGTAAACCCGCAATTATTGGTTGCATGGTTTCGGGTATGACGATGGGCACTATCTATGGGTTAATGCCACTATCATTGAAAAAAGATCAATTTACCACTGACCAAGTGGGTGTTTTGATGGCTTCAATTATTTTAGGTGGGATGTTAATTCAGCCAGTCGTCAGCAAGTTATCTGTTATGATGAGTAAAACATTATTATTGGCGATGGTTTCTTTGTTAGGTGTTTTCGCGATGGGGGTGATTTATATCTCTAGCGATTATTTAGTCATGATTGTGGCTCTAGCATTATTAGGGATGTCAACATTTGCGCTATATCCTGTTGCAATTACCTTAGCTTGTGACAACCTTGATTCGTCCTATATTGTTGCAGCAACTCAGGTTATGCTATTTAGTTATAGTATTGGCTCAGCAATGGGGCCGATAGCAGCTGGGACTTTTTTAAACCAGCAGAATGGGCTAGTGGATTTCTTCTTCCTTGTATTGTTGGTAACGGCAATTTATATGTTAATTGCTAGCTTACGCCGTAAAGCGAGTGTTTTGGCGAATTAAATTTACTCAGTTTGCCAACAACAAAAAGGCTCTGTTATTTAGTACAGAGCCTTTTGTTTTATTTAGTATTATTTTTTCTTGTTAGCGGCAGGGGTGGCGAGTTTAGCCCCTACAGGAACATCATTTTTTGCTGGTGTGATCCGCTGCTCCCACAATTCCCCCAGTTTAAAGTCCCATGAAAGAGGCGATATTTCTGTTCTGCCTGCATTTGGTGCAAAGGTCAACTCACTAAAATAAAGTGTATTTTCATCTGACATTAAAAAGTCGGCTCGACAGTAGTCAAAAGGAGTGACCAGGATTTCGGCTAGACGTAACATTTCTTTAAACAATGGTGGTTCAGGAACAGGGTCTAACATATTCGGGTAGCCAAAGGTAACGGGCTGCAACTGCCAATTAACATCATAGATGTTAATAAATTCATTACCAAGCTCATCAGTATAATCAATTTCAGCATAGACAGGTTTACCAGAGAAACAGTGAACACGGCATGTTTCAGGCACGAGTTTTTTGTTTTTATTGGCAAATAAATCAATATATTCCTCGCAGATAATGCGTGCTGGAATATTTTTATAATGACGTTCACGAGTAATGTAATAAAGGTTTTTGGTTAAATGAAATGCCAATTTATCCTTTGCTTTCGGCCAATTAAATTCAGCTTTATTATTACATATAACGCTACTGCCGCTATCATGACTACATTTTAAAACAAAACATTCCGGTAGGTCATCAATAATGATTTCATTGGCATTTTTATAAGTCGCTAAAATAGGGACTAAATATTCATTACCTATTGTACGGGAAACATAATCACGTACGGCTAGTTTATTTGCAAACTGAGTGTAAAGTGGGTTTTTGTCACGTAGCATCCTAAAATTCACCTTCTCATTAAAGCTTTTCGGGGCTTTAAAATCAGGACGATAATTAAGATTTTTAGTAAATTTATTAGCCAGATACGTTTTATCACTGACAACAAATGTGCGTAATTGTTTTATAAAATACTCTGCTTTTTTCATGCGAGTTTTAACCATTCTAAAATTGTAGTGTGTAGTTTTAAATATAATTTTTCTTCGATTATATTTTTTATAACTTAAATAAATCATCAATAAACGTAATGTCCGACTTAATAATTTCTTAATAAATTAATGCTAAATAAATGATAAATAAAAGGTGTTGGTTGTAATGAAGGATAATGGGTTGCTTATTTTTATATCAATAATTAAATCAATTGTTTTAATTGATTGTTATTAACAATGTTTTTTTAGTAATAAAATAGCAAAAGTCTAACGTGTTACTCTTAAGTAATTATTTTGATGGTGACATATCCTAAATTAATTTATTTAGGATATGCTTGGCATTGCGAAAGTAAGGGGGGAATAAGACAACATTGTTTAGGGAATTATGATAAGGGAGGCTCCCCCATTTGTCGTAAGAAACGTAACTGCGCAGCAACAAGCTGTTTGTAATTAATGCAACGATACGGCATGTTATGTTGTTGTGCTAGCGTTGCCAAAATCTTGGCGAGAGCAGGGTAATGACGGTGGTGCCAATTAGGGAAAAGGTGGTGAGTGAGGTGGTAATTTAACCCACCGGTTAAGCGCCACAAATAATGAGGTGAAGGGACCCAATCACAAGCCGTCACAAAATTATGATGGTACCAACCATGTTTTATTTGCTTGTCATCAGGAGCGGTAAAAAATTGTGTTTCTGCCCAATGAGTACCGAGGAGCAAGTAAATGACAAAAATAGAGGCGACCATTTGGCTTAATAAATAAGTAATAAATATTGTGGTATAACTGATCCCATGGCTATGAGCAAAGAATAACGGCAACCCTATCATTAAGATTAAATGGCCTAATTTGCTAGCAAGAAAGAGGCTCCATCCTAACTTACCCTCTAAAACTTTTTGAGTTTTTAAGCGTGTTTTCCCAGTTCTATCTGACCAATCAAATACTAATGCAATCCATGTCAATGAGAGTGAGGCAACAAAAGGCCAATAAATATGTTGATATTTCATAAAGGGACGCCATTTCTGGAATGGCGTTTGGCGAAAAACCCCATTTTCTTCAGTATCTAGATCATAGTGTTCAATATTGGCGTAATGATGGTGATAATGAACGTGCCGTGTACGCCAAAATTCAGGCTCTAGTCCCAGAGGTAAGGTTACGAAGCGCCCAAATACGCGATTTTTCCAGCGTGTTTTAAACAGGGTATTGTGGCAAGCGTCATGTTGGCCTATTACATTTAATAACATAATAAGTAGAACGAATACAAAGTAAGAGGATACGTAAACCAAAGTGGACGAGGTAAACAGTGTTGGCAGGTAACTCAATAGAGCAATAGCAAACAAGGTCACTATAGCTATTAGGTCAGCTTTCCCTGCATATACATGGTCTTGTTTTGCGTGCAGGTACGCTTGGCTCGCCTGTTTTAATGCGCTATGAAAACGTTTTTCGTCAGCATTTGCAAATGTTAATTCGAATTCAGAAGGGTGCATTAATACTCTCTGTGGGGGTGATTTTCTTTAGAATCTATACTATAGCGTTACTCCGTAAATAGCCGCAAAATAAAAATGAAAAGCAGTGATGGTTTCGACCTATTCTTAACCAAGAAAAAGTATTCGTTATATCCTATTTTTATTAAATTCGCTGGCTATTAGCCAATAGTGCTTAATTGATGAGAAGTTTAAGAAGTCAGTTTAATCAAGGCAGGAAACGACTATATAACGATAATAGTTGAATTAAACTAATCGATTTGGTTGGGAGAATAATGCTTAACCAGAGAAAACTGATAAGATTAAGGAACAAATTTTTAGCTACATCCTTGTAGAATAGTCCGTTGAACATAAAGTAACAAAGAAAAGTATGTCTGTCTGTAATAAAGCATCAGAAAGAATGTTTTTAGCTTCATTTAGTATTTATGATAAATAATCATTATCATCATTACGGTGTTTTACGCATTTTATTTGTTATATTCTATTGGATTAAGCTAAATTAGGAGGTTGCCTATATTAAATAATGTACAAAAATGATTATATTTTAGTGATTAAAATATTTTTGTATGTAGGAGTCTTGAATGAAAAAAGTATTGTTAATATTTTTATCAATATTATTTATCCCATTATCTTCTTCGGCAGGATATAAATACTATGGTTGTGAAAATAAAATTTACCAATTAGAAAAGCAATTAAGATATGCCAAAATGCATGGGAATCGAAATAGAGTTGCTGGGTTAGAACGTGCGATTACTAAGGTACAAAATAATTGTTATGACCATTATTCGGGTGCGACAGGCCCTACGAGGTTGAATAATCAGTATCACCTTGACAATACTGAGAAATTAGAGCGAGAAATAGATGCTCTTCGCGAAGAAATCAACCGATTAAAAACCTTGAACAACTAATCTAAACCTTGGTTATTAATTTGCAAAGTAGATAACCCATCTTTGGGATATTTACTTTGCATTTTTCATCGAAAATTTTTTACGCTTAAGTGGGCGAGGAAAATTACTTTTCAGCCTGGTATTTGACGCTTTTATACCTTTCTTTCTCTGCATATAAGTTAATTATACTTTATAAACCAAATAGATAATTTATTTTCTCACTAAGGGGAATTTTAAGTTTTTATTTTTACAAATAGATAAGCCCTGTACAGATAATCTCTTAGATACTATACTCCCCCTATGTATAAGAAAGGGCTTGAATATGCCACATTCACCAAAAGAAAAAAAAGCGGTACTGACGAGAGTCAGGAAAATAAAGGGGCAGTTATTAGCTCTAGAGTCGGCTTTGGAAGATGAAGCTGAATGCGCCGCGATTTTACAGCAAATAGCGGCAATTCGCGGTGCAGTTAATGGTTTGATGGCTGGGGTATTAGAAAGCCACTTACGCGAAGGGCTTCAAGAGTCAGCAACAACACAATTGCAAAAAGATTCAGTGGATGATGCTATTTCACTGATTCGAACATACTTGCGATAAATAAATAAGGAATAATGATGAAATCACGTGCAGCAGTCGCATTTGGTCCAGGCGAACCACTAAAAATTGTAGAGATTGATGTAATGCCTCCTCAAGCTGGGGAAGTGTTAATTAAGATTAGCCACACGGGTGTTTGTCATACGGATGCTTTCACCTTGTCAGGCGATGACCCAGAAGGGCTTTTCCCCGTTGTCTTAGGGCATGAAGGTGCTGGGGTTGTTGTGGAAGTTGGTGAAGGGGTAACAAGTGTTGAGGTAGGTGACCATGTTATTCCTCTTTATACTGCGGAGTGTGGGAAGTGTGTTTTCTGTGAATCAGGTAAAACCAATTTGTGTGTGTCTGTACGGGCAACACAAGGTAAAGGCGTAATGCCTGACGGTACAACGCGTTTTTCCTATAACGGGCAACCTATTTACCATTATATGGGGTGCTCAACCTTCAGTGAATATACTGTGGTTGCAGAAGTCTCTTTAGCGAAAATTAATCCGCAAGCCAATCATGAAGAGGTTTGCTTACTAGGTTGCGGTGTAACAACAGGTATTGGCGCAGTTCACAATACGGCGAAAGTACAAGAAGGTGATTCTGTTGCTGTATTTGGTCTAGGTGGTATTGGCCTTGCTGTCATTCAAGGGGCAAGACAAGCAAAAGCTGGGCGCATTATTGCGATTGATACTAACCCCGCAAAATTTGAATTAGCACGTCAGTTTGGTGCAACGGAATGTTTAAACCCTAAAGATTATGATAAACCCATCCAGCAGGTATTAATTGAAATGACGGAGTGGGGGGTTGACCATACTTTTGAATGTATTGGTAATGTCAATGTGATGCGAGCAGCATTGGAAAGTGCCCACCGTGGTTGGGGGCAATCAATTATTATTGGTGTTGCTGGTGCAGGGCAGGAAATATCGACTCGCCCATTCCAATTGGTTACAGGTCGTTCATGGCGAGGCACTGCATTTGGTGGTGTGAAAGGGCGTAGTCAACTACCAAAAATGGTTGAAGATGCAATGAAAGGGGATATCGAACTCGCGCCGTTTGTGACACATACCTTACCATTAGATAGCATTAATGAAGCATTTGATTTAATGCATGAAGGTAAATCAATTCGTACAGTTATTCACTACGACTAAGGGAGGGGGTCATGGAGAGAATTGAACGCCATGCCTCTTTTGGGGGGTGGCAAGATGTTTATCAACATCAATCTACGGTGCTTGGCTGTGAAATGAAATTTGCTGCCTATTTACCGCCTCAGGCAAAAATTCAGCCTTGCCCAGTGATTTATTGGTTGTCAGGGTTAACCTGCGATGAGCAAAATTTTATTACTAAGGCGGGTGCGCAGCAGTTTGCTGCTCAGCATGGTGTTATTTTGGTAGCCCCTGACACAAGCCCTAGAGGGGCTAAAGTGGCGGATGATGAGGCTTATGACTTGGGTCAAGGAGCGGGTTTTTACATTAATGCTCTGCAAGCTCCATGGAATAGCCATTACCAAATGTATGATTATATTGTGTCGGAATTACCCACTTTGGTCGAAGCTCATTTACCCGCTTCAGATAAGCGCTCCATTTTTGGTCATTCCATGGGTGGGCATGGGGCACTGATGATTGGCTTACGTAATACGGGCCGTTATTGTAGTTTATCTGCGTTTGCACCTATTGTGGCTCCATCTCAAGTTCCATGGGGGCAAAAAGCATTTACGGCATATTTAGGGGATGAACGGGAGCGTTGGTCTCAATACGATACGGTAAATTTGCTTGAAAACGCGGACTCTATTCCCCCAATATTAGTCGATGTGGGTACGGCGGACCCTTTTTATAAAGAACAGTTAAAGCCTGAATTGTTTGCTGATATTTGCGATAAAAAACAGCATGCATATACATTAAATTTACGCGATGGTTATGACCACAGTTACTATTTTATTAGTAGTTTTATTGGTGAACACATTGCGTTCCATGCATTACATTTGAAATAAAATAACTAAAACATAAAAAGTGGGGCTCGATAATGAGTTTCACTTTTTTATTATAAAAATTAGAAATATTTAGATAACAAATTTCAGAGTATTATTCTATTCAAAGTGTTGGTTTAATAATTTGCTCACAGCATTGATTGCACTTATTGCAACATCTCTATTTGGGTCATGACAGAGTTCAAGTAATCGGTTAATTGTATTATTTTGCTCAATAGGTAGTTTACAGTTACCTAAAGCTGAAATGGCGGCTATTTTGACGTCATCATTTTTTCGTTTAGTTAAACGAAGAAATGTTTCTAACACTCTGTGATCCATAATTTATCCTAAAAAATACTATTATTAAAAATAGATGGGAGAAATATATTAATATTATTAATTTCCTAATTATTAAAGTGCAGGAACGTTGATATTAGCAAAATAAAATTATAAATAATATTAAAAAAACTCGGTTGCTGTGTGCTATTTTATGAGAGAGTTTAATCACCAAATTACCTAATAAGTCATAGGGGTTTATCTTCGTCGTTATCAGGTTCAATGGTGATTTTTCAGGGAATAAGAAAGCCTGTTAAAGTTTATGACAATAAGCTAGAAGGTGAGTGCTATATACAATAGCATGACTCGAAAAAATAGTATTACCCATAGATTAAAAGTGGTCAGAAAGTTTACTTAATGCTTTTATTGCAGATACCGCAACATCTTTATTTGGGTCTTTGCATAATTCAAGTAGCCGAGTGACAGCCGTCTGCTGCTCAACTGTGGCTCGATAATCCCCCAATGCAGATATGGCCGCTATTTTTACATCATCATTTCCTCGGTGTGTTAATTCTATTAATGTTGTTATGATATTATTTTCCATGTGCTTCCTTGTCAGCTTTACTAAATCAGACATGCATTCTAAGTGAAATTACTTGATATTTATTTTTTAATTTAGGCTTATTATTAACGTATTGTTTTGATTCTACTCATTTTTAGAATAATAACCACGTTGTATATTTAATAATGGTAAATCAATAGGCTATGCAGGAAATAAATCATCACGGCAACAACTTATAAGAGTAGGGCTATTTTAAATAGTGACAGATAATTAGATTAAAGGGTAAATAAAAGCACTTTAGCAAGTTATGAGTTAAAGTGCTTATGGGGTAATTAATATTATAAATAAATCAATGGCGTAAATAAATATATGGTGTGTTATTTTCAGGGTGTAGAGTGACGCCTAAATCTGCTTGATACCAACGCGTTAGGTTTTCGGTGGTTAATACATCAGTAGGAGAACCTTTCGCCACAAGTTGACCATCATGGATTAATAAGACTTTATCCGCATATAATGCTGTAAGGTTAAGGTCATGCAATACGCAGCAAACTGCTAGTGGCTGTTCACGAGTGAGTTGGTGTAATAACCGTAGGCTATGCTGTTGGTGGTATAAATCGAGAGCAGAGGTTGGCTCATCAAGAAATAAACAAGCCGGTTGTGGGGTTGGCTGCCATAATTGGGCTAACACGCGCGCTAATTGGACTCGCTGTTGTTCCCCCCCTGAAAGCTGCCGGTAATCCCGTTGACGCAATGGTTGGCAGTGCGTTTGTGATAACGCCTCATCAATGGCAAGGTGCTTGTTTTCAGAGCCATAAGGTGTTCTCCCCATAGCAACTACATCTTCAACCGTAAATGCAAATTGCAGGTGACTATGCTGTTTCATGACAGCGCGTTTACGTGCTAAGTGGTTGTGATCCCAATCGGATAGTGCCTTGCCTTCTAAAAAGCAAGCACCTTGAGTTGGAGTATTGTAGCCGGTGAGTAACTTCAATAAACTGGATTTACCTGCACCATTAGGCCCAATAATAACGACCATTTCCCCTTGTCCTATCGATAAACTGATATCTTGGATCAAGGTTTTGTCGTGGATTTTGTAAGATAAATTTTTGGCTTCTAACAATGTTGGTTTCATTTGCGTCATTTAAATTTTCCCCGCGGGTTGCCGTAGAATCAACCATAAGAAATAGGGGCCACCAATAAGGCCTGTGAGTAAACCAACAGGTATTTCTGCAGGGGCAACAGCTGTTCGCGCAATAGTATCGGCAATTAAGAGTAGTGAAGCACCGACTATCGCAGAACCTGGAATTAACCAGCGGTGATCAGGGCCAAGTGTCATGCGGATCAAATGCGGAACGACTAAGCCAACAAAACCAATGACACCGCTCATCGCAACAGCACAGCCGACCAACATGGCGCTAAGGAAGAGTAAAATAAATTTAGCACGTTCAACATTTAGGCCAAGATAATGAGCGTCTTCATCGCCGAGTTGTAAGATATTAAGCTTGTTCCCTTGTGCTAAACAGACAACACTGATGGGCAAAATAACGGAAGCGGCAATAGCCAATGAAGTCCAGTCAACATTCCCGAGTGTTCCCATCATCCATAAGCTAAATGTTCTGAGTTGTTGGTCATTACTGATATAGCTAAGAACCCCAATAAATGACATACACAATGCATTAATGGCAATTCCGGCTAATAAAAGCCGTGCTAGATTGCCATTTGATGAACGATTCAAACTAAAAATAATGAAAGAAACGGTCAGGCTACCCACGAATGCGGCAGCAACGTGACCATAGCCCTGCATAACCGTCGGCAATGAAATGGAAAAAACAATAAAAGCGGCAACGGATAAAGCAGCACCACTACTAATCCCCAATAAACTTGGGTCCGCAAGCGGATTACGAAATAGGCCCTGCATAATTGCACCTGAAACAGCGAGTGCAAGGCCGACTAGGATTGCAATTAAAATACGCGGCAGGCGAATGTTTAACCAAATTTGCCAGTCGGTATCTGTGGCAGAAGCTTGCCACAGCGTTTTAAATGAAAAGTTCATTGCACCTGCATTAGATGCGAGAACGGTCAGGCCACAAAGCACTAGAAATAAAACGATAATCACCAAAAATGGGTTTTTAAAACGGCTCATTGGGACTTTTCTAATGCCTCACGTAGTTGTTGCATGACTTGAGGGGTACCTAAGCTAAAGGTGAGCATACCGACATCGTCAACAACGAGCAGAGCTTTGTTTTTCCCAGCAGGTGTCATTGACATTCCCTGTAATTTCCACACTTTATCGATTCCCCCTAGTGACTTAACGCCTTCTTCCGTAAACACGATTAAATCAGGTTGGCTTGAGAGTAACCCTTCTTGAGATAAAGGGCGGTAACTCTCAAAGTTAGACATCGCATTTTTTGCCCCGATGGCGCTGATAACACTATCTGCGGCAGTCTGCTTCCCTGCTGCAAGGGGCAGGACTCCGCCATGGCTCATGATAAATAGAACTTTTTTATCAATAGGCGTTGTATTGACCTGGCTTAGTGCTTGATTAAATTGATTAATAAGTTGCTCGCCTTGGCTCGTTTTTCCCACGGCGTTAGCAATAGTCTCAATTTTTTTGGGAATGGCTTCTAAATTAGGCTTCCCCGTTACCTTGATGATTTTTACACCACTTTTTTCTATTTGTGATAATGCCATCGAAGGTTTTGCGAGCTCACTCGCTAGTACGAGTGTTGGGCGCATGGATAACACGCCCTCCGCATTTAGCATCCGCATGTAGCCAACATCAGGAAGTTTGGTTGCTTGCTCGGGGTGAAGGCTGGTGCTATCGCGGGCAACGAGTTGTTGTTCCGCTCCTAGGGCATACACAATTTCAGTGACGTCACCACCTAAAGTGACGATACGTTCTGTTGCGTAAGCACTCATTGATATGACCAGCGTTGCAATTGTTAGAAGCCATTGTTTCATAATAAGTTACCTAGTTTTAAATGCGTGGTAATGCGGTGACTTGTTGGCGCCATTGCTCTTGCTCTGGAGTCCCTTCGGTACGCTGCCCATACATTTGTGCGATTTGATTTCCTTGGTTATCAAAGACTTCAAGACTAGTTACAAAGCCATCTTGTGTGGGTTTACGAGTTACCCAGCATTCGGCAATGCCATTTTCAATCATGTGCAAGGTGAAATCAGGGTTGAAAATGTTTAGCCACTTTAAGTCTGAACCTTCGCTTTGGTATGGCATGATTTTTTTTATTTCACCAGTAAAAATTTGCACACATCCGCGGTTGCCCACAAAAATCATGATTTCATTCTGATCCTTAAATGCAGTATTAATCAGCTGATTGAAGGAATCATTAGGGACTTTCCAAGCTAAATCATCGCTAACAGCGGCAAAAACTTGCTGGCGGCTTAAGTTATTTTTCTTTAACAACACAAAAAACTGATGGACATCCGTCATATTGCGCCATTGTTGTTCTAACTGGCGCTTTAGTTCCTCGCTAATAGGTTGACTGGTAAAAGGAACGATGGGCTGATGAACTAATTCTGCATTATCTTGGGTTGTGTATTTGTCAATGAGCGCATACCAAGCCGCCATATCCGTTTCTTCAGTGGTATAGACCTTATGTAGAGCATCACCATGTTTGTCAAAGAACTGAATACTGTGGCGTTCACCTTGTTTGCTTTCTTCAGTCAGGGCAAAAATCGCATCCCAGTGACTAAAAAACATCCGCAAATCAAGTGCGCGAGGGTTCAAAATTAACCCACCATGCGGGCTAAATGTGGCATTGTCATAGCGACCAACTTGCTCATGAACCACGTATTCGTTGCGAGTAATAGCTTTGACTTTCCCAACACTGGCCAATTCGGTCAGAAGCATAGGTGCATCAATATCTAAGCGCACAGCTTTATCATGACCCACACGACTGTGTAGCAGTTGTGCTTCAGAAACATTTAAATAAGCGGCAAGATCACGAGCGTATCTGGCTTTATTATCTGCTTTAGCTTGTTGGTAACGCTCGAAAAGTGTTGAATTCACGTGTATCTCCTTAAATTGTGTGAATTACCATTGGAAGCTGACAAGTAGCTTGGCATTACGACCATCTTGCGGAATGCCTTGCGATGAGTAATATTCTTTGTCGAAGGCATTGCCTAATACCACACTCGTTCCTAACCCTTTGAGCTGCCCATCACCTTGGTAACTGACGTAAAAGTCATGAACTGCATACCCCGCTTGTTTAGGGGCTTTTGAGGCTTTATTGAAATTGGTGTGGCGTGTAAATTCGCTTAACCAGCCTACAGAGAACCCACTATTGGCGACAGGGATTGACAGGTTGCTTGTGACGGATTCTGGCTTGATGGAGGTAATTGACTCACCATTGAATTCATTAATTCCTTCAGTGCGGTTGTAAGCTAAACTCCATTTGGCATAATCATTTGTATAATCGAGAGAAGCATCCCAACCCCAAATTTTGGCGCGTTTGGCATTGATAGAGGTGGTGTAGTTTTCCACCATATTAACGTCGGTATTGATGTAGTCTTTCGCTTTAGTATCAAAGTAGCTCGCTTTAAACTGTAGGTTGTCACGAGCCATCATTAAGTCATCAAAACGCAAACCAAAGCCATATTCAGCTGTCCGAGTTGTTTCTGGTTTTAAGTTTGGGTTAGGACGCCATCTGTTAAATTTATTCGGTCCCATAGGGAAGTGAATACTATCGTTATACATTTCCATCATGGTAGGTGCGCGAAATGCTTCAGAATATGAAGCAAACAGCATTGACCAGTCAGTTGGCGTAATACTGACTGCTCCTTTAGATGACCATTTACCTTCTTTGACTTTTTCATTACCTTTCGCTTTCGATTTATAATGGTCATAACGTGTGCCGATAATGAACGAAACAGGTAAATCTTTTAAGGTGATCTCATCTTGTAAAAAGCCAGAAGCAAAGGTGATCTCAGCATCAGGGAATTGAGTGGCTGCCGCGTAAGGGGTTTGTTTTTGCTGATAAGCTTCGCTGCCATAGGTTAAGTTATGCGAAGCAACAGGTAAGTCGTAGAAATTAGTTTTATTATCAATCTTTATACCAGAGGTTTTTTGCGTACGCCCCTCATAAGGGGTGCCTTGCCCTTTGGCTGTGATATTGACCTCTGAATAATAAGGCGTCACTTTTAGGTCGAGCCAATTCTGTGAAGACGGTTTTAAATGGTATGTCGCTTGTGCATCACGTTGGCGAGTCGTGCGGTTAACTTTTAAGTTTTTAGGTGTACTAGTGAGCTCTTGAGGGTTTTTTGGCTCGTGAGCATCGTTGTTGTAGTAACGGAGTTGGCCTGATAATTTTTGCGTATCGTCTATTTGCCATGTTCCTTTAGCTAATAGGTTGCCAATAGTCTCTTTGTTATCCATGTCATCGCCATTACTCATGCGAATATCGCCAGTCTCTTTGGTCACGAAACTGAATACGCCATCAAGGTTGTCGCTACGACCAAAAGCGGTACCACCAAAACCAATACTATGGTCTCCAGTTGAGCCTTGGGTAAATACGCGGAAGCCGTGGTTTTGCCCTTCACGTAATAAATCTTTCGCATCAACAGTTTCCCACGCGATGACTCCCCCCATGGCACCACTACCATATAGCAAAGCTGAAGGGCCTCGAATGATTTCCACTTGCTTAATCAAGGCAGGGTCAATAAAGGTACCATTAATATGGCCCGTATCAGTACCTTGTCGTACACCGTCAACAAGCGTCAAAATCCCATTGCGATCAAAACCACGCATATAAATATCTTGGCCATTGGTGCGAGCGGTTCCTGTCACACCAATTCCAGGCACTTTACGTAAAATATCATTCACGTTATTTGCAGTTTCGGTTTCTGGGGAATTATTTTTGATTACAGTCACCATCATTGGTGTATCAAAGCTATCGCGCTCAGTCCCAGTGGCATAGACGGTCATAACATCGTTGGCATTCTTTTTGGATGAGACTTCAGTGGTTTGGGCCTGTGCACTGGCTATAACCCCCAATATCGCACTGGTTATAACTGACACTCGTAAAACATGGGACATAATTGTGAGACTCCATAACGTATTTTATTTTTCGCTGTATTAAACAGAATGAGTTAAATATTTATTAATTAGCAGCTTATGGCTAAATAAAAGTGAGTGGGTCAGGGGGAACTGACTTTGGTATCACACAGGGGAAATTGAGTGTAAGTGGTGCGCTAGCATAAGAAAAAAGGGGAGTTAATGACTGTAGATCACTGAGATAGGCGTAGTTTGGTTGTGATAACGGAGTAACGTTATCTGTCATTTTACGCAAATAGAATGGTGTAAAACCATGTTGGTGGATCGAATAGTTATTTATGTATACAGGGTGCCCAGAGGCAAAAATAGGGTATACAGACGTCAGTTTAAACTCCATAAGAAACCTTTCCTATGCTTAGATTAAGCTGGCTGCCTGGATAATAACCTAGGTGGCTTGCGATTTATATTTTTGGCACAGACTACTTAGTTAAAATCAATTTACCTGTACGTGTTTGTCTTAATAAATAAAGTTCGCCATTATGTTGAATTGAGACCTTGCCATTAGGCCCCAAGAGTTGTTGGCTTTCTATTACGTCAGCTTTAACGGTTTGCTTTGCCGTTTCGACGTTGTGTTCTGCAACTGGCGCTGTCATATTATTTACCACACTAAATTTGTTGATAATAGAAATGATATTGAGAATGATTATCTTTAGAATCATTGCCAATATCAAGCGTTTTTCACAAACAAACAACAAAAGGGATACAAACCTTTGAGTCGGGAAGAAAATTATTCATTATGGGAGAGTTAGCAAAGGCAATAAGCGCGATGCAATGCTAAGCTATAGTTAGGGTTCACTGCTGACTCATGGAGAAATAAAGTGAAATTACTCATTGTTGGGGCAACAGGGCTAGTCGGTAGCCATGTATTATCATTAGCTTTAGCTGACCCTCGAGTCACGCAGGTTATTGCGCCTACGCGCCGTGATTTACCTGAGCATGCTAAGTTATGGGCGCCAACGGTTGATTTTAATCATTTGCCAGATGAGGCAGATCTTTGGGGAGTTGATGCGGTGGTGTGTACTTTAGGGTCAACAATGAAAGTAGCGGGGTCAAAGGCTGCATTTCGCCGAGTTGATTATGATTACCCGTTAGCCTGTGCTGAGCTCGCTAAAAAATGGCATTGTCCAACCTTTGTTTTGACTTCGGCATTAGGCGCTAATGCTAATTCCCCTTTTTTCTATAGCCGAGTGAAAGGGGAGCTTGAAAAGCGTTTAATATCATTGGGGTTTTCTTCTTTAACAATAGTGCGTCCAAATGTCATTAGTGGTCACAGAAGCCAAGAACGCCTTGGTGAAGTGGTGGTAATACGGGTTATTTCGTTTTTATCTCGTTTGCTTCCTGCAAGTTGCCAAATTAGCCCTGCAACTAATATAGCCTCAGCGCTACTCGAAGGCGCAGTCAATCCTATTCAGGGTGTGAATATTGTGTCATCAAAACAATTGGCATAACCAATTCACTCATTAAAAAATGAAGCTTAATCGATTAAGTTTTTTTGATGTCGGTAACAAATTGAAATAAAAATGTAATAAAACTGTAACATTTAAGTAGATTCACCTATTGTTGCTATCAATGTATTGTCATATTTTTGCCTGCTAATACTTTTAGTAGGATTCAATATGTCAATATTTAAGGAACAACCAGATGTGCCAGTAACGATGTCAAAATCGGAAATCGACGCAAAATATAAATACTGGCGTCTGCATTTAATGATTGTTAGTTATATTGGTTATGCTGTTTTTTATTTCACACGCAAAAGTTTTAACTTTGTTATGCCTGAAATGCTAACTGATTTGGGGATCACAAAGGGTGATATCGGAATGGTTGGGACAGCTTTTTACCTAACTTACGGCGCTTCTAAGTTTCTGTCTGGGATCATCGGTGACCGCTCTAATCCACGCTACTTTATGGGGGTTGGGTTAATTGCCACTGGGGTCGTGAATATTCTATTCGGTTTAACATCATCCATATCCATGTTTATTGTGTTATGGATGGTAAATGCATTCTTCCAAGGGTGGGGATGGCCACCTTGTGCGAAAATCCTCAATACATGGTACTCACGTAATGAGCGGGGTCTATGGTGGGCGATTTGGAATACCTCGCATAATATTGGCGGTGCCATAATTCCAATTTTGTCTGGTGGTGTTGCATTAGCATTAGGGTGGCGCTACGGAATGATTATCCCTGGTGTTATTGCTATTGTGATTGGTATTGGTTTGTGTATTTTGCTACGTGATAGGCCGCGTACGATGGGGCTACCGACAGTTGGTGAATGGCGCAATGACATTGAAGAATTAAAATATGAAGCCAAAGGGGCGGGGTTACCACTAGGCCAGATCCTTAATCAGTATATTTTTAAAAATAAGGTATTGTGGGTATTAGCGCTGTCTTATGCCGTAATATATATCATTAGAACCGGGATCAACGACTGGGCTAATCTTTACTTAATTGAAGATCATGGTTTTAATCTACTGTCTGCGAACGCCGTCGTTATGATGTTTGAAATTGGTGGCTTTTTTGGGGCTATCGTAGCTGGATGGGGTTCTGACTTAATCTTTAAAGGTAATCGTGCGCAGATGAATGTCATATATGCGCTAGGGATTATCATAACGTCATTCTGTTTATGGATTGTGCCAGTTGATAACGAATATGTATTTTCATTCTTATTTTTTATGACTGGTTTCTTTATTTTTGGTCCACAGTTCCTTATTGCGATGGCCGCTGCTGAAAATTCACATAAAAATGCTGCGGGTGCGTCAACAGGCTTTGTTAGCTTATTTGCTTATATTGGGGCATCAATTGCAGGTTATCCGCTATCGTTGGTGATTGAAAAATACCAATGGAATGGTTTCTATTCGTTATTATTAACCTTGTCCATTTTCTTGATCCTACTGTTGATAATTGCGATGGCGATGACAAAAAAGAAAATCAGTAATGATGCATAACGGTTTATCATAAAACCCAAAGGTCACTTTGATAGTGACCTTTTTTCGCTAAATTAACCTTGAATTTGTGCAAGGGAACCGTACAAGTTATACAACACATCATATTCGTCTTGTTGGTAAAAACGTATTTTATTCCAACAAAACTGCTTCGCAACTTCAACAGTAAACCTTGTAGCATCAACAAGTTCACTTTCATAACTTGCACCGGTTTCGCTACCGGGGACCAGTGCTTTGGCTGTGATGGCTAAGCCAACTACAGGAGCATGGGTAGCAACATGGGGTTGCATAATGGAATTGAAATGATAAACACCGTTTTCATAAGGGGAAATATCTTGCGTGGTAATTGGGAATGTTTTTGCTACATCACCAGTCGCATATTCCATTAAACGCACTAAATCTGGAGAAACTCGCAAAATATAGCCTTGCTTGGCAGTTGGTGAAATCGCAATTCCTCGGTGTTTAATAATACTATTTCCCTTGGATGTATCGATAGATAAAATGGCATCCATCTGTTTATCGACTTCGTATTTATTCATCGTAGCTGAGGAAACGGGCATCCCCATAAAGTCGACAGGGTCATGAGGGGTTATCGAAACATGGGTTGCAATATGGGAGGTTATAATCACATCCCCTTTAAGCCGGCTACCTTTTGCTGCCATATCAAGTAGTTTCATCGCACTTGCAAAGGCAACAATAGAGCCATCAGCATCAGACACTAACCCGATTCGATTAGGTTGCGCTTGTTGTGCCCCTAAACGGCCAATAATACCAAGTGTTGGGTAATTTCCACCAGATAGTTTTCCCTCTGTACCGGGAATGACAACCTTAATAAAATGGCATAATTGACGAGTATCTTCAGGAGCCTCGTAGTTGACTGAGGTCACCGTGATTTGAGCATGGTCGGGGCTAACAGAGCTTAATAACGAGGACATTTTTTCCCCATCAACATGGGGGCTGTCCAATAACTCATAGACTTGGCTAACATAGTTCAATGACATTATTATGCTCCTTTAATCATATCTAATCGGAAAGGTTGGTTAGTGGTAATTTCTTCAATTTTATCGGGGCCACGTAGCCATAATGCATTTTGGTCACCTAAAATAGTGCCTTGTTCATTTTCAATAAATAACGCGGTACCTTCGTAGAGGGCAATTAACTCTTCGGTTGGGTTAATCGTCAAAAATTCATTTAAACGTTCCTCGCGGCTTTCCCCATTGTGACCAACTGGTTTGCCAGAAATAAAGTGTGGGTTAATTTGAAATGGTGATATGTTCAGTGAATTAAATGAAGGTGGTTGAACAATAGGCATATCATTAGTTGTACGGATCGTAGGGGTTGCAACATTACTTCCTGCACTCCACCCCATATAAGGTACTCCATCCTGTTTGACGCGCTGGGAAATTATGTCAACAATTTTGGCATCGTATAGGCGTTTTAGTAGAGCGAATGTATTTCCCCCACCAATTGCGATAGCTTGTGCTTCCTGCACTGCACTAATCGGGTCGCTAAAATGATGAATGGATTTTAATTCATAACCTAAGGCCCTAAATACAGGTTGTACAATGGCTTCAAACTTATCAAAGCTAAAAGTCACTGCGGCATAAGGAATAAATAAAATATTTTGTTTTTTATGTTGTAATAATCGATGAATTTGCTCATCAGCATGTTCTAAATAATTCATGTTTCCCATGCGTGAACTACTCATTAATAATGCTTTAGTCATTTTTTATTCCTTTGTAATATCATTAATTGCGTTAATAAATAAATCTATTTCTTTTTCAGTATTAAAATAATGCAATGATAATCGAGCCATTCTTTCTATGTTATAGAACTGCAAAATTGCCGTTGCCATAAAATGCCCTGATTCAATAATGATATTTTTAGCTTCTAATTTTTGCATTAATAAATCAGAGGAAATACCCTTAATGTTAAATGGAATTATTCCTATACGCTGATTGCTATTATCTGGACCATATATTTCAATATTTGGAATTGTGGCTAATTTCTGCATAGCATATTGTGTGAGGGTTTGATTACGTATTTCAATTTGCTCGATACCTAATTGGGATGCATAGTCTAATGCAGAGTTCAAACTGATAATTGCAGGGATATTTGGGCAACCTGCTTCAAAACGTTTAGCGGTCTTGGGTAATATCACCGTACCTGTTTTAGGGTCGATGCTACTATTCCACCAACCAACTAGCATTGGGGTTAATAAGGGGATTAACGACTCACGGACAAAACATATCCCACTGCCTTCGATTGCTCTTAAGCCTTTTCGTCCACAAAAGGACATAAAATCACATTGCCAACTTTGAACATTAACACGATACATTCCAATAGCCTGAGAGGCACTGACATGGCTTAATACCCTATACTTTTGGGCTATTTCACAGATAGCCTGCACAGGTTGCATAACGCCAGTTATATTAGATAATGCCACAAAACTGATGAGTTTCGTTTTGGGGGTAATGGCGCATTCTATGGATGCGGGAGAAATAACCCCTTGCTTATCGGCTTGAACAGTAACAATTTTTATTCCTTTTTCTTCTGCTAGCAATTGCCATATTGAAATATTACTGAGCATTTCGGTATCCGGGATAATAACTTCATCACCTGCTTGCCATGAAATACCTCTAGCAATTAAACAAATGGACTCTGTACCATTTTTAGTGAATGCAATTTCATTTTCTTTAGCACCAATAAACGTGGCCATTTTTTTCCGGCAAACTTCGACCTGCTGGTATGTTGCTTTGCGAAAACTTGGCAGATAGATACCTTGTTCTGCTGTTTTGTCGAGGTAGGCCTTTACCGCATCAATGACCGGTTTGGGTGGGGGGGCTGCGGCTCCAGTATCGAAATAGACGTAGTTTTGTGAGACTAGGGTATCTTGCTGTGCTTGTTGCCATATATTCATCATAATTATATTCCTATTGAAAACTATCGAGCCCATAGGGAAAGCAGTTTTGCTTTTATCGTTGGAAGAAAGGCTTTGGCGGTGGAATAGAGCGCATCACCGGCAATGAGTCCTCCAGCGAAAGTTGAAATTTTATCTGAGCTAATATTAAAGAAGCGTTGTATGATGACTCGCACGGCGAGCGCTACGAGAACGGTCCAACCTGCAATGGGGTAGTTGATCATCAAGCCTGTTGAAAAAAGAACACCAATTTGGTTTTTTGCCCCGCCAATTAATTGAATAACAGCCCCAGGAATGGCCCACAGTAACAACATCATTGCGACATCAGATGAACTGCCTGCTTGAATTGTTGCCGCATAGAGTCGAGAGGCAGGGACAATTTTGTCTTGCTGAAAATAGAAATCATAAGTCAGTGCAACAACGACTAAGGCACAGGAAAAACCAATAATAGAGGCAAAATATTGTTGTTTTCGGCCATAGCGTTCAACATTTGGGTTTTTGCCGTTACCGCGGATCATAAACCCAGTCTTTAAGTCAAACCCCATATCTGCGAATGCAGGGCCAGTGGCGACACAGAACCCAACTAATACGGCTAATGCTTCAGGGGGAAAACCAATAAGGATACCTATCATTAATGAGATAAGCGCAGCTGCCGTCGCTGGAAACCAACCTGAATGCATGGCAGCCATCCCCACAATCATCTCTTGAATCAAAGCTGCTAGGGTAGCAAAAATAAGGAATCCGATGAGTTGTGGCAATGTCATCGCCACAAAAATTTGGCTAATAAAGGTTAAGGCGAGGGCGGTGAGAAAGTAGAAAATAGCCCCTTTAATTAGTGTTGATTTAATACGGCGGCTACTTTGAATAAGTTCTTCACTTTCTTTAATTCGCTGATCCGTTTCTTTTTTATTACGAAAAACAATGGCACCTATTTGAATGAGTGCGACAATTCCTGCCCCAATCATTACACCGTGAGGGACATAGTGTTCATATAAATTATAACTAATTAGACCCGATTCAGAAAAACCACGAATAAGTAAGCCAATAGCAAACATGAATAATGCAAAGATACTACCGATTAAAGCGATACCTGCAGAGGCCATAGGGATGCCAAATCCCGCACCGATTGCGCCTGCAGCAAAACCTGTTAATAGAGCACCTAGTCTTTTGCCACCTTTATTTCCTGCCCATAGTGTTTCTGCTGTTGCAACGCCAGCAGGCCAAGAGGCACTCGCTGGGTATGCGCGAGTATTAAATAATCCGTATAATATTGTGCCATCAATAATAATAGCCACAAATGCACCAGCCATCATAGGGTAAATTAATTCAGGCATACCGAGCACCCAAGGGACACCGATTGAGACCATCAATCCATTCGCTGCAGCAAAAGTGGCGGCTGAAATACTGGTTTGAATTAAATTTTGAGCATCTATAAATTTAAATGAAGAAAAAATTGAAAATGGTAATCTTGATAATAATATAGCTAATACAGCGCCAATAATTGAGGTGTTCGCCGATATTCCTAGTGTGACAATAATTTGTATACCGATAATAGCACCAACAAATGATAATATAATTATTGCAATAAGCAGTGCTGGAGAAAAAATAGATACACGTACCTCAGTATCATTTTTATCATGAGATATATTCATAGAGTTACCTATTTTAATATTGAATTATATTTATTTTTTATATTTCTCCATATTTAAAATATGGCAGATAACTTACTTGCTGTAGATTTTAATAATGGATAATATTCAGTTAAATTTTTACTTTGGCTTGAGGCAGCAATACATAAAGAGCCTAACACCCCTTTTTCAAATGAAAAAATAGGTACTGATAGCCCTTGAGTCCCTGCAAGGTAAGCTTCTTTTGAATAGGCATAACCTTCATCCGCGTAAAGTTTCAATTGATGTTTTAATTCCAAATCATTTTGTAAATTGTGTTTTAAAAGATAATCCTCAATATAAGTCACATCCATTGAACTTAAGATAATTTGTGTAAAAGGCGCTTCGTGTAATGACAAGGCCTCACCTTCTTTTGAGGTAAAGCGTATTAGGTGGTCATTTTCTAAAATAAAATTACAAATGGCGATATCGTTATAGCGACGATAAATAAAAATAGTTTCATGCGTTTTGCTGGCTAATGGCTGGAGGTAATCATTAGCCAACTGAGAAAATTGCCGTGTATTATTTGCTATGTGGCCAATTTCGATGCAGCGTAAGCCCAATAAGTACTCTTTACTGTTATTTTTTTGTAGAAACCCTTGCTCCTCTAAAAGGTTAAACCCACGTTGCACCATTGAGGGGCTTTTACCGATATGACGAGCCAGTTCACGCACTCCCCATATTGGTTTATCAATTGAAAAATGGTCTAGCAGAGTTAAAACAAACCCTGCGGATTGTAACTGATTACTCATGCTTCCCCCTGTGTGCATTAAATTAAACGGTATTATTGTTATTTTTCGTTCCTTTATTAGGAACAGTGTTCCGCTAATCGATGTAAATATATTTAGATGAAATAACATACAAAGTAAATGATTTGTTGCTACAGTGTTAAGTTGGTCACTGAATCAATTGTGATTATTCATCAAAATAAGAGTTATTTTGATGTAATATGTTGATTTTTATATTTAATTATATGGTTGTAGACTGTTCCTAGTAGCGAAACAGTGAGTGGGAGCGTTGATATATGAGATGAATGGCATAAATCATCAAACAAGAATGGTGGTGACTAAACGTTATTCATAATGTGGTTGGGGGGGAACCCTAATACACTGATTTCGATTCGGTTGAATATTTTTTCGTCATAATAATATTCATAAAGTAACTTATTAGAGTCACAAAGTTACTCTGCGCTTTTTTTATCCAAATCATTATCCTCGATTGGCATCTTATTTTTTCAATTCACATGATATTCATCGGTTCTTTGCTATTTTTGTGTAAACGTTTACACTAAATTGAGTTTGATCACAGAATTGGATATCAACTCGTTGGTATACTCGCCCACAACGGCAAGCTGAAAGGCAAATATGAAATTGAAGGCGTACTAAGGAGTGAAACATGCAGCAGGGTGAAATATTCGTCACTGGGGGATTGGGTTATATTGGTAGTCATACTTGTGTCCAATTAATAAAAGCTGGATTACTTCCTGTTATTGTTGATAATTTACATAATGCTAAATTGGAAGTGCTTAATCGCATTGAACAATTAACTGGGGTGAGGCCGGTTTTTTATCACTGTGATATTCGAGATGAACCGGCTATTAAATCTATTTTTAGCGCCCATCAATTTCGTTCAGTTATTCACTTTGCAGGGTTAAAAGCGGTTGGCGAATCAGTTAAAAAACCCATTGAATATTATGATGTTAATGTCAATGGCACATTGGTTTTAGCTCGTTGTATGAATAAAGCTAACGTAAAAAGCTTAATTTTCAGCTCTTCGGCTACCGTTTATGGGGAACCTAGCACATTACCCATTACAGAAAACTTCCCAACAGGTAACACGCAAAGCCCTTATGGCACCAGTAAATACATGGTTGAGCGTTGCTTATCTGACCTTTATCACGCCGATAATTCGTGGTCGATTTCCTTATTACGCTATTTTAACCCTGTGGGTGCACATTCATCAGGCCTAATGGGGGAAGACCCTCAAGGTGTGCCAAATAATTTAACACCTTATATTACACAGGTTGCGGTAGGAAAAAGGGATAAACTAGCAATTTATGGAAACGATTACCCTACTGTTGATGGGACTGGCGTTCGTGATTACATCCATGTAATGGATTTAGCCGATGGGCATGTTGCTACATTGCAAGGAGTCGGTCAGCAAGCAGGGTTACATATCTATAACTTGGGAACCGGAAATGGCTTCAGTGTACTGCAAGTGTTGCAGGCGTTTGAAAGAGCCGTTGGGAAGCCTATTCCTTATACTATCCAACCTCGTCGTGCTGGGGACATCGCAGAGTATTGGTCTACTCCTGAAAAAGCGTATCGTGAATTAGGTTGGCAAGCGGTGCGTACCCTTGATGATATGGCCGCAGACAGTTGGCGTTGGCAAGTAAATAACCCTAATGGATACAATAAATAGGAGATTGATAGCATGAATAAGATGCCATTTAACCCCTCAGATTGCCCTCATCGCCGTTATAACCCGTTGACGGGGCAATGGGTTTTGGTTTCACCTCATCGAGCAAAGCGCCCATGGAGTGGTCAAGATGAAAAGCCGTCAATAACAGACTTGCCTGAATACGAAAAAAATTGTTTTCTGTGCCCAACAAATACTCGTGTTTCAGGCGAGGTAAACCCTAACTATCAAGGTACTTATGTTTTTCAAAATGATCACGGTGCTTTGTTAGAGCAAGCCTGTGCTCAGCCAGAAAACCAGTCAGCGTTATTTCAAACTCAATCAGTCAGAGGCGTTAGCCGAGTCATTTGTTTTTCACCAGATCACAGTAAAACGCTACCTGAGCTTTCACTTCCAGAAATTGAAAAGGTGGTGGAAACATGGCAACAGCAGGTTACGGAACTCAGTAAACAATTTACTTGGGTTCAGGTATTTGAAAATAAAGGTGAAATCATGGGGTGCTCTCAACCGCACCCTCATGGGCAGATTTGGGCGAGTGATTTTCTGCCAAATGAAATCGAACGAAAAGACCATTTTTTAGCACAATACTATCAGCGCCATGGCAGTAATCTACTGATGGATTATGTCAATGCAGAACAAAAATCTGGTGCGCGTACTGTGGTGGAAACAGAGTATTGGATAGCAGTTGTACCTTATTGGGCCGCTTGGCCGTTTGAAACGATGCTGTTACCTAAACAACCGATTAGGCGCATGGATGAAATGAATGAGACCGTCCGTACAGACTTGAGTTTGGCGCTAAAAAAACTGACTTGCCGCTACGACAATTTATTTCAGTGTTCCTTCCCTTATTCGATGGGGTGGCACTTTGCCCCTTATTTTAAACCACATAAAGATATTGAACATTGGCAATTACATGCGTTGTTTTATCCGCCGCTATTGCGTTCTGCAACGGTCAAAAAATTTATGGTGGGTTATGAAATGTTAGCTGAAACCCAGCGTGACCTAACGCCAGAACAGGCAGCCCAGCGTTTAAGAGAGGTTAGCGAAATACATTACAAACAACGCTAAACCTAACGAAATAGCTAAGGAATTATTCAAATTAATATTTGCTTGGATTTTATTGTTCGAGTAAATCAATTTTACGATTAAGGAAAGCAAACAGTGGAAATGCTGAAAAAAACGGTTGCTAATTCATTCGAGAAAACCTTTGGTTATCCAGCGAATATTTATGTTCAGGCTCCAGGGCGAGTGAATCTGATTGGTGAACACACAGACTATAATGACGGTTTTGTGCTGCCGTGTGCCATTAATTACCTAACAATGACTGCGGCGGCAAAACGTGATGACCGTATTATTCGAGTAGTTGCTGCCGATTATAATAATGATTGTGACGAGTTTAGCCTAGACCAAGAAATTACATTTTTACCTGAAAAAATGTGGGCCAATTATATTCGCGGTGTAATTAAGTTCTTGCTGCAACGTGGGTTTAAGTTTAACGGATGTGATATCGCAGTCAGTGGCAATGTACCGCAAGGAGCGGGGTTAAGTTCTTCAGCTTCATTAGAAGTGGTTATAGGGCAAACAATGAAGGCCTTGTATCAATTAGATATTAGTCAGCAAGATATTGCGCTGAATGGTCAACAGGCGGAAAACCAATTTGTCGGTTGTAACTGTGGCATCATGGACCAATTAATTTCAGCCTGTGGTGATGAGGGGCATGCCTTATTGATTGATTGTCGTAGTTTGGATTTACTGGCAATTTCTATCCCTGACGACCTAGTTGTGATGATAATCAATTCAAATAAACAACGGGGGCTAGTGGGAAGTGAATACAATACTCGGCGTAAACAATGTGAAGAAGCTGCTGAGCGCTTGGCTGTAAAGGCATTGCGTGACGTGACCTATGATGAGTTTTTGCAAAAACAACATCAATTACCGCCATTAGTTGCCAAACGGGCTAAGCATGTGATTAGTGAAAATGAGCGTACACAGTTAGCCGCAATCGCGTTGACACAAAATGATTTACCCTTGTTAAGCCAATTGATGGAGCAATCACATATTTCCATGCGCGATGATTTTGAGATCACCGTAAAAGAGATTGATACATTAGTCGACATTGTGAAATCTGTTTTAGGGGCTCAAGGTGGTGTGCGTATGACCGGTGGTGGTTTTGGGGGCTGTGTGGTGGCCTTAATGCAACAACAACTTGTGCAACCAGTGATTGAGGCTGTTGAAGCCCAATATTCTAAAATGACAGGCTTACAGGCGGATATTTATGTTTGTCAGCCAAGTGCCGGCGCTGGCGTAGTGAGTTTGAGTTGATCATAGAACCTGACAAATTGAGGGAAAAAATGCAATTTACTCACGAGCAACGTCTTGCGTTACAAGCCGCTAAAATTATTGAGCTAACCAATCAAAATGGTATGAAAATTACTTTGACGAACCTGGGGGCAAGCTGGATGAGCTGTATCTTACCCTTAGCAAGTGGTCAGCGTGATGTTATTTTAGGTTCGCCAAATATTGCGCAGCAGATGCAGCAGACGGTTTATTTAGGGGCTACAGTGGGCCGTGTTGCCAACCGAATCGCGAACGCACAATTTTCGATTGATGGTGAAAATTATAAAGTGTCTAGTAATCAAGGAATGCATTGTTTACATGGGGGGGAAGATAATTTCAGTTATCGGGTTTGGGCTATTTCACAGCGTCATGCTCAACAGGTGGTGTTTACTCTGATTTCCCCTCATGGTGACCAAGGCTTTCCCGGTGAGTTGCGAGTCGATACGAGTTATGAATTAACAGATGAAAATCAGGTCATTATTCGTTATCAGTACCAAACATCGGCAACTTGCCCTGTGAACTTGACTAACCATACCTACTTTAACCTTGCTGGGGAAAATACGGAAAAAACGTTATTTGAGCACGAGCTTAAAATCCACAGTAACGATTATGTACCGACAAACAAAGACGGGGTGCCAACAGGGGCGTGGCGCGGTGTTACTGGCAGCTATTTTGATTTTCGCCAAGGAAAGCCAATTGGCCGTGGTTTTTTACAAGATGAAGACCAAATAATGGTTGGGGGATATGACCATACGTTTATCCTTGATAGCACTCGTATTGATGGGAAGCAAACGGTCGCTTCACTTCGTGCACCTGCGGGGGATGTTCAGATGAATATTTCAACAACCATGCCAGCAATGCAATTATATACAGGGAATTATTTGACTTCTGTCGCGGGAAAAACAAAGGAATATACCCCGTTTTCTGGCGTTGCATTTGAAACTCAATTTCCACCTGATGCGGTAAACCACCCTGAATGGGGGGCTAAATACAGCCCAATTTCATACTCAAATCAACGCTATACTAGCGAAACATGCTATCAATTTATTTTTTAATGTATTATTTCGCATAATTATTAACACCGCAGTGATGCGGTGTTTTGCTATTTAGGCATGAATAATCCGTTGTTTTCATTTAAATGATTTTAATATGCGTTATGCCATTGTTTTTAATCCTAGCTCATTGTTTAATAAGCCATCCTAATTGTAGAGGTATACGATGGCGACAATCAAAGATGTAGCAAAAGAAGCCGGCGTTTCTGTTGCAACGGTTTCACGGGTGATCAACCAATCGCCGAAAGCGAGTCAAGCTTCTATTGCATCAGTAAAAAGTGCAATGAATAAGTTGGGTTACCGGCCAAATGCTGCTGCTCGTGCATTAGTGAACCAAAGTTCTAATACAATAGGTGTACTGGTTAATGATGTATCCGACCCATTTTTTGGGGTAATGGTTAAAGCCGTTGATGGCGTTGCTCATCGAAATGGCAAACATATTTTGATTTGCAATGGTTATCATAATGCCAAAGAAGAGCGCCAATCTATTGAGTTATTGATCAATAACCGCTGTGATGCATTGATTATTCATTCAAAAGCCCTTTCGGATGATGAACTGATTGGATACGCGAAAGAAGTTCCAAGTATGGTGCTGATTAATCGGCATATTGATGAAATCGCTCACCGTTGTATTTCATTAAATAACTATAAAGGGGCATATTTAGCGACTGAACATCTAATTCGTCATGGGCATACTAAAATCGCTTATATTTCTTCAAATCATCAAATTGAGGATGCGGTACAGCGCTTAATGGGCTATCGCGATGCGTTAAAAAATAATGGTATTATTCTTTCAGAAAGTTATGTCGAATATGGTGTCCCTTACGGTGAAGGCGGGGAACAAGCAATGACTAATTTGCTAACCAAGTCATTGGAGATCACCGCCGTGGTTGGCTATAACGATTTTATGGCAGCAGGGGCGATTGCCGTATTGGATGAAAATGAAATTCACTCACCAGAACAGGTTTCAGTAATTGGTTTTGATGATGTTTTGATTGCTCGGTATATTCACCCGCGTTTAACCACTGTACGTTATCCTATTCAAATGATGGCTGAAAAAGCAACGCAATTAGCCCTCTCTTTAGCTCGGGGTGAAAAAATCTTAGGGGATAGCTTAATTTACTCCCCGACCTTAGTTCAGCGCAATTCCGTTCGACCATTGCATTCTTAGTGGTAATGCCATTAGAGCCATGAATTGAGCACTCATTCACTTTTTATGTAAACGTTATCATTTATTTTTGATGGTCATCACGTATTTTAGATTTTAGCCTGCTGACTTTCAGATTCTCTCTGTTATTTATGCCATTTATGACGTGATTTCTAGGTTTAAATCTAATGTTTAGCTAATTCAGTGAATATTCTTAAGAATATTGTGAAAATATGTGATTTAAGTAACGGTGATTATTTGTGGTAACGTTTACACTAACTTCGTTATCATTTGGCGAAGGAATTTTATTATGCAGACAGAAGGGGTTGGACTAAGCACTTTAGACTACGGGATCTTCATCCTGTACGTGCTTGTTATTATTAGTGTTGGGCTCTGGGTATCACGAGATAAAAACGGGCAAAAAAAAGGAACTAAAGATTATTTTTTGGCAGGTAAAACATTGCCTTGGTGGGCTATCGGTTCATCATTAATTGCAGCAAATATATCCGCAGAACAATTTATCGGCATGTCTGGATCAGGCTTTTCGATTGGTCTGGCAATTGCATCCTACGAATGGATGGCGGCACTTACCTTGATTATTGTCGCTAAGTATTTTATGCCTGTGTTTATTGATAAAGGTATTTATACTATTCCTGAATTTGTTGAAAAACGCTTTAATAAAACATTAAAAACCATTTTAGCGGTATTCTGGCTAGCATTATTTATCTTTGTTAACTTAACCTCAGTCCTATATTTAGGTGCGTTAGCGTTACAAACAATCCTAGGTATACCAATGAATTATGCTATTTTTGGTTTAGCATTATTTGCGGTAATTTACTCCCTCTATGGTGGCTTATCCGCAGTAGCATGGACCGATGTCGTGCAAGTATTCTTCCTGATTTTAGGTGGCTTGTTAACGACAATTATGGCTGTGAGTTATATTGGTGGGGACGCCGGTTTGTTTGCAGGAATGAGCCGTATGGCAAGCGAAGCGCCTACTCATTTTGAAATGATCCTAAGCCAAGATAACCCTCAGTTTAGTAATTTACCGGGGATAGCCGTGTTAATCGGTGGCTTATGGGTTGCCAACTTATACTATTGGGGCTTTAACCAATATATCATTCAGCGTGCATTAGCCGCTAAATCCATCAATGAAGCTCAAAAAGGGTTAGTATTTGCTGCGTTTCTAAAACTTATTGTACCGATTTTAGTTGTTGTGCCTGGTATCGCTGCTTTTGTGATAGTTTCAGACCCTGCATTGCTTGCTGGTTTGGGGACTATGGCACAAGAACATATACCGACATTAGCGCAAGCGGATAAAGCTTATCCGTGGCTAACCCAGTTCTTGCCTGTAGGCGCGAAAGGGGTGGTATTCGCAGCATTAGCAGCCGCTATCGTATCGTCTTTAGCTTCTATGTTGAACTCTGTAGCGACTATCTTCACCATGGATATCTATAAGGAATATATTGCACCTGCAACAACGGACCATAAATTGGTTAATGTTGGCCGAGTCAGTGCGGTTGTTGCATTGATCATCGCCTGCTTTATTGCACCATTACTGGGTAATATCGGGCAAGCTTTCCAATATATACAGGAATATACAGGCTTAGTGAGCCCTGGGATCTTAGCGGTATTCTTGTTAGGTTTATTCTGGAAGAAAACAAATGCGAAAGGCGCGATCATCGGGGTATTATTGTCTATTCCATTTGCTTTATTCTTGAAATTAATGCCATTAGGTATGCCTTTCCTTGATCAAATGATGTACACCTTCTTCTTTACTGCTGTAGTGATCGGGTTGATTAGCCTTACAACGGCAAAAGGGGATGATTGTGATGGCGCTATTATTTTAACTTCCGAGACCTTTAAAACGTCAACAGGTTTCAATATTTCCGCTTACGTTATTATGGTTGTTTTGTGTGTTTTATACGCACTTTTCTGGTAACGCCATAGCATTATTAAACTCACCATTAAAATGATAACAAAAGGCGGGATATTCCCGCCTTACTTATTTTTACTCGCTTGGATAGCGATTTTATATACTTTTATTAACAGATGCTCTGATATCGTTATAAATTAGTCGTCTTATAATACGATTCTATTTTGGATTTAAGTGACGCAACAATTTTTTTCTTCCAAGGTTGCATTGATTTTCTGTGCATCATAAATAAATTACCAATGGCAAGGCTATCAGTAAGCTTCGTTTGGTAAATGGTATGTTTTAGTGACTGATTTTCTAGCCAAGGTTCTGGCACAATCGCTAAATATGGGCTGCTATTTATTGCTGATATCACTTGCGAATATTCTGGGCATTTAAAGCCAATAGTTCTAAATAAACCTCTTCGACGTAATTGCCTATCTAGTTCGTTGTCATCTTGGGGCCAAGGTAAACAATAGACATGTTTATAAGATACGAGTTGTTCAAGGCTTAATTCTTTAACGTGCTCTAAAGCTGGTCTTAATGGCGCTCCGTAGATAATGACTAATCGGCTAATACCTATAGTTTCAAATTTTAGCGACGATACAGGGCTTTGATCTCCACCGACAGCAAAGACTAAATCAATGGTGCCATCAAGCACTTCTTCACGCCAAGACCGCCTTTGGTATGGAATACATTCCGCGTAAAAATCTAACTTGAAAGACAGTTCTGATAAAGGAGAGGTCATAATATCCATCAATGCTGGGGGGCAGACAATTTTGAAACTTCTTGAGCCATCAATGGAATCTGTAAATAAATCATCATTCAAGGAAATAAAAAGGGGAACGAGTTTCGCTTTAAGTGTTAAAGCAAATGGGGTTGGAACTTGAAGATTATTTTCTCGTTTAAATAACGGGTCACCCAACGCTGAGCGTAGCCGACTCAATGCGTGGCTGACCGCGGAAGATGAAATACCCAGTTTAGAAGCTGCTTCCTTGGTACTTCCTGTTAAAAGTAATGCATAGAGAACTTTGAGAAGATTAAAATCAAATTGAGCCAGGTTCATTTTGCACCAATATTAATGAGCAGAATTCAATTTACTTATACTATCATCTTGTTTCGATGATAAACAAGTAACGGTATTCATGAAACAGTTAAAATTAATAGTATTGCTCTGCATGCAAGGGTTAGTCGTGCAACCTATAGCTTATGCTTCATTACATCCTGAGCAACCATTATCTGTCGCTCCACCTAAAAGTGTCTTTATGGAATGGGCAAAGCCTATTGCACCTTTCAAAATAGCCCCTCAAGTTTGGTATGTTGGAACGACAAATTTAACGTCTATATTGATCACAACAAATAAAGGTCATGTACTCATTGATGCGGGCTTAAATGAAAGCGCAGAGTTAATTCAAAGTAATATTGAAAAACTAGGGTTTAATATTAGGGATATCAAATATATTTTGAACAGCCATGCTAGGTTGGATCAGGCGGGTGGGATAGCTAAATTAAAAAAAATAAGTGGTGCAAAGGTCGTTTCGAATAAACTCAATGCTGAGCAATTGGCTTTAGGTGGTGCAGATGATTTTGCATTAGGTGATGCATTATTATTTCCTTCAGTTAAAACAGATTTACTCTTAAATGATAATGAATCATTTAGTCTTGATGGTGTAACTTTTACTATATTATTAACGCCAGGGCATTTACCGGGAAGTACGTCATGGAAGATAAAACTAAATAATAATGACACACTGATATATGCAGATAGCCTAGCAACTCCTGGCTATTATTTAATTAATAATCTGAATTATCCAGAAATTATTGAAGACCTCCAGTATAGCTATCAGGTTTTGTATGATCAAAAGGTAGATATATTTATTGCAAGTAAGGGAGATAAGTTTGACCTTATAGATAAACTTAAAGAATTAAATAATGGAAATGATAAGGCATTTTATGATGAAAATGGCCTTAAACGTTATGTTGAAAAATCCAAAATGTCTTTAATAAGCCAATTACATTTATAATCCTGTAAATAAAGAGTGAAAATCATGACAGTTAAATATTTAGTCCCAATGTTGGGTGCTATTTTATGCACTAATTCTTTTGCCGATGAATTAATATTAGGTGCAGGTGTTGGAATGTCATCACCCTATGAAGGGTCTGATAAATATATTTTAATACCGGATGCGACGATCCAATACACAGTAGATACAAACAGTTTTGGTATATTTAGTTTGGGCACTAGTGGTGCAAAGTGGCAATATAGTCTGTTTGATAATTTTCATATAGGTGTTCTTGGCGCTTATATGCAAGGTCGAAAAGAGGAAATTGGTTTTTCTGGTAGTAAAAATAAAGACTTAAAGGGAATGGGAGACCTTAAAGGTGCTATAGCTGCGGGTTTTGAAGTGAGTTATAGTATAGAAGAGCATTCTATCTATATTAATTCATTGACGGCACTTGGACATAGGGATTATGGCGGGGTAGATGTTGATAATGCAACAAGGGTTGAGTTTGGGGTTAACTCGCATTTTGAATTAAATGATGACTGGTTTATTGATACCAATATATCCACAAGATACGTAAATAAAAATTATAACCAAGCTTACTTCGGCGTGACTGAAAAGCAGTCTCTTAAGACGGATTACGCTGTATATACCCCCAAAGCAGGTATTAAAGATGCAGGTATTCTAATCGGGTTGAACTATAGGTTGAGTGAGAATTTTTTCCTTAATTTAAAATCTGGAGGTTATTATCTATTTGGTGATGCGGCTGATAGCCCAATTACAAAACAAAAATATGGGCTAGTCAATATAATTGGTCTCTCATATACATTTTAAAGAACATGCAAATGAAAATAAATATTAAATATACTATATATGCATCAGTGTTTTTATTATGTGGATGTGTTGTAGGCCCAGGCTGGTATAAAGAAGGTGTAAATTATGAAGACTCTGAAAATGTCTTGGCAAAATGTAAATATGATATTGGTATTGCTTTAGTGAGTTCAAATGAAAGGCCAGAACTCATCGCTGAATGTATGAAGTCTCAAGGGTATAGATACAAAAACTATTCACATAGCTATTAAATTTAACTTTATATTCTATATTGTAATTTATGGTGCTAACTAATGGCACCTTTTTATTGGATAACTATGATTATTATTTTTAGTAAGTTTTTAAGAGAGTTAAATAGCAGCGGTTTGTTTGAAAATATAAACTATGACTTATACCCTAAGTTGGGAGTAATATATGGATGTGATAAAGAAAAAAGAGAAATAAAAATCACTCTTTCAACATTAAATGATAAAGAAAATAGGGTGACAATCACTGTGCAATCCGATGTTGATTGGAATAAACGAAAACAATTGCGTGCAGTACTTATTAATGAAAGTTTATATATAAGCCATGGCGACTTTATAGATAGGGTTACGCCTATTTTCATAAGGAATTATTTCTTTAAATTTGATATTATAGATTTTTTATCTATAGTAATTTGTCAAAATAGAAAAAGATAATAGGGTTAAGCGGTTATCAGTAGGAAAAGTATCGATATAGAAAAGAATGCTTATTTACCTTAAGTAAGGGGCTATTATCTCTCTGTGCATGTTGATAAATTTTACTTAATGTACTTGTTGCGCATCAGTGATACCCCTTATCAACCATGTTTTAGGTAACTATATATCAATGAAATGACACGGTAAGTGCGTTTTTTTATTTAGGTGGAGTAAAACTAACCTGCATAACGGCCTAATTGCAAAGGCTTTTTCTTACCTATAGGCTTTGATTATAGACATTAGGGCTATCTATTATTGTTACTATGTAATATATCGAGCCAGAAAGTTGCTCATCTATTTATGAATATCATTTAATTTTAAGGGTAACAGGTGGTATTTAACACAAGTTTATTTAGTTGATGAGGGGGAATATCTAGGGCTATAAGCAGTAATAACTGTACCATTTATCAATCTATTTTTCATTATCCTTGCTATATATCCTAACGTTTTTTAACGCAATTAAAATGTTACCCTAAACCGATGAAATTTAAAATTCACCATATAGAGCGTGGGCATAGACCGTTTAGGTTGTGCTTTTATTGCGGCTCCTTTAAAATAAAGTTGATCAGTGATTTATCATTGGTCTTGCCTCTTCTAGCGTTTGGTCGCGCTAGCAGAATACTCGGTTAGCTTTGGTCGGCGACCCGAGGTAAAGAAACCCATTTAGGTGGGTTTTTTTACGCCTATCAATCAACGCTTGTCAGCCCTAACTGGCTGGTCTTGCCTCTTACGTTAGCCTAACTCTTTTCCCTAGGTAGGCTGATTTTTAGGTTTGAACACTTATCTAAATACTTGCTGTGTTTGTATTAGTAGAAATAATATTAGCATCGATATTTTTATCATTCAATAGCACTGCTAATTACTCTAGGCGATAAAAAACCGAAAATATTAGCGATAGTATTTAATTGATTGTTTTGGTTAAGCAAAATCAACCATTTTTATTGGAAGAGACTTTATGACTTTACCTATTACGCGTAAATCATGCATCTCAGCTTCTTCAATATAAAAAGTTTCATAGGCAGGATTATCAGATTTGACCGCAAGCTTCCGGCCTTTAACTCGCTGTAATCGTTTTATGAATAGGGAGCTTTCAAAACTAAATACATAGACGCCATCCCCATCAAAAAAGTCACTGTGTGTATCAACGAAAACAACATCCCTAGGATTAATTGCCGGAGACATGCTATCGCCGCTGATATTAATCATCTCAATTCCTTTAAGACTTTTACGACCAAATAACTCAAAAATCTTTTCGGAAGAGAATTCTATTGATTTTATGGTGTCAGGGAAGTCATTATTAATAAAACCACCGGGACCTGCTTTTGCATATATATCCATTAATCTCAATGTGTTGTGATCGCTTCTAATCGATTGTTGTGGGTGAGTGGTATCTTCACTTCTATTTGTTGACCTGACGTAATCGAGTAAAATTTTTAATTCGGGGTTGATATCTTCAGGCTTAACACGAAGTAAAGCGGCAAATTTTAATGTGGTATCTGTATTTAACGCAGTACGGCCATTGAGATACTGGCTGACGGCTCCTTGCGTAGAAAAGCCAAGTGCCTCAGCTGCTTTTTCTTGAGTTAAGCTGAGAGATTCACGTTTGCTTTCCCAGATATTACGTAAATTTTGGGCTGCTATTTTGTCTGATTCTGAAATTTTTCTATTCATATCATCTATTTTATTTGTATTGCTAATATTATGCCACTAGTATTGCTATTATTTTTCGTTATTAGTACTGCTAATGTTGAATCGTTAAGTAAAAAAGGAGCTAACAAATAAGATTAAATATTTACCTAAAAAATAACAGTAACTTAATCAGTCTGAATTTGCTCAAACCATTGGAGTGATACAGGGCTATATCAGCTAAGTCATCAAAGGTAACTCCATTCCAAAATGTTGTAAAGGCATTGGCTGGGCATCAAAAACAAACGGGTTATTAGACCACTTGCTTTATAACCCGAAGTGAGGTGATTTGATTTATCTTTTAATCGTTTAATACATCGCTTAAAAGTTGAAATATATGCACTTGGAAAAAAGAAAATCGCTCCCATCATATGGTTATATATTTTATAACGGATATAAGGCCGTCTTGTCATAAGGTTATTAGATGTCGTTAGTTGGAGTGAAAATGAAAAAATCGGTTTATAAAGCAAGTGGTTTATGGAACCAAGAATCTTTCATAACTCTTTTTGTCGCAACAAGCGAAAAAGATGTACTTTCAACAATCGTATTTTGGGCAAATCTTGGTGGCGCTCGAGTCGATGAGCTATCTATCGAGCGTTATTGCTCAGTGCATTAACCAAACTAAGATGAAGTGGCAGGCCAATGACAAAAAACAGTAACAGAACGTAAAGCTGAATAACGTAAGCGGCAAAAAGAATCAGGCATTACTGAGGCTGAGTTATTTCTTGGTAAGTAGGGGGTAAAAATGCTTCAAAGAAATTGTGCATTACGTAGAGCCAGTAGAGAGCCTTGTAAGAATGCGAATTTGATTCGAATGGATGACATACTGTGATACTATTCGGCTCTAAACGAAACAATAGGATATCTAAGTTGTTATCATAGACGACTGTGGAATAGGTAGGTTAAACACACAAAACACTGTTCATTTAAACAGTATTTTGTGTATAATCCATTTATTGGCTTGAACACCCAATCTAAATACTCGCTGTGTCTACTGAGAGAAAAAGTATGGCACAGTATAGCTTTATCAAAATATCTAACGGCTCTCTTGTTTCGGCTTCCCGCCCAGCAAGGGAATTCATGCACGTCAAAATCAAGTGTGGTGGTGTGCTTTCGGCTGATTTCAAGAAAGACCGCGATTCACGACGCCATCGCAACTACTCCGCAATACTCAATTTAGGGGATAAATATTGGCAGCCAATTGGCGACAATACTCCAATTGATAAATTCTTTAATGCTCTCCGTTATTGGTTAGTAGAACAATTGGGCCATTATGAAACCTTTGAAATGTCTGATGGCAGCCTACGCCGTATCACCCAATTAATCAGTTTTACCAAAATGAACGACCTAGCTTTTGGTGAACTCTACAAAGCCACCCTCGATGTACTTTGGAACTGTATTTTATTTCGTAAAATTCCCACCCAACAGGTTGCTGAAAATGTGGCAGCTCAGTTATTAGATTTTATTTAGAGGCAAGACCAATGAAACTCGAAAATGCACTGAAAAACTTTCACCCCAAATCACCGATATTTAGCGATACTGCGAGCAGTACATCACCCGACCGTTTAACTGGAACGGACATCATAGCTGCTATGGGGATGATTGATCCTCAGGCTAAGTTTGGCATGACGGCTTTTCTCGCTAAAAATGATGTCAGCGAAGAGGATAAAATTTCTACCATAGAAGCCTTGACGCAATATGCGAAAAAACAGACCCCAAAGCTGGTAGCAAAAGCTGCAGGTAAAAAACTAGGTCATTGTTTAATCATATTGGCCAAAATCGCATTTGAGGACTACGCTCGTTCGGCAGGTTCCGTTTTCCCATGTTCAACCTGTAGCGGCAAAGGGATGATTGATAAACAAGTCACTACAACAAAATATTCAACAAGAGACGCTGTCTTTTCCTCCTTTACCAAGGACAAGCCCAAACGATATACAAATACTGAGCGTGAGATCGTGGAAACTGAAAAAGTGATTTGCCAGTCATGTAAGGGAAAAGGCCAGTTAACACAGCGCTGTCGATGCAAGGGGCGGGGGAAAGTACTGGATGAAGCACAAACAGAACGACAGGGCGTCCCAGTATTCAAAGATTGCCCACGGTGTGCAGGCCTCGGTTTTAAGCGCGTTCCCTCATCTGTCGCATATAATGCAATAAAGCACTTGGTACCAGAGCTTAACGAAAGAACATGGCGCCGAAATTGGAAACCGTTTTATGAAACATTGGCCAGCAAATGTTTCATTGAGGAAAGTATTGCAGAGCAGGCGTTTAGCAAAGCGATAAAATAAACTGATCAAATAAACAGTAAAAAGCTTGCATTTTGTCCGAAGCTGGTTTATTATTTTTACAAAATGGACATTCTATACCTAATTAAGTAAATCGATGTCTCATTTTACCAATTCAAAACCTCGCGATTGCGGGGTTTTTTTATATCTAAAAACCTCAACAAGTGTTTCGTTTTCTTAAGAGTAGAACCTCACTTCGGCAGGGTTTTATTTTGTGATCTTCTGTGGTTTAGCACGATAAGTGAGGTTTTAAGTGAAAGTCTGCATTATAGGCATTTCTGGCGCAGGGAAAACAACGTTAGCTAAAAAATTAGCCATTGAACTGAATGTCCCTACTTATGCGTATGATGATATATATTGGAATAAAAGGAGTGGAGAATATATTAAAAATACTCCTGAGATAATTAATTCACTTGTTTCTGCCATAAAATCGGAAAGAGATTGGATAGTTGAAGGCGCGTATGATCGTCGGATGCTCCCATTCTTTGAAGACTGCTCTTTGATTATTAGATTGAAGATCCCATATCGGATATGTGTGTTAAGAATAATAAAGCGTTACCTACTTGCAAAAATAACAAAAACAAGACATAAGGAAACGATTCTAAATACCATTGAATTACTTCGCTTTGCAAAGCGATTTGATAACCAATTAAATGTTTTTTTTGATTCAACCCCAGCTGTTATGCATAAGATAGTTGAAGTTAATAACACTAAGCAGTGTTCACTAGAAATTAAAAAACATTTAAATGAAACTTCATAATTTAAAGGGGACAGTGATGCCATTTTCTATGTTTAACCGACTAATATGTAAGGTAACCCTTACAAGTTCAGTGATCTAGTCTTGTGGATAGCTTATATTCAAGAGGTCGCCTAGTGCGGCTTTTTTTGTCTATAGTAAAAAGCTAATTTCTAGTTAATTTTTTATGGGTAAAATAGCAATTCTTAAATTAAGCTAAAATTGAGTGGGTTAAATTTTTTATTCTAATAGTTAGTTTTTAATTGATATTAAGATTCATGCCTTTTAATTTTTTTAAATGTAATAATTTCCTTTCTTGTTTATTTAAAAAAAGGATGTTTTTATTGTGAGTATTTTCAAATTTAAAAAAATAATGGCTATCACTATCTTTTCTTGCTCATTTTCAAGCTTTGCTGCAAATCCACCGTTACAATTTCACATTCACGGTTCTTTTGAAGAGGTTGTTCCTCCGTGTAATTTGACAAGCGAGTCGAGCTTTAATTTGGCTTTTGATACCATTCCAACATATGTAAATATTGGATACGAAACGCAAGCCGAGTTTGTCAGAGTAAGTTATCAATGTATGCAGGATGTTAATGTTAAAGTTTATTTTTCTGATGCTGCCCATAAACTTTCTAGTGCAGCATATCAAACGACAGCGAGCCATATTGGGGTTAAAACTAAAATAAATGGTCAAATATTAAATCCCAATGAAAAACTAGAGTTTAAGTCTAAAGCAGGAGCATCAGAAATCCCAGTTGAAGTTAGTTTAATAAGGCTAGCAGAAACACAAGGTAATGGTGGTAGTTATGACTTTAATTTAACGGGTATTATTGAGACAGAGTATAACTAATATTTTAATTAGTATATTGTGTGCTGCTTTTCTATTAAATTCTTCAAGGTCACTTAGGTGGTCTTTTTTATTAACTCAACCTCAGGCACTCCGTAGGGGGTGAAATCATGCGTATGGATAAATACAGCAACGCAGCCTACGGCAGTGCTGGGCTTACAGCATTCTTTGCAAGTCTATCACTTTATGAGTGGGGCTTTATTATCGGGATGGCGTTTAGCATTATTCTTGGTCTTATTACCTTTTTTATGAATCGACGAGAGCAGCGAAAGCGAACACGTTTATTTGAAGAACTCGTTAATAAAACTGACCCACAAAACCCCTCAGCCACTGCACGAAAAGCTGCCGAACTTATGGCGAAAGCGCCTAAGAATATCTAATGTCACTCAAACAAAAACTCACTGTGCTTGTTGGTGCAGGGGCTTCGGCTATCGGTTTAGCCGTGATTGCGCATTATGAGGGGGTTAGATATGAGCCCTACGAGGATGTTATTGGTGTACTGACGGTCTGCTATGGGCACACAGGGAAAGATATTGTTCCCAATAAAACTTATACCAAAGAAGAATGCAATGAGCTGTTAGAGCTGGATTTTATGAGAACCAAATTACAGGTAGACCGCCTAGTTAAAGTCCCTGTTGATGAGCATACAAAAGCCGCGCTTTATTCATTTGCTTTTAATGTTGGCACTGGCGCATTTGCTAAGTCGACCATGTTGAAAAAGCTTAACGCAGGTGACCAATACGGTGCTCAAAGGGTATATGCCTTTGGAATCAAAGATAGCTATAGTTAGTCAGACAGTGATTCCTCCACACTATGTGATGTAGATCATCCAACTGAAATTTTCCCCCTTTATTGCTGCCTATATGGCGGCATGTTCGCCTTTTCCATGCTGTACTGAATGTACAAGAAACTACCTGTTTGGGAACCTATCGATATTTCTCAATTATTTGACAATTTAACAACTTAAAATTGAGGCCTAAAATGAATCCGCAATCCAATAGACTCTACAAAACCAAATTAATCATACTAGCCACGATCGTATCAGCTCTGATACCTATTTCCGGAAACGCAGCGTGTCCAACAGGTCAAGAACAATACGATCGGCTAGAGTTTATCGGGAAAGATGACACGGTCGTGACAGTAGACCACCGGGGAGATATGAGTGGGAGTGTACCAGAAAATAGCCTGATCGCGTTCCGAGGTTCATACAAAAAGTGCAGGCACGCAATAGAGACGGATATACGTTTATCAAAAGACGGAGCGCTTATGGTGTTCCATGATGCCAATATAGGTCGCGTACTTGAACAGAAATATAACCCTGACAGAAATACGGGACCAAACCCTTCAATATCCAGTCTGACACAAGCTGAAATACAAGCAAAAAAGATGAGGACAGTTAACTGGGATGTAACTAATCAAAGTGTCCCTACTGTAGAGGAGGTTATCTCTGATTACCTCGCTAATAGCGGTCAAGCGTTGTTTTATTTCGACGTTAAAGAAGAAAAAGCAATCGGGAAAGTCGCTAAAGCAATTTCAGACCAAGCCCAAAATCACCCAGATGTTCTTAAACGATTCATCGTCAAGTTTGGAATGGAGCATGTCCCAACGTATGAGAAATGGGTAGAGTTACTGGCCAAGGAAGGTGCCAATTCAGCTGTCATGGCAAACCCCTACATTAGTCCTTGGGGGGCTGAAAAAATCAACAAAATGAACATCCCCAATCCACCTGGAGAAACATACAAAGATAACACTAGCCGCGCAGTGGCTTCCTGGGCTAGACAACCTGCCAAATTGGTTCCTAACGTTGAGGTGGTAATAAAAAACTCTCAGGACTTTATTGCAACCATAAAAGAAAAATCAGCTCAGGGGATTTATGAAAAACCTACAACACTGAATGCGGATAATACATTTGATGGAACAATGGCTCGTATGATTACCATCATCAAGGCAAAGAAGAAAGCATTGGGCATATTTGTTCCAAATCCAGATTACATTCAGTGGCGTAGTGACTTAGTGTCTCAAGGTGTAACAGTTAAAAACCTTGACAAAAATCGTCAAATCGATATTGAAGAAGCTTATTTCTATAATACAGGTTACTGTTGCTACACGATGGAAGAAAGGCTTGGTCCTAATGAAAAGGAAGACATGCGAATGAATCTTACCTGGGCTAGAAGCATTGGCGCTAACGTCATCACAGTTGACGATCCCGACAGTGTTGATACATTCTTCCGAATGAACAGAGAACTTGATACTATCGCGATCCCGGTGACGGTTAAACCCACTCTAGAGATGAACTCTGTTTTGTCTCGACAACTAAAATTAGTGGATTTTCCCGAAGTCAACAATATCAATATAAAACCGTGGATGGGAGATGCCGCTTGGGGATGGGGAGGGGTGGTGTGCCTTTGGGATAATCCTAGAAGTGATCATTACGCCTGGACTTATCACTGTGACTTTTCTAATGATAAGGACAGTACCTATAAAAAATTACTCCATACAAAGATAGTCAAAAAGCACAGTCATCACGATGTTCTAGGTGATGCAATCCAGATATTTAATCATGACTTTAGTTACTGCCTTTCTAATATTCTAAATGATGATGACTTGTACCTATGGATGCAAGACTGTTCTTCCTCAAATGAAAAAAGCCTGTTTATTTTAGACTTCAACCGGCTTTTACCTCTTTTGAATTACTATGATCCGTGGGGGCCTATGATGATTACCTCTAGAAACGAGGCTGTGTGGGACTTTAAGTACTATGGTACGTTGCTTAAGGCTCCGCTCAATGATGTTGATGACTGGGCGAAATGGGGATTCTTTAACGGAGATTATTAGATTACTATTTTGAGGCCGGATATCCGGCCTTTTTTAATGTTCCAATGTAACTGCATGAACATGAGGGAGTTGTTTTAACGTGCAGTAGAACTCAGGTAGCGTCATTTTCTGTCTGACATTTAACTTTAAATTAACCTCTACCTTTTCTTTTTTAAGATCGCGTATATTCAGGCTATCTATGATGCTATTGTTGCTTGTTAAATAATCTATCGTTGATGATAAGCCTGCTTCATCATTAAACAACATGCGGACATTCAATTTTCCTAAACGTTTGCTCTTTGCTTGGTAAAGCAGGACTTGCGGGCTAATCCATATTGCAATGAAAAATAAGCCTGTCACCACAAAGGCATGGATGTAAAAACCATTTCCAGACGCAATACCAATCCCCGCTGAAGCCCACACTATTGCTGCGGTCGTTAAGCCCGAGATAGCATCATCGCTACGGTGCATGATGACCCCAGCACCCAAAAAACCAATCCCACTAATAATCTGTGCCGCGAGCCTCATTGGGTCACTACGTATATTGTCGGATATCCCCGCGTAATATTCCGCTGATTGTATTGAGACTATCGTTAACAGGCAGCTGGCAACTGCAATGATAACGCATGTAGTGAAACCGACAGGTTTTCCTTTTGCTTCCCGTTCTAAACCAAGGAGGCCGCCTAGGACAAAAGCGACCGTCAACTTGATTAACGTTGGAGGGAAGTTGCTTAACTGCTCGTAGATATAGGTTAAGCTTTCCATTTACCTCTCTCCTTACTCCATTTATTTTTCTATGACTGCATCTGCTTTATTATCGCTTTGCTGTATGGCTTTCTTTTTCGAAACATCATCTTTAAAGAAGATAAGGAAGAAGACCATCACAACGGCTGCAACTACGGTCGGATAATGCCAATAATTAACCCATTGAGGGAGTGATGCGGCACCCGTCTCTGTGACTGTATTGTTGAAGATATAGCCACAAACGGTTGAGGCAAATAATAAGCCTGCACCATTAGAAACGATAAAGCGGATCCCTTGAGCTTGAGCACGGATTTCTGGACGGGCTTTTTTATCAACATAGATATCGCCAGCGGTGAAGAAAAAGTCCCAACACAAGCCTTGCAGTAACAGGCCAATAATGATGAACATTGTGCCAGTATCCATTGCGGCATAAGAGAAAAGAACGGTTCGGATAATCCAAGAGCCTATACCTAATGCTAATGTAATTTTAAATCCGAATTTTAACAGCACGAATGACAGCAAAAACATAAAGACAATTTCACAAGCCACCCCGATTTGCATCATAGACGCTGCGTTATCAAATCCAAGCGCCTTAATAAATACAGGAATATAAGCAGAGTAGGCTGTTTTCGGGATCATCAGTACGAAGATGCTCAACATAAGTATCGCGAAATAACGGTCTTTGAACAAAGAGAGCGCGTCAAGACATAGGATATCTCTAGGTTTAAATGGCTGGTCTTTTGCTTTAGGAGGGGTATCTGGCAAGGTTAAACAGTATAGCGCCAAAACGACACCAGCACCGGCAGCAATATACCAAGTCATGGTGCTGCCAGATAAGCCCATTTCCCCCATGATAAATCCGACGACCATGAAACCGAAATTACCAAACACTCGAATGACTGGGAACATTTTCACGCCGTTAATGTGCGAGAAAGTGATGCTGTTTGAGAGTGCTGTAGTAGGGTAAAACAATAAGCCGACAATGAAAATCAGGAACAACGTCATTCCAACATTCTGCGTTTCCACAAATTGAGGAACCATTAACAACACACCAGCGTTGATAATGTGAAGTACAGCCATGACTTTTTGCGATGAAAAGAATCTGTCTGCCACCATTCCGATGAAAAGTGGCGACATGATCGTAGCCAGCCCCAGCAGAGCGTAAGCATTACCAATGATGTTAGCCATTCCATAAGAACTCAAGACAAGCCCCATCGTCATATTCCATGCGCCTTGCATAAAATATTGGACAAACATCATAATCAAAAGCCTGGAGGTGATATTCACGTTCATAGTGTTCTCCTTAGTTTGCTTCAACCGTGAGGCCGTCAGAAGCAACTAGAATGTTGTGTTCAGCGCAAATACTTTCCAGATGTTTATGTAATAAACGCGCGCTATGTGAGATATGAGAAACCAATATCTTTGTTTTCGGGTGTATACAGCCTTGAGCTTCCAGTTTTTGTTTGGCGGCGAAAACAGTTTCTAAACTCATGTGGTTATCAGTACGATCATCTCCATTCAAACCATAGGTGCATTCTAAAACAACAATATCCAGCGGCTTATTAATGAGCCAATTCCAAGTGAGCTCTGGGAACCAACCTGAGTCATGCCCATAAAAGATAGCTTGTCCATCTTTCTCGACATGATAAACAAAGCAATATTCCCACTTAGCGTGATTAGCCAGTAGTGGTGTGATTTTATAGCCTTTATGCTCAACTGTTTCATAGGGAACCATACAATGGAAACCGAAACGTTCTTTACTGTAGCCGGGTAAAACACTGACTGACCCGTTAATCGCTCTGTCATTACCAAAAATATGGAGGGGGTGGCATATTTCGTAACCATAACCTTCCATGCGGCTATATAAATCCCCCACATTAAAATGGTCAGGGTGAGTATGTGTGAAAAGTAGGGTTTCAATATCAGTCGCATCACGACCATCCCGCAATAATTGATGACTAAACGTAGGAGACATATCCACTAACATAACATCATCAATAATAGCGGAAGATTGCGTGCGGATATCCTTTCCGCCTAATCGACGAGCTTCCAAACAATGTTCACATCGGCAAAATGGATTAGGGATACCTTCGGAAGCAGCAGTGCCTAAAAAATGGATCTTCATAGTGAATTCCTTTTTATTTGTAATTATTCATATGTATTTTATATATTGACACGTATCAATATATATTTTTTAAAATAATTACAAAGCTTTTATAGTGAATTAAGTGATCTTGTTCAAAATAAAACCTATTAATACCTGATTTTCAATATATTGACGTATGCTCTACTCGATGCAGGAAAGTAAACTTGTTAAATGCCAATCCATATAATCAGAGTTAAGTGATGATACGAATCAATTTCATTTGGCTTTAAAATTAAGGTATTATTATTGGCAGTCGATTTGGAGGGGATAATCAATGGCAACAATGAGGGATATTTGTAGAATTGCTGGTGTTTCGCACGGCACAGTCTCGAATGTGTTAAATGGACGCGGCAACGTTAGCGTGGAGAAAATGGAAGCCGTGTTAAATGCCGCCAAGGCGCTGGGCTATAACGTTAATACTCAAGCGCAATTACTCAGAGCAAACACAAATATCAAGATTGCAATCGTGCTTCCTCACCTGATATCGGAAAAGTACACCATACTGTTCAACGCTATTCGCCAGACGATTGAAGACAGCTCAGATTTGCCATTTGATGTATTCTTGACTGATGACCTACAATCCAAGGAATTGAAAATACTACAAAAAATAGCCTCTGGCGGTTACCAAAGCGTTATCACGGTTAGCTGTCTTAATGATGCTAGTGTGTATTTTGATACACTTCAAATTCCTCCTGAAAATGTCGCCTTTGTATACCGAAAACCCCAGAATGCTAAAGTGTATTTCAGCCTTGACTATGCCGATGCAGCGCAAGCCATTGCAAATCAAATAGCAAAAGATGCATGTGAAAGAATTGGAATTTTTGCCGAATCTTCATATTATTTGAATAGTGAGGAATTTGTTCGAGAAGTCCGACTGTCCTTACAAAAAGACGTACCGAATATTGAAGTGGTCGTGTGTTATTCGAGTGACCTTGAGTCTTACAATACGGCTTTTGATTTTTTTGCAAATAATCAAAAATTTGATGCAATCATTACGCAAGATCTCGAAAGAACTCGATATATAACACAGGCGAGTTTTTTCGGAAGCGCGAAGCAGGTTCCACGTATTTATTCATTAACAGGTAGCACACCACCAATGGTTAGCGGGGTGTATTGCATTCCGATGAATTACGCTCAACTCGGTTTAGATGTGGCTGCGCGCTTATTTAAAAATGAAGGAACAAAGTTTGAGCAGGAGCAGCAAATCTCCAGCCCTTTTGCCCGCGTTTATACCAGTGAGGCCAGAGATGGCGAACGTACTCGAGTCGATACACTTAATTTGCTTACGATACCAAGCCCTTCAACCGACGCTCTACAAAAACTGCTTCCCCACTTTTTCGCTCAAACGGGGGTTCACGTTAATATCTCTGTTCGTCCTTTTGGCGAAATATTCAATATCCTTAACACGATAGAAGAACACCCTTTTTACGATTTATTACGTATCGATGTCGCTTTTTTTCCTTGGTTTGCAAAAAAGACCCTCGTGCCGCTTAATTCCGTTGGTGGTGGATTAACAGACTTGCAATCAAAATACACGGAGCAAAAACAAAGCCGTTTTTGTCTAGTCAATGATATGGCTTATGCGATGCCGTTCGACGCAAGTGTGCAGCTTATGTTTTACCGTAAGGATCTTTTCGAAGACCCAATAACGAAGCGCATGTACTTCGAATCGACGGGTAAAGAGCTGAAAGTACCTTCTACTTTTGAGGAGTACGACAGGATAAGTCGTTTTTTCTATACACATCGCGAAGCTGGTAATGAAAATAAACCGTATGGTTCATCTTCTACCACAGGCAGTGCTGGGATAATTTCATCGGAGTACCTGTTACGCTATTATGCCGCAGGTGGGTGCTTGTTTGGCTCCGGCACAGAACCCAGCTTAAGCCCGTTAATCGCTGAGAAAGTGCTTACTGACTACATGAATCAACTATCCTATACCGACAGGATTAACAGTGAGTGGTGGGGGGAATCGATAAAGCGGTTTGAGTCAGGAGATCTCGCGATGAACATCGCGTATATGAATTTATTTAATGATGTCGCTCATAGCCCCATGTCCAATAACATTGGATACGCACCCGTGCCGGGAGGAAAGCCTCAAATTGGCGGAGGGGTTTTAGGAATGTCACGCTATAGTAAAAAGACAGAATTAGTTGAGCTCTTTTATCGATGGCTTTACTCAGATGTCATCCAGGATCACATATTGATGCTTGGTGGCAATACCATTCAGCGAAATTATATATACATGCAAGAGGTCAGACAGCGTTATCCTTGGTTGTCGCTTTCTTACAATGAGATAGAGACTGGAGTCCGTGAATCTACCATGCCTAATGGCGAAGCATTTAATCTTCGTCAAGCTGAAAATATCATTGGCCGTGGTGTCATCGATGCTTTGGATGGGTTAATGACCATCCAAGAAACTATTCAAAAAATAAATCTGGGATTGAAAAATCTTTGAAAAATACAGGCCACAGCCTCTTAGGGGCCGTGGTCTTTTTCAGATTTTATAATGTATATCGCTAACAGCGCTTAATTTCTGTGCTGCTTGTTCCGGCGTTAAATCACGTTGTGTTTCAGCCAACATTTCATATCCCACCATGAATTTACGCACTGAAGATGAACGTAATAATGGTGGATAGAATTGAGCGTGCAATTGCCAATGCTCAATATTCTGATTATCTTTGAAGAAAGGTGCAAAGTGCCACCCCATTGAGTAAGGAAAAGATGTTTTGAAAAGATTGTCATAACGTGAAGTGAGTTTTTTCAACGCAAGGGCTAAATCATCCTTCATCTCTTCCGTTAATTCATCCATACGATGAACCACAGTTTTAGGCATCAATATTGTTTCAAATGGCCATGCAGCCCAATAGGGCACGACCGCAATCCAATGATCCGTGTCTACCACTGTCCGGCTTCCATCACGCATTTCAAATGTAGCATAGTCTAAAAGTAAGCTACTTCCATTTTCTGTGTAGTACCGCCGCAGGTTGTCATCTTTTCGCTTTATTTCATTTGGCAGAAAGTCGCTGGCCCAAATTTGTCCATGAGGATGAGGTTGTGAGCATCCCATCATTTCACCTTTATTTTCGAACGCTTGAACCCATATGTAATTTTCCCCAAGTTCAGACAACTGTTCACTCCAGGTTGTCACGACGTCTTTGATCTGCGGAACGCTCAGTTCTGGCAAAGTCTTACTGTGATCTGGGGAAAAACATATCACTCGACTAAGGCCTCGAACTGCTTGTGTGCGGATCAGGCTAGTGATATTCTCCGGCTGAGTAGAGCCTTGTGGGGTAAGGGCTGAAAAATCATTTTGAAAAACAAAGGTTCCTTTGTAGTCTGGATTTATCTCACCAGAGATCCTTTTATTCGTAGGGCATAAAAAACACGTTTCATCATACTCAGGGAGTTTTAACAGTTCAGGGGGTTCATCCATTCCATTCCACGGTCGCTTAGCACGGTGTGGTGAAACTAGCACCCACTGATCAGTTAACGGATTATACCGGCGGTGGGGGACTTCTGTAGGGTCAAATATGGGTAAGTTCATGTTGGGTCCTCATTTGTTATTGTTTGAACTGTTGTAGCCTTCAGGGTTATTACATTGCCAACGCCATGCATCATCAGCCATATCCTGAATACTTCGTGTTACCTCCCAATTAAGTTCACGTCGAGCTTTTTCGGGGGTTGACCAATACTCTGCAATATCCCCTTCGCGACGAGCTTTAAATTCGTGAGCAATACTTTTTCCACATGCAACCTCAAATGCATGAAGCATTTCTAATACACTGGTGCCTTTACCTGTTCCTAAATTAAAAATATGGAGTCCGGGCTGCTGACTCACTGCTCCCAAGGCCGCAACATGCCCATCAGCCAAATCCATAACGTGGATATAATCTCGAACACCTGTGCCATCAATTGTGGGGTAATCGTTACCAAAAATTGAAAGAAAAGGCCGTTTCCCCACGGCGACTTGAGTAATGTAGGGGGTTAGATTATTTGGAATGCCTAATGGATCTTCCCCCATTTCGCCAGATGGATGGGCCCCAACAGGGTTAAAATAGCGCAGCAGGGTTGCAGAGCACTCTGGGTCTGAAATATGCATGTCCTCAAGTATTCGCTCAACCATATATTTACTGGTGCCATAAGGGCTAGCAGTTGCACCTGTAGTAAAGGTCTCATCAATAGGAACGTTTTTTGGCTCACCATACACCGTTGCAGATGAGCTAAAAATAATACTTTTAATAGCGTGCTGCTTCATCACCCGAAATAAGACGAGACTACCATTGACATTCATATCATAGTATTTGAGGGGCTGTTCAACGGATTCACCAACAGCCTTTAGCCCTGCGAAATGAACCACTGACTGGATATTATGTGCTTTAAAAATACAACCCAAGATACCGGAATCCCGAACATCACCTTCAAAAAACACAGGGCGAACGCCAGTTATTTTTTCAATTCTATTTAATACTTCTAGATTGGAGTTTATTAAGTTATCTAAAATAACAGGCGTGAAACCTGCCTGTATCATTTGAACGCATGTATGACTCCCGATATAACCCAGCCCGCCAGTAACTAAAACGTCGTTCCCTTTCATTCTTAACCTCGATATAAATAGTTTACATACATCATATAATTGGAACGTATCAATTTCATAAATTAAAATAAAATTTGAAATGGCGATCACAATAAATTACTTGGTAAAAATAATCATTCCAAAAATAAATAAGTAAATCATGAAGTTAACCTAGTAAAATGCTTGGTACGTAACAGTACATGCGAAGGGTTGCTATCCTTGTGGTTCGTTCTACACTGTAATAGAGTGAATGGATGTGTTTGATTTTGTTTCAAATTTAATAATATATAATCAAATAATCACTGGTATAAACGAATGGACTCGGCCTTCTTTAGAAGATTAACCTTTAAGAGGTACAAAATGATGTTCAAGCCATCGCGGTTCATTCCATTGTTTTATATGGTGTTATTGTTCCTTCTATCCAGTTTTAATGTTCAGGCAAATGAAGCCCCTTCAACAAAGGCATGGGAGGCGTGGGGATTGCAACCCATCTCTCTTGGTATGCCCCCTATTTATCAGTTCAAAGCCAAAAGCGATGTATCGGTAAGGAATGGCGACCGACCTCTTCTTATCGATGTATATTTACATGACATGAGTTATACAGGGCCGAAGTATAATGAAACAAGAATTCGAGTATATATATCCATTAAGCACTTGATTTCTGGTAAGGTTTCCAAGCAAATGTCTGATGAGACCTTTGGTGTTATTAAAAAATTCCAAACTCGTTTCGAATTCCCTGTTGTACGCTCTGGTGAATATGCAATTGATGTGGACGGCATTTCTATACAGTATATAAACAATGGAACAGTAGAATGGTCATTTAGAATACACGGACCAGATAGCCGTCATGGAACATCTTGGGTTGATGGCAATGCTCATTCTCAAATTAATCGAATTAATTCTGCTGTATCGGATGTTTTAACAGAGAAAAAACCAGGCCAATATGTTTTTGGCCTCGATAAATCGCTCAAGAATCATTTCGAAGTTCCTATTAAGCTTGGTTCTCAAAGCTACACAGTGGCTCTTTCAGGTAGTCTTCTCATCATTCCAAAGCTGGTTGGCAATGTTCGGTATGTTTACCCTCATTTGCTTGGTGATACTCACGAAGGTGAAGCGGAACGGTGTGAATACAATGTTTATGCAACGGTATCCGGAGAACATCAAGATGCAGAAATTTACACCCCACATGAAGCCTGGAATAAGCTGGACCAACCTTTAGTAGCTCTCAATGCAAACTTTTTTGATGTTCGAAGACAAGAGGCGCATACAGACTGGAAAATGAACGGTTGTTCATCACCTGTAGGCATGTATTACGATAATGTTACTAAAGGGCCGACTAAAGGTACCCACAATGCCCCAGATAAATATTTGGCAGGCCTACCTTACTTCATTAACCCGAATAACAACAAATCAATCCCGCTGGATACAATGCTTTGGCTTGATGATATTTATTCGCATCGCATGCTTATTCATGCCGATTCATTGGAAGCCACAAACGTAAGGAAACAAATGGAGGAGCTAAATAGAGATGGGTTCAAGTATATCGCTGTTTCCGGTGTAGGCCTTAATGACAGGATGTACGACCCTTCAATCAGCCCTACTTATGCTGAGGAAGGATTAGGACGAGTAGCTATGAGTTTCAATGAAAATGAAAACGTCATTTTTATCTATCAAGGTGGGGAATTTGATGAAGGTCTAGACCGTCGGGAGTTGTACGGGCTTTTTCAAGCACTAGATGTTGACAATGCCATTGAGTTTTCCGGGGGCCCTTACGCTGCAATAGCTATAAAGGATGATAGTTTCACACGCTACGGAGGACGTAGGCGTGCATCTTCGTGTAATGACAATAACGTCTGGTGCTCCGAACCAACTAATAAGAACCGTAAACCCAGTGCTTCTCCTGCCTGGCTAGGTATTTCTAATAGATAATATTCTCTAATAACCACTTAATGGCATGGCTAAAATCCATGCCGTTTTTTTCGTCAGCGGTTAAACCTACGGTACGATCCACTCACCCATAGTTGTAATGGTCAACAAATACTGTAGAAGATCTAAGCGGCATTTCTAAGTTCATGATATTTTTGATGCGGTGTTAAATAGCCGATCGTTGAATGTCGCCGAGAATAATTGTAAAACTGAATGTAATCTTCAACTTCACAGACTACAGCCTGATGATTTATAAACGATAAAGGGTTGAGTCTTTCAGTCTTTAAACTCCTAAAAAATCTTTCCATCACCGCGTTATCCAGGCAATTACCTCGCCGACTCATGCTCTGAGTTATTTTCCGTTCCATGAGGTGCGCCCTAAACTCCTCCGATGAATATTGGCAACCTTGATCTGAATGGAACATCAAACTTGTCGTATCCGGTAATTGTCGTTCAATGGCATTATCTAAGGCTTCTTTCGCTAATTTCGAATCCGGTTTTGTTGATAAGGCATAACCAATAATCTCTTTGGTCGCTAAATCCAACACACAGGCTAAATAGCTCCACCCATGATGATGTCGAATATACGTGATATCCCCCGACATAATAGTGATTATGCTGTTCAGGCGAAAATTGGCGTTTAAGCAAATTAGGCGCATATCGATGTTCGTTACCCGATGAAGGATAATAATGCTTTTTCGTGGGTCTTATGGCAACTAATTGATTTAATTTCATGATGTTCGCTATTTTATGTGTGCCAATTTGGTGCCCTAATCCCTTTAACTCAGCTTGAATACGTCTTTTGCCATACGTTTGACCCGATGCAGTAAAAATACGCTTGATTTCGCCATACAGGTTTTCATTTTCAACTGTGGGTATTTTGGGTTCATAATAAAAACTACTGCTGCTTACTTCAAAAAGATGGCATAGCTCAGTGACCGTAAAATTGGGGTACAGGGTTTTCATTTGCTTCACGATGTTGAGTTTTGATTGTCGAGGATGAAGTAAGCTGCGGCTTTTTTTAATATGTCATTATTCCTCTGCGCACGCTTAAGTTGAGCTTCTAATTCTTGTATGCGCTGTTGTTCGGGGGTTAACGCTTTTGATTTTACAGGCGTATTCCCCTTTAACTCAGCAAGATATTGTTGCTTCCATCGTGATACAGCAGATTTGCCCGCCCCCGATATTTTTTCAACTTGAATATTGCTATATCCGCCTTCAACCATGAGTTTTGCATATTCCAGTTTTTGCTTTGCGCTAAAGGTCACTTTTACTTTTCGGGTCATATTTATACCTATAAGATTTTGCTTAATTATAAGCTATAAATCTCTACAGTTTTATTAGACCATTACAAGTAGTGGTGGTTCGGATTCTGTAACCATTGGTAAAGGAAATCTTCCAGCGGTGCCCTTGAAATTCTCTGGCACAACGAGTTCAAATGGTGGTCATACTCATAATCGTGGAACGATGAATATCACTGGGGAATTTGCGAATAATGGTGAGGCATGGAAAAATACAACTACATCAGGACATGCGGCAGGAGCTTTTACAAGGATGACGACGAGAAATGTCACCTCACACACAGAAACATCGAATGGTGGGTGTTACTACTCCTTTGATGCTTCAAAGACATGGTCTGGAGCTACATCTAATAATGGAGCCCACACTCATACCTATTCAGGAAATACAGAAAACCTTGGTTCAGGAACGGCTTTGGCAGTAACCAACGCCTATATTATGTTAATGGGGTGGTATCGTATCTCATAAGTAATTATTGAAGCTAAAGTGGCGCAGTCAGTGCCACTTTTTGATTGCTGTTTATATAAATCAATTAGTTGACTAAATAATTCTAATCATTCACTGTTAATTTTAGATACAAATACATTTGTATCAACTATGAACTTAAAACTGTCGTAATTGTATTCTGAACAAATATTAATATGGGATGCTCTATCACATGTAAGGAATCAATGATTAAAAACGTATAAAATTTAGTATACTTTCTTCTATTAGAGAATATTGTGCGATATTTTAAAATAGCCTGAATATTTCATCTTTATATAATATTAATTTTTTTCATCATAGTGCATCCAGTCGTTAATATTATTTTCTACTTCCCACTCCTTAATTTTACGTATTATTGACTATTAATCGAGATATAAATGATTAATTCAGTGTTTGTCTTATTGTTTTAATTACTTTAATACAGTGAAATACCGTTACCAAATACAAGGAGATATTATGTATATTAATTTTGCTTATGATATGGTAAACATAGGTTGGTTAACATTTATTATCTTTATGCCTATAGACCCTGTTTTTTCCTATTCTGCGCTGTTGGAAATAACGACGCTTTCGGTAAAGTAACCTTATTATAATCGGTTAAATAGAGATTGAGGCAACAACAATAATTACATATAAAGCAGCTATTCCCAAAACAGCACCAATGATTGTCCTAGCAAAAAGGCAGCTAAGGCTGATTGGCGGCGATTTAGGGAGTAGCGCTGAAAAACTCCAATAAGCAAGAACGAGTAATAAAAAAGCAAAAAACAAAAGATAAGTAATAGTGAATGCCACTTTGAGTCCCCTTAAATTTAATATGATTAAGTCTAAGGTATTTAGGTTTTATATGCGATAAGAAAAAATGCAGAAAATTGATGGTAATAATATAACTCGTAAGATTTAATATTTAAGCAAGTCGGTTTAAATTATTTTGAATGTCAACATTTCCTATCTTACTTATAAGATGCCAGTAAGCCTGTTCGTTATTAACGTATAACATTAACATGTTCTTGTTTGACCTGCCTCTCAGGCTGATCAGCCAATTGCATAGAGATGGGAACTGAAATGTTGAAATCCAGCAGCCAAGCTAGTTTAGTACTACTATTCGGCTGCCCTTCATTAATCACACAGTACTCAACTGATCCAGAATAGAAATAAATACTATGTAAAACTTTGAGGCTCTTCTAAATTAAACTGTGATTGTCCTTTAGATTTTGCAGACTTAAAGTGAAAGATCCCAAAAAAGCTGACTTTCCTCAGACGCATGACCAATCTTTCGTATTAGGGAAAAAGGAATCGAGTTACTCTCATCGAGAGTCTTTCCGATAATATTAGCAGCATTTAGGTAGTCATATCTCAGTCCAAAGCTGGCCACCATAGTAGGTTCCGCTGAGTGAGTACGATCTAAGAGTGCTTGATTGAACTCGATAAACTGAACGAGCGTGGCACCTGCGGCTTTTAATCCAGTGAAAATAGAATCAAACAGTTCAGGATGGAGTGCCCGTGTAAACACTGCGATAGTCTGGCCCTTAAGATCCGCAGGCTTCAGATTATTGACCTTCGCGAGGGGATGATTGGCAGACATCAGTAGTTCAAGCTTGAGCTCACAGAGTAACATTGTCTCAATTTCAGAATGGTGTACTTCACCCAACACAAAAGCAAGGTCTAAACCCCCCTTCAGAACCCGATCAATCAGCCCTGAGCTCCAGCCAATATCGAGTTCAACACTGATATCGGGATAAATTAACGCAAATTGGTCGACCAGTTCTTGTCTGCGAACAATATGGTTGCCGTAAGGAGGAGAACCAAGCCTAAGGTGACGCTCATCTCGGTGTTGCAATTGGGACGCAAGAGCTTCGGTCAGCATCATTGATGCGTGTACGCCGCGTGCTGCTTGAAGTAGCTCGTAGCCCTGTTTGGTTAAGGCAATATTACGAGTGTTCCGAGTAAATAGGGGAAACCCTAACTGCTCCTCAAACTTTTTCAATCGGGCAGACAGCCACGGTTGAGCTACATGTAAACGCTCAGCTGCTCGAGTGAATGAACCTTCCTCAGCGATTATCGCAAACTGCACCACAAGGCGCGGATCAAGCTTCATTGAGCAATTCCTCATTTATATCGCAGAGATCTGCATGTTGTAGCGTAATGTTTAATGACCGTCGCATTTTAACTAAATCCTATTGGAATTATAACCAAATCTTAACCGCTATACTGTTAGCATGTATATTGTTATTTATACGAAATTTGACTTAATTACGAGAAAATTCGTCTTAGACATGGCTTCTTGATAGAGGGATACTTCCATCGAAATCTGTACTAATCCACTACTGGTAAATTGGTTTGGCGTACGGCCACAATTGTTAGCATTAGTGTGAAATAAACAAATTTGGAGGAATGCATGGACACGAAACAGAGGTTCGACCAACTTAAGAATACGGAACGCCTCAATGACGAAATTCTGTTTGAATTCTTTGATTCGCTTTCACCCGTTTCTACAGATGAAGTTCTGGGGCGCTGGAAAGGCGGTGATTTCAATACAGGGCACTGGTGCAATCGTGCTCTGATAGAAAGGAAATGGTACGGAAAATGGTATCGTAGCAAGATGGATGCAGTGCCACTTATCTGTTATGACGACCAAAATCGCCTATTTTCAAGTCAGGCAATGAAGGGTGAAGCCTCGCTTTGGGATGTAGAATTCCGTGGAAAAGTCTCGACTACTATGATCTACGATGGTGTACCTATCTTCGATCATTTACGTAAAGTTGATGAAAACACACTGCTCGGCGTCATGGATGGTAAATCGTTGGAGGGCTCCCCTGATATTGTTGATAACGGCAAGTACTACTTTTTCTATCTTGAAAAGGTAGATAGTTTCCCAGTCGAATACGTGGAAGAGTGAAAAACTGTTTATGTGGGCAAACGCGGCTATTGCTCGCCGCGAACAAGCTCAAAAGCAGTGTTGAGTGATTTGAAATTTGGATAGGAGAATCCATGATGAAAGCCGCTGTACTCAATACGCCTAACGGGCTCTTTTCGATTGAGAATATTGAGATTGACCACCCGAAAGGGCGCGAGGTTCTGGTGGAGGTCAAAGCATCTGGCCTTTGCCATACGGACTTACATATTGCAGAGAATAACTACGGCTTTCCGCTGCCAGCCGTACTAGGGCATGAACTAGCTGGAATTGTCAAAGAGATAGGCCCTGAGGTCAGAGAGTTCGCTATTGGTGACCATGTGGTTGGTTCTCTGGTTCAATATTGCGGCCATTGCGAAGCCTGCTTGGACGGACGAACTTACCAATGCGAACATCCTGAGGAAACTATGCGAGGTGCAGGGGAGGGACAGCGTCTAACCCTTAATGGTGAGCCAGTCTTACCGATGTTTGGTACTGCTGCTTTTGCAGAATTCACTTTGGTACATGAGAATCAGCTGGCCAAGGTTCCCAAAGAGTTACCTTTTCCTCAAGCTTCTGTTCTAGGCTGCGGTTGCGTAACAGGAGCCGGAGCTGCGATTAACACCGCTGCGATCAGACCAGGAGATACGGTCGCTGTGATTGGTGTTGGTGGCGTGGGTCTTAACGTCATCTCTGGCGCACGGCTTGCTGGAGCTACACGTATTATTGCCATTGATACTCAACCGGCTAAAGAGGAACTCGCTCGTCGGTTTGGTGCGACTGATTTCGTATTGGCGGGAGATGGTGATCATGTTGAAACGGTTCGTACCATGACGAATGGCGGAGTTTTACATGCTTTCGAGGTGGTAGGTGCAAAATCTACCATTGAGCAGTCTGTCAAGATGTTAAGAAAGGGAGGTACTACCTATGTGATTGGTATGCCGAAGCCAGATAACCCCATTAGTGTTGATGCCTTGGAGGACGTGTTGCTTAATCAGGCAACTATTAAAGGGGTTTACATGGGGTCTTCGAATATTAAGCATGATATTCCTATGTATGCCAATCTTTATTTACAAGGACGTTTTAACTTGGATGACCTCATTTCCAAACAGATCGATATCGATGAAATTAACGAAGCTTATCAGGAGCTTAAAAATGGCGGCATTGCACGAAGTGTAATCACCCGCTTCTGACCCAACTCATAAGGAAGCCGCATCATAGATTTCAGTCAAACGGATACATCCTGTACCTTTATTGGCAATGAGAATGAGATTGTTATTTTAGGGGGCTTGTAAGGGCAATGTAAATCACGGCTTCTAGCCTGTGTTTATAAGACCTTTAAAACACTCTGAAAAACTTAAAATCACATAAAATCATGCAGTAAGGTATTATCTTACTGCATGAAATATTAAGGTGCCCTTCATGAATAATCACCACTTCGCGATAGGGATTTCATTGGCTTTGGGCATAGGTACACTATCAGCACAAGCTCAATCATCCGATGATAATGTGATAGTGACAACGATGATAGTGACAAAGCCAACTGGTTGTGTTGGCCCGGAGAAAAGGCGACGTCTGTAGATCTGATATGTGCTGTACACCACGGTTACCAAGACTGATGGTTCAACAACTATCGAAAACGTTAAAGTAAATCCCAACGCACCGATAGGTTATTTTTATGTCTATTTATACCGTCTTGCCTGCTATCTAGTTTAACGAGCGTCACCTTCCTCTAATCTAAGAATTTTTGTTTTAAATTCTAAAATTACCTCGTTATACCGAGGCACTTATTTGTTATTTTATAGTATTCTTGAACAATTGCCTTTGCATCTATAATAATGGGTTTTAATTTGGCATAGTTATTAATAATAGCAATTTAATTCTAAATTTAAATTGAGTAATTTTAATTTAGTCATTTTTAGATATTCATTTATGTATTTTTCGTATATGGCTAACGGATTGTTTTTGTGTTGCTAGTTTAAGGAAATAGCTACATATAATCGCAAATATACCACCAATCAATGTTTCCATTATTCTTTCAAGTAAAAGATGGTAATCGATATGGTTAAAGTAAATTGACATTTCTATTAAGGATAAAACAAGTCCTGTAAGGCAAAATGTGCCAAAAACGTTGTTTTTTTTGCTGTTACTTATCGGGATTAGAAAAGCAAATAGATATATCAAAGCAAAGCCAACATACGGCATAAAGGCAGTAAAATTAAACGTAAAATATAAAATAAAAACAACAAGTAATGTGCCAATAACTCGATCTCTAGTTAACTTAATGATGTTAGTTAATTTAGGATTTAACACAAATATATATGTCAGTGGTGCCCAGAAGAAATGGTCAATATTAATTGCTCTAGAGGTCAAAACACATAAAAGCAACCCAAAAGAATAGATTAGTGATTGAAAAATAAGGCTATATGATAATTTGTCTTTTTTTAGTGATATATACTTTTTTATTTGAAACATCGTAATTTTTTTACGGTTACTGATGGTGTAGCAAAATACAAGAGTTATGATTGTTCCTATCAGCAAGCCTATTACTAGGCCATCAAAGCTCGATTTGTTGAGTGTCGCCCCTATGATATAAAAAATCATGAAGTATTTAAATGACATATCCAGTGAGGAGTCTATATTGTAAAACTGGTAGTAAATAAAAGGTGCTATGAAGAGAATTACCAAAAATAGGCTGCCGAAACCCAAAAAATAGCCTAAGGCAGAGCCTATAAAGACAAAAAAAGAACACAGTAGTGAATAGGTGATATTTTTATATTGGCTAGCTTTATTAAATATCGTGTAGCCATGCAGGGTTGAGAGTGAACTCCATAGTGTTGCATCAATGCCAGCAATGTAATAAGTAATAATAAAACTTACTACGAGGCATAATGTGAAATAAAAGCTCTCTAAAAAATTAATCATAGATTTACCTAGTTACTAAATGAAAAAGTAAGGGCTCAGTTTGCTCGATGTTCAAATTATGACTAAATCAAAAAACACATGAAAAGAGCCTGTTAAAAGGTATAGTACTATATTTTCTATTATTTCCAATAAATAGCGTAAATACTTTTTTCATACACTATAGTTTTCACTCTTCAGTTTCAATGAGAATAATTGAATTACTGGTATTTTATGAGAGATGTATTTTTGGAGCTCGTATTCAATTCGGTGAACAGTCTGTAAGATAGAGATATTTATGCTCAAAGTCGATGTAAAATGCGCATTTTGCCAATCAACGCATCTAGTTAAAAAACATGGATAGCGAATTGTTGAGCATCAATGCTATCGCTGCCAAGCCTGCGCCAAAGATTCCAAGTAGATTATGAATATCGGGCTTGCCAATCTGGGAAAAAGGATAAAATTATTGACCTCACGGTGAATAATGCAGGTATTTGTGATACTGCCAGAACTCCCCAGCATATTTATTGAACGCGAACACGATCTATTATGATGGTCTACATATTGAATGCATGACCGTTTTTAGGGTGTAGATGCTCTAAATCATTACAACTTTTTTGTAATTTTAAAATCGTACCCGTGTTAACAACAATTTTAAATTTTTCAAATTGTTGTTTGAATTTTCCGTCGGGTTTCTAAATAACCCGCCTCGCCCGTTAGGGTGAGGTAATATTTTATGTGGAGGTGAGTATATTAATTGACAAGCATCTTTTTATGAATATACGGATATGATGATTATGTATTTAAATAGTAGAAGTATTCCCGTATAAAGATCCGGTATCGCTGATAGTGTGCGAAATAGATTCCCGCCATCATTGAGAGGTCATTGAGATTTTTTGAAATCTTCTATGCCTAACGGCTGGCGGAGTCTGAATTAAGACTGTAGTGCATTGATTTTAAATCAATAAAATCCAATTCAACTTTTAATTTGGGCCTATTGTTGGGCCTAAAGTTTATTTTACTTTTTTTTGATGGCAGGCTCAAAATTTCGCTTGCCATCTTAACATAGAGTAAGAGATTAACGAGAATTTTGTAGATTCAGTGTTTATAGAACTACTCTATTTCGCTTTGCAGTATTAGCTATAAATTTCCTTGACTAAAGGCAATAACCCTAATGCTGTTAATTGAATCTCTATCTCATTGGCTTTTTTGATATCCTCTTTATCTGAACCATCAAACACATGGTCGGTACTGATGATCAAAGTACCGTTATTTTTTTCATTTTCAATATCAATAAGTTCAGCCGCCATAGGTAATTGTTCTTGCGTGATTTTTTTATTTAGGTAAAGCATCCAACCAACGGGGAGTCTGTCTGGGAATACGTTATTTTGATTATATGAATAATTATTTGTATCTATTCTAATATCTATTAAATCAAATTTAATCGCACTTTCAGATATAAAATTGATCAACATATCAAAATTAAAATTAACAATTCTCCTTAAGTCAAAATCTAGTTTATAAACAGAGCTAATTCCATTATTAACTATAACTAATGCGTTATCATCCCCAGCCCAAATAGCTTCCATATTATTGAAATCATATTCATTCTTAAAATAATCAGTTGGTACCCCATTTTCAAATGCTTTGTAATTCATCGCCTCTTCTTGTGAATCCCCACAAAAATACCAAACTTCAGGATCGGCATGTGCTATTTTCTTTGAGAATTGAAGCATAAATTGAAATATTTCAATAATAGTACTATTCGTTACATTGTCATTTAATTTAATATCTACTTCAATATTTAAATTCATCATTTAGCCCTATATTAAATTGTATGATGTGTTCTAATTTGCGATAGCTGCTGGAATATTTTAGTACAAAATCTATACATTTTTTGCTGGGAAAAATGCCAGTCAGAATACGATTTCCCTTTAAATGGAACTCTACATAACCAATTTTGGTCTGAAGCTTGCTTAAATGGCTTTCCTCCGCCTTTAAAAAAGGGCTTCACATTTCCATCTTTATCAAATGCAAAGTCGAAGTTATCTTTCGTTTCAATAAAATTACACTCTTCGGGCACCCAGCCATCAAACTCAACACAAGGAAATTTAGTTCTAGTAGGAACAGGGACTGTACATTGCCATTCGTCAATATACTTTAATTGTCCACTAGGAGTATCAACCGTCCTTATTGCGCTTTTACATATTTTTGATTGATATTCAAAAGCTGCCATTGTCTTTGTTTTTGTTATTTCTCTTTCATGAGGAATAACATAAGGAATAGCAGGGCAATCCTTACAACCCTTACTAGACTCAATCGCGGCTACACCTGCTGATGAACCTGCCACAGCGCCTGCGGCTGCTCCTTGGCTGCCTCTGCGCTTATCATCGGGATCTTCATCACCAAGTTCACCGCCAATCGCAATACTTTCATACTCACGAATTTTATCACCGTAACTTGTGTTATCTCCCCATTCATCATCTCCACTACCTGACGAAGAAGGAAAGCCGATTTTTGAGGCCTCTTGTGTTACTGCGGCTAGTCCACCCAGAGTCATTAGTCCTGCACCTGCAAGTATTAATGGGATTGGCATATTAGGTTCTCCACTCAATCAATTTCATCGCTATCCGTAAAAAATCTTGATACTGCTGCCCTGGCACACGATTTTCCTCCTCAAGCATATTTCTGATTTCTGGCTTTAAATAAAAGCCGGGGCAGCAAGCTTCGTAAAATAAAAATGACCGAATTAACGGTTCTTGAGTAAAACCGAGGGAGAGAACATATTGAAATGCATCTTCTAAACGTTTATTCAATGTTTCGAGGTTCTGGAGTTTATTCAAATGGTGTTGATAAAAATCAGCACTCACTTGAGTCACATAATCACTCTGTTCAATATTTTGAATTTTCTTTAATTGTTCTTCGCTAAACTGCATTTAACCCGCCTCCTTGTAATGCATAAAATCGTCCTTCAAAACGGTAATACCATGCAATGAGCGGCGTGGTTATTTCATGGAATTGTCCGGTTGTTAGAACTTGAGGCATATGAGGCATATTGTGGGTTAAATGATAAATACTTGCAGTGGGTATTGAGCCGTAGATTGAAAACGAAAGGGTGGAAGAATTATGTATACCTTGTAATGGAAAAGGGCAAATAACACACCGTTGTCGCTGCAAAGGGAGGGGCAAGCTATTAGATGATATTCAGACTAAGCTGCGGGACATTCCCGTATTTAAAGATTGCCCTCGTTGCGCTGGTAAGGGGTTCAACCGTGTACCGTCGTCTGTGGCATTTAATGCAATAAGACATTTAATACCAGACCTTAACGAAAGAACATGGCGCAGAAATTGGAAGCCGTTCTATGAAAAATTAACAAGTAAGTGTTTTATTGAAGAGAGTGCTGTGGAATAAGCATTTAGCAAAATAGTGAGATAATGCTAATTATATGTAGGGAGATTTGTGTTAAGTTCAGCAGTGCTGAATACTGAACATAAAAGGAATTACATGAAAAAACTCATTGGGCTGCTAGTGGCGTTATTGTTATTTATTTGGTGGTTACCATCCTCGAGAGAAGAGGTTTGCTTTCCTCCAATCCTGAATTCAAAATCGAAAATCCCAACTATCGAATGGATAGGTACAGGCAAGAAATCTCAACAGGAGGTATATGAGTCTTGCAGGTCAAAATATTCGAGCCTTTATTCAAAGCTAAATGACATTTACGGTAAGCTATTGCCTAATGCATGCGCTATAGACCCACTGTTTTCTGAATTTGATAAATTACCAACCTCATATCTAAGCTCAAAGTATAAATTTTCTGATGATGACCCTAATAGAGAACGTTATTTATATGATGCAAAGCAAAGTGCAAAAATTGATTGTGAGTGGCTCAAGGAGGCTAGAACTGATAAGGTAAACAGGTCGATAAATGAATCAAATACGACTTTTTCACCGCGTGATTACCCTGATAATCTAAAGTTATCACGCAGAGAGGAAATCTATTCTGACTCTGTTGATTTGCTTTGCTATTTAAACGCCGATTGTCGAGATCTTCTTGAAGAATACTGGAAGTCGATGAGGACTTGTGTATTCGTTGATAATAAGCTTGGGGAGTATGTTGTAAAAGAAACTTATGTTTGCAGCTCCATGCCATTAGGAGGCTCTGGGTCAACAAGGGTATTAAAAGTTGAAGATTACTCTAAATCACCAAAACCAATAAAGGGAGCACCTAAACTATAGATAGCAATCAATCTTATTTTCTTGCATTTTGTCCGAAATCGGCTTACCACCTTCTAATAATGGACATCTTATACCTAGACGCATTAAACCAATTCAAGGCATCGCAATAGCAATTTTTTTATATACACACTCTTCATTTTGGAGAGTTGTATGAATAGGGATACCAGATATCTGTCAACCAAAACATCATCTGGTGTCCTTTTCTTTTAATCCACTTAAATTCAATCTGATATGTTAAGAGAAACGAATGGCATTCGTTCTGTTCAGCCAAGAAAATAAGCACACTGATGCAATAATTATAATTCCCAGAAATAGTTTTAATGTCATTGTTGCGAGCGACTCACTTCGAGCGCCTCTCATGAAATAAAAAGCTATGATAGGTAATATAAATCCTAAAGTAGACATCCAAGTTAAAAAGCGTTCCAAGTCATGATACATAGTGAATTCCATTTAAGTTAATTTCTTAACGTTGTAGCATGCATTAATTCAAATTCCAACTATTCGGAATTTTCGGATAGTTCATGTGGTAGATGTAAAGTATCCAAGATAAGGTGAGATGAAATTCAGCTCGGTAGCTATGGTATGGTATGAAAAAAATACTGAATGGGAATAATTTGCTCCCAGCAATTCTCTTTTATATTGGGATTATTGGATATCTTTGCTTTGCTATTTTTAATTTTGGGTCATCAAGTGGTGGATTGTTTGGTGATTCTTTCGCTCATACATTTTATTATGCCAAATTATCATTTTGGTATGCCTTATATTCTTTTGTATGTATTTCTTTTTGTTCTCCGGCATTCCTCTCAGCAAGTAAATATTGATTATAAGGAAAAAGTATCTACATTTTTTTATATCATGGAACAACTAAACGATTTTTACCTACAATAAGAGAGCAAGGTTTACTCCCTATGTCACGACAGTATGTTCACTTTTCACTTGATGAAAATACTGCTATTTCAGTAGGTCAACGTCATGGAAAACCAGTTCTACTGAAAATAAAAACCCTGAACATGTACGAACAGGGCTTTAAATTTTATCAAGCTGATAATGGAGTTTGGTTAACAGAACAAGTGCCCTATGAGTTCATCCAAGAATAATTACTATTCATCATTTGCCTGCTCTGCTTTATAGCGGGCTGATTCAAGACGAGCTATTTTCAGCCATTCTGTAAAATTATCAGTGTATCCTCTATCTTCCCAGCCAGCAGAGGCGAATGCATGAACATAAAACACCTTTGGATCTCCCGAAGTATCATCCCCGTCAAAGCAAACAATATCATCAGAGTAAGATAGTTTTGCGAATGGAATTAGCTTTCTTGTTGGGTATTGGTTCTTCATTTCAAGCAACCAATATTTAGCAAATTTTTCAAACTCACATAAAAACCACCAAGGGTCTAAATCTAAAATAACCTCTTGATTTATGATTTCCAAAAAAGTACGCGGAAATTTAAATCCTTTTGGTAATTCATCTAATGAATAAATATAACATGACATACTATGTTAATCCTTTGGCTTTCCAGTTACCCTAGGGGCTATTGATCTTTGTATAAAAATTACTCATCGGTATTTTGGTATCCACATCATGATTAATGAAAGAGCGACCATCTATGAGTAATTTCTTGCCAATTTATCATATCTACTTGATATAGCATTTAAAATGCTTTATCTGCGCAAACGCATTTTCAACAAAATGCCTTACCTTATAAAGCTCCCAGTCCATATGATCATTGTTTAATAGATTCACTTTTCGCCTTGGTATCATTGGCGTCGACCCTTTTATACCCGTTAAATAAGCACGAAATTTCTCACTGTCATAACCTTTATCCGCTACTGTGAAATCACATGTTGGGCTATTTTTAACAAGTTCTTCTGCAAAAACAATGTCATTTCGATGACCGCCTGAAAGCTCAAAGTTAACAGGGTAACCGTGACTATCTACTGCGAGATGGATCTTCGTTGAATTTCCTCCTCGACTTTTTCCTATCTCTTCATTTTCTTCTGTTGCCGCACCTGTAGCATGTTGATGTGCTCGTATAATTGTGCCATCAATGAAGAGATATTTGCTATCGGATGTACGTGATAACTCATTGAATAAAATATAAATAATTCCTTTTCTAGACCAAAGATTAAATCGTCTAAAAATCGTATTCCATTCACCAAATGCTTTAGGGATGTCTCGCCAAGGGCGGTCCGTTCTCATTCGATATAGAATGCCTTCAAACGTCATTCTATGTTCGTATTTATTATAAACCCGTCGAGTATTTCTCATCAGTTGGTAAAGCGTAACCCACAGTTTTTCTGTTAACATTGTTCGAGGCATGGTGACTATTTGTATTGTTAATTTTTGGCGAAATCGATTATACAGCATCACCATGCCGTTCAAAAAAAGTACAAAGATCAACAGCCCCTAGAAACTGACTAGAAGTGGCTTAGCAAAACATCGCTAAGCTGCGAATCAAATCGCTTTTTTATTGTGCACTAAACATAAATTGATAAACTGGATTGAAATGGCTAGTTAATGATAGGTGCTCTATGGATGGATATATTGGAATATCTGTAATTACACTTGTAATTGTCATTGTATTTATTGTCTTACTTCTGATTTTACCTGTACTAGTATTATCAATGTACGACAAAGGTAAAAAATGAATGAGGAATCAATTGAAAGCAAGCAGGTAATGATGAGCCAAGGCTCAAGGCCTGAATGGATTTCAAAAAAAATTGATTCAGATGAGTGTTTTGCTTTCATAATATTTACTGTTATTACAGTAATGATTCTCATACCTGTACTGTACATTTTGTTTTTTTATGAATGACCCGCCTAGTGCGGGTTTTTTATTACCGGAATTTTATAAAATCCTACAAACGTTATTCATAAAGTGGCATTTATAGAGATTTATACAGGAGATAAGCACGATGGCTAAACCGAATTGGGGGACGCTACAGCAACAGTTCCTCACATAACCTTATTTTGTGAGGAAAAAATAAAAATGCCCCAGATATTGGGACGAAGTTGGTATGAGCAAAATTCAATCCTTTGATTTTCATTCTGATTTATTAAAGGCGATCCTTTGGCAATATGAGGATGCGGCAAACCTCAAGGCGTTAGCTAAACACAAAGCAGACTATTTTGAACAATCCACAGTCCAGTTTTGGCGTGATTGGTACCGTGATGTGTTTAATATCGATACTGCGAACGAGTTTGGGCTAAATATTTGGGCGCGCATACTCGATGTGCCGTTGGGGATTGATGTCCCGCCTAGCGATAAAACGAAAATCGGCTTTGGTTTTGGTAAAAAGAATGCCAATTTCAAAGGCAACTCTCGGCGTAATGCCGATTACACCTTATCGCTGACGGTCGACCAAAAACGTCTCATCGTGCGTATGCGCTATTTTAACCTTACGCAAAGCCCAACGGTCACCAATATTAATGAATTTCTTAAACGCTTCTTTTGGCAGGCGGATAGTAAAGTATTCGTGCTTGATCCGCTGGATATGACCTATTTGTATTACGTGTTTAATTTCAATCCGGACGAACGTTTACGGGTTCTTCTTGAAAACTTTGATCTTATGCCTCGCCCATCGGGTGTGGGTGTCAAATACCGTATCGTGACGAAAAAAGCCTTCGGTCACGGCCAATATCGCAAAAACTTCCTTAGCAGTAATTTCGGAGCCTAAAACTCATGACAAAAATATTTAAAATCCCCTTTGCAACACAAGGGGACAGGACTTCTATTCCCGATGATGTGCAAGCCGATGGCGCGGTTTCTTATACGCAAGGCTATAGTTACGATTATGAGCGTGACCAACAAACTGATCCTGCAGCTAAAGATATTGAACGTGAAAAGATGAACGGCATATTTCACGATATTACAGAAGCAATAGGTGAGTTGCAGAGCTTTGGTTTACCTAAATGGGCGACAGAAGGTACGCCATACCCAATTCGCGCTATCGTTTATCATAAAAACAAAACGTGGCAGTCGAAGATTGAAAATAACAATGTTGAACCTGTCGCAGGTACAGCATGGCAGGAACTGAAAGCCGATTTAAGTGCCGGTGATATCAATGTTTATACCAAAACGGAATCTGACAAGCGCTTCCAGCCGTTAGGCAATTACCAAGCGGCAGGTTATAGCTATTCTAAAGCCGAATCTGATACCAATTATCAACCCAAAGGCAGAAGGGGATACACGATATCAGCCAAAAGGCAGTTATCAGCCATCAGGGGATTATGCCTTAAAAGGAGATAGTTATACCAAGGCTGAAACCGATGGTAAATATCAACCTAAAGGCAGTTATCAAGCCGCGGGCTATAGCTATTCGAAAGCCGAGTCAGACACCAACTATCAACCTAAGGGCAACTATGCCCCCGCAGGGAATTATGCACTCAAAGGCGAGAGCTACACCAAAGCGGAAGGGGATACACGGTACCAAGCTAAGGGGAGTTATCAACCGTCGGGGGATTATGCAACAAACACAGCACTCAATAACGGGCTTAATAATAAGCTCAATACAAGTAGTGTCGTCCAATCGACTGGCGCATCAACAACTAGCGTGATGAGTCAGAAAGCCGTCACTGATGCATTACAAAACGCGGTCAATCTTAATACCATTTACCCTATTGGTATTGTTGTGTGGTTCGCGCAAAACAAGAACCCCAATACATTATTCCCTGGTACGAAATGGCAGTACATTGGCGAGAATAAAACCATTCGATTAGCTGCTGCAAGTGGTGCGAATGTGTTGACAACTGGCGGTTCGGATTCAGTTACGATAGGTAAAGGTCATCTTCCTGCGGTTTCACTTAAGTATTCGGGTACAACTGTTTCAAGTGGAGGGCATACCCACACGCGTGGGACAATGAATATTACGGGCGAGCATGGTTATATGCGTCGTGATGCCGCCCAATACGCTTATGCATCGGGCGCTTTTTCTTTAGGTGATGGTTCTGCTAATGGTGGATACACAGGCTCAAATAACGTAAGTTCTCGTAAGTATATATTTAATGCGGCTAGTTCTTGGACAGGGGAAACTTCTAATAGTGGGACACATACTCATACCTATTCAGGGAATACAGAAAACTTAGGTTCAGGAGCTGCTTTGACAGTAACTAACACTTATGTCATGTTGATGGGCTGGTATCGTATAAGTTAAGATGGATAGTTAGTAATGGGGAATATCTTCACCATTACTAATGAATATTAATCTATATTGAATATAATTACGTTAGGAGATTTAAATAAACCAAATGAGTCTAATATGTCATTTCTAATTAACTTTGTTTGTAGTAAAACTACACTTACATTGGGTATATTCATTACATTGAGTTGGCATGTGCTACCAAACCCAATAATATTTAATGAGTTATTCTCTTCTGCTAGTTTGTAAATATAATCTTCTGAAATGGTTTCGATATGGTGTTCTATCATATTAAATGAATTTTCTGATAACTCTCTAGGATGCCTCAAATACATTACATCATCATATTTATTTGAGACATTATCTATTTTTGCTATTAAACTATTTAAATTCTCAGGGGTTTTAGCCTGTAGAATATCTTTAAATCTTGAACCTACAAAAATATTAACTGTTTTATTTTTTTTAATTTTTTTCGTACTCTCGACGCTATCATGTTCTTTATTGAATATTTCAAGTTTGACTACATTTGATTTTACATTAACCTTTTTATTTTCATGTAAAATAGTGTAATGCAAGATCGTGCTATCAACAATTTTTTGTGTGTTATATATTTTTTTGAAGAAAAGGCGTGATAGTTTATACCTTAGTTTACTTCTCTCCTTCATACGACCATCAATCTTTTGTATGTCATCCAATGAGTTGAGGTTCAAAATACCATCATCGAATGTTTTTATTGTAATGTTCTTACCCAGTAAGCTAACTATGTAATGAAGGGGTAATTCCCCAGCATTGGCTAAGTATACAGTAGTCGGGTTATTGACTGATTTTTTTAGATAATTATTGATTGCGATCAAGTTCACTATGTCATAGTCCATTTTAGCAACTAAGTGAGAATCAAATTTAAACTCTAATTCTTTTTTTACCCCAACCATAATATTTTTATTTGTATTTAGGTAGATCGCGTGAAAATTACCTTCTGTCAATTTATCTCTTATTGTTGCTGCGATTCGAAGCTGAAGTGGTGAGCAGATTAAGAATACGTGTGATGACATTACTATTTTCCATACTTTTATTTATAACTTAATTATTTCTTAAGTATAGCTCTTAACTAAGTAAATGGCACTACTTTATACGTGGTTTTTATACTGATGTTTCTGTGTAACATATCGATTTTTAACTATTTTACAGAGTTACTATTTCTGCCTAAGTGTGATTTAATGTGCGCCAATGGTTATGATATAGTTGGTTGTATTTAATTAAATAAGAAGTAATTATACTATGGAAAACATGGGCGCTTCAATAGAGTATGTTTTTAGATGGAAAAAAGCACATGAAGACTATTTGATAGAAAATAAAATATTCTTGAGACAAGGTGGTCAATCTAAAAAAGTGGATGGTGTTTATTCCAGACGAAACTTTATTCTTTTCGATCGTGGTGAAAAAATTAGGATTATTGGCGATGTTTTTGTTGAAGAATATTCAATGATGCCATTTCGTAGCTTTTGTTCTGTTGGCGCATTTTCAGAGCCCGCATGCTATTTTTCAAATGATGTTGTAATAGGTCGTTATTGCAGTATTTCTAGTGGCGTAAAAGTTATGGGGGGACAGCATCCCTATGATAGGTTTACGACTAGCAGACTGACGTATAAAAAAGAATTTGAGGATATTGCCAAATCTCAAGGTGACCATTGGGATGTTAAGCCATATAACACGAATATTGGGGCTCCAGTGATTGGTAATGATGTATGGATTGCAGATGACGTGGTGATTAAAGGCAATATTAAAATTGGTGATGGAGCGGTAATAGCGGCAAACTCAGTAGTAACTAAGGATGTCCCTCCCTACGCTATAGTTGCAGGTGTTCCTGCAAAGGTGATTAAATATCGTTTTCCTGAAGAGGTTATTATTAAGCTCTTAAAGCTAAAATGGTGGGATTATAAGTTTACAGACCTACCGGATAACTCGCATTGCGATGATATGAATTATTTTATCGAGCATCTTTCGTTAAGTATTGAACGAGGTGATATAAAGCCAATTATTTATAAAAAATTCAATATAGGGAAAGAGTTGAGTGAGATTTAAATGTATATTTTATAGTTTCTATAATACTAAGTAACTCACCTTCAATCAGAAGACAACTAGGGCTGAAAGGTTAATATATGGAATGCTAGCTAGAGTTAATTATCAAACTCAATTGGTTAGATAGTGGTAGTGGATGCCAATTAATTGGTGAATGGTTTTAAATTTTATCGTTCAATATTAATGGAAGGATACACTATATGGTCAATTGTTTGATACAATATGCTCCCACCATACATGACATCATGCTTAAACATCTCTTCCATTGTTTGAATATCAATCTGGTAAAGGTAAAAATCAAAGGCGGCATTAATGCTGCATTTTTCATTTGTTGTTTTTATCTCTAAATTGATATGGTACTGACCTTCGGTCCAATATTTATTGGCTTTGAATAGAGAATCAATTTTTTTCTCTAACTCACTATCATGTTCAAAATAATTAATCCTATTGGGAGATGTAGCATTCTCTGCTTTTATTTCTTTATATATTTTTATTATTTTTCTTAAGTTATTGTCAGACTCACCAGCAATAGGAGTATAAAACTGTAAATTATTAGCCCAAGAGCTTCCTGCTTTTAGTGTAAATGGTATGAATGACTTTAGCATTTGATCTTGTGGTGAAGTTCCAAAGTACGCATTAATTGGCAATTCAATGGATGATTTGTCTGATGATTTCTTGATGATGCTTTTTATTGATACTATTTTGATATCATGACGAGATTCATTATCAATGCCTATAAATATGTTTAAGCTAGGCTTTCCGATATAGTGAGTTACCGCACATTGAACAGGGAATGTTAATAGTGGTTTTTTGCGTTTAGAGAATATTTTCAATGGCTGTATTTGGGACAATACTATAGCAATAACAGCAGCGCTTGCTGAAATAGCGGTCCAGAAGGTATTGCTATATAGAACATCTATGAAATTACCTATAGTTGTAAAAAAGCCCACCGAAATGGGCTTTTAGTAACTCTCAAATGCGCGTGCATTTCACGTGCACTTTCTAGTCTTAATGTTGCCAGTGTCTAGTCCAACTGATTTCGCTAACTTCCTGTTTTTAAACCTGTTGTCCTATCACTGACCCACTAAATTTGGGCTGGCGGAATTGGAATTAGTGATGTAACATTTTGATAAATAGTATTATTTGTATTTATTGTTTTTACTTTTACTACCAAGCTTACTACCAAAGTATTTTGCTAGGGGGATTAGACCGAGGAGAGGAAGAGTATAGTATTTTTATAAATACATTTATCTATTTTTGCTTGTCCCGCTGTCCCATCTGTCCTATATAGTATATATAAATATAAAAATATTATATATATTATACAGTTAAAATACCTACCTAACGTACATATCATGGGACAATGCGCAGGACACCTATTTTTTCTGTGTCCTAATGCGTTACCCCTCCTCGGATTGTACCTAATGGGGGCGGTTGAATTTTAACCTGTGCTTTTCTGTACCAGTTAGGAAGTGTACTTATGTATACTAGCTTTGACTGTTCATCATTTCAGGGAGGGGACATGCCGTTAAAAGCAATTTTAGATGGGGAAGAAATCCACTCATTCACTTTTAATGAGAGGGAATGGGAAGAGTTAAAAGACTCATATAGAAAACGAACTCTCGTAATGTCGTGCTGTGGACACGGTGCCATACCCAAAACCAGTAAGCTAAATAACTTTCATTTTTCGCACAAACCCAAAAGCGATTGCCAGTATGCAAGGGAAAGCCCAGATCATTTATACCTGAAATTTTTAATTGCAAAGTTAGCGCACAAAGCTGGATGGTCTGTTACTACAGAGAAATCAGGCCAAACGCCAACAGGTGAGCAGTGGATAGCGGATGTCTACTGCACTAAAAATAATGTTCAATTGATATTTGAAGTACAGCTATCACAACAGAGCATGGATGTATTCAAAGAACGACAGGCTAAGTACACAGCGTCAGGCATTAATAGAGTTCTTTGGTTACACAAATTGAGAAAAGGCAAAGAATTTTATTTTCGCGATATTTGTATATCCTACGATTTACCAATGTTTGGTCTGCTGCAGGACGAAAATAATAATTACTATTTGCCTCAATTCTCGGTTTCAGTAGATCAGTTCATTACTGGTGTTTTAAATAAAAAGTTAGCTTGGTATCCACAAAATAATGCAAAGCTACAAGCTAAGGTTATTTTGTATAAAGAAAAATGTTGGTGCTGCGGAAAGAATACTAACAGAGTCCGAGGAATAGGGGTACATTCGCTTGATGACACAGCTCTAGATTTTATTTCTTTTCATAATCATGATTGCAAAGATCTTATATATCATAATATTAAAAATGAAATCTTAAAATCATATGGAGTTGGTGAGTTAAAAGTTAGGTATAGTAAAACTAAGAAAGAATTTTATTTTTCCAACGGGTGTAAGTATTGCGATGCTTTGCTTGGGGATATTTATTTACCTGATGCCCCTCTTTCTTTTGAATATCAAGCAAGTAAATATAAATCTATAGTGGCGTTTACGTTTGACTATCGCGGAAGTCCTTTTATCGAGCCGAATTGGTATTTTCAAGGAAAAAGAGCAAAGCTAATATAACCATGCAATTTTTAACATGGCTCAAAAACGATACCATCTACTCAGGCAGGGTTATCTAAGAGCTGCAGTATTTTGTAGCTGTACGCGTTGCTGGTGGCAGGGAAAGCCATAAAGTAAGTCTAGTTCTAAAGGTTCATCTACTGCGGTTAAATAACCTAAGATAAAGCTCTCCGCTATCGCCATGCGTTTACGGACCTCGCTTTCATTCAGCTTATACTTACGACCTATAGACCGCTTGGACATGCCCTTGGCGTAGTAGCATTCGATAAAGTCACATTCTTGTTCCATCTGAACATTACGCAATTTCGCAATACATCCATCAATAATAAGTCCGTCCTCGTCACAACATGACAGCTTAGTAATACTCGTGCGGCTCACCAAGCCTTTAAACCCAGCGGCAACAGACGAGTAGCCAAGGCCAGATCGCCCACGAACTACCCAACCACTCCAATGTAAAAGTATCTTCTGTATATCTCTTTGCATTTTTACACTTGTAGCTTTCTGTATCAATTAGTACATTTTTACGATGTAAAAGAAATAAAGCAAATAGCCTATAACTTATTTACTTAATAGTTTAATGATAGAATTCCAATAGCTACTCCTGAATTAGATATACTAATATCACCTGAAAAATGTATCTGGTTTAGTAATAACCGTGAGCTATGTGGATTTGCTTCGATAAATTTTTCTATTTCTTCTTGCTCTGATTTAGAAAGGTTATATCCATCTATATGAAACTCTATGTTTTTTAAAGTTTCCGTTCTAGTTTTAGAGAATGATGCTAATTTCCCTAAAGCTATTGAATTTATTATAGATGAAGTTAATCCAATAAAAATAAAAAAATTATCTTTTTGGAAGATTAAACTTCCTCCAATTATCTCATTGGCAAATTGAAATGTTATTTTTTGATGAAAAAAACTATTATATGGCTCTGATATATATTTATAGTGTAATGGTTCATTGTCTATGTATATATCACTATCATAATTTATTATTATTTTCGTTAGTTCTGATGTTGGAGCTATTAAATTTAGAAAGTGAGAGTAGTATTTCAATCTGTTTTTTATTTTAAGCTTGAAGCTATCTCCCTCAAACCCTGATGTTGGAGGATCTAATAAATAACAGGTGACCTTGTTACCATTGCTGATTTTTGTAATTACACCATAGTAATAGTCTGCTTTATAACTATGAGTAGTATTGTTTCTTACACTTCTTTTTTTATCAATAATACTTTTTTTATGGTTACATATTGATGAGGATTTTCCCTTTTCATTGGAAAAACATCCTTTAGCTTCGATTTGTGTAACTTTGGCTCCAGTACTGGAATATATAAAATCAAAGGCTTTTTCGGGAAGTACAGGTATAATATCCCAGTCGGCATCAATAACTCCAATAATTTTAGATATAACGGATATAGCAAATGACTCGCCAATACGCTCTCTATTTTCTACTGTTGGATCGCAATTTTTTTTTATTACCAAAGTATTATTTTTAATATCTAGATAATCTGTCATATTTTCAATGGTATTACTTATAGACGATTTTAATGAATCTCTGTCAGGGTATTTTGTTGAATTTACTTGTTTTTTATGAAACAAAGAATTTAAAACAAAATCACTGACTGATATTTCAAAGCCATCCTCCACTAACGCTTTCATATTCGCTATAAAATCTGGGTCATAGTTATTACTATTTTCTAATAGAGTCTGATGACCTTTGTCATAATACGCAATTTTTATTTTTATACTTGATGTTAAATCCATTTTTTCACCATTAAATTTTTTTAAGTTTCATTATATCCACCCAAAATGTACTAATTCTTTTTTGACTAAGCTTTGTGCTTTAATGACATCTTTTAAGTTAGCATGCTTACTACAAAATATTACGTATGCTTCAATAGGTGTATAGCGTTCTTTATAGAAAAAGTAATTTCTCAGCGGGTGTTTTTTAGCTGCATACACAGGGCTGGTGGGGCATTGATATTTTTTATCTATCCAAGATGAAAATTGGTCAATTGTTAGGTCATATACTTTGCTATCTATTTCAACCCAATAATGATGTATATCTCGCTTTCTAGTACTTCCTAAGATAATTTCAATTTTGGATGAGGGAAAATTTTGTGATGCTTCTAATCCTAGGAGAATGGAACTTCCTTGGCAACAATTTACAGGAAAATCAAAAAAGAAAGGAAAACCCATACTATCAAGTTTAGTATGGGCCTTTTCCAATATTTCTCGGAGATCGGAAGCTAATTTAATACATATAGTCATTTTACAAGACTTAATTTTGCTTTAGCAGAACGGTAGTCATTGCTTTCAGAAATTCCGTTATAAGCTTCCATAAAGAAAGGGTTATTGAATGTTAACGCATTCATTTCATCTAAAGGTATATTTAATTGTTCTAAAACTTCAGATCTTTTTATCCCTTGCTGTCTTAATGCTGTGAATATTTTATCTAATATAAGCGATTTTTCTCTAACTTCTAATCCTTCAGGCTCTGATGTTTTGAATCCTCTACGAGTTAAATCTATGCATAATTGCCTATAATGCCATTCTGTTGAAAGGTTTAAATCAAAAGTTCGTCGTACAAGAGCAGCTAAAGATACATTCCAAAATTTCTTTAATTCAATTAATAAATCTAAGGATGGCATTCTTGGCACATTAGCTAATACGCTGCGCTCTGGCATTAAAAATGCAGAAGCAAATCGATCTGCCTCTATTTCAGCTTCTCTACCGCTATTACTTGAGTGCTTATGCATAATTAAATGGCCTAATTCATGTGCGGTATCAAATCGACTTCTTTCTGGTGTTTTCATGGTGTTCAGCAGCATGAATGGTTTGTTATCCATCCAAAAAGAAAAAGCATCGACTTCAAGACAGTTTTCAGCAAGAGAAAAAACTCTTACTCCTTTAGATTCAACTAAGTGAATAATATTTTTTAAAGATAATTCTCCTAATCCCCAAGCTTCTCTTGTAACCCTTGCAGCCTGATCTGGCCCCATGAAATTATCAAAGGAGCAATCAGGTAAGCAAGGTTCAGGTAGTCGAAAGCTAGACTCAATCCATTTAGATATATCTTGAGCCAATTTTCCTGCACTGATTGCTGATGCTCTCCGACCCGCAGAAAGTTTTGTCATTGCGCGGAAACTTACGGTATCGTTTTCTAAAGTAGGTGTATCTTCAACTTCAAAAAAACTTAATGGATAATTCAGTGCGTTAGCTATTTTGCTTATATTATCATCGATAGCTAGTTCAAAATTATTTGCATTCTCATAGTTATTAATTGTTTTACTTGTTAATCCAGTAGCGTCTGCGAGAGCTTTTTGTGTTAAGCCACGACGCTCTCTAGCCATTCGAATCCGTTCAGAAAAATACATAAATTAACCAACGTTAAGGATATCAATATCGATATCTGGAGTGAATTCTGGTGAAATTGTCACTGGTTCTATAGGGTGATCAGTTGGTATCGAAAGAATTACTCGAATTGAAAAACTATTAATTTTATTCTTATAACTAAACGTTAAAGGCCTTGAAAATTCAGCTCGTATAGTTTGTTGACCAAAGCTATTAGGTTCAGTAAATGTATACATTAAAAACCATAAGTCTAAATTTAGTTTGTTAGGAAGTGGAGATATATTTTCAATATTGGTAGTTGGAAAATCAAAAGTTAGCTGTTCATCATTTATTGTTGGTAAAGTTCCTTGACCAGGCATATCATTTTCGAAAAGCCCCATTAGGTCACATGTAAATTCACCTTTAGGATAGAACGTTTCTGGATAACCATTAACCAATCCTGTTTGTTCGCATCCTCGAGTTATATGAATGGCTATTTTATCGTTCGCAACAAATTCAACATTTCGAATAGATAATTTTTTGAAGCCTTTAAGACTAAGGATTTCACGAGAGCTGCTAACAGCCTCACCAGTAAAAAAGTGCCCTTTAGATGCCGCAGGGAAATTTGAGGTTACGGATTCTCGTTTGCTTAATGCTCTATATAATATTTCTGTAAACTCTTCTGTACTTACATCTAAAGATGATAAAAATGCATTTACATCATCTTCCTGATGAATAACTTTTATTCTTTCTGTATTTAATAACTGCATGTTGGGTTCCTTTAGATGACTTTCCATTTATTAAACCTCAATTGAGGTTGTAAATCAAGAAAGTTATTGTGAAAATAACTTGCATCTACCAGTATCAATTCGATATAGTGATCTCATACTAGCAAAATCTAGTATCAGGATTGGCGTCCTGAATTTACAAACGGCGACACATGACGCGCCTTGCGTCTTTTTTTGTGTCCATGCCTACGCACACCTATTAAATACGGTGTTATGCCGTTCTGATTCAATGGTGGCGTTGGTGGGGCAGCCTTCGGGCTGGCTGGTTTCCGTTTGTGCCAGTAACGCCAACCCTGTCAACGTCACCACCCTCGAAATTGGCGTTTCTGGTGGTGACTTCGAATTAATACAAACGGAGATCATCATAATGATGGCTACCCCTGCCCAAACTCACCCTAAATTTATATGGCGTTTTTTCTCCTGCCAACAATTTAAATATTTCACTGTTGAAGCCACCAGCGAACAAGAAGCTCGTTTATTACTCCCCGACTCACCTTGTGTATTTTCTGCGCGTATTCGTCAGGAGGTGGCACATGCCTAATCATCCTGTTTTTGCTACTCCTGCGGATATTATTCGCCCAATTGCTGCGGCATTAGAAGCGGCTCAGTTCTTGGCGTTAGATCCTCTGGCTAAAGACATCTCCAATGACCTAATCGCATGGGCGCAAGAAACAGCCGCGCTTATGGCTATTAAGATGCAAAACGAAAAGCCAATTGATGATTAGTAATTGGTGTTAGAGGGGGAATATTTCGCGGAGTAGGTAATTTTTTGCAACTTTGCCTTATTCGTGTCTATTCCCCTCTGCACATGCACAAGTCTTATAAGCGGTAATTAGCCAGCGTACCTTTTCAGCGTAAACCGAATAATACCGAATAAAGATGAAGACAATGACAACGGGTGAATCAATGCTAACGAAAAAGGAAGTAAAGGCTTTACTGCATTATAAGTCTGATAGTGGCTTTCATGAGTTTTTAAAAAGAACGCCTACATTTCCAAAGTCCGTCAAGTTAGGGCTAAGGCGTGTAGGGTGGGCGGCTAGTGAAGTCGATGCTTATTTAGCCGCTCAACTTAGTTCACGAGAGGATAACTAACATTATGTCTAAATACTCTAACTCACACATTGCAGTTTTACAGCGTTGTAGTGCAGCTAAAGCAGAAACATTTTCATCAGATATAGGCATAGAAAAACATTATGGCGACATGGTTGTCATGGACTCGGGTTTTGTTAATCGGGCTGTACGTCGTCGTATAAAGGCTAATGAAAGAAAACGTAATAAGAAATTAGGTAGTTAATATATGGCAGATAAAATCTACTATTCCCGAGGTCGGGATAAGTTCGACATTACGCCCGAACAGCGGTGTGCAGAGGATGAGGACGATTTTATCAATAAAATTCTGTCCGATACCGCTAAAGCAAAATATCAGCAGTATTTTTGTGCTCCAATGGCAATAGGTGAACATCCTCGAGGGCAAGATCCAAAAGAAAAGTATCCTGAAAAGTTTCAAGGTACTAAACCTTGGCGCTTATCTTTACTTGCCGCTAAACGTCGATTCATTAGCTTTGATTGTGACAGCTTTGATAGCCCTAAAACCTACCAAGCACTGATCAGTTATTTGCAAAAAAGGTATAAAGGACTTTTATACACCACATTCAACTACACCGTAGAAGCTCCTCGATGCCGCTTTGTGCTGCTGTTGAATAGTGAGGTTGACCGCAATCAAGGGAAACTAGTCAGTAAAGCTATTGAAGTAGAAATTAACCAAGCTTTGAGTTCATTGGCTGAACAGCTAGGTGACTCTTCATGGAGTCCAACCATTGGGTGGGATGAGTCGGTATATCGTGCAGAACAACAGTGCTATTTACCGATAAAGAATCCGTTGAATAAAGAAATTAGGAAAGGCGTACCAGTTACAGATGCAATTACCTATAAATTCGATGGTGAGCTAGTCAACGTTGCAGAATGTTTAGAGTGGGCGGATACGCTAGAGCTAAAAGCACCTAAAAAATATGAGCCTAACACTGATGATTTTACTGATTTTGATAATTGGCTTGATGTTGATGAACATACCTTAGCCGATTTACAGGATGCTTTGTTCTTCCAGCCAATGGTTGAAATATCAAAAGGTGGGCGCACTGACTGGCAAAAAGTGTTAGCGGCACTCGGTAGTCTAAAAAATACGCCTTATGAAGATGAAGCTTATCAACTGGCCTTATCGTGGTCTATTGCTGGCGGTTCTACATTTGATGAGCAAGCATTCGAGGAGACTTGGGCTACATCTAGAGCAGATTTAACCAGCTATAAAGCTGTTTTTGCAAAAGCAGATCGCTTAGGTTGGGTAAACCCACAAAAGTTAAGACCTTATCTTGAGCTTAAAAAAGTCGGGTTATACATGACTGATGAGGGGTTAATGCTCAATAAAGAGGAAGGGACAGGCAAGAATAAAATCATTGTTACTAAGCAAGTTTCCGCTTTATTTTCAATTCAAGGCTTAACGCGTGATGCGTATAGCGATAACTGGGGTAAGTTAATTACGTTTAATGATAGGGATTCTATACAGAAGCAATTTATTGTTCCCGATGAGCAATTACATAAACAAGGTACGGATATCCTCCAGCGGCTCGCTAACTTAGGCTTGTGGATCAACATTTCACAAAGTAGAGCGTTACTCGATTACTTCAATATTACAACAGCAAAAGAACGCATTACATTGGCAGATACAACAGGTTGGTTTAATGCTCATGCATTTGTTTTACCCGATAGAACAATTGGCCCTACTGACGATAAGATCATGTATCGTTTATCGGGTAGAAAGAAAACCGAAAGTAGCCAATTATCACAATTAGGTACATTAGAAGAGTGGCAAGAACATATTGCAGCTAAGTGTGTTAATAACACTCGATTAGTTTTTGCGGTCTGTGTGGCACTATCTGCACCATTGTTAGACGTCCTAGGCGTAGATGGTGGAGTCTTTAGCTTAAAAGGCCCATCTTCTAAAGGTAAGAGCACGGCTCAACATACAGCGGCTTCTGTTTGGGGGAGTGGTGCTACAACAGGTGGCTATGCACATAGTTGTAATACTTCACTAGTTGGAATTGAAGTTCTGGCCACCGCTCATAATGATCTTCCATTAATACTGGATGAGCTGAAAGCGGCTAACCCTAAAATGGTGGGGCAAATCGCTTATATGTTGGCACTCGGACAGGGTAAAGTCCGAGGAACTAAAGATGTTACTTTACGTGATACTCTACAATGGCGAACGCTTGTTCTAGCTTCTAGTGAAGATGCTTTTGAAAATTATCTCAAAGCGGCAGGTGAAGCTATAGCTGCAGGTCAGCAAGCTCGATTTGTTGATATACCTGCGATTGTTAGTGATGAGTTGGGTGTGTTTGATGATATCCATAGTATGTCCTCCGCGAAAGCATTTGCTGACAGCCTCAATACTTTATCAGCTCAATACTATGGTTCTGCCGGCATTCACTGGCTCGAGAAGCTTACACATATTGAACGCTCAGAGTTAATGCCGAAGCTTGAGGCATATATTACCCAATTTAAGGCTATGTACCGCCCAGATAATGCAAGTTCTCAGCTTGACCGAGTATTAGAACGTTTTGCGCTATGCGCGGCTGCGGGTGAGTATGCGACTGAGTTGGGTGTAACTGGTTGGGGCAATGGTGAAGCTATTAATGGGGTAGGGGAGTGCTTTAATAGCTATGTTGAAGAACGAGGAACGGTAGGGGACTTAGAAAGTGTTAATGGTATTAGGCAGCTTTGCGCCTATTTAAGTACGCACCGCGAAGCACGTTTTAAGCAGATAGGCGTCAATTCTTCATTGTCTACCTTTGACGGCTATTATGTTCGCAATCAAGCTCCAGATGCTTCAATTGGTGATTTTGTCGATGAAACCACGGATAACACTGATGAAGTTATAGATGCTGGTGGGGTGTATTGGGTAACGGCTGATGCTATGCGAGATAGGGTATTAGCCAACTGTAACATGGAAATGACATTAGCCGAGCTGCATAAAGTTGGTGCGCTAATTGGAGTTAAAGAAGCCCAAGAGCTAAATGGGCAGTTTAAATTTGAGTATAACCCAAGGGCTTATAATCCTATCGACGGTAAACGGAAGCGTTACTATCGTATTGATGAAACGAAGTTAGAATTATAGCTAGGTGATGTAGTAGCAGCGCTATATTAGAATTGAATACTCACATCACATACAAAGATTGAATATTTAGGATAGTTTTATGAATGAGCTATGAACCTAAATTATTGATGGAGATTCACGATGAAGTAAGTTTCACTTTAAGGTAATGTGGCAGGTAGTTCTCTTTGTAGAAAGTTTGATTGATTGAAATTGGAGAGAGTCAAATGCGTGATGATCCGGTATCTTTTGGTTTGCCTGAAGACGAAACAGGCGATATTTTAGCAATGGTAAATTTGGGCGATATAATGGAAGTATTTACTGAAAATTCTACATTTAAAATGGTAAGCCCAGACACCTTAGACCCAGATAGAAAGCACCAGGAAACACCTTGGATCTATACTAAGACTTCTCATTTTGGTGCTTCAAATGAATTAGTTGCTAATACAATATTACTTGCAAATGAGTTTTTGGAACAACTTTTTTCTATTGATAGCCCTAAGCGCCTTGTTATTATTCAGAAGGTTAGAGATATTAGAAATGTATTATTGGAATATTTATGTTCCCTAATATCTTTTACTGAAAAATTAAAAGAAGAAATCGATAAATATGATTTTAATAAGAATGAGATGAATGGAAGAGCTCATGCTTACTTTCCACAAATCAAGAATATAGATGGGATTGCAACAGAATTATTGATTACAGCTAAAAGATGTATTCAAGAAATTTCAGTGTTAGTTAATTGTTTTATCACACTGAAAGCTAAGCATGGACGAATCGATAAGTTATTGAGTGAAATTGAGTCTGAGCATGATAATGCGAATGAGTTGATAGAAGTTCTTCGAAACAACTTAGCAATGTGTGAGTATATTTTCTCTCTACGGAACTCACAAGAGCATGCCGCGACAACAGATAAGCCATTAATAGTGAAAAATTTTAATATTGAGAATGGGCTTGATCTATCCCTACCTAAATGGGGAATTAAAAATGATGCTTTAAATTTCATTCATATACAGGCTAACGAAATCCTTAACTTCTTAATTACATTTTTTGAAGAAGTTTTTCTTGCTTGTATTATTTTAACTTTGCCAAATTTCCCTGTATATAAAATATATTTTAATGATGCTCCTAAAAAGGAGAAACCAATTCGATATTGTCTAAACCTTTCAATACCAGATACTTTTTATGAAAGAAGTAGCCAGAGTTAATTTAACTAGTATACCAATTTGTAAGAGGATTTAGCTTAGGTGAGTCAGTTAGCTGGCTTACTTAATTTAGGAGTAAGTAGCGGGGATACATAACTATAAATCGTCTTTTCAGCAATAATTTTATCTATTTCATCGTTTTTGTTAAATGGATGTAATCTAGCATAACTTTCTGACCCGACAGGGTTAGTAGCTATCCATTCTCGGTATTTAGCATCTACTTTAGCTGTTAGCTCTGCTTTAGTTATTTTTCCTGTATTTGTATTTATTACCTGTTTTGCCCATTCGATCATTTGTGCCTTGATTGGGCCATAGTAAATATCACTTTTAGCTTTGGCGGCTTTTCTTTTTTTAGATTTTAAGTCAAGGTTATCAAAGTCGTTGATTGTTTCAGCGTCAAATTGTTGTTTAGCTAAGATGGCAAAGGCAAAATTACCAGCCGCAAGTAAAGCTTGTTCTAATAGAACTCCTGCGTTTCCATTGCTGCCAAGCACAGCACAAGCACCAACTATAGGTATTATTTTATTACCCTCTGATAATGGTGAAGCTATGCAATATTGCCATACATCACTATCAATTTTGGTCAACTCGGTAACTGTGACGAATGGCTCATAAACTAAGTCCCATACGCTTAAGTAATCTAACGCTTGGTTAATATTATCCTCTGATAGCATAGAAAGCTGGTGGATACACCAATGAGCCGAGGAGTAGACAGATAAATCTAGACTATCCTCGTTATAGGGGGAAAATAATACCTTAGCCTTGTTGATATTTTCTAGAGTGAACAGATCTTTGCTCATGTTATTCACCAACAACCCGTAAACCCTTAATACATTCTGCAGCTGTCATATCACCAGTTGCAGCACCTTTAACAAATTGTCCCCACCAATCCATAATAACCTTTCGTTGTTCAAGATAAGTTGAGCGGTTATAGGCTGCACGTACCGAATTCTTTTCTCTATGGGCTAGCACGGCTTCAATAGCATCAGGCATGAACTCTTGTTCGTTCATCGCAGTACTGGCGATAGCGCGCATTCCATGAGCTGTTAGTAAGCCTTCAAATCCCATACGTTTTAAGGCCATGTTAGCTGTTTGGCTATTCATCGATTTTGAAGGTTCAGAACGATGAGGAAAGACAAATTCTCTGTGGCCTGAAATAGGTTTCATGACTTCTAAGATATCGAGAGCAGGTTGGTTTAATGGGATTGTATGTGCATGGCCCATCTTCATTGTTTCAGCGGGCACATTCCACAACTTGTTATCAAAGTCAATTTCAGACCAACGAGCTTGTACTGCTTCTCCTGGTCTAGTAACGGTTAGTAATTGCCATTCAATAACTAAGCGAGTCGATAATTCAATTTGTGCAACAGATAGCGCACGCATTAACCGAGGAAGCTCATCGGGTTTTAGGGTCGGGTTATGCTTTTTCTTGGGTTTAGGAAACGCTTTACTAACGGTAGTAAACGGATTGGCATCAATAATCCCTGCATTCATCGCAAAGTCCATTATTTCAACTGTTCGTTGAGTAAGGCGCTTTATTGTCTCTAAATTTCCTCTTGCTTGAATAGGCTTTAATATTTCCACCAGCATAGGGGCTTTGAGTAAAGATACTGGCATTTTACCTAATTTGGGGAAAATATCTTTTTCGAGTGAACGCCATACATCATTTGCGTAGTCGGGTGTGACGGTCGTTCTTTTAATGGCTATCCAGCGAGTAGCAACTTTTTCAAGAGTATGACTATTTTCCTCTTGTGCTATAGCTTGTTGCTGTTTACCCCAATCAAGAGGATCAATATTTTGTGCCAGTAATGCTTTGTACTCATCTTTGATTTTACGGGCGTCAGCTAATCCAATAGCAGGGTATTCACCAATTGCTATCATTGTGCGTTTTTGTGTAAGCGGCTTGTAGTAACGAAAGTACCAACGACGAGAACCCGAAACTTTAGCGAGGAGTTCTAATCCGTCCCCGTCTCGATATATTGTGTCCTTAAGTTCCCCTGCCTGATTAGGTTTAGCTTTTGCGTTGGCTACAGCCGTAGGGGATAGGGGCTTTATTTTTTTAGGCATATTCGATTCTCTATCTTGGTAGTAACGTTTTTAACGGTTAAATCGCTTACTACTATGGGACATTTGCTCTATTACTTAACAGTGTGTCCTATTTTAATTTTAGTGTCCCAGTGTGTATTTCTATTTTAAATCATGTGGTTAGCTTGTTTTTGTGGCTGGTTAATAAATGTTGAGACAATAGCCGAGGACGGGGCGTTGTCCTATGTTTTTTATTTATATATCAATGCGATAATCTGCTTTGGGACAGCGGGACGCATTTTTCAGCGAAAAACATAACTATATAAAGAGATTTTATAAGGACAGGACTTTGGTAGTAAGAAAAATAGTAGTATCTATCCTTTACTACTAAACATACTACCAAAGCTTTCGAGTTAAAACGATAGGTAACGAATATAAACGTATAATAAAAAAGCCTTAACTCGTTATGAATTAAGGCTTTTTAAGGTGTTTTCGAATAATTACGAATGTATTCGAATACTAATTTGGTGGAGCTGGCGGGAGTTGAACCCGAGTCCGTATTTTTTTAATTTGTTGATTATGAAAGGGTATTTTAAAGAGGCTTCAATCATGTGCACTAGACGTGCACATGGAGGTCATGGTGTAGGGATCCCGAAGGCTATTATATTAAATATTCATTAGAATAGGATCTCTAGTTTATGCCGTTACATATGTTATTAAAGATGAATAATTTTTGCATATTTATCCATACATCCTATCTCTATATATAGTGGTTCTAAATCTTGTATTGGTGATGGAGGTACCCATATTGCTCTTACTTCATTTTGATATGAGTATCTAAAATGCTTGGAAAATAATATATTAACATCTTGTGGATCACATATCAGTGGATCTAAATATTTGACGGGAGATACGAACCCTGTGTAATCAGAGATTTTTTTATGACAGGCTTTCATCATCTTTTGAAATAAAATTCTTGGGTTAGAAATAATAATACAGGAGTCTGCTTCAAAATCGTCAAATTCTCTAAAAGTATATTTATTAGCAAAGCAATGAACGTAGTAATTGGTATTCGACTTAAGATGGAATATAACATTGCCATATGTCGGTATGTCGTTATTATCATTATCTTTAATGATTACCTGCTCAGATTTTCTACTAACAGAAAAAGAAAGCTCATCATCTTGTATTGCCTTGTTTAATGAAGGGTCATTATAGAATGATGCAGGCGAAATTCTAATTCGTCCATACTTAAACATTGGCATTAAGTGTGTACTTTTTCCAAATTTATATACATATCCTTCCTTTAGTCCATCAACTTGATCTATTATTTTCTTTGATGCGGGTATTTCTGGGTAAGTAGGATTAACGATAGGAACATCTTTCAAAAAGCCAGAAGTAAAACCATTAGGATAGGGGCCATACCGTAATCCAAACTCTTCTACTATATGAGTCCATTTAATCATCCAAAATATGCCAGTATCATTGATGTCATGAAGACCAATTTGACCTTTAGGGGTAAGGGTAGACATGTTTGATATGATATCTTTAGTTCTTGTTTGTAATTCATCATCAGATAAGTGTTCCATATACCGATGCTGACGATATTCATTTCGCCAAAGTTCATGACGTTTCACAATATTATCCTTAGCACAAAACTATTATTAGGTTTTATTTTCATCTACCTGTATAGGTTAATCGTATGTATTCTCATTAACAACATGATTATCTTCAAATTAATTAATGCCTTCCCATATATAACTGAGTACATTTGCTTTTATTGTGATAACTACACTGATTTGAACTGAAGTATACCGTGAAGAGGCGGTTTTTGATGAAATAATTTTATTAAATACAAAGCTGACTGTTATTTGAAATTTGATTCAATTTAAATAAATCCTAGCTTAAAGATATTTGAGACATATTATTCACCGTACCCCCATCATACTCCTTAAGATAACCCCCATAATGCCTAAACAACATTTCAGGCCCTTTATGCCCCATTTGTCCTGCTAGCCAAAAAAGGTTAGCACCTTGGCTTATATGCCTAGTGGCAAAGGTATGTCTCGTTTGGTAAGGATTGCGGTATCGGATACCAGCCTTTTTCAGAGTTGGTACCCATGCTTTTTTTCTGATCGCATCAGCGCCTGCCCAGGCCTTATTTGTTTTCGGGTCTTCGAAAATTACACTATCTTTCATGAACGTGAATTGTTTTTGGTCATTTAGGGCGTTCATGGCCTCACTATTTAATTCTACCTTTCTAGTACCGGCTTTAGTTTTGGTTTTCTTAATAACACCGACGACGCTGGCCGATTGCACGTGTGCAGTATTTTCTATGAAATCGATATCACTCCATCTTAGTGCGCATAATTCAGAACTTCTTAACCCTGTATTAATGGCAAACTGAAATAAATTTTTCCATTGCTCATATCTTGCCGCAGCGAGTAGGGCAGAGACTTCTTTAGGTGACAATGGGTCAACAATATAACTGCTTTCATTGCCACTGTTATTTGATTGATACCTTGAAGCAGATACAAGGCTCACAGGATTAATTGATACAATCCCATCGGTAATAGCTTCATCTAGCGAGCTACGCAAGAAAGAGAGCTGATTACGGATGGTTTTTAATACTGTCGTTTGCTTTTGTATCCAGTTTTTTAGTATTGCTGGTGTTAGTGATGAAACATGTAATTGGTGCAAATCAGACAAGGCGCTTTTGCATTTTTTATAACCGCCAATCGTTGAGGGCGATAAATTTCGAGTTTCACAAATAACTAAATATTCCTCTAAATAATCAATTACTCTTTTCTCTCGATTATTAACGCCAAAAAGCATTAATTTTTTAGAGTTAGGAAAGTATTTAGCGTAATTAAAAGTGCCTTTTTCAATGTTATTTTGAATCTCAGCGAGCAACCTTTCAGCGTATTTAATGTTTTTATTATCGACGGTTAGTCTAGAGAGAGGCTCTCTACAGAGCGCCCCTCTATAAGTAAACGTGATAACAATAGTTTGGCTGGTTTTGTTGTTACGAACGGTCACCCCTCTTGGTAGTGCGTAGCCTGTTTGTTTTTTCGCGCCCACTTATTCACCTCAGCAATATCAATCCAACGTTCTTTTGAACCTTCAACTTTTAAAACATGTACACCGACTATCCAATATTGCCTCTGTATGCGCTTATTAATGGACTCTGGTGTTTCTCCGTACATATTGCAGTATGCGGAAATAGGCAAACATTCATATAACATAACTTCCTCCTATGTCCGCTTGTTTAATGTCGCGGCGAAATAAATCATAGCCTTCTGTGATATTTTGTTTCATCTTGGTCTTGCCTCATCATTAATAAAATAAGTTGGTCAGCAATGTTGCAGGCATGCTTGATATCAGCTTCAGTACATGGTCTGTTTTTTACACTGGCAGCTAGCTTGCCTAACTTAATATCAAACTCAGTTAATAATTGCTCCTCGGGTGTCCAAGGGGTTAATTGTGGTTGTTTCATGGTGGTTATCCATTGGTTTTGAATAAACCACCACAGTAAGAAAAAATGCAGAAGAAAACTGATTATGCTTAATCAATTAGATTGCCAATCCCCCTTTGTTGTGCGGTTACTGTAGGCTGTATTTCAATTTTGACATTCGCCGGAAAGTCATAAGAAACCTTGCAACGTCTATCTGTTGAGATAAAACCGTACGATCCATCAGGTAGGGTGATTTTTACTTCCTGGTCTTTTTGATGTTCGTGTCTTAGCATTGGCCTTGCCTCTATTTGGTCTTTTTAGTTCGGCTAGAAATAGCTAATTTAATTCTGGCCAGTTGAACAGTTGCTTGTTTATGTTCCGCGGTAGCTCCTGAATAATGTCGATTAATAATTGCATGCTCTTTCATTGTGATAATCATTAAGTTATCGATATCACAATTCTGCTTATCATCATCAATGAATTTAATAACGTGGTCTTGTGGAACAGGACCGTTATGTTCCTCCCACACAAGCCGGTGTTTTAACTCCCATTTATTTGGCTCGGCAATTTTCACTTTTATATAGCCATCTTTAGTCAGCGCCTCAGCCCCAATCTGTTGATGATTATGTGGTTTGTGTCCTTTTTGAAAAGAGCCGCTATTTCCAGAAATTAGTCCCTTTTTACCTTTGTTAAAAGGAACATTACCCTTAGAAAATTTACCAGAACGACCAACGCGGAGCCTTAATCTTTTGCGAAAGCCATTAATTGCTTCGCGCGAACGTTCAGTTTTAAATTTGTGATTAAAAGCGTCCGTGAGGAGGTCTAGGCGTAACATATAATTCAGTCGCATCCAATCACGCATTTTCTCGCTATAAACAAAGCACTTCATTACTTTACCTCTAAATACTTTGGTGGTTTCTGTACGATATCGTTATAAGTTAAACGCTGAACATTAATGGCCAATTGCCCATTGCTAATTATTTGTGACGCAACTGCTGATAATGCTTTAGCACGATTTATTTCGTCTTTAAGTTCGTTATCTTTCAGGTCTTCATCGGATAAGCGTTCTAACTGAGCAAACAAGTGGTTGTGTAAATCTTCTAAATTATTTTTCATCATCAATATTCCGTGACATGTCACGCTAATGCATGACGGTGTTAACAGGGCAGTCAAACTGGATCATTACTGCTTTTTGTATTTGAGTCAGGGTTTGTTTTTCTTGTTGAGTCACGTTCTCGGTTGCGGCCGTTGACCATTCAACGCTGCATTTATTGTTAGTTTCATCGTGAGTAATGATGACTTCTAATTTCATGGCCATAAAGATATCTCCTGATAATGCACCCATTACTGGGCGCTATATTGATTAACGAACCATTAATGAACGGTCACCGACTTCTAGGTGAGCACCAGGTATTTCAATACCGTTTTCAATCGCTTCTTTAATGCGTTTCTTGTCAGGGGCGGTAATGGTCTGAACATCTACCAATTCATCGGGCAAAGCAGCCTCATTATCGATGATGACACGCACAACACCGGCGCGAGCAGTAAAAGTATTTTTAGTGGTTTTTAACTTGTCTTTGCCTGATGTTAATAGGCAATCCAATGCATATTTTTTCAGGTTCTTAACTTGGTTTTCGAATGATTTTTTACGGTCAGCCAAACGTTTAGATTCCTCATCCAGTGTTTTGGCTTGCCCCTCTAAATTACGAGCGTGAAGCATAATTGCATCGAGTTTATCGCCTAGTTCACCTTCAATACCCTGAAGTGTATCGGCAACATCTTCTGCGGTGAATTCACCTGTTTCGACGAGTTGTTGTAATTTGCTGTAGTCAGCAGCCATTGCAATAGCAGTTGTCTTGGTCATTACATTGCCTCTTCTTTTTGTTTCAGTTGGTCTAAACACTCTTTTTCAATTTCATTTAGTCGGCGTAGACGGCCGTTTAAATATTTTTCATATTCACTGTCGCCACGTTGTTTGGCCAACTTGGCATGCGTTGAAATTTCACGGGTGAGGGTGGATGTGATACCCCGTAATTCGTTTGGCGTCACCGCACTGCGCATCGTTTCAGTGTGTCGCGTGAACTTCTCGTCTAGCTCTTTGCGAATGCGGGTAGCATCTTCAGCGTTATCGCTAGCGGCTTTGATTTCGTACTCGAGCTTATTACTCGCCACATATTCAGGGTTATCATGCATTCCCATAAATACGTCAGAGCTAAAGCCCAGCATGGAAAGTGCTTTTTTGATTGAATCGGTGAGTGATTTTTTTATCACTTCACTGTCCGTTCTTATTCCTTGCTTGGTCTGATAGCGATAAGGTGTGGCACCGTAGCTCTCAAACTCACCACGAGTTTCGCCTTCGATGATGTACCAAAAGCGTATCTTGATTGAGTGATTTTGTTCAAAGAGTAATGTTCCATCCCCATCACGCAGGAACCTCATTGCGACTTGTTTATGGTGAGCATCGAGTACGGGCTCGACAAGGGGCTTTCCATCAATCATTTTTTCTTCAATGATTTCATAACCCCAGCCTTCACCTATTGGACCAAATATTTCAGTCGCACGCATAAACATATAGGTGCTGTTGATACTGGTACCAACAAAGCCCATGCCATCAAGTGGTTTGGTAAAGCGTGAATCAGTACGTTGTACTTGCTTCCAAATATTAAGGTGGTTTGTATTACCGCTATTAAGCACCTCATCAAGTACCGCTGCACGTTGTTCAAAATCATCTTGTTCAGTGGCAATTGGCGCAGAAATAACAGGTATCTCAATCACAGCTGGTTCTTTTTCTACTTTAGCCAGTGTGTCTTTTTTCTTGTTGGTGCGCTTTGGTTTTTCCGTTTTGACTGGTACTTCGGGCGTTTCATCATTAGCTGGCTTAGCATCTAAATTATCAACTGCAAAACGGCCACTACCGAGTGAGGTTACTTTAGGGTTATTGGCACCAAGTTTTGAATCAATAAACGCTTTACGGGCATTTGCATCATCAAATAGTTCGGGCTTTTCGCGTGCCTCAGCCACTAGTGCAAAGATGTTCTCGCGAGGGATATCTAGCACGCTAGGGAATGTGCGTAAATCCATTGATAAACGCTTCCATGCTTTATCTTCAGCGCTGATAAGTTTTTTTGCTTTGCGAATATCTGCGCTTTTTGCATCGCTTGGTTTAACGTCCATGAGAGCGAGGGCAATTTCGAGGTCAAGAGCGGCATAATCACGTTTAAGGACAGGCTCGTCCTCAACGGGAGGAAGTTCAGGTTCCTCGGTTAACCAACTTTCACCAAGCGCCTTAGCATCTTCGATGGTGACATTATCGTCAGCATGCTCATAAACCGCCTGTGCAATTTCCATCGTGGCTTCAGCATCCATCAATGAAACTTTGGTAATTTCAGCAAGGCCAGTGGCGATATTACGAATTTTAGGAGCAGCTTTACTTTCACTAAGATGGTTCAATGTATAAGTGAATTCTTGATCCGTTATTTGAGTTTTACCAAATAGTAGTAAAGCAGCTACGCGAGGTTTAGTGGCCAGCTTTTTAAATTCTTTATATTTAATGGGTTGCCATTTTTCGCCGTCAAATTCATTTTCAACAGCAAATTTTTCATCGAACTGATCGAGCGCAGGGCGAGGGGAACCGACAGCATCCTCACAAATAATCGGCTCATCGATATTAAAGTTATCCATGGAATCAGGGTAAGCTTCCGATAGCTTAATCATTGCTGTTGCTGCCGCAATTTTGGTATTAGCTGCATTGAAAGCAATTGTTAAAGGTACAGCGCCATTGGTTCGAGCCTCGGTTGTAGGCTCAAATACACAGATAAAAGTTGTCATTGGTCTTGCCTCTTAATAAGGGATTTGTTCGTCAGTTTTAGAAATGGGTTTGCCTTCCAAACAGAGCAACATCTGGATCTGGTCTTCCAGTAAGCTTGATTTCACCTGAGCATCAGCAAGAATTTTGCTTTGCTCAGCTTTGAGTGCATTGATTTCTAACTGAACAAGTTCTGCATTGGTTGGTTCTGTAAAAGGAATTTCAGTAACGTGTTCAGCAATAACAAAGCCTAACCCTGATTTCACATCAGACTTAAATGCATAGGCGTTGAATTGATATGAACCATCAGGTTGCTTCTGTGCATGGATGTAAAGGGTGACACTTAGGGTTTTAGGTTGTGCTTTCATAGCAGCTCCTTTAAAATAACTGTGATCAGTGATTTATCATTGGTCTTGCCTCTTCTAGCGTTTGGTCGCGCTAGTAGAACTCTCGGTTAGCTTTGGTCGGCGACCCGAGGTAAAGGAACCCACTTCGGTGGGTTTTTTTACGTCAGCAAATCAATACTCGTCTTTCCGAGCTGTCTGGTCTTGCCTCAAGCTTTAGTCTAACTGTTTCCCTGGTGTGGGCTAATATTTAAGTCTGAACACTTATCTAAACACTTGCTGTGTTTGTTTCGATATTTGTAATATACAAGGTATCTTGTATGAATGTAAACAATTAAATTTGTATTAAATTGTATTCTATCGTGATTTTAATTGTAATTTATTGTTTTTATAGGATGATTTATTTTGTTTAATTTTGTGAAAACAGGGAGATGGTCACGGTTTAAATAGTAGGAAATACTACAAATGGGTTATAGGGAGCTTTAAACTGAGAACAAAACATGAGGGGGAAAGTATAGAGAACATACAAAAAACCCTTGTGCTTTATTGAACAAGGGCGGATATAGATAAATTATAACTTATTCATTAGCTGACTTTTTTCTGAAGTTTTCATCATTTTTTACATATTCAAACGAGTCAAGAATGATGCCTGTTATTCTTAATATATCTTCAGGGGATTGAATGGTGATTCGGTTATTCGTTAATTCTAAACCTGCACGCTTTATTTCATTACCTAGCAGATCAGTAATCTCTATAGGAACCATGATATAAGCGCTATTTTTCTTATCGTAGAATCTAACTATCCAACGATTAACCTTACCTTGATATAGGACACCGAAGTAAGACTCAGTATCTTTATATTCAATTTCATCACATCCAGTGATCTGCTTTATTTTTTCAAATAAAGTTAATTCAGTCGTTGTGGTAATAATGTTTGGATTATCGGGATCGATAATATCTTTTAATTCATTAGACTCTTGAGTTTCCTCTGCCGCCGCTTCAACAGGCTCTTCACCGTAAGTAAATTTACCAGATAAGCCTGAAACCACCATCGCACTAACAGAACGCTCAACGGCTTGTTTTACTAGTGGTGTAATAGAGTCAATAAAACGCTGATTTAATTGTCTTTCAACATTAGAGCGGCTAGCGACATAGCGAACAAATTCACTATCAACATCTCTTAGGCTTGAACTAATGGTTTTAGTGAAAGCAGATAAATATACGCTCTCTTCAGCTAACGTTCTTAATGCTTCAGGTTTGAATTTATCATGCCTAAAACGGAATAATTGGCTTGCGTCTGAATCACTAATCTCATCCATTCTAATGCGTAAGAATGGAGTAGGGTCCATAACATTTTTTTGTTTTAAATCAGTGAAAAAACGCCACTCTAGCCCATTGGTTATTGCTGAGATTGTAACTTCAGGAGTCGAGTTAAAATATCTAGAAAGCTGAGGACAATGGTTATCTAATTTTTCAAAATAGCATTTGGCTTCGATAAACATAACGGGGACATCTTGACAGAATAGAGCATAGTCAACACGTTCATTTGCTTTTACACCAGGGAAGTCAGCACCGTATTCTGCTTTGACTTTTTGAGGGTCATAAGGGCTAAAGCCGAGGATATCAAGGAAAGGCAAGATTAATGCCTGTTTAGTTGTCTCCTCTGTTGAGCAATGTTGCCCAACTTGTTTTACATGATCCACATGATTTTTAAGCTTTAACTTGAAATTTTCCATAGGGTTACCTTAGTAATCAAGAACAGAATACCAAAACATTCTGCCAATAATCATTACGCTGTTTTCATCAGCCTCTTCATCGTCGTATTCTTCACGGTTATAACTGCGAATAATAAGTTTTCCACCTGGTTTTCGATAAAGCATTTTTAAACGTTTCAAGCCATCTTGATCGATAGCGTAAACTTTTCCATCAATAATTTTTTTATTAGATACATCAATGGCAATAGCAGAACCGTCTGGTATTACCGGCTCCATACTATCGCCACTTGCTGGAAAACAAATAATTGTTGAGCCATCAGTAGGGGCACCAATCTTGCGTAGTGTTGATTTGGCAAACCTTAATTTAAAACCGTTGTAATCCACATCAATACTACCGCCGGTACCACAAGCAAATTCAATATCTTTATAGAATGGCACTTCTACTTCATCGTAATCCAAAGGCGTTTTATTATCCCAAGACTTTATCCCTCCCCATTCATTTTCAGGAGGTAGGGTATCGTTCTTGTCTTCTTCTCCTGTAACCAACCAGCTAACAGAACACCTTAAGGCAGCTGCAAGTTCGGGCAAAAAGCGAGGACGTTTTGTTTTTCCGCTTTCTAATTGCTCTATTGACTGCTGTGTAGTGCCAACGGTTTCGGCTAACTCTGTTTGAGTGAGGCCGAGAAGAATTCTTTTATTTTTTACGCGTTCAGAAATTGACATATAAACCCCTTTATAACTCTAGAGGATAATTACAAGAAAACCTGTAATTGACAAACAAACTAATTTGTTTTTAAATACAAGAAATATTGTAAAAGGAGGTGAGGATGGGAACGTTATCTGAACGAGTTAAGACTCGTCGTATAGAGCTCCATTTAACTCAGTCAGAACTTGCAGACAGAGTTGGGCTAAAACAGCAATCAATTCAGCAAATCGAATCAGGTCTTATTAAAAGACCTCGGTTTATTGTTGAAATTGCGAAGGTTTTAAATTGTGACCCAACGTGGCTCATCAATGGCAATGAGAGAGTTGTATGAAAGCGAATATATCAACAAGAAATTTAAAAAACTGATTATTCATAATCAATTTTGCGACAGGAGACGCAGAGATGAGTTTTGATATCGATATTGTCCGCTCTGAAATCGAGAGCTGGGCGACAGAACATGGTCAAGAGCACGTAGCAATTGAGATAAGCCGTGCGTATTTGCAGATCACACGAGACAAGTCACAGAGCCGCTTACATGTGATTGAAGATGAACGAGGTCAAGCGGATTGGAAAGCGATTAACAATAACCGACAGCAGATATTTCGCTGGCTACGAGGTGATTCGAACGCATCGATGAAGAAATTAGCAGAGCTGATGCCTGCAATTGAGATGGCGTTGCCAGCTTCGAGGTTAGCTCGAGTGCGAGGCGACACGAAAAACTATTTAGCATCAGTGGCCATACAGCGATTTGCAGAAGCTATGACCGAAATTTTATTAGAGGGGCGTGACATGTCACGGAACATCAATAGCGCTATTACCGCACTAAATGCAATATCACGCCCGACCAGCGTGCACTAATTCAAGAGGCAAGACCAATGCTAAGAACGACTGAATTGATTACCTATTGCAATGGTTTTTTATTGAATGGAAAGCCGGCAGACAGAAAACAAATCGAAGATATTTTCGAGGGAAGAAGGGCGATAGCGCTCAATATTGGCATGCAGTACGAACAACAAAAACAAAAGCTACTTTTAAAGAAATTGACGCCAGAGCAATATCAGAATGCTTGCCGTGATATTGCACGTGCACTGGGGGTGTAAGGTGAATAATTCATTGATGACAGAAACCGTTAATCAAATAGGGCGTATGAACATAACTGGTAATGTGATCCCCGCGAACTGGTGGCATCACATCAAAATGCCAAGTGGCAAGCCGGATAATATTGGGATCATATTGCTTTCGGAAATTATTTATTGGTACCGTCCAGCAGAAATTCGAGACGAGTTTACTGGCGAACTTCAAGGGTGGCGCAAGCGGTTTCAAAGCGATAAGTTGCAACGTAGCTATCAATCATTTGCGGATCAATTTGGTTTTACAAAACGGGAAGTCACCGAAGCGATAAAACGGCTGAAGGCAAAAGGTGTTATTACACTCGAATTTCGCACCATCAATACAGTAAGTGGACCGTGCAACAATGTGGTATTTATTGAGCCAGTTGTTGAATGTATTCATGAAATAACAAACTCTATTCCATTGATTGATAATCAAACAAAAATAGAGCCTGTTTCTGTGACAGGTCTCACTTCTAAACGTGATAGGGGGTACGTTGAAACGGAACAGCCCCCACATACAGAAGTGATAGCCCCCACTTCTAAACGTGAGACAAATACAGAGATTACTACAGAGACTACTACAGAGATTATTAATGGTACGTCAGGTGAACCTGACGACAACAAACCATCGCCAAAAATTAAATTAAATTATGAAAAAATTATCGATTCATATCACGAAATTTTACCTGATATGCCAGCTATCAAAGTGTTGACTGATGAGCGTAAGCGTAAAATCAAAAACTTTTGGATTAAATTTAAATTCAATCAAGAGCGTTGGGTAAATTATTTATCGTATATCGCAATACATTGCCGGTGGATGATGGAGGATCGTGATAATGGGCGTGGTGGTACATGGCGGCGTAAAAATTTGGATTATTTAGCCACTGAGCGTTGTTATGTTGCCGTCAAGGAGGAACGCGCTAATGACAAATAATCTCTTTGTTCCACCCAATAGCGCTGAAGCTGAGCAAGCTGTGCTAGGTGGCCTTATGATTAGCACTGACGAAGATAAACGTCAGCGAGTTATTTCACTGATAAAACCAGAGTCATTTTATCAATGGGCGCACAACCGAATTTTTTCGGAAATCGTAAAACTAATCAAAACTAACCAGCCTACTGATGTAATTACAGTGAGCGATGCGCTAACAGCGAATGGTGATTTAGACAACGTTGGTGGTTTTGCCTATGTTGCTGAACTTTGTATGTTACCCACGGCAGCAAACATAGTGAATTATGCACGGATCATTCGTGACAAAGCTATACAGCGTTATGCAATTAATAATCTCAATACCTGCGTTGAAATGTTGATGGCCAATGATGGTCTTGAAGTCAATAATAAACTGGCTAACGTCCAGCAAGTGGTTTCAAGTATTATTGAACACGCTAAAACAGGTAAGAGTAAAGGCCTTAGACCTGCTCGTGATGTTGTAGGAGACTGGGTTGAGGAAGTTGAAAGGCGTTTTGATGATCCGACGAATGCAGCTGGTTTTACGTTAGGTATCGAATCACTTGATGATTTAATGGCTCCCAAACAAGCGCTAAGAGGATCTCTAATTGTTGTGGGTGCTAGACCTAAAATGGGAAAAACCGCGTTCTACAACCGTGTAGCGACTCATTTCGCTTTAAATCACCGGTTACCCACGCTGTTATTCAGCCTTGAAATGACTGACCGAGGGATCATTGAGCGCATGATAGCTCAAGAAGGCGGTGTTTCAGCAGATATATTCTATACCGGCGCACATGATGATATGGAAATGGCGCGTGCATTAGCAAGAGCTGAAGAAATTGCAGAATCCAATATGTATATCGATAGCACTCCTGGTGTTGATTTGCACCATATTATTGCTGAGTGTCGAAAGGTAAAAAGGGTTAAAGGGAAAATTGGGCTCATTGCTGTGGATTACCTGACATTAATCAAAGCCGCCCCAGCAGAACGCCGCGATATTGCCTACGGTGACATTACAACGGGTTTAAAAAACTTAGCTAAGGAAATGGATTGTGTGGTCTTGTTACTTACCCAGCTTAACCGAAAACTGGAAGAACGAGCAGATAAACGACCAACACCTGCAGATAGCCGAGATACAGGACAAATTGAGCAAGATTGTGATGTTTGGATAGGTTTATACCGTGATGCGGTTTATAACAACAATGCAGATAAATCGCTGATGGAAATTATTCTTCGTTTAAATCGTGATGGAAATACCGGAACGGCTTATGGGCAGCTGGTGGATTCGTACATCAAAAATATTAGTCAAAGTGAGGCAGAAAGGCTGTTGTTTAAGGTACTGGATAAAAGAAGGGTGTATTCAGATAAATTAAATAAAAATTTTTAACATAAAGGATATTAATTCTAAATTGAACAGTAACATGCTTGATAAAACATGACATTTTATCAAGCATGTTATTTGTTTATTTATTTTTATATCTAATAATTTCTTTTTCTAAAATATTCTTTTTTTCACTTATAGATGAGGATAGGTTAGTATAATCATCAGATAATTGTTCTTGGCTCTTATTTGCTAAAAATCCTAATTTGTTAGAGATAGATAGCAGTAATGAGATTATATTTTCATTCTCATTTATACCATTCTGTGATGACCAACGCTTAATAGAGTCATTTGTTAAGCTCAAAATTGGCTCTTTAACTTTAATTGATGAATTAATTAATTTAATAATATCTCTTTGCATGATAATTCTATTTTTAAATTCAGACATTATACACCTCATTTAGTAATTCTATGATATTTTTCATCCAAGTATCTATTGCGGTTATACTAGATTTGGCAAGTTCAATACCATCTTTATCTATTATACTTCCTTGCCCTCTAGTACATAGTATCCTAGCCTTTTCAAAAATTTTGTAACTATCTAATTCTATATTTAATTTGTTTTTCTCTAACCTTAAGGCTGCATTTCTAGAAAAATTAGGCTTTCCGTCTGAATGTAAAGAGTAACATATTGCAAAGTTTCTAATTGCTAAAAATATATTTGAAAGTTCAAAAATATCAGATTCCTGAGAAAGTTCTAGAGCATTTCTGGCATCGCAAAAAATATCATAAAATTTCAAACAATCACTTAATACATTAGAGTATTTTTTGGGTTCTCCAAGGTTCTTTAAGAAGTCCTCATTGTTGATTGAGTATATCATTTTTGATTCTAAATATAAATGCCAAGCAAATGGACTACCAGTTTCCCAGAGTTTGTGGATCCTCCTAGAAGAGTAAATAGAATATTTTTGAGGGTTTATATTATCACTTTTTTTATCTGTAATAAGTAAAAGGTCAACGTCGGAATTGAAATCAATATCTCCACGACAAACAGAACCAAAAATATATATATACATATTATCGACGTCCTAGTCTTTTTATAAGGACTGACATAAATAATCCAAACATAATAAATCTAAAGATGGATAAAATAGTTAAGTATGTATCAGAGTATTTAACATCGGAAGTTATTCCAAATAGCAGTTTCGGAATCGTTAAAAGTGAGTTGAAATAATTATTGATACATGAATTAGGTTCTGTTGTATATACACTGGAGTGATAAAAACCAGCTAGGGTAATAAATATGACTACAGTTCGAATTAACTTTAAAATGGATTCACCATTTCCCCAAATAAAATCTAGTAGCCTAAAATTAAGCCACTTAAAAAACATTTTAACACGGCTAAGTCCTGTATATTTTGTTCTATAATACTTATCATTTGATTTCCAAGAGTTTTTTAAGTGTTGTTCAGTGGCGTCAAGCTCAATATTAATTGCCTTATTGGCTGATTCAGTATCTCCAATATGTTGATAGTTTAACCTTAATGTTCTTGCGAAGGCTAGTAATAGGTTTAATTCGCTAGGACAATTCCTTGCGAAAATATCGTTATCTATATTTGTTTTTTCAAAAATGCTATATCGAAAATCACAACTAGAAAAGCTAGAACCAGATAAATTACAATTAACAAATCGACAGCCAATAAATTTACAGTCATCGAAACTACATTTTCGTAGGTATGCCACATCAAATGTAGAATAACTAAAGTCTACCCCTTTAAAGTGTACACCCTTGGCTACTAATCTTTCGAATAAAGTATTTTGAAAGCATTTATCATTTATTTCTTTTTTGGAGAACTTTTTATCAGTTATCTTAACTTTACCGCTATTTTCTAGCTCATCATAGGGGGAAGTTGACATTTTGTTGTTATTTTCTTTTTTTGTTGAAAAAAGTTGTTGTAATTTTTTTTTCATAATTAATTTAAATTGAATGGTTTTGTAAATTATAATTGATTTGTTTTTATTAAACAATATAGGCTCTACTCTCCAATTTGAAGAAGCAACACATGGATAGTATTTTTAAATAAATAATAACTACTTCTATGATTAAATCTAACTTTTTATTAGCATTAGATATGTTCTTGATGTGGGGGAGTTGAGGATTCTCTATTAGTTCTAGGTGGAGATATTGCTTTGAAGCTTTTAGTAGTCACTGAATTTGGTTTTTTCGTCAAATTTATAGGGCTTTTTTATTGCGTTTTATAAATCAACAAACAAATTAGTAGCTATAATATATATGTTAGTACTTGATTGTGTGATATTTGTGCCTAAGATATATAAGTTAAGATTAGCAATACAAAGGTATTTAGTTTACTATAATACAAATTGGTCTGAACACCCAATCTTAACACTTGCTGTGTCTACTGAGAGAAATGTATGGCACAGCATAGCTTTATCAAAATGTCTAACGACACTCTTGTACCGGCTAATCCGGCGGCAAGGGATTTTTTGCATTCCAAAATCAAGTGTGGTGATGTGCTTTCGGCTGATTTCAAGAAAGCCCGCAACCCACGATTCCACCGTAAATACTTCGCATTACTTAACCTCGGATATGAATACTGGGAACCAACCGGCGGTACCATTTCGCCTGAAGAAAAAGAATTGGTTCGTGGTTACGTTAAATTCCTCGCTTACTACACCGATAACGATGATGCCCTCCAATCTGCTGTTGATGTTTATCTCGATGAGATAGCACAGAAACGCGCTCACAATATATCAACAACCAAATCCTTTGATGCTTTCCGCTATTGGGTGGTAGAGCAATCTGGCAATTATGAAACCTTTGAAATGCCAGACGGCAGTCTACGCCGCGTCGCTAAATCAATCAGCTTTGCCAAAATGGATGACCTATCCTTTGGCGAACTCTACAAATCCACTCTCGATGTGCTTTGGAACTTCATTCTATTCCGTAAATTTCCCACCCAAGAAGCTGCTGAAAATGCGGCTGCTCAGCTATTAGATTTTACCTAGAGGCAAGACCAATGACCAAAAAATCAAAGACCAAAGAAGATAAACAGTGGCTATCAGATGTAGCAGAGCTTGGCTGCATTTGCTGCCGAAATATGGGGTATGGAGCAAGCCCCGCGGAAATCCATCATGTAAGAACGGGGCAGGGAATGGCGCAGCGAGCGAGCCATAAAGATGTTTTACCTCTATGTCCACCTCATCACCGGCCTAGTTATGATACTGGTTTTCATGCGGCCCCTAAAACATGGCAGGAAATTCACGGTACCGAAATCGAGTTATTGGAGCAAACCAAAAGAGAAGTCATGGAGCTGCGAGCATGTCGAGTATAAAAAGTATTTCTGATGGTCTTGTACTCGATGCAGAGCAAGAAGCTTGGTTACAAGGTTGGCTATCCAAGTTTGGTGCTTGGGTTTACAGCGGTAGATTAGAGAAACGTCAAAGCAGTATCATCGCTGAATTTATGGCCACTGTGGAAAAGCGTGATTATCCAGAAAGGGAAATGTGTAATGACGACGACGGAATGTTAATTACCAAGGTGGTCGATAAAATTTATCATATAGACCGAGTCGCATTCACGTTATTGTTATTACGTTATGCCTTTGTGAGTTCCGACCGTGCCATTGCTCGTTATTATTATGGTATTGCACAACCACGCCAGATGGTTCGCAGAAATCGCACGCTTGAATATCGAAAACCCTCAATGGCCACATGTCGTCGTGAGATAAAAGAAATCATCCGTTCTGCCGAGTATTTAATTTACCCACATCTCTATAATGCATTTAAAATACGCAATAATGAGTGGAAAAAGAAAAATAATAGTAAGAACATGTTGACTTATTTGAACCAATGATCCACTATTTAAAGGTAAATTGCCATTTTAGTAACTTCACCAACTAACCCAGCCAATGCGCTGGGTTTTTTGTTTATTTTTCAGAACGGTATTTCATTATTTTTTCAAGAATTTCGTGTTTTGTATCTTGCTCTATCCTATTTAAATACTCGTATTCTGTTTTCTCAGAAATACTTTCATTTATTGTAAAATAAGATTCGTTATTATCCTGCGCCATCTTACAATAGATAGAATGTAGATACGCTTTATTCGATGTGTTCAGATCTTTTCTGCATTTGTAATAGATAACTTCGAGAAGCTCCTGATTTGTTCCTGTGTTATACAGCTTAGATAAATTCTCATCAATACAAGCATCTGCGGAATCAAAAGATGTTTTAAATTCATTATAAATAGTATCGCAGTGAGATTTGTCTACGCCAGAAAATTCATTTTTATAACTACATCCACTAAGAGCAATAGCTGCCCCTATGAAGTACAAAGCTTTTTTATTCATATGATTTCCTTAGTTATAATTCATAGGTATTTAAAGTCTTTATATTGAGATTGTCAAAAGAACAGGAATTATTAGTTCTTGGTTCGTCATTTACTGAATAAATAAAATACAGGCACTCCGTAGGGGGTGAAATCATGCGTATGGATAAATATAGCAACGCAGCCTACGGTAGTGCCGGGCTTACAGCATTTTTCGCGAGCTTATCGCTTTATGAATGGGGCTTTATTATCGGGATGGCATTTAGCATCCTTTTAGGTCTCGCTACCTTTTTTATGAATCGACGAGAACAAAGAAAGCGAACACGTTTATTTGAAGAACTCGTTAATAAAACCGACCCTCTAAACCCCTCAGCCACTGCACGAAAAGCCGCCGAACTTATGGCGAAAGCGCCTAAGGATATCTAATGTCACTCAAACAAAAATTAATTGTGCTTGTTGGCGCAGGGGCTTCGGCTATTGCTTTAACTGTGATTGCACATTTTGAAGGTGTTAGGTATGAGCCGTATGAAGATGTGGGAGGGGTTTTAACGGTCTGCTATGGTCACACGGGGAAAGATATTGTTCCCAATAAAATTTATACCAAAGAAGAATGCAACGAGCTGTTAGAGCTTGATTTTATGAGAACTAAACTGCAGGTCGACCGCTTAGTCAAATTTCCAGTTGATGAACATACAAAAGCAGCACTTTATTCATTCGCTTTTAACGTGGGTACCGGCGCATTCGCTAAGTCAATAATGCTAAAAAAGCTAAACGCAGGTGACCAATACGGCGCTTGCGAAGAACTTAAAAAATGGGTTTACGCTGGAGGCAAGGTATGGCGTGGGCTAGTTAATCGCAGAGACGCGGAGGCGGCTATATGTCATGGAAACCTATAGTGGTTGTAATTTTCTTTATGCTGCTTTCGATATCAATAATTGTATTTGGTGCCTACAGACTCACTGATAATACATGCGGCATAGATAAAGCCAGTTTAGAAAAGCGCTGCCAAAAAGCTATCGAACACTACAAAGGTCAGCAAGTTAATTTTTAATCTTCTATATGGTAACTACCATGAATAAAGTTAGAGCATTATTATTTATCGCTGCATGGGTGGCCATATGGGGAATGTGGAAACAACATGAAAGGATAGGTGAGCTAAACACCAAGAATGCCGAACTACTCGTTGAGCTGACAGAGCAAGTCAAAATTAATGAAGATTATCAAGAACGTATCCAATCTCTTCATAAACTCGATACAAAACATACTCAGGAATTAGCTAATGCAAAGAATGAACTTGATAAGTTGCGTATTACTGCTGAGCGCAATCCTGAGCGGGTGTACATCAAAGCAAGTTGTAAAAAAACCGAGGGCACTACCCCCTCCGGCATGGATGATGCAACTACCGCCCGACCTACTGACTCCGCTATCCGAAATTATTGGTTACTCAGACAACGAATTGCAGAGTCTAAGCAAATGATACTTGGATTGCAGGATTACATTAGAACGGAGTGTTTACGTTAATACCAATCGGTAAATGCTCTTGCAAAAAAAATTAAACTTATGAAGGTAAGGGCGCTTAATAAGTAGATGGAAAACTTAAAAAAAAGAGTCGTTATATCTGGTTGTTTTTTATCTTTACTAATAATGAATAGGATGCAGATAAGGATAGGGATAGATATGAGTAAGAGCGCAATGGGGTAAGTATACATATATATTGATACAGCTCTCTTTGTGATGGAATTCTTATCAAATAGTAAAATATATTCTTAACAAGAAAGCAATGCGGAAAATTGAACAACAACGACAGGCGATGAAATTAAAAAAAGCCTACACAGCGGTAGGCTAAAAGATGTTGCTTTATACAATTGAATATCTCTTTAAATATAATCGGTATTTCAAAGTATGCAAAATTATTTCTAAGTATTTTAAATTGATAGTCGATTAAGTGAACAATGAGCCTCCATTTGGGGGCTTTTTAGTAGCCAGATATTGAATAAGTCTCTCATTAGCCTTTAATTTGGTATGACCAGTCATTAATAATTTGAAATATCTGGATTCATATCTACTCTTTAAGTACTCATAATTAGTGTAATTGGTTATACGAAAGTAGTATGAAAAACAGAAGTCAACAATTACTAAATGATTCAGCACTCTTAGATGTAAGAATTAGATATTTAGTCAAATTTATACGTAGTAGAGCGTTTAATAAGCTGCCAGAAAGCGAAAAAGGATTATTTGAGTCACAACTTTGTTCAATGAAGACGCTATCATCCATATTAAAAATGAGAGTAGATATAGTAAATGATAGAAAATAATAGCCAGCCTCATACGAGTTTTTTTATAAGGGGAATATGGAAAATACACAGTAACAACAAAGAAAAGCCCCTGTTCAGGGGCAAAATAAAATGAAGCAATAGTTTGAACACATTATCAGCATAGATGGTTTAAAAAGTTTTCATATGAACTAAGTGTAAGCAAATACGGAAAAGAAAATACGAATATGAGCCTCGTTAAAAGCTAAAGAAAACACTAGAAGGACAAAATAAACTTATCCTCTAGTATGTTAGGTAAGAGAGTAGGCTTTTTACTGGGCTGCTCTTTGTATTGACTCTCCTCCAGCCTCTATGTCTTCACCAACACCTTTAGTGGTGTTGCAGGCGGTTAATGTGAAAGCAACCGCTAATGAGCAGATGAGGAAACTGATTTTTTTCAACATATTTTCTTCCTTTTAGTGTGAAGTTATAAGTTACAAAAGATCACTTTTAATTATAGCATAACAATTTGATTACCATTTTTATCAGTATAGAGCTGTAATATTAGTATTAATCCATGATATCTGTATGGGGTTGGTATGGTTAGGGATATCTGACAAATGAAAATGAGCTGCTATATTTTAGGTATTAATGCCTACTTTGGTAAAATTAATCACATTAGCAATAAAGGGTACACTCTATGATATTAAAAGAGCTATTTATCCGTATGCTTTATGTTTTACAATACTTAGTGGTTGGTTTTCTTTTGTTATTAACATCAATAGCCATACCAAACTGGTTAGGCAAGGCATCAGTCTTTTTTGCAGGGTAGATTCTAGTAAGTGAGTAGCATATAGGGAGGTTGTCATGGCAGGTAGTGAAGAGGACGATATTAAATATTTACCATGGACAGGTGCGGCTTTGAAAGTAGCCTTGATAATGACAGTCGAAGCTATGAAGTTAACGCCTGAAGAGGCAGAAAGGAAAAACATTACTGTTGTAGTTGGTCCGTATGCTCGCCCATATAAGGAAATAATGACCATAGCTGAAGAGTATGGTGAAAGAGAAATTCCTAAATCAATGCGGGATATGCCATCAGATGTTAAATAGATAACAAGAATTCACCACGAGCCTCGCAATAGCGGGGCTTTTTAATGGTTTCTTCGCAATTAAGTGAGGTCCATATCTTGCTGACGGGTAAGCCGTAAGTGACAAAAGTAACGTAGTGATACGTGATGATGGTTGCAAAAAATAAACCCAATAAAATCAGTAAATAAAAATAGGTACTCATATCGGGGGCAACCTCAATCCGTGCGTACCGATTGCTTATCTCTATTCAAAGCGTATCTCACACGCAAACATCACAACCCCCGAGACCATTCACAAAAGCGACTTCAGAGGACAGACTGTTATAGGTGTGCTCGGGTCAGGCTTGTTCTGTGAGAACTGAGGTTTCTTTTTTGAAAGGTAATACATCATGAGTTATCCAAGAGTAAGTGTTAATGGAGTATCCGTCAGAGTTGATAATGAAGGCAGATACAGCTTGAACGATTTGCATGCCTCAGCAGTAATTAATGGGGAAGCAAGAGAAAATCAAAACCCTAGCCAGTTCTTGAGAAGTAAGCAGATAAAGGCATTTGTTGATAAATTAAGCGCAATGCAAAATTGCACTGCGGTTAAAGTTATCAATGGTGGGCTAAATCATGGAGTATGGGCTTTAGAGTTAGTTGTCATTAGATATGCTGCTTGGTTAAAGCCTGAGTTTGAAATTCTCGTTTACAACACATTCAAAGATGCAGCAAGGAAAGGTTTGGATGTTATGGCTAAGCTTAATAAGTTAGATCACGTCATCAACACTGAAACCAAAAATGTAAGTAGCTGTGCAAGAACAATGGCTAACTGGGGAGTTGGTGGTAGGAAGCAATTACTACTAACCGCAAGAGAGCGAGTAGTGAAAGAAGCTCAGATGTACTTACCGAATATTGAATAGGTCGATCAGCAGCCTTTTTTATGCGAAAGTATCTCATCAGCGAATTCTGAGTGAGATTACAATGCAGATAAAGTCCACATTAATGTTTTTAAGTATGCTGCTACTTAACGGTTGCAGTGTTAAAGTGCCAAAGGATATTTCACCTGTTAAGAATTTTGATTTGTCTCGTTATCTTGGGGAGTGGTATGAGGTAGCTAGAATCGATAATCGATTTGAAAAAGGATTAAGTAAGGTCTCTGCTAATTATTCCCTTCGTGATGATGGAGGCGTAAAAGTAGTAAACAAAGGATGGGATTCGGAGAATAAAAAATGGAAAGAAAGTATCGGAAAAGCTTACTTTGTTGAATCTTCTGATGTAGGGGCTTTGAAGGTTTCATTCTTCGGTCCTTTTTATGGCGGTTATAATATTATTAAGCTCGATGATAACTATCAATATTCATTAGTTGTTGGCCCTAACAAAGATTATCTGTGGGTACTATCGCGTACTCCAACTATGCCACCAGAGTTATTAAAGGAATACCTTAGTTTTGCAAGTAGCTATGGTTTTGATAGGCAAAGAATATTGATATTTCAATAGTATTTATTCCTTGTGAAAACTTAATAAGTCAATGCATGACCCGTCAAGTGCGGGTTTTTTATTGAGGGAAATAGCTAATCAGAAAGTTTATTCCTACAAGTAGACTTTCTAATGGGCTAAGGAGATAAAGACGATGGCTAAACTGGATTGGGGGACGCTACAGCAACAGTTCCTCACCGAACACGCTAAATCAGGAATATCCCCTAAAGAGTGGTGTGAAGACCAGGGACTTAATTACGCAACAGCAAGGCGATATATTAAAAGGCCGGCTGCGCAATCTGCGCAAAAAACTGCGCACAAAAAATTGCGCACTGCGCACGAAAAAGAATGCGCAAAAGAGCCTATATGTAATAGCGCAATACCAACTGCGCAGAGTAGAGAACAAGATAGTGCGCACTATGATGAAAGTACGTTTAACCTGCGCAATTACGGGCTTAACGATATGCAGTTCAGATTCGTCAATGAGTATCTTATTGACTTAAACCGCACGGCTGCATACAAGAGAGCAGGTGGTAAGTGTGAAGGTAATTCTGCATATGTAAGTGCGAGTAGGATGTTTAGAAATGTTAAGGTCAATCGGGCAATATCCGATGCTTTAGCAGAACGAGAGCGCAGAACCGAAATAACCCAAGATGCCGTATTAAAAATGTGGTGGGATATTGCGACCGCAGACGTTAATGAACTAACTGAATATCGCCGATTATGTTGTCGTCATTGTTGGGGCTTTGGCTTCAATTATCAGTGGCGTGATGCGGTTGAATATGATGATACTGTGAAAAAAGCCATGACAGCAAGTAAACCACCTCCGCAAGATGTGGGTGGCTACGGTTACGATGACACATTAGACCCTAATCCCGATTGTCCTCGATGTAATGGCGCTGGTATTGGTCGTGCGCATTTTCACGATACACGCGATTTAACCGGTGCCGCTCGTCGTTTGTTTGCTGGTGTTAAAGAAGGTAAGTTTGGTGTCGAGGTTATCACTCGTAATCAAGACGATGCGCTGAAAATGGTTGCACAGCATTTAGGGATGGTTAAGAACAAGACTGAGATAACGGGGGCTGATGGTGGCCCTATTCAATCAACAGGAATCGACCTAAGCCACTTAAGTTTTGAGCAACTCATGCAGCTGAGAAAAAAATCGAAAGTTGACCTTATTTAACATAATGGTGCTTACATGCCCTGCGGCTTTTCAACTCAGCTAAAATGTCACCTCAAACCGATAAAAGTCTAAATCTTCTTCCTGAATTTAGGCTTTTTATTCGTTGCTAATTTGTTATCAAAAACTCACTTTCCATTTCACCATCATTTTGAGGTGAAAGGGCTATTTATTCCATTTTAGGTGTGGCTATGAACATCGATTTCAGCTTATTTGATGAAGAGATCGAAAGGGAGATAGCGCGCCGCAGTTTGCATGAATTCATTCAATACTTAAACCCTGAATACATCACGAGCCATTTCTCTCAAACGGTGTGTGATGCGCTCGACCAGTTCTTGATTGATATGATGGCGGGTAAGCGCCCTAAATTAATATTAGGGGCACCGCCACAGCACGGCAAGTCTGATATTGTTTCCCGCTATCTTCCTGCTTATTTCTTTGGAAAATACCCCAACATGCGTGTTGGGGCGCTATCGTATTCATCTGATTTAGCCGGTGATATGAATACCGATGTTCAGCGAATTATGATGTCGGCTGAATATCGTGCGTTATTTCCTAAGAGTTGGTTAGGCAACAAGCCTGAGAATGGCATCGCTGTTAAACGTAACTCTGACGAGTTCGGCATTGCCAATCACAAAGGCAGCTATGTGTGTGCGGGTGTTGGTGGCCCACTAACGGGTAAAAAAGTTGACCTCGGTATTATTGATGACCCAATAAAGAACTCGAAAGAAGCACTTAGCCCGACGGTTAAAAAGTCGATTTGGAACTGGTACGTCTCGACCTTTAAGACCCGTTTATCAAAAAACAGCGGCGAAATCATCATGGCCACGCGGTGGGCGACCGACGATTTATCTGGCCAATTAAAAGAAAAAGCCCCTGAAACCAAGGTGCTCGCATTCCCTGCCATTAATGAGCAAGGGGAAGCGTTGGTACCTGAACTTCATCCCATTGATAAACTGTTGGAAACCAAAGCAATACTGGGTGATTACTTCTGGTCTGCCATGTACCAACAGTCACCGAAGCCGGGTGATGGTCAAATCTTCCATGAAGAGTTTGTACGCTATTACTTACCTAAAGACCTACCTGATAAATTCGACAAGGTTATTCATAGTTGGGATATGACCTTTAAAGACAGCGACGGTACCGACTATGTAGTGGGGCAGGTTTGGGGTAAGAAAGATGCCAATGTCTATTTGCTTTATCAAATTCGAAAACGCATGAGTTTTACTCAAACTAAGGATGCCGTGAAGCTGCTCGCGGAAAAATTCCCTGAAGGGCGCCGTAAGTTGGTGGAAGACAAAGCCAATGGCCCTGCAGTTATCGACTCTCTTAAATCAACGGTATCAGGGCTAATCCCCGTTGAGCCTGACGGCAGTAAAATCGCACGTGCCCACGCCTGCACCGCTGAGTGGGAGGCGGGCAATGTGTGGTTACCGCACAAAGACATTGCTCCGTGGATAGTGGAAACCGTGGAGGAAATTACAACGTTCCCATTCGCTGGCCATGACGACACAGTGGATGCGATGACACAGGCGCTGCGTGATTTATACCAGAAGAAAAAAGGCGGTTTCTTCACAACCAAGAGGTAATTCTATGTGGCCGTTTAAAAGGCGAAAAATTGCAGAGCAGATTGCACCACCGAAGCGGTCAGCGTTTACCACAGATTTGTATCCTGCATTAGCAAAAGAGAATGGATTTAACGGGCTAGTTCTACCGCAACCGATGATTAACGGTGTGGGGATGGACAGTATTGATACTTCCGTGCCTTCATTCAAAGGTGAGCAAGTTTATGGCGTCCCTGAATCGCAAGCGGCTTGGTATGCCTCACAAATGTTTATTGGCAACAATATGTGCGCCATTATTGCGAAGCACTGGCTAGTGGATAAGGCCTGTAATATGCCTGCTCGTGATGCTATTCGCCAAGGGTATGATATTGATTGCGATAATGACGATGACAGTGCTATCAGCAAGAAGCTACGCAAGCGCGATAAAAAGTACCGCATACAGCATCATTTGAAAGAACTTATTCACTTTGGGCGAGTGTATGGTGGTCGATTAGCGTTGTTTGTGGTGGAAACCTCAAACCCGAAAGAGTGGTATGAAAACCCGTTTAATCTCGATGGCGTGACCAAAGGAATGTACAAGGGGATCAAGCAAATTGACCCACAATGGGTAACGCCTGATTTAACCGACTCCAATATCCAAGACCCTGCTAGCATGGATTTTTACGACCCCACTTATTATGTGATTGGTGGTCGTAAATACCATAAATCGCACTTTGTTAAGTTTGTGCCGTTCCCTGTGCCTAATGTGCTGAAGCCGCTTTATAACTACTTTGGTGTTTCGGTACCAGAGCGCATCTATGAGCGAGTCTATGCTTCAGAACGGACAGCCAATGAAGCCCCACAACTGGCCATGACCAAGCGGTTATTGACTATCGGTATGGCAGACCCTGAAGGTGCAGATAAGAACACCATTCAGGAAAACATGCTTTATTTTATGGAGATGCGCGATAACTATGGCGTGCAGGTGATGGGGAAAGAGGACGTTGCACAACAGTTTGATACCTCGCTAGCGGATTTAGACGCCACCATTATGACGCAATACCAGCTAGTCGCAGCGGCGGCAAACGTGCCTGCAACTAAGTTACTGGGCACTACACCAAAAGGCTTTAACTCAACGGGTGATTACGAAGAGTCGAACTACCGTGAAGAGCTGGAAAGTGTGCAGTCGAACGATCTAGACGAACTCTTGCAGCGTCACTACGACATGTTGATGCGTAGCGAAGAGCTACCACTGACTGAAATATCGGTGACGTGGGCGCCACTCGATAGCCCAACAGCGACAGAGGGCGCCGATATTGAGTTGAAATCGGCTCAAACGGATTCGGCTCTAGCAGCTACAGGTGCGATTGATGGGTTAGATATCCGTAAAAAACTCGCAGCAGATAAAAAGTCGAGCTATTACGGCATTGATGTAAATGAGAGTGACTATGTCGAGACGAATACGAGTCCGAACGAAAAAGGCGAGATGGGCAACCTCCCGCCAAGCAGTATTGAAGGGCAAACCCCTGCAGTATTCAGCAGCGCCATCTAGCCGTTATCAACGTGACATGTCACGGTTAATCCGCTCAATGATTAAAGACTATGAAAACGTATTTAGTGAATTGAAGGAGGATTTTGACGGCGCCACGGTGGATGCCAGCATTGCGAGTCAAACACGGATTTGGCTCAATCGGTTAAAACGCAAGTGGGATAAAATCTTTAATACGCAGTCTAGCGCCATGGCCGATAAGTTTGTTTCCCAAGTGGACATCGGCGCTCAACGTAATTTAGATGATTCCCTTAAACAGCTTTCTGGCGGTATTACCATCAAAACCCCTGTCATGCCGGACGCGTTAAAAGACCGAATGATTGCCGCCACGGCAGAGAATATTTCCCTAATTAAATCCATCCCTAGCCAGTTTCATCAACGTATCGAAAGTGCAGCGTTACGCTCTATTTCTCAAGGGGGCGAGGGTGCGAAAACCTTATTAGATGAAATCAGGCACACTGGCAGCGTGACAGAGAGCCGAGCTAATTTTATCGCCGTTGACCAAACGCGAAAAATTACGACTGCGGCGAACTATGAGCGCATGAAATCAGCGGGAATTCGTCAGGCTATTTGGCATCACTCTGGTGGCAGCGCTGAACCTAGAGAGTGGCATCTACAGCTAGACGGTGAAGTCTTTGATTTAGATAACCCACCCATCATTGACCCAAGAACGGGTGAACGCGGATTGCCGGGGCAATTACCTAATTGCAAATGTTTTTGGACGCCTGTAATCGACTTCGGCGAGGAGACATGACAAAACGAACCTATGACAACAACGGCTGGCTCGAAGTGACAGATAACCCCATCTCTAAAGTTGGGGTTTTTGATTATTTGGGGGCTGAAATTGGTGCGCCGGTACCCGATAAAATCTATCGCGTATTGCGCCCTCCGGAAGAACTGGCCAGTGAAGAGACCATCAACTCTTTCAAACTCACCCCATTTATTATTGAACATGAAATGTTAGGCAAGCACGCGACCCCAGCGGAGAAAAAAGGCATCCAAGGGGTAATTGGTGAGAATGTGTATTTTGACCCACCATATCTTAGAGCCAATATCAAAATCTTTTCAGATGTGGCGCTCAGTAATATCGACAGCGGAAAAATCGACCTTTCACCCGGTTATCGCAGTAAATATGAATTCACCTCTGGCATTTATGAAGGCCAACACTATGACGTTATTCAACGTCACTTACGTGGCAATCACCTCGCATTAGTGGATGAAGGGCGAACTGGCCCTGACGTCGCTGTGCAAGATCACCTCGTTATCACTATCGACACAAAGGAACTTATTCGCATGAACGAAGAAGAAAACAAAGAGAAGCAAACCACTGATGAAGGTGCGTTTACAGCGGAGCAAGTCACTGCGCTGAAAAGCATTATTGCAGAGGTGATTGCACAAACTAAGCCTTCAACCGATGAAGAACCGGAAGAAGAAAAGAAATCTACTGATGCTAATCCCGAAGAAGAACAAAAAGCGGAAGAGGCTGTGGCAGCCGCTGAAGTTGCAGCAGAGGAAGCAACAACCGGTACACCAGAAGCTGTAGAAGCTGCCGAGGTGGCGATTGAAACCGCCGTTGAAGCTATCGAAGAAGCCAAGGAGCATCTCGACCAAGCCACCACGGATAGCTTAAATCGCCGACTTAAACGCTTAAAAAATGGCATCGGCACAATGGATGAGATTGCATCCTTAAAACGCAAGATTAAGCGTTTGGAAGCATCAAAGCCCACCATGGACACAGGCGCACTGCTAAAGCAAATCGGCGAGCGTGATTCGTTAGCTCATAAGTTGACCCCGTTCCTTGGCGTATTTGACCATGCCGCCATGACCAAGCAGCAAGTAGCGGAGTATGGCGTTGATAAGCTCGGTATCCAATGCGGTAAGGGTAATGAAGCCATTGCACTCGATGCGTGGATGCAAGGGCGTGTGCCGGATTCACAAAAAGCCACGGTGACGATGGACTCTGCGGTTAGCAATCAATCAATTATGGATAAATGGGGAGCGAAATAATGGCAATTCCTAAATCAGTGGCGCATGGCTTAACATCTGGTGTAGTGGGTGAAATCAGTCATGCAGGACCCATTCGAGCAGTAGCGGCGATCCTCAGCTCAGAAGATGAGAAGAAAAACATTTTCGGTCGAGCCTACACCTACAAAGATGATTCTGTGGAGTCTGTGCAAGTGGGTGGCAAGGGCGCATTTGCGGGGATCATGATTAACCCGAAATCCTATCGTATTGAAGTGAACTATGCACGCAATGGCACCCAAGGTGAGTTTTTAGCGATGGGGGAGGTGTATGTCGAGCTAAGCGATGACGAAGGCAAAATCAATGACCCAGTTGTGTTCAGCGAAACGGACGGTTCGTTATCGGCTAAAGGTACGGTAGGTACAGGTGAGCGCGTGATTGGCTTTGTCAGTCGTCACCTATCATCAACTGACACACCGCATTTAAGCGTTATTCGCTTAACCGAAATTCCATATCCAGCGGCAGTAAAGGAAGGTGAATAATGCCAGTTAGCAAGCAAAAGTTTTATATGTCTGGTCGTGATATTCGCAAGCATGGTCAACTTAATATCCAACCTAACCAACAGTGGACCTATCGCGAACTTGAGCAAATTGGTTTTGGTGGCTTGGCGTCGATGGACTCCGCTATCACGGGCGCAGCCATGCAAGGTGGGTTAATTCAGCGTGAAATGTTGCAACACGTTCTCCCTGGTCTCATTCGCACAGCAACCCGTGTTCGTGTATTGGATGAAATCACTGGTGTACTGAATGCGGGTGAATGGCACGATGAGGAAATCATTCTGAATGTGGCAACACCAACCGGTAAGGCTGAACTTTACGGCGACCATACCAACGTGCCGTTAGCGTCTTACATTCAAGACCAAGAACGTCGTGGTATCGTGCGTTTTGAACAAGGTTTTCAAGTCGGAAAGTTAGAGGAAGCACGCCAATCTGCAGCTGGGTTTGAAGCCGCCGCAGAAAAGCGTAATTCAGCGACAGAATCCTTAGAGCAAGGGCGTGAGCGGATTGGTTACTATGGGTTTAATAGCCCTGAAACCCGCGTGTTTGGTTTGATGAATGAGCCGAATCTACCGGCTTATGAAACCGCATCGAAAAAATGGAAGGGCGGCACGTTTGCCGATATCACCCAAGATATTACCGATATGTTCTCGCGCATTGAAATGAGTTCAGGTGGAATTATCAAAGACGATATCGCAATCACATTGACGTTACCGTTAGGCTATCGTTCAACGTTAAATGTCGCTAACCCCGTGGCGCGGGGTGAAACGGTGTATCAGTGGGTTAAGGAGAACTATCCGAACCTGCGCTTTGTGTTCTCACCTGAATTTGTCGGGGCAAATGGCGGTGCGGATGTGGCGTATATGTTCGCAGATACCATCGATGATGGCTCAACCGCAACCAGTGCGACCATCTTACAAGTGGTACCCGTTAAATACCAATTGTTGGGCTCACAAGCGCAAATCAAAGGGTATTTAGAGGATGCGACCAACGCAACCGCGGGTGTTTTTGTTACCCGACCTTGGGCCATTACTCGCCTAACCGGCATTTAACCAGACCTCTTCCTTTTTTACGCCCTCAAATGAGGGCTTTTTTATTGGAGAAAACCATGTCTCTCTATGTCTATTGCACGTTATCCAACGATCAAAACTACTCGGTCACGGATGGCAAAGTGTTTATCGCAGGTCAAGCCAATATCATGACCAAGCATATGTATACCCCGCGTGGGCGCGTTACGGAAATCAGTGATGAGCAATACGCCCAGCTTAAAGATAACCACGTTTTTCAGTTACACAAAGAAAACGGGTTTATCAGCGTTGAAAACCGCAAAGAAGATCCTGAAAAAGTGGCCACTAATATGGAGGCTAGCGATAAGTCAGCGCCGGATACCGTGGAATCTTTGGAAGCAGAAAAACAAGCAGTCCCGAAAACCAACAAAAAGGGTAAATAATGATGGAGGCGAGCACATTTCCCCTAACGTCATTTCGTGTGCTCTATCCATCGTTTAATGGTGTGAGTGATGATGACATTTATATTATTGCTCAATCTGCCCTGAACTATTTTTCGCCTTGTCGCGGCGTTTGCACTAACGAACTGTGGATGTTGGTTGTTGCTCATATGCTATCACTGCGAAAGTGGATTGCGGACGATGAATCCCCAACCGGTGTTGTGACTAGTGTGACTATCGATAAAGTCAGCGTGTCACTCTCTGCGCCCCCTGCGGGTTCTGATTGGTCACACTGGTTCAAAATGACCACATATGGCCAACAGTTCTTAGCACTCATTAAGCGCTGTAGCGTACCGCAATATATTGGTGGCGCAGGTGAGCGCTCGGCATTTCGCGGTGTGGGTGGTCGGTTCACACGAGGGGGGCGGTTACGTTAATGACGAAATTAGCTCAGTTGAAAAAAGTCTATGATGAGTTAGCCAAGAAACAATTGAAAGTGGGTTTCTTTGAACACTCGAAATACCCTGATGGCACACCCATTGCTTATATTGCCGCCATTCATGAATTAGGTTACCCCACTGGTGGCATTCCTCCCCGTTCGTTTTTTCGCCCAACGATGAGCGATAAAAAAGTAGAGTATGGCCAGTTAATTTTCCGTATGGCCAAAGCGGCGGCCGCTGGCAATATTTCCGTTACCGATGGGCTAACCCAAGTCGGCGCAAAAGCGGCTGGGGATGTGAAACTGGCCATTAAAGCGGTAACCACACCTGCCTTGGATGATTCAACGATAAAGGCCAGAGCGAGACGTCACAGCAAAGGGAAATCCACCGATAAGCCCTTAGTCGACACAGGGCAGATGTTACAGGCCGTCAATTTTGTCGTGGAGGATAAATAATGTTCGGTAATTTGCATAGTATTGCTTCTCGCTATATTCCTCAGCAAACAGCCCAGTGGTTTCGTTTTAAAGGCCGAACGCCCGATGAGCGAGGGCATGACCAAAACCAATATTATGAACCGGTTGATATTCGCGGGAGCTGGCAAGCTGTCGATACTCAAGATGCACAATCAATGGGCTTTGATTCAAACCAAGTTTATCGCCGTTTTTATACCTCCCATGATATCAAAGGCATTCAGCGTGGTACTTCACCGGATTATCTTGTTTTTAATGGCAAGAAATACGATGTGATGGGGGATGCGGATTGGTATGAGCAGGACGGCTGGAAATCGGTGATTTGCATTGAGGTAGGGGCGTATGACGGATAACGAGGTCGATATTGCCATTCGAAAACAGCTTCTTTTTCAGCTCAAAGAGGCAGGGATTGATATCCCCGTGAAAGCCGGCTTTCAATCCACCAAGCAAGGTCGTGAAGATAATATGGTGATGTTTTTCCCGATTAATGAAAATGGCCACGGGTGGCAAGGTCGCCATTACAATGTCCAAGGCAACAATGCCAATCACCAAGAAAACCAGTTATCGGAAAAAACGTACCAAGTTCAGGCGTTAATTACCGATTTAGGCAATTACACTGCGGGTGATATTACCGCGATTGTCAGAATGATCGTCAATTCACTGCCTTTTGTTACCGCGTTGCGAAAGCAGAATATTGGTGTTCAACGTGCAACTGGCATTCGCCGTCCTTACTTTTTGAATGATCATAGCGACTACGAACAAAACCCCTCATTTGATTTTAATGTGACGTTTAAACGCGCTCTTCTCCCTGATACTGCCGCTATCCGCGCGTTGTATCCTGATATTCACCGCATATAAGGTTTTTACTATGCCAATTAAACAAACTCGATACGTTGATATCGCATCGGCGGTCATTGGCGCGTCAGCAGTTCCGATGCGTAAATTAACCGGTCGATTATTTTCCACTAACCCCAAAATACCCGCAGGTAAAGTTTTAGAGTTCGCCAGTGGTCAGGTCGATGACTTGTTAGGTGTTGATTCTCCCGAAGCTAACTTTGCACGACAATACTTTAGCTATGTTAGCCCCGCACCCGTTAGCAAGCCGAAAGAGTTACAAATTGCTTCTTATGAGCCTGTGGGGCGAGCGCCTACGCTATTTGGGACAAAAGCCGCCGCATTAGCGGATTTAAAAATCATTGCGGATGGAACGCTTTCGGTCACGATTGGTACTGTCACCAAAAGCTACAAAGACATTGATTTGTCGGAAGCGAAATCCTATGCGGATATTGCGTCCACCATTCAAGCGAAACTTAACGCCGAGAGCGAGCCGCAATTCTCCAGTAGCTATTTGACGTTTAATTCACTCGATAGCGCCTTTGAGCTGAGTGGCGGTGTGCAAGAGCGCGCATCCATTAGTGTTGAATATTCGGTGCTGGCGAATGCCATGGGGCTGTCTTCCGGTACTGCGTCTGAAGGTAACCCCGCACAAACACCACTTGAAGCGTTTATGGTAGCAGAGCAGGTTTCCGATTCATTTGGTAGTGCGACATTCTTGGATGAATTGACGTTAGAGCAAGCCGTGCCATTGGCGCAGTATGTTTCCGGTGAAAACGTCAAATACCAATTGCATATTAGCGTGAGCGAAAAGCAGGTTGAAGATTTTAGCGCAGCATTGATGGGAACCGCTTCTGTGGGGTTAAACCTCAAAACGGATACTAACTATTTTATTCAAACCTTACCCATGGCCGTTATGGCGGCGACGGATTATGACCGCACGAATGCCACGACAAACTACATGTTCCGTCAATTAGGCGTTACGTTCCCTGCGCAAGTGACCACAGACAAAGCGGCTGACCGATTCGATAAGCTGCGCGTGAACTATTACGGTGAAACCGCTATAGCCGGCTCGCAAATCCGTTTCTATCAGCGGGGCTTCTTGTGCGGTGGTGCGTCTAATCCGCTGGATATGAGCGTGCACGCCAATGAGCAATGGTTAAAAGCCTATATCGCTCAGCAGTGGTTTAACGTGTTATTGGCCACACGAGGCGTTCCTGCGAATAAAGACGGTGAAGCGCGAGCGTTGATGGTGATTGCTGGTGCGGTCACTAAAGCGATAAATAACGGCACGATTTTAGCCGGTAAAACGCTCTCTGAGGTGCAAAAGCTCGCCATTGCAGATGCCTCCAGGGATGACCTTGCTTGGTATGACGTACAAGATAAAGGCTATTGGTATAATGCGCAGATTGTTGAAAATACGGGTGAAAGTGACTTACCTGAGTATGTCATGAAATACGTGCTGATTTACGGCAAAGGCGATTGGGTTCGTAAAGTAGAAGGCTCTCATAATTTAGTCTAGGAGTAGAATATGCATGATGTATCTGCAACCGGCTTGAGTTTCACCATTCAAGCCAGCAAAACCTTTCCCACTGGGATTTTAATTACCGCCTTTGCTGACGATGCTGACCCGCTGGATTTACCGGCTGTCGATATTGCGCAAACCACTATGGATATTAACGGTAACTTGGTGAGTTGGTCCACACCGACACCACAAACCGTCACCATCAACGTTTTAGCTGGTAGCGAAGAAGATCAAAATTTATCGATTTTACTCGAGGCCAATACCGCCAAAAAAGGGCGTCGACACGCAGGGGATATTATTACTTTTGTGGCGTCTTATGGCGATGGCTCAACGGTCACGGCGCGTAACGGCAAGATTACCAATGGCAGTCGAGGCAACTCTGCCGCCTCTGCAGGACGTTTGAAATCTAAAGCCTATACCTTTGTGTTTCAAGATTTTGATAGTACGCGCATTCGTTAATTCATTTCAATTTATGGCGGGGTTCCCGCCTTTTTTATCGGTGTTCACCATGCTTATAAAACCTAAAGAAGTGGCTATCAAAGACGTTGATGGCCTTGAAAAGTTGTTTGTGATTAGTCGCCTACCCGCTACAGTCGGGCGTGAAATCCTAGCCAAATATCCGTTATCCAACGCGCCGAAAATCGGTGACTATGAGGTCAGCAAAGAGGCCATGCTGAAAATGATGGCCTATGTGTGCGTCACTATCGAGGGTGAAGAAATTCCCCTTAAAACACAAACCTTGATTGATAACCATGTGCCCGATGGAGAATCGCTGATCCGCTTAGAGTTGGAAATGTTGAAATACAACACCAGTTTTTTCGGCAACGACGGGAGCCAAGGTTTCCTCCACTTCCTGCTCAGCAAGGTAAGCGGTTCACTCCCGTCGATTATAAAAACGCTGATGGGTTCTTTGCCGTCATCATCAGCGAACGCCTCGCCACTTTCACCGAACTCAAAACCTCAATAGATTTAGAAGAAGCAATGGACCTGTGGGAAATTGCCATTACTAACCGTTATAACGAAGCCCTTGCGGCTTCAAAGGATCGCTAATGTCATTAATGGATACCTTTGTGCAGGTCTTTGAGTTTGATACAAGGCAAGCGGATGGGGCATTTAAAAAGGTGCAACGTTCGACCGATGACATTATTGACGGTATGAAACAAACCCAACAGGCGGCGCAGCAAAGTTCGCTGACCATCGGGAGTGTGATGACGGAACTTTGGCAATCACTGCAGGGCCTGTCGACCGAACATGCTATTCAGTTCACCACCAATGCCAGCGAGGTCAGTGCTGAGACAAATCAAATCGTGGCTCGGTTAGATGCGGTGAGCTCATCATTAAGCGCATTGGATGAGCAACGGCAAAATACAGACGCTGCTTTGGCCTCCGCGGGGGATGCGCTAGGGGATTGGGGGCAATCACTGCAATCTGATATCACCCAATTAAAAAATGACCTCGGCTCGTTATCGGTGGGTGACCAAAAAACCGCATTAGAACAGGTAAAAGGCTCGGTCAGTGAGTATATTAACGAGCTGCAAAAAATCCCGACCACTACTGCCGATGGCGCCGCAGAAATTGAACGTGTGATGGCAGACTTACGCCAATCAGTGCAAGGCTTATCGGTTGAACATTCGATTGATTTCGTTACTAATGCAGATGAGGTTATTGCCCAAACTGGCTCGGTTAAAACACAATTAGAGACAGTAACAGATTCGATGGCCAACCTTGAGGCGCAGCGGTCAATATCTGACGCAGGCATGCAATCCACTCAAGGCGTTTTGGGCGAGCTCGATGCAAACTACCAGGCACTACAGCAAAATGTTATTCAACTTAATCAAGGTGTCACCGACCTCACGTTAGCCGAACACCAAGGTATCACCGCAAAGCAACTGTCCAACGCCATTATTCAGGCACTGCAAGGTAATTACAATGAATTAATTCGCCTTGTGGACACCATGAAAGTGAAGGGAATTGAAGCGGCGACCAGTGAAATTAAAGCACAGCAATCCGTGCAAAAAGCCCTTGAGAATACCGAAACCAAATATCAGCAAGCTGGTAATACGGTCATGTCGTTTGCCAAAAAGGCATTGGGGGCGGTTGGCTTATTGATGGGGGCGACTGCCTTGGTGGGGGAATCAATTTCACGTTCGGCGGATATTGAAACCCTCGATAAGTTGGGTAAAAAAATCAATGTGGCGACTGCTGATGTGGACGCTTTCGCGGGTTCAATGGCTGAACTGGGCGGTACGCGTGATGCAGCTCAAGCGGATTTATCTGCGATGGCCAAATCGTTTGGTTTTGCGAAAAATACCATGGAAAAAGTGCTTCAGACTGCAGATAAAGTGCAGGGTATGAAGTTTGATAAAGCCAAGGCAACGCTTGTGGGATTAGGCGTGACGGATGATAAAACCGTCGAGTTGATGATGAAAGGCCGCAAAGAGCTCGAGCGCATGATGGGGATTCAAAAAGAATACTCAGGCATCAACAAAGAGAGTATTGAACAATCCATCAAATTCAACAAAGCCATGCAAGGCTTTAAGCAATCATCAGGCTTACTGAAAAACAGCTTCTTAGAAATGGTGATCCCGATTTTAACCAAAGGGCTAGAGTGGGTTAACCGCTTTGTGAGCTTTTGCAAAGAAAACAAGTCGCTCATTGTGGGGTTCTTTATTGCAATAGGTTCGGCTATTGCGGTGTTTTATGTGCCTGCCATGTTATCAGCTGCGGCAGCGACCTTGGCAGCAACATGGCCCATTTTGGCGATCATCGCGGTTATTGCCTTACTGGCTGCGGCGTTTGCCTTAGTTTATGACGATATCATGAACTTTATTGACGGCAATGATTCGATGATAGGGCGTATTTTGGATGAATACCCCGAACTTAAAGCGGTCATTATTGCGGTGTGGGAAGCGTTTAAAGCCTTTTTCGATTTTGTCCTGGCTTTGTCTCAAGTCGTCGCCGATGTGGCGGTGGCTGCCTTTAACTTTATTGCTGATGGCGGCAAGCAGTTATGGGCATGGCTCACGGGCTTTATTCAGGATTTAGCAGATTGGGGCAAGCAATTTGAAGGTGTCTTTACGGTGGCTTCTGATGCCGTTGTAGGCATTTTTAAGTGGTTATGGGCGCAAATCAAACAGTATTTAGGCTGGATTAATGACGGATTGGATGCGATTAAAAATGGTTGGAGCACGGTCAAAGGGTGGTTTGGTTTTGAGGATGTACAAGTGACTCAAACGGTTGAACGCAAAGTTACGGCCGACGGTACGATAGAGCACCAAATTCCCGAACAGCCTCAGTTATCTGAAGAAGATACTGCGTTGTTAGTAAAAGGGCTGAGCCAACAAATTAACGGCATGTCGAACAATCCAATCAACCCGATGACGAGCCAAGCTATTAGTAATCAATCCAATACTACCAATGAAACTAACTTGTCGATTGGTGAAATCAAAGTGGAAACCCAAGCGACGGATGCGCAAGGCATGGCGAGTGGCACGAAAGATGCGTTGCAATCCCAGCTACAAGATTTAGCCCATCAAACCAGTTCGGGGGTAAGCAAATGATCACCGAGGTGAAAATCTTCAATGTCGATAACTTTTCGACGTTATTTGAAACGGCCAATCCAATTCAAATCAACGTGCGTGACGAACACAAAGCGACACAGTTTACCGTTGAGTCGGGGGAAACACGCAGTGACCATGTTGTGGTTCTGCCGGTTGAAATTGGTATGGATTTAATTTTAGCCGGCGAAATGAAAAGTGCCTTTGAAATCCTGCAGCAAACTAATGATAAACACCAGTTAGTGGGTATTCAAACGCGGGTGAAAACCTACCAACCCATGCTGCTGGTGAATCTCTATCATGATGAAATTCCTGAAATGGCGGATGCGATTAAATTGTCACTGCACTTTAGTGAGTGGCGAACGGTTGAGCCAGAATATGGCAACCTGCCGCCCCGTAAGGTGGCAAAAAAAGAGCAATCGAGCACGGTGAATCGCGGGAAAGTGCAAACGTCCACGGTGCCGGACAAAAAGAAAAAATCGGCAGCAACCAAAATTGCTGACGGTGAATTGACGTTAGGGTGGTGACCCATGAAAGAGATCCCTTTAAATACCGTACCTAATCAACGCTTGCGCGTGAGCCTTGGCGGTGATGAGTGGGAGCTAACGATTAAAGTGGCACGAACAACAATGTGCTGCGATATCAAACGCAATGATGTGGTTTTACTGCAAGGCATTCGTGTGATGCCCAATCAACCGCTGATCCCCTACCGCTATTTATCGGGCAACGGTAATTTTGCCTTTATCACTGAGAATGATGAGCTGCCATGGTGGGCGCAGTTTGGCCAATCGCACAGTCTTGTTTGGTGGGGGGATGATGATTGATTTACGCCGCATACGATTAGGCATTGAAGCTAATGGTCGGCTGCAGTGGTATGAGGGGCTGCGAATTCGAGCTAGTGGCACTAAATATGCCAATCCCCTGCAGAATGAATGCACGGTCAATATCGATGGGCTCAATGCCGCAACACGCAATATGTTGCTGACCGAAACCAGCCCTTATACCCAAGCCAAGCAACCGCATCGTTTAATTGTCGAAGCGGGACGCGCCAGTACAGGCGTATTTCGCATTTATGTGGGGGATATTGTTAGTGCAGAAATCGCCTCACCGCCTGATGTCACCCTGACCTTAAAAGCGAAAACCAACAATACAATTGCGCGTGATATTGTTTCTTCGTCCGGTAGTGCCATAAGTAAAATGAGCGAGCTGGCTAAGAACATAGCGCAGGATTGCGGGGTTAAATTGGACTTTCAAGCCACCGATAAAAATATTGCCAATTGGTATTTTTGTGGGCCGGCACTCAAGCAAGTGGAACGTCTGCAAGATGCGGGCAATGTGAAAGCGTTTATCGACGATGACATGCTGTATGTGAAAGACCAGGATAAAGCGTTAAGTGGCCGCTTGCGTATTCTTAACCAAAAATCGGGCATGGTAGGGATACCGAAAGCCACTGAAAAGGGTGTCGACATCACTTATTTAATTGATAGCGAGTCGTCATTGGGCGGCATGTTACGCCTTGAAAGCCAGTTTAATCCTGCCTTAAATGGCGACTACATTATCGAACAACTTAAGTTTGATATTGCCTCTCACGACGACCCTTTCTTTTACCAAGCGACCTGCAAACGAGTGTAAACCATGAACCAACCCAACAGTGATATTGCTAGCGAAGGCAGCTTGGCAGGGCAGTTTATGGCTGCATTTCGTAGCTTATTGATGAATATTGACGACATGCTCCCCGCGACGGTGGTGAGCTATGACGATAAAACTAACCGCGCTGTTATCAAGCCACTCGTCATGATGGTGTCAACACAAGGGCAAAAAGTTGGGCGTGCAGCGGTACCGAATATTCCCGTTTTTCGTTTTGGCGGCGGTGGCTTTTTTATCCGTATGCCAATTAAATCAGGAGACTTTGGTTGGCTCAAAGCCAATGACCGCGATATCAGCTTAATTTTTCAACGTGGCGGCTTAGAGGATGAACCCAATACCGCTCGTTTGCATACCTTTAGCGATGCCATGTTCTTTCCCGACACGCTTAAAGGCTGGTTAATTGATGGCAAAAATACGGATGCCTTGGTTATCCAGTCCATGGATGGCTCCGTGTGTTTGTCATTGCATGAGGGTAAAGCGGTTTTAGATTCGCCCGTTCTTGAGGTCAATGTGCCTGAAACCATCTTTAACGGCAATGTCACGGTGAATGGCAATCAGGCCGTAAATGGCAACAGCGACTCAAACGGGGGCACGATGAAACATAACGGTAAAGATATCGGATCTACGCATAAACATAGTGGTATTCAAAGTGGTAATAGCAATTCAGGAGTGCCGATATGATGACTTTTGATGTAAACGACAATAACGATATCTATTTGGGGAATAGTGGCAACATAGCGATTACGAGTGGTGAACGGGCATCAAAAAACCGTTGTGAACATTATGTCAAAGCACTCCGTGGTGAAATGCTGCATAAGCTCGATATGGGTATTCCTTATTGGAAAACCACCTTTGGGCGACAAGCCGATATTCCGCTGTTTGAAGCGGCGTTTCGTGACCGAATACGTGAGTTGGATGATGTGATATCGGTGGTGTCATTTTCGGCATTAATCACAGATAACTCGCTGAACTATACCGCGGTGATCCAAACCATTTATGGGGAGATAACGCTCAATGGCTGATTATCAATATCTCACATCACAGGGTGTAATTGTGCCGGATACCAGCACGTTACGTGATGACGTTGAAAACGAATTTAAAAGTGTCTTTGGCCAGCAACTGGATGTTAACCCCGAAACCCCACAAGGGGCATTGATCACCATGGAGGTCGAAAATCGGGACGCCGTTGTACGCAATAATGCAGAGTTGGCCAATCAAATTAACCCCGATTTAGCTGGTGGCATTTTCCTTGATGCTATATGGGCCTTAATGGGCGGGCAGCGTTTTGATGCCACACACTCCTTTTTATCACAGGTGAAATTCACGGGTATTGCCGACACCATTATTCCCAAGAGGTCACAAGCGGCCACGCTGAATGGCGACTTATTCGAAACCACCAAGACTTTAATTATCGGTAAAGATGGCTCTGTAGCTGGGGATATGCGCGCCATTGAAACAGGGGCGGTTGAGTGTGGCGTGGGCCAACTCAATAAAGTGGCCAGTTCGGTATTAGGTTGGGAAACCGTTCATAACCCCAGCAATGCGGTGTTGGGGCGAGATGCTGAATCAGATTTACAATCAAGGCGACGACGTAAGCAGACGTTAGCCAAAAACACCGTCAGTGTGGGGGAGGCGATTACCTCTGCATTGTATGAATTGGAAGGGGTACGTTCGTTGGCGTATCGAGAAAACTACACGGACCAACCAATGATGTTTGATGGGATCACGTTAGTGCCTCATAGTATTTATGTGTGTGTTGAAGGGGGCGATAAAGAGGCAATTGCTCGTTCGCTACTGCGTACAAAAACGCTGGGTGCGGCTTTTAACGGCAGTGAAGAAGTTGACGTATTGGAAAACATCAGCGGCCAAATTTATCCCGTTAAATTCGATAGGGCGAAAGAAATTGTGTTGTTCTGCCGAGTAACAGTGAAAAAAGCCACCGTCGATGCACAAACGATTATTCCTGCCGCGGTTGAGTCATGGGCAAATGGGGATATCGATGGTGAGGGCGGTTTAGTGGTGGGGCGTGATGTATCACCTTTCGAAATATCAGCCGGTATCAATGCTGTTGAGCCTCGTTTATTTATTACACGTGTCGAACTGTCAACCGATGGCAAAGCCTGGTCATCAAATAACTATGAAATCAAAATGAATGAGGTGGCAAGGCTCAAACGCAGTGCGGTACAGGTGGTACTGGTATGAGCAAAACCCAATCATTTGATTTTCATTCTGATTTATTAAAAGCGATCCTTTGGCAATATGAAGATGCGGCAAACCTCAAGGCATTAGCCAAATACAAAGCAGACTATTTTGAGCAATCCACCGTCCAATTTTGGCGTGATTGGTACCGTAATGTGTTTAATATCGATACTGCGAACGAGTTTGGGCTAAATATTTGGGCGCGCATACTCGATGTGCCGTTGGGGATTGATGTCCCGCCTAGCGATAAAACCAAAATCGGCTTTGGTTTCGGTAAAAAGAACGCTAATTTTAAAGGCAACTTTCGGCGTAATGCCGATTACACCTTATCGCTTACCGTCGATCAAAAGCGGCTCATTGTGCGTATGCGCTATTTTAATCTTACGCAAAGCCCAACGGTCACCAATATTAACGAATTTCTTAAACGGTTCTTTTGGCAAGCCGACAGCAAAGTGTTTGTGCTTGATCCGCTCGATATGACTTATTTGTATTACGTGTTTAATTTCAACCCGGATGAACGTTTACGGGTTCTTCTTGAAAACTTTGATCTTATGCCTCGCCCATCGGGTGTGGGTGTCAAATACCGTATCGTGACGAAGAAAGCCTTTGGTCACGGCCAACATCGTAAAAACTTCCTTAGCAGTAATTTCGGAGCCTAAAACTCATGACAAAAATCTTTAAAATCCCCTTTGCAACACAAGGGGACAGGACTTCTATTCCCGATGACGTGCAAGCCGATGGCGCGGTTTCTTACACGCAAGGCTATAGTTACGATTATGAGCGTGACCAACAAACTGACCCTGCCGCGAAAGATATTGAACGTGAGAAGATGAACGGCATGTTTCACGATATCACTGAAGCCATTGGCGAGTTGCAGAGCTTTGGTTTCCCTAAGTGGGCAGCAGAAGGCAAGCCATACCCAATCCGCGCGATTGTTTATCATAAAAACAAAACGTGGCAGTCGAAGATTGAAAATAACAATGTTGAGCCAGTAACTGGCACGGCATGGCAAGAGCTGAAAGCCGATTTAAGTGCCGGTGATATCAATGTTTATAACAAAACAGAATCTGACAAGCGCTTCCAGCCTTTAGGCAACTATCAGCCTACCGGTTATAGCTATTCTAAAGCTGAATCTGATACCAAATACCAACCCAAGGGCAATTATGCCCCCGCAGGCAACTACGCACTTAAAGGTGAAAGCTACACTAAAGCCGAAGGGGATACACGGTACCAAGCTAAGGGAAGTTATCAGCCATCAGGGGATTATGCCTTAAAAGGAGATAGTTATACCAAGGCTGAGACCGATGGTAAGTATCAACCTAAAGGCAGCTACCAAGCAGCAGGTTATAGTTATTCAAAAGCGGAGTCTGATACCAACTATCAACCCAAAGGCAATTATGCCCCTGCAGGGAATTATGCGCTTAAAGGTGACAGTTACACCAAAGCGGAAGGGGATACACGTTACCAAGCTAAGGGGAGTTATCAGCCGTCAGGGGATTATGCTTTAAAAGGAGATAGTTACACTAAAGCAGAAACCGATAATAAGTACCAACCCAAAGGCAGTTATCAAGCGTCAGGTTACAGTTATTCGAAAGCGGAGTCTGACACCAAGTACCAACCGAAAGGCAGCTATGCTCCTGTTGGTAATTACGCACTTAAGGGCGAGAGTTATACCAAAGCCGAAGGGGATACTCGGTACCAGCCAAAAGGGAGCTATCAACCTGCAGGTAACTATGCGCCTGCGGGTAATTATGCCCTTAAAGGCGATAGTTATACTAAAGCTGAAAGTGATAACCGTTACCCGTTAAAACAAGATCTCAATAAAAAAACGTACTTGTTGCGATTTTTAATGGATGTTAATAAAGGCGGGAATTTAGAATTCACTCTATCTGAATCAGTAACTGGAAAATTATTAGCCTTTACTAATACTGCTCATAATAATGTGTTATCTGTAGCCTCAATTGTTCCTTCTGATGGTGTGTGGTTTATTATTCAAGGGACAGGAGATAACTACATTCATGCAGTTATGTCCAATGCTGGAAAAAAATTTACAGTAAAAAAAATTAGCAATTTTATTGTTGGTAAGGTTTATGTTTGGGAGTAATAAAATGCGAGCCTTAATCTTGGCTTCTTTAAGGGAATAAAAAAGCCCACAGAAGTGGGCTTTTAGTAACTTTCAAATGCGCGTGCATTTCACGTGCACTTTCTAGTCTTAATGTTGCCAGTGTCTAGTCCAACTGATTTTGCTAACTTCCTGTTTTTAAACCTGTTGTCCTATCACTGACCCACCAAATTTGGTGGAGCTGGCGGGAGTTGAACCCGCGTCCGAAATTTCTACATCCTCGGTACTACATGCTTAGTCTAGTCTTTAAATTCATTTGCCAGCTGCGGACAGACACGCCACTAACAAACTATCCTGATTAAGTTTAACGCTGCAACCCCAGGCAAGGCATTCACGCGATCTCTTTTGGGTTTGACCTCTCTTGATCCCCGTCCTAAGAGCGGAGGCTAGGGAGAGAGGGCTCTAAGCAGGTTATTAAGCTGCTAGTGCGTAGTTTTCGTCGTTTGCGACTATTTTTTTGCGGCTTTTTACGAGGCCAACCGCCCCTCGGCATGCACCTTGGGTTTCGCAAATCCCGTCGAATCCAGAATCAGCCCCAAGTTGTTGAGCACAGTATAACAGAAAATTATCCTATAAAGCTAGAACTTAGCGATTAGAATGTTTCATTATACGTGCTTTATCGAGTTGCCATTCACGATCTTTGATATCAGAACGTTTATCATGGGCTTTTTTACCCCTTGCAACACCAATTTTGACTTTACACCATGCATTTTTCCAATAGAGGGAAAGTGCAATAACGGTATACCCTTCACGATTAACTTTGCCGTAAAGTGTGTCTAATTCACGTTGATTCAGAAGTAGTTTTCGGCTACGGGTTGGATCACACACTACATGGGATGATGCAACAGTAAGTGGTGTAAAGTTTGCACCAAATAAGTAGGCTTCACCGTCACGTAAAAGCACGTAGCTATCACCAATATTGGCTTTGCCAGCGCGTAGTGATTTAACTTCCCAACCTTGTAGGGACAAACCCGCCTCGAACTCCTCTTCGATAGAATATTCGTGGCGAGCACGCTTGTTCATAGCAATTGTTGCTGAACCGGGTTTATATGGTTTTTTCTTTGTCATAGTGCAATCATTATACTGCAAGCTGAGTTGAAAGAAATCTTTCTAAGCTGATATTTTTCTGATTGTGCAAATCTTGCCCTGTATGGGTTTTGTTTTTTGTTTAACCAGTCAATGATGGTATTATATGCTCAGTTTTTGGGGATAGGAATTGATATGCCACAGATTAGTCGCTCTGCGTTAGTCCCTTTCAGCGCAGAACAAATGTATAAACTCGTCAATGACGTTATTTCATACCCAAGTTTTTTGCCTGGGTGTGTAGGTAGCCGAATTATTAGCCACAGTTCTGATGAAATGACAGCTTCAGTTGAAGTGTCAAAAGCGGGGATCAGCAAAACCTTTATTACTAAAAATGTACTTGAGGATAACAAGTGTATTCACATGCAGTTGGTCGAAGGGCCATTTAGCAAGTTATCTGGAGGATGGAAATTTATTCCTTTAAGTGCTGATGCATGCAAAATCGAATTTCATCTTGATTTTGAATTTACTAATAAATTAATAGAGTTAGCATTCGGTAAAATTTTTAAGGAATTGGCGAACAACATGGTTCAAGCCTTTACTTTAAGAGCTAAGGATGTTTACAGTGTCTGAGCTTAGTATCGAAGTAACTTATGCATTGCCGGAAAAACAATTTTTGTTATCAGTGAAGGTTGCTGATGGTACAACAATTGAGGATGCAATAATTGCCTCTGGAATTCTTGCGTTGCGTGATGATATCGATTTAAAGAAAAATAAAGTGGGTATTTATAGCCGCCCTGCAAAGTTGACTGATAAAGTGCAAGATGGTGATCGGATTGAAATTTACCGGCCTTTAATTGCAGACCCGAAAGAATTACGTCGAAAGCGCGCTGAAAAATCTAAAGAAACAAAAAATAGTTGATAGAGCTAATATGACTTTGATGAACCGAGCGATAGCTCGGTTTTTTTGTTATGTAGACTTAATATCTTCAAATTGCTTTGGAAATAAGAGTGGTATAACAATGTTCATTCAAAATAACTACCTGTTCAAACATGTAGTTAATGATACAGGTAGATAGTTTCATAAAGCCCTAACTATATGATTAGTCAGCTGACTTGGTCTCGGATGCTTTAGTTTCAGCGGCTTCCATTGACTCTTGGGCTGCAAGGTTTTTCTCATTTTTGATATCAGTTAAAATACCATTGCGATCAAAAATTAGAGTTAAAGTCTCTTGCTGAACTGGGTCATGCCCGAGCTCTTGGCGGAAAACATAATACCAAGTCTGAGTACCAAACGGGTCGGATAACATTGGTGTGCCCAAAGTGTAAGCGACCTGTTGCTGTGTCATTCCTTTTTGGATCTTGGCAACATCTTTCGCTGTGAGGTAATTACCTTGGTTAATGTCAGGGTGATAGACAAGACGTTCCATCATTGAACAGCCCGTAGACATTAATGCGAGTGATAGTGCAGCAGCAGTTAACAATTTATAACGCATGGATATCTCATTCCTTTTGGAGTCAGAACATCAATGATAATCGACATTGATACATTTTAAAACCTTCCTTATCGACTCTAAGACCACATGAGCGTAAAAAAGTTGTCAAAAATTACGCTGCGAGTAATTCTTTTGCATTTGCCAGTGTGTTTTTTGTGACTTCTGAACCGGCAAGAAGTCGGGCAAGTTCTTGTAACCTTGATTTTTTGTCCAGTAATTGCATATGTGTTTCAGTTTCTACGCCATTGGTTTCTTTACTGACATAAAAATGATGATGACCACAACCAGCAACTTGCGGTAGATGGGTTACACACATAACCTGCGTCGACTCACCTAATTCACGTAATAATTTACCAACAATCGCTGCTGTTGGCCCACTGATACCGACATCGACTTCATCAAAAATTAAGGCTGGGGTGTCCATTTTTTTAGCGGTAATAACTTGGATAGCTAATGCTATGCGTGATAATTCACCGCCGGATGCAACTTTACTTAAAGCTTGATGAGGCTGACCGGGGTTAGTCGTAACATTGAATTCAATCTTACAAGCACCGTCGATTTGCAACTGTTCCGGAACAAATTTTACATCAATAGTAAACAGGCCGTGGGGCATAGATAGTTGGTGCATGCTATCGGTAATTAATGAACTTAACTCTTGGGCATAATGCAGGCGCATGTGGTGTAAGCGCTTAGCGCAAGCTAATGCTTTTTGGTGATCATTAATAACCTGAGCATTTAATGCTTCACAATCTTCATTTTGATTGGAAATTTGTTCTTGCTCACTTAGTAACTGTTGAAATAGTTCTGGTAGTGCTTCAGGAGTAACATGATGTTTACGCGCTAGGCTAATTTGTTTAGAAATGCGTTGTTCAAGTTCAAACAAGCGATTGGGGTCAAGTTCGTACTGATCGCAATAATGTTTTATTTCATCACTGACTTCACTGACTTGGATTGAAGCCTCTTCGAGCATATCCAGTAACCCTGAAAACTTAGGATTGAGAGTGACTAATTCAGATAACTCATTTTTTGCCATGCTCAACAGGCCCATCACGTTGGCTTCATCATTGTCTGATAATATTTGAGCCGCAGTTTGCCCAAGCGTTAAAAACTGACCATAATTTGCTAATTGTTTATATTCTTGGTCAATTTCTTCAAATTCCCCTTGGATGGGCATAAATTCATTTAATTCTTTCAAATGATATTCTAATAGCTGCTGACGAGCTTCATATTCTTGCATTTGTTTTTGAAAAATGGCCAATTGCTGGCAAGAGTTATGCCAAACCTGCCAAGCTTGTTTCATTTGCGAGAGCAGTTCTTGTTGATTTGCATAGGCATCTAGTAGTGATTTTTGGTGAGTATTATCAAGTAATAATTGATGAGCGTGCTGACCATGGATTTGGATTAGTAAAGCACCGAGTTCCCTAAGCTGCGAAAGAGGCACGGATACGCCATTAATAAAGCCACGGGAGCGGCCATCAGAAGATATTGTACGGCGTAATAGGCACTCATTTTGGTTATCAAGTTGATGTTCAGCTAACCAATTTGCGGCCATTTTTGCATCTGCAAGGGAGAAGCGGGCGCACAAATCTGCACGTTGAGTGCCAGAGCGTACCATATTGGCTTCACCACGTTCCCCTAAACACAGGCCGAGCGCATCAATAGCGATAGATTTACCCGCACCTGTTTCACCTGTGATGGTGGTCATGCCATTACGAAAATCAATTTCTAATTCACGAACGATAGCAAAATTATTGATGGTTAATTGAGTAAGCATCTGCGCTCTCCTGTAAAAATACACACCTGTGTTTTCATACAGTTTAAACTGTTTTTTTATACAGTAAAGAGGTAGCGCAAAAAAATTAAAAAGTTTTTTTAGCCCATCCTAATTTTGAACTTAACGTATTGAAATAGTTATAGTCTTGGGGGTGAACTAGGTTAAGGTTTTTATTACTGCGTTTAATTATAACCTCTTCACCATCTTGAATTGGCAGCATAATTTGGCTGTCACAACTGACTTCATAGTCGATATTTGTGCGTAAAAACTTTAAACGGATACTACTATCACTACTAATAACGAGTGGCCGTGATGATAGGGTATGAGGGAACATAGGGACTAAGACAATGGCGTCTAAATTAGGCGTTAAAATAGGGCCTCCCGCAGAAAGTGAATAGGCGGTAGAGCCAGTTGGAGTTGCAATGATTAAGCCATCAGAGCGCTGAGAGAATGCGAACTTTTCATCAATATAGACTTCAAATTCGATCATATGAGCGACTTTACCTGGGTGCAGAACAATTTCGTTGATTGCAGTACTTTTCCGTGATTTTTGATTACTTTTGATAACCTGAGCTTCTAATAGAAAACGTTTTTCTTCGCGATATTCACCTTCAAGGACCCGAGAAAGCTGCTGTAAGGCATTATCAGGGTCGAGGTCAGTTAAAAAACCGAGGTTACCCCGGTTTACGCCGATAACTTTATTATTATAGCGGGATAAAATGCGCGCAGCACCCAGCATGTTACCATCACCCCCAACGACGACGACGAGGTCTGCTTGTTGGCCGATATCGGTTAATGACCCTGTATTGGCATTAGCCAGCTTCAGATCTTTGGCAACTTGTTTATCAATAATTGCATGGTAATTTTTTGAAATTAGCCAATGATAAATTAATTCATGAGTTGCCAATGCTTCCGGATGCCTTGGGTGCCCGACAATGCCTATCGTTTTAAATTGTGATTGTGGTGTATTATTGCCCTTTCGCATACTTTTTTGGCCTCTCATTGTATGACTTCCCTTGAATCCCTGTATTAGATCCCCATAATACTCTCATATAGGGGATTAATGCTAAATACGCGGAGATATTCATGAGTAGTAAAGACCAAAACATGCATGATGAGCAAGCTTTTGAGCAAAATGAATCACAAAAAGTTCAACAAGAGCAAGAAGCTGAAGTTCAGCAAGCTGATGAAATGCAAGCAAACGAAGAAGCGTTAGCAGCGCGTATTGCTGAGCTTGAGCAACAGCTTGAAGCATCAAGAAAAACTGAGCGTGAAGCCATGTTGCGCGCCCATGCTGAAATCGAAAACATTCGTCGTCGGACGGAACAAGATATCGAAAAGGCGCACAAATTTGCTCTTGAAAAATTTTCTAATGAACTATTACCAGTTATTGATAATTTAGAGCGTGCTATTGATGCGGCAGACCGTGACAATGAACAATCTAAAGCAATGGTAGAAGGGTTAGATTTAACGCTGAAAACATTCTTAGATGCAGTGGCGAAATTTGGCATTGAACCCGTAGGCGAAGCGAATGTACCGTTTAACCCTGAGGTTCATCAAGCAATGACAATGATAGAATCGCCTGATCATCAAGCAGGTCATGTTATTGATGTGATGCAAAAAGGCTACACGTTAAATAACCGTCTATTAAGACCAGCAATGGTCATCGTGTCGAAATAACGATAATGATAATTAAATGGGATGCACAGGCATCCCATTTAATTACTAGTATTATTGAAAATCAATTGTTTGATTTTATTGTTTTCTTGTTCTGCTTTTCTAGCCCATTACATCGTATTTTATTCGTTGATGACTGGGTTCCAGTCAATAGGTGTTTTGCCTTCCCGTTCTAAGATGGTATTTGTTTGGGAAAAATGTCCGCAACCTAAAAAACCACGGTGCGCTGAAAGTGGCGATGGATGTGGGGCTTTAAGGACGTGATGGCGCTTAGTATTAATTATTTTGCCTTTTTTCTGTGCGTGGGCGCCCCATAATAGAAAAATGACCCCCTGAGTATTTTCATTAATAGCTTCAATAACTTTATCTGTAAAGGTTTCCCAGCCTAGATGTGCATGGGAATGTGCATTACCTTGCTCTACCGTCAGTACGGTATTGAGTAATAAGACACCTTGCTTAGCCCAACTCAGTAGATAGCCATGATCAGGGCGTTGAAAACCAGCGATATCTTTCTCCAGTTCTTTATACATATTAACTAAAGAAGGTGGCGGTTTTACCCCTGGGAGTACCGAAAAAGATAGGCCATGGGCTTGACCAGGTCCGTGATAGGGGTCTTGACCTAAGATAACCACTTTGATGTCGGCAAGTTCTGTATAACGAAAAGCATTAAAAACATCATCTTGTGGTGGATAGATAACTTTACCTTTTTTGCGTTGATCAGCAACGTAAGCAAGTGTTTCCTTGAAGTAAGGCTTGGATTTTTCTGGGCCAATGACATCGTGCCATGTGATAGGTTCTGACATGAAGTATTCCATAATAATGAATCTATGACAGTCCAATTTATAACTGAACCAGTTGATACCCTAAGCTTACTGGTTCATAGGCAAGAGATAAAGCCCTGATATTGATTATAGTATTTAAAATATTTTTTAAAGTTTATGAAAAAAATTAAAAAACAAACGGATTAATTTTGATTTAAATCATAAAGTTGAACTGATCTGTTTAGTTACTGCGCGAAATAATTGATAAATATCAAAGAAACTCAGGGGTTCAACTGGTATAAAATGACTATATACATTGGTTAGACCAAATATCCAATTGCTAGTTTTTATAAGATTGATGGTTAATGCAGTTTCGGTTAATAAAAACCGATTGCAATCAAGTTCGAACGTGGAGGTCGACATGATTACTGGTATTCAAATTACTAAAACAGATAATGCAGCATTATTAAATTCTTTCTGGTTACTTGATAACGAGAAAAATGAGGCTCGTTGTGTTTGTGCAAAAGCGGATTATAACGAAGGCCAAATCGTCGCGAAAGACGAATTAGGTGCTTTTGAGTATCGTGAAGTCCCTTTGGAGATGAAGCCAACAGTTCGTGTCGAAGGTGGCCAGCACTTAAATGTGAATGTTTTAAGCCGTGAAACATTAGAAGATGCGGTTAAAAACCCAGAAAAATACCCACAATTAACCATCCGTGTATCAGGTTATGCAGTACGTTTTAACTCATTAACCCCTGAACAACAGCGTGATGTTATTACCCGTACTTTTACTGAAAGCTTATAATAAAATTTAGTATAACTACGTTAAATACTGTGTAATAAATTCTAAAGCCATTGTTATCAATGGCTTTTTATTTGCGACTAATAAAGTAGATTATTTCTCTCCTTGGCTATTTGTATTCCAATATTCTTCCAACACAATATATTTGTTAGGAGGAATTTATGCCTTTTTTAACGCCAGAAACGATATCCTCTAGAGATGAGCTTTCTCTTGCTCAAGAAAGTTTAGATATATATTTACAACATCAGCATGTAGAAAATCAGTCTTGCGGGGGAAATTTGTGGCCCCCAAAAATATTAAAAAATGACTTTTTAGGTCGGGATGCACAGCCGAAAGACTATATATTAGCGTTGCTTTCACAGGGGGCTTACAATAAAAATTGGCAGACAATACAAGAGATTGAAAGATTAGATGATAGTGAATTGAATAAACTGGGAATAAGTGCTGAATTATTAAGTGATAAGCAGACAGGGTTCCAAGCTAATATTTGTCGGTTTTATGATTTATATATTCTTTGTTTTAGTGGTAGCAATGATATCAGCGATTTTTATGCAAATATCCGCCAAGGAATTGGTTTGTATGAATCTCAATATTTTCAAGCCGTGAGTTTAATGAATGTTTTATCAAATGCAGTTAATGGAAATACAATCTGTACAGGGCATTCATTAGGTGGAGGGCTATCGTCTATTGCAGCATTGGCAAGCAATTCTCCTTGTATTGCATTTAGCCCAGCAGGGCTGTCTAAGAGCACTGTTAATAAAGTCGGCATAGATTACCACATGGCTGAAAAAGTGGCTCAGGAAGGACTAATACGTTTTTATACTGTGCAGTATGACTGGCTTGATTCATTACAAAATTCTTTACCAATCCCTTCTGCGTTGGGAAATTGTATTAAAATGCCTTATAGCGAACAGAGTTCTTGGAAAAATTGGCTACCACACCGTTTATTAACAAGAAGTTTTATTGCACATACAATGGTTAAAATTATTAAAATGATGTGCATGCATAAACCGTGGAATAATTGGAATGCCCTTACTGGAGAATATAATAAAATCCAAGAAATACCATTAACTGTATTCCCTAACCCTGAAGAACAACAAGTATTAAATTGGCAAGAAGGGTGTAAGAAAGCGATTAAAGCAGGGGATATTAATGAGTTTTCAGCTATTTTAGTTCGACATCATAAACCTAGCGATATTGACTTTTTAGCTCGGCAATCAGTTAGTGCAATGAATGGGCAATTTATGCAAGTTTTAATTGAATCTCAATATGGGCAATTAATTAAAAGTATGCAATCAAAAGAACAAAAAAGTATTTTGCATTTAGCTGCACAAAACGGCCAAGTCATGCAATCTCAAATCTTATTAAAGAATGGTGTAACGGTAAATATTAGGGATAGTTTAGGCAATACTCCCTTACATGATGCAGTGAATAGCCATGCACTTGAGGTGGCAGAGTTATTGTTAGCAAGTGGAGCTGATTGGCGAGTTAAAAACAACCAAGGCTTAGACTGCAAAGACATTCTCAATAATCATATTATTAAACCAGAATTGTTAACCCATGAGGGAAAATTTATGCGTGAAAAAGTGTTTAATATGATGAAATAATAAAAAAACGGGTCGAAACCCGTTTTTATTTACTTAGTTTGCTCAGGTGTTGTCGGTGCAATTGGAGCACGGCGTTTCCCAATATTTTTCTTATCGCGATGGCGTACTTTTTCTTTCTTTTTAGTTTGTTCTTCTTTTTTCTTTTCCTTGCGTTTTGCAAGGACTTTCTTCGACGGTTTAGGCTTATTCAGCATTGCCTCTGAAGGGGCTTTCGTGGTCGGACGCAAAGAGTCAACAACACGAATTTTAATTTGGTCTTCAATATAGCGAGTTATTTTACCCAGCAGTGGAAAGTCGTGAGCTTCAACTAAGGAAATTGCAACCCCTTTGCGGCCTGCGCGACCCGTACGACCAATTCGATGTAAATACACATCAGCAGTACGTGGTAAGTCAAAGTTGAACACATGGCTGACGTTATCGATATCTAAACCACGGGAAGCTACATCGGTTGCAACTAATACTTTAACTTGGCCATCAACTAAACGGCGAACAGCTTCGTTACGTTTAGTTTGCGGCATTTCACCTTCAAGGTAACATGGTTCAATACCTGCTTCACGCAGCCATTGAACGACTTCACGTAGGCGTTCGCGTTTACGAACAAACACAATCGCTTTTGTTACCTCTTCTTGTTTTAACAAGTGGCATAGTAAAGCTGTTTTATGTTCTAGTGTGTCGGCACGGTAATGAAATTGTTGAATTTTTTTGCGTTCGCGACGAGAAGGGTCTGCATCAATTTCAATGGGTTCTTCTAATAACCTTTCTGCAAAATCACGGATTGCTTCGCCTTCCAGAGTTGCAGAGAAGAGCATAGTTTGTTTGCGCCAGCGCGTTTCACCAGCAATGGTTTCGATATCATTCGCAAACCCCATATCTAACATGCGGTCTGCTTCATCAAGGATTAAAATTTCAACGGCCCGGCAGTCAAAGTTTTCTTCTTTGATATATTGGAGTAAGCGACCTGTTGTGGCGACAACGATATCTTGATTTTCGCTGAAAACCTCAGCATGGTTCATATAAGCGACACCACCAGTAATCGTTGCAATATCTAGGTGATTATGTGCGCATAATTCTTTTGCTTGTTCAGCAACTTGCATGGCTAATTCACGAGTTGGTGTAACAACCAGAACTCGAGGTGGCCCTGATTTTTTTCTTGGAAAATCAAGTAAATGTTGAATCGCAGGGATTAAAAATGCGGCGGTTTTACCTGTTCCAGTAGGGGCTGAACCTAAAACGTCTCGGCCATCCATTGCAGCAGGAATAGCCGCGGCTTGAATAGCCGTTGGGCGTTGATAGCCTTTATCCGAAAGCGCATTAATTAGGCTTTCGTCAAGTTCAAGTTCAGAAAAAGTGGATGCAGTCATGATATACCTCTATTTGGGGCGCTGATTATAAACAGGTTAGCAAAATTGTTCACCTGAAAAATCAGCTTTCCTCAATTGTAACTGTTTTTAAAGTAGACAGGGAGTGATATATCAATGAAAGTAGGTAGGATTTAGGCTGGATAACACCATTGAAAAGGGAGGAGAACCTCCCTTTCGAAATGATTAGCTAAATATATTAATAAGCCAAGTATGGTAAGGTATCCCGACTAAATCAATGAGTACTGCACCACTCAATGGGACAATCATAAAGGCTTTCATGGAAACATGTTTATAACGCTCACAAACGGAAGACATGTTAGCCATTGCATTTGGCGTAGCTCCCAGCCCGTGGCCCATTAAACCAGCACACATCACGGCGGCATCGTAATTCTTACCTAGCAGCCTAAAAATAACAAAGACAACTAATAACGTTAATATAATAACTTGCGCTAATAGGATGGTAAATAATGGTAGTGCAACTGTTTTCAACTCCCAAATTTTTAATGACATCATCGCCATTGTTAAAAATAAGCCAAGGGAGACTTCTGATATCAGGTCAACCGATTTTTGGTTGATGCGGAATAATTCAATTTGGTCGTTAATATTGCGGATAACAATAGCGATGATCATTGCGCCTACATAACTCGGTAATGAAAATCCTGTTGCCTTAGTAAATTGTGCCGAGGCGAATTGACCAATTACCATGATCCCCAGTACTAACGCGAGCATTTTTAAAAAAGCATGGGCATCGATAGATTCGATTTTCCCTGCGATGGTTTCAGGTATTTGAACTCGTTCTACATTTTCATCAGCTTGAATGCGAACGTTAAATTTCTTGATCAAAAATGAAGCGACTGGCCCACCGAGTAGACTTCCCGTTATTAAACCGAAAGTTGCGGCGGCAATAGCGGCGACTGTCGCTGATTGCACCCCTAAGCTTTCTGCCATACCACCAAAAGCAGCCGCACCACCGTGCCCTCCTGTTAGAGAAACACCGCCAGCCATAATGCCGATAACAGGTTCAACACCTAATAAATGGGCAAGCCCTGCACCGAAAGTGTCTTGGAAGATAACCACAAACCAGCAGATGAAAAGATAGATAAATAGTAACCGACCACCACTTTTCAAAATACGGAAGCTACCGTCAATCCCAATAGTGGTAAAGAAGGCAACCATTAAAAAGGTTTGTAAGCTGGTATCAAAATTAATCTCGGCTAGATTGAATGATTTAAGTCCCCAGATAATCAAACTAACCAGAAAACCGCCAATAACAGGGGAGGGAATACAAAAACGTTGTAGCCAATCAATACGTTTTTTTAAGTGGATCCCCATCAATAGGCAGATTACTGTTAGAAATAGGGTGGAGAGCGTGTCGAGGTGTAGAATCATATTTTTCCCTTTTTAACTGTTGTCTTTCACGCTACAGAGTTGTTAGCCGCGCTCCGCTACCCTAGTCACATACTTTTGTATGCTCCTAGGGATAACGTCACTTGCCGCCTAGCTGTAACGCGAAATTCAATAGTTAAAAACCATTAAGATATTGCGCTACAGCTAATTTGATAATCAATTTCAAAGCTATTTTTATTGTGGTGCTCGAAAGTAAGTTATCTTAACAGCGTGAGAAACAGTGTATTTATCAGTCGAATTGTTGTGTTGTTTTATTAGAATAAATATTGGTAAATCAAATAAGCTGCGAGTTTGGCGGTATGGTTATCAATATCAAACTCAGGGTTACATTCTGCGATATCAAAAACGGCAATTTTTTGGCTACTTTTGATAATGGCAAATAGTTCATCAAAAATTTCAGTAGAAATACCTTTCGGTGCTGGTGCACTAACGCCTGGCGCAATGGCAGCAGAAAATACATCTAAATCGACGGTGACATATAAATAGTCTACATCGTCAATGAATTTTTTAATTTTTTCAATTGCTTGAGGTAGCTTGGTATAAGCTAATTCTTTATCGCGGATATATTGGCAACCTAACGTATCAGCGGTATCGAATAGGACTTTTGTATTGCCATGATCTGCGATGCCTAAGCATAAGTATTTGAAAGGACGTTGGTATTGCTGACATAACATGGCAGATTGCAAAAATGGCGTGCCGGAAGTGGCAATAGGGGCTTCGCGTAAATCGAAATGCGCATCAAAGTTAATAATACCAATTGTTTTACCCGCTTGATATTGTTCAACATAGTCAAACAGGCCTTGGAAGCTGGCAAATGCTACTTCGTGACCACCACCTAGGACGATAGGTTTTTGGTTAGCAGATAATATAGCTACTAATTCATCAGATAGACGGCGTTGTGCGGCTTCGAGATCACCGTCATCACAGCTAATTGTCCCGTTATCTTTGATGGCAAGTGGTTGATGAATTGGCAACCCTGCAAGTTGGCTGCGAATAGCATTTGGACCCGCTTTGGCCCCCTGACGGCCTTTATTACGTCTAACGCCTTCATCGGACGCAAAACCAATTAAGGCAAATTTAGCAGGAGCGTGTTGGTTAATGACCTGATGGATGCGCAAATGTTCTTGTGTTTCACCATCTGTGCGCCCTTGCCATTGGAAAGCTTGTGTCATAGTTACTCCAGGTTAATTAATTTAGTAATGTTATGGGCTGTTTGGCAAGTATGCGTAATAAATTCATCGACGCGATGAGTGGAACGGAATTCAGGCGCCATAACTGAAATTACAGCTAAAACATCATTTCCTTTGAAAATAGGGGCAGAAACCCCCAATACGCCCTCGTCAATTTCACTGATAGACACGCCATAGCCTTGTTTTTGTATCTGCAGTAGGTCTTGTTGTAATTTAAATTTACTTTGCTCATGTGCTAATTGTTTCGCGTGCGTTTCAAATACATGGGTTTGGTATTGTTCATGACGAAAGGCCAGTAACGTTTTTGCACTTGCTCCTTTTATTAAGGTATTACCACGACCAATAATAAAAGAGCAGCGTAAGGCCTGTTCGCTTTCAATCATGTCTACACAAATAGTTTCCCGTAAGTTTGAAGTAATTATCGCCACGGTTTCTTGCGTTTTTTTCGCTAGCTTTTGTAGCTCTTGTTTAGAAGCTCCCATCAATAAACTGTGGTGATAGTATTTTTCTTGGTTTTTGATACTCTGCGAACCGACACAATAAGTGCCATATTGTTTTGCATAAGAGACAAATTCCCAATTTATGAGAATTGCCAGCAACCGATAAACTGTCGATAATGGGATGCCTAATGCAGATGAGATAGCCTGAGGCGTCACCGGAGATGCACTGGTTGTGATATATGACAAGATGTCTAGGGTTCGATTTATACTATTCATTGCATCTCCTTTTTTTGAACTTAGCAGTAAAAAAAATTTGTCTCAAATATTATTCTCATAATATAAGAATAATATTGTAGCGAATAGGTTAAATTATCATTTTTATTTGCTCAAAATGAGTACGATAGAATAAATATTGTCCAATTAGAGTGTTTGCATGTGTGAACTAAAACAAAATTACCGCAAAGGTGGGTTTACTTTTAAACAGTTTTTTGTCGCACATGACCGATGTGCAATGAAAGTGGGGACTGATGGCGTGTTGCTGGGGGCTTGGGCTCCCGTAAAAGGGGTTAGAGCAGCTTTAGATATTGGCAGTGGTAGTGGCTTGATAGCCCTGATGTTAGCCCAAAGAAACCCAACATTGCGTGTTGATGCCGTCGAATTAGACCATGAGGCAGCGGCGCAAGCACAAGAAAACTTTAATGAATCACCTTGGGCGGAACGCTTACATATAATTAACCAAGATATTATTACTTATAGCCAGCATTCGCTGACTCAGTATGACTTGATTGTGAGTAACCCGCCTTATTTTGAACCTGCGGTCGCATGCCGTGATAAAAAACGAGACCAAGCAAGGTATACATGTGCTTTAACCCATGATGTATTGCTAAAAAGTGCGAAGTCCTGTCTTGCTCCCCATGGGCTGTTTTGTTTAGTCTTACCATACGAAGTTGGGGAGAGATTGCAGGATATGGCAGGGAAATCTGGCTGGTTTACAGCTTTTCGCGTCGATATTAGCGATAAACCTAAAACTGGTTATCACCGTATGCTGCTGGGTATTCAATTACAGGAAGCATCGGTACAACAAACATCTTTAGCGCTAAAAAATGAAAATAATGAATATACCGAAGCATTTCGTAAACTTATTCAGCCATTTTATTTAAAGTATTAAGCTATATACCGTGAAGCTAGCTAAAGAAAAGCCGACACCAGTGCCGGCTTTGTGACCCTCTATTCAGGTATTAAAACGGTAGGCCCTGAATTGGGTGATGGGTCTGGATAATCAAGTGTATAGTGTAACCCACGGCTTTCTTTGCGCTCTAGCGCGCAACGTACCATTAATTCAGCAACTTGAACGAGGTTTCGTAATTCCAGTAAATTATTTGAAATACGGAAATTCGCATAGTAATCATGGATTTCTTGCTGTAATAGATGAATACGACGTAAGGCGCGCTCAAGGCGTTTGGTGGTTCTAACGATCCCCATGTAATCCCACATAAATAGGCGTAATTCATGCCAGTTATGTTGGATTACAACCTGTTCATCCGAATTATGTACTCGGCTTTCATCCCATTCAGGCAAATAAGGGATCTCATCGATCTGTTTTATGGTTTTATTGATGTTTTCTGCTGCTGACCAGCCATATACAAGGCATTCTAAGAGTGAATTTGAGGCCATACGGTTTGCACCGTGTAAACCGGTGTAACTCACTTCCCCTATAGCATATAAGTTGGTGATATCGGTCATACCCATTTTGTCCACAATGACGCCACCACAAGTATAATGAGCCGCAGGCACAATTGGGATTGGCTCTTTTGTGAGATCTAACCCTAGAGTCATTAGTTTCGCATAAATGGTTGGGAAGTGGTTTTTTATGAAATCATCAGGCTTATGGCTGATATCCAAATACATGCAATCAGCACCAAGGCGCTTCATTTCATGGTCAATTGCCCGAGCAACAATATCACGAGGTGCAAGTTCGTATCGCTCGTCATAATCTGGCATAAAACGACTACCATCAGGGCGTTTTAAATAAGCCCCTTCTCCGCGCAATGCTTCTGTTAGTAAAAAATTACGTGCTTGCGGGTGGAATAAACAGGTTGGGTGGAACTGGTTAAATTCAAGGTTAGCAACACGGCAACCGGCTCTCCATGCCATTGCAATGCCATCGCCAGAAGAAATATCAGGGTTTGTCGTGTATTGATAAACTTTAGCAGCACCTCCCGTTGCTAACACAACTGTTTTTGCTCGGATTGTTTCGACTTGTTCTTTTTGGCGGTTCCAGACGTAGGCACCTAAAATACGAGAAGAGTTGGCTGGATTAGAAAGGATAAGGTCAACGGCGTTATAGCGTTCTTTAATATGTATATTAGGGTGGGCAATGGCAAGATCGACTAAAGTTGTTTCAACTTCCTTACCTGTGGCATCCGCATGATGTAAGATCCGCCGATGGCTATGACCCCCTTCACGGGTTAAATGATATTGTGTTTCGCCGCTTTCGGTGATTTCGGTGTCAAATAAAACACCTTGGTCGATCAGCCACTGAACACAATGCTTAGCGTTTGAGGCAATAAATTCAACCGCTTCTTTTTGGCAAATACCCGCACCAGCGATGAGGGTATCTTCAACATGAGATTCAATACTGTCGGTATCATCAAAAACGGCGGCAATACCACCTTGTGCGTAGTAGGAAGCCCCTTCACTGAGGTTGCTTTTGCTGAGAATAGTCACTTGATGAAAGGGGGCGAGCCGTAAGGCAGCTGAAAGTCCTGCGACACCACTCCCAATGATTAAGATATCAGTGTAATGCTGTGTGGATGCGTTCATAAGTGTTTGCGTGTATATAATAGTATGTATTGAGTTTTTTATGTTAGCCTATTGGATTGTCTATTGCTATTGATGGATTGCTGTTTAGTAAACATGTATTGACCTAAGTCTATTTACATATTCAAATTGGTTTCGTGTGGTGGCAATAGTATTTATTTACAAAATTCGTATGCTGTATTCATGAGAGACGGAAATGTTATATACAGTTGTTTTAATGAAGATCTTTTAGGATCATCGAAACAGCAACGTTGGCCGTTTTGTAAATTATTGACTATTTTTTTAGATTTAATTGAACTTCAACTAGTTCTACTACTCAAAGTAGTGCTTGCTTTAGGAAGGGAGAACATGATCAAGTTAACATATTATCAGCCTGAATTCGGGAGATACTTCCTGGAATGAGCGAGCAATTAACTGACCAGATATTGGTTGAGAAGGTGCAAAAAGGCGATCAACAAGCTTTCAACTTACTGGTAATAAAATATCAGCATAAAGTTGCAAGTCTAGTCTCTCGCTATGTACCGCAGGCCGACGTCCCTGACGTGGCTCAGGAGTCATTTATAAAAGCGTATCGTGCCATCGGGTCATTTCGTGGTGATAGCGCATTTTACACTTGGCTTTATCGTATTGCGGTTAATACGGCTAAAAATTATTTAGTTGCTCAAGATAGACGCCCACCCGCGTCAGATCTCGAAGCGAGTGATGCAGAAAACTTTGAAACCGCTGGTGCTTTAAAAGAAATTTCGAACCCAGAGAACTTAATGTTGTCTGATGAATTAAAGAAAGTCGTTTTTAAAACCATCGAATCATTGCCAGAAGATTTAAGAATGGCAATTACGCTTCGCGAACTAGATGGTTTGAGCTATGAAGAAATCGCAGAAATTATGGATTGTCCTGTTGGCACTGTACGTTCGCGTATTTTTAGAGCAAGAGAAGCGATTGATAATAAAGTACAACCTCTGATTCAACAGTATTAGTATTGTTAAATCAGTCAATTAACTATAATTGTGATGCAATTAACTGAAGGTAATTGGGCATGCAAAGAGAGAAACTTTCCGCAATGATGGATGGCGAAGTTCTAGATTTAGAACTAGTAAACGCCATTTCACGTGATTCAACGTTAAAGCAACGTTGGGAGAGCTATCATCTTATTCGTGATACTCTACGTAACGAAACTAGCGAGGTCATGCATTTTGATATTGCTAGTAAAGTTGCGGCAGCACTAGAGAATGAAGCTGTGCGTATTAATCCTCAGGTAGTTGTTGAATCGCAGCCTGAACCTGCGACTTGGGGAAGTTTCCCATTCTGGGGCAAAATTCGTCCTTGGGCGAGCCAATTAACCCAAATTGGTGTGGCAGCTTGTGTTTCATTGGCTGTGATTGTTGGTGTTCAACAATATAATCAAAGTGATGCCGTTGATTCACCAGTTGATGAGCCTATGTTTAACACAATTCCAGTAGGAAGTGGTGCGCCAGTAAGCTTAAATATATCTGATAATCAACTGTTTGGTAACGAGCAACAACTGCAACAAGTTGAGCAGCAAAATCAACGTATTAATGCAATGTTGCAGCAGTATGAAATTGAAAGACGCTCAATGTTGAATCAGAATCAGCAATATCAAGAACCTGCACAAGCTGCGTCTTCAGCAGGAGTTAAATTGCAATAATGAATAAATGGTTATCCGTCATCTGCCTGACGGGCAGCCTGATTGTTTCTAATCAAGCTTCGGCATCTGAACAAGATGCCGATGTTCTTTTTAAAGAAATGGGAAATGCTGCCCAAGCTCTCTCTTATGAAATGTCATTTGTGACATTTAACCCTCAATCAATTACTCCTGTACGTTATCGCCATACTATTATTGATGGTAAGCCTGTTTCTCAGATGATCCAGATGGATTCGTCACGACGTGAAATTGTGCAAAAAGGTGACAGCATTAGCTATTTTGAGCCAGGGTTTGATGCATTTAGCTTAAATGGCAAAAATATTGTTGATAACTTACCTTCGGTAATTTTTGCTAATTATCAACAAATTAAACCGTATTATAATTTTATTGATGCAGGGCGCACTCATATTGGTGACCGACCTGCATTAGTGATCCGCATAATATCGAAAGACAATTCACGTTTTAACTATGTAGTATTGATCGATGAAGAAACGAAATTACCATTACGTATCGATCTTCTCGATAATAATAGTCAAACACTTGAACAATTTCGTGTGATCTCAACGGTACTCGATAGCAAAACAGTGAAAGATTCGTTGCTTACCTTGAGCAAGGTAAATATGCCGCCTTTATTGATTTCGCCCAAAAATGGCAATCCCTCATTTAAGTGGCAAATCGGTATGTTGCCACCAGGCTTCGAAGAAATATCGCGCTCTTCACGTAAATTAGCTGAAGACGATATAGTCGAAACGGCGATGTTTAGTGATGGTCTATTTACCTTTTCTGTTAATGTGACAAAATCTGCAAAAGGCCCGTTGTTAGATCAACCCTTACAAAATGGGCGTCGGACAATTTATACGATGGCGCAAAAACAACATGTGGTCACTATCATCGGTGAATTACCGTTGGCAACCGCACAAGTCGTGGCGGGTAGTATTCAGTTCCGGGAGTAAGTTATGGTAAAAGAGTGGGCAACAGTAGTCCGTTGGCAAAACGGTAGGGCGTTATTGCGCTATGGTTCTTCATCTGGCTGTGGAAGTTGCGGTGCTCGTAAAACCTGTGGTTCTTACGCATTAAGTAAAATAGGGCCAAATACGGAACATGAATTAGAAATTGCGATTGAACAGCCACTGGTGGTAGGGCAAAAGATTGAGGTCGGTATTCCAGAAGGTAGCCTGATACGCTCTGCACTATTAGTTTATTTAACGCCTATTTTAGGGTTATTTATTTTTGCAGGTCTAGCGCAATCATTTAGCTTAGAACAGTTTTGGATAGCTATGTCTGGTGTGGCTGGTGGTGTAATTGGCTTTTTTATAGCACGTAAGTTGGCGTCAAAATGGCGTGATGACGAAGCTTTTCAACCTGTAGTTTTACAAATTGGGTTACCTCCGACAGAGCTTTCGATACAAGTTAATTGCTAAATTTCAATGGGTTGTATTCGAAATATAAATTGGTACTATCACTAAAAAGGGAAACATGTAGTTTCCCTTTTGCGGTTTAAAGCTTATTAATAAATGGATGATTAGCAATTCATTGGCTTTTTAGATTATTTCGAGCAGGAATGAAAATAGTATAAGCACGGTGGTATAAAACAGTATATTTTACAGGGGAGTTAGCGATAAATTACGATAACTAACTTATTAACCTTATACAGGTTTACAGTTGTTTTACATTGAATCTTTGTGTTAGTGGGTTCTTGTATGTAAAATGCTGCTAATTAACAATCTTGTGATAATCATAGCATTTTAGTTTTGTCGCGATATTTGCACAAAGCTGATTTTGTAAGGCAATTTAAAAGAAGATATTACCTTGAAAATCAATAACATAAGAAACTTTTCTATCATTGCTCATATCGACCATGGTAAGTCTACCTTATCAGATCGTATTATTCAGATTTGTGGTGGTTTAACAGATCGTGAAATGGCGGCGCAGGTTTTAGACTCAATGGATTTAGAACGTGAGCGTGGGATCACCATTAAAGCACAGAGTGTTACACTCGATTATACCGCTGCGGATGGTGAAACATACCAATTAAATTTCATTGACACACCTGGCCACGTTGACTTCTCTTATGAAGTATCACGCTCATTAGCAGCATGTGAAGGTGCCCTGTTAGTGGTTGATGCAGGGCAGGGGGTTGAAGCTCAAACACTTGCAAACTGTTATACCGCTATTGAGATGGACCTAGAAGTTGTTCCTGTTTTGAACAAAATCGACTTGCCTGCGGCAGACCCTGAGCGTGTTGCGGATGAAATAGAAGATATCGTGGGGCTCGATGCACATGATGCTGTTCGCTGTTCAGCAAAAACAGGGATTGGCGTTCAAGATGTGATTGAGCGTCTGGTTAAAGAGATCCCCCCACCAGAAGGTGATGCGGATGCGCCTTTGCAAGCCTTAATCATTGACTCATGGTTTGATAACTATTTAGGTGTTGTTTCATTGATCCGTATTAAAAACGGCTCCTTGAAAAAAGGCGATAAAATCAAAGTCATGAGTACAGGTCAAGTGTATAACGCTGACCGCCTTGGTATTTTTACACCGAAGCGAATTGACCGCGATGTATTAAATTGTGGTGAAGTAGGCTGGTTAGTATGTGCGATTAAGGATATCACTGGGGCACCAGTAGGTGATACTTTAACAGGTGCTCGTAATCCTGCTGAAAAAGCGCTGCCTGGCTTTAAAAAAGTAAAACCACAGGTTTATGCAGGTTTATTCCCTGTAAGCTCTGATGACTATGAAGCTTTCCGTGACGCCCTTGGTAAACTTAGCCTGAATGATGCATCATTATTCTATGAGCCAGAAACGTCTACGGCACTCGGTTTTGGTTTCCGTTGTGGTTTCCTTGGCTTATTACACATGGAAATCATCCAAGAGCGTTTAGAGCGTGAATACGACCTTGACCTGATTACTACTGCACCAACGGTAGTGTATGAAGTAAAACAAACCAACGGTGAAATTGTGTATGTAGATAGCCCTTCGAAGCTACCTGCATTGAATAATATTGAAGAACTGCGTGAGCCAATTGCAGAATGTCACATGCTGATGCCTAAAGAGTATTTAGGTAATGTGATTACATTGTGTGTTGAGAAACGTGGTGTTCAGACCAATATGGTCTATCATGGTAATCAAGTATCGCTTACTTATGATATTCCAATGTCTGAAGTTGTTCTGGACTTCTTCGATCGTTTGAAATCAACCTCTCGTGGTTATGCATCGTTGGATTACGCATTTAAACGTTTCCAACCATCGGATATGGTGCGGGTCGATGTTCTTATTAACAACGAACGTGTTGATGCCCTCGCCTTGATTACTCACCGCGGAAATTCACAACATCGTGGGCGTGAACTTGTCGAAAAAATGAAAGAACTAATACCTCGCCAACAATTTGATATTGCGATTCAGGCGGCGATTGGTAACCATATTATTGCTCGTTCTACAGTTAAACAACTACGTAAAAACGTGCTTGCCAAGTGTTATGGCGGTGACGTTAGCCGTAAGAAGAAACTGTTACAGAAGCAAAAGGATGGTAAGAAGCGGATGAAACAAGTAGGTAATGTTGAATTACCACAAGAAGCGTTTCTTGCTATATTGCATGTTGGTAAAGACAACTAAGTTTACAAGGAGACTCAATGGCTAACACCTTTGCCTTGATCCTAACACTGGCAACATTAATCACAGGGATTATATGGTGTTTAGACAAGTTTAAATTTGCACCTGCTCGTAAAGCGAAGCTAAAGCAATTACAGGATGCGACTAACGGTGCAGTGAGTGAAGCGGATGTTGCGAATGCAGTTCGCCGTCCTTCATGGCTTGAAACAGGGTCATCTATTTTCCCTGTGTTAGCTATTGTGCTGGTTGTCCGCTCATTTATTTATGAGCCATTCCAAATACCTTCAGGGTCAATGATGCCAACTTTATTAGTTGGCGACTTTATGTTGGTTGAGAAATTTGCTTATGGGCTAAAAGACCCAGTTACGCAGACGACATTAATCGAAACTGGTAAACCTAAACGTGGTGATATTGCGGTATTTAAATACCCGAAAGATCCAAATGTTGATTTTGTAAAACGTGTGATTGGTATGCCTGGGGATAAAATCGTTTATAACCCAGATGCGAAAGAACTGACTATTTACCCAAATTGTGCTGATAACAAGTGCACGGAAAAACTCCCTATTACTTATGGTCCATTGGCACCGAGTGAATGGACGATGTTTTTTGATGTTGATTCTGTTGTTGACAGCCAAAAGGGTAATTATGAAATCCCATTGGACGAAGCATTACCTAGAAATGCACTGCGCCAGTATGAGCGTAGCGAAAAATTAGGCACCGTTGAGCATCAAATCCTAATTATTCGCCAAGCTATTACTGAAGCAAGGTATTTGCAACCGGGTATGCCAAAGAATGAATGGATTGTGCCTGAAAAGCATTATTTTATGATGGGTGACAATAGGGACAACAGTTCAGATAGCCGTATGTGGGGCTTTGTTCCTGAAGAAAACCTAGTTGGTCGAGCTGTGTTTATTTGGTTAAGTTTGGATAAACAAGAAAACGAATGGCCTACAGGTATTCGCTTTAGCCGAATTGGTCCACTATAATCTTATTAATTGGATCTGCCAAACGGTGGTTGTGCGGGTTTTCATTTGAAAATCCGCATAATCCGAAGCATTATTATTTTACCCAGTGTACAATATAGTTTAATTAATATTATTGGCTCTCCAATTATTAACCCTCCTTTATAATGCATGGTAACTAATGGTATTTTATAATTAGTTCTACTGAGCTGTATAAAATGTGGGTTGACTCGGGAGTCAGTGCAAACGCAACAGTTTTGTAAAATGGCTTATTTTACAGGTCTGTTGCGTGTGCTTTTTTATCAAATAAAAATGGTTGGGCGCACATGAACCCCTCTTTACTAGAAAGATTACAGCGTAAGCTTGGTTATCAATTCAATCAAAATGAGTTATTAATCCAAGCCTTAACACATAGAAGCGCAAGCAGCAAACACAATGAGCGCCTAGAATTTCTAGGGGACTCAATATTAAGTTTTGTTATTGCAAATGACTTATATCATCGTTTCCCTAAAGTGGATGAAGGTGATATGAGCCGAATGCGAGCAACACTTGTGCGTGGAAATACATTAGCGGAAATTGCCCGTGAATTTGAACTCGGTGAATGCTTGCGTTTAGGGCCGGGGGAATTAAAAAGCGGTGGGTTTCGTCGCGAATCTATCCTTGCTGATACTGTTGAAGCACTGATCGGTGGTATTTTTTTAGATAGTGATATTCAAACGATCGAAAGAATTATTTTAGATTGGTATCAAAGTAGACTGGATGAAATCAGTCCGGGTGATAAACAAAAAGACCCGAAAACAAGGTTACAAGAATATCTGCAAGGGCGTCATTTACCATTACCTAACTATCTAGTTGTTCAGGTAAAAGGTGAAGCTCACGATCAAGAATTTACGATCCACTGTCAAGTCAGCGGTATTGAACAGCCTATTAATGGGGTTGGGTCAAGTCGCCGTAAAGCAGAGCAAGCCGCCGCAGAGCAAGCATTGAAAATTTTGGAGCTTGAATGAGTGAATTACAATCCCACTGTGGCTTTGTGGCTATAGTTGGGCGGCCAAATGTTGGTAAATCAACATTATTAAATCAATTACTGGGGCAAAAAGTTTCGATTACATCGAGAAAGCCTCAGACGACTCGCCATCGTATTATGGGGATCCATACAGAAGATAATTACCAAATTATTTATGTAGATACTCCAGGGTTACATATTGAAGAAAAACGAGCTATTAACCGTTTAATGAATCGAGCCGCATCGAGCTCAATTGGTGACGTGGAATTAGTTATTTTTGTGGTTGAAGGCACTAATTGGACGCCTGATGATGAAATGGTATTGACTAAGCTATCTAGCTTACGTTGCCCTGTTATTTTAGCGATCAATAAAATTGATAATGTGGTCGATAAAACGATATTGTTGCCGCATATCGGTATGATTAGCCAGAAAATGAACTTTTTGGATGTTGTTCCTATCAGTGCGGAGAAAGGCACGGGTGTAGATACAATTGCTAAGATTGTGAAGCAACATATACCTGAAGCGACTCACCATTTCCCTGAGGACTATATCACCGACCGTTCCCAGCGTTTTATGGCATCGGAAATCATCCGTGAAAAGCTAATGCGTTTTCTTGGGGATGAATTGCCATACTCAGTGACTGTAGAAATTGAACAATTTAAAGTGACGGATTCGGGTATATATCATATCAATGGGTTGATTCTGGTTGAGCGAGAAGGCCAGAAGAAAATGGTGATTGGTAACAAAGGTAGCAAACTGAAAACCATTGGTACTGAAGCACGTATTGATATGGAAAGAATGTTTGATAATAAAGTACACCTTGAGCTTTGGGTTAAAGTTAAATCTGGTTGGGCTGATGACGAAAGAGCATTGCGCAGCCTTGGTTATGTCGACGACCTCAAATAATTGGTGGCAGAATGAGTGGTTGGCAACGTGCGTTTGTACTCCATTCAAGGCCTTACAGTGAGACAAGCTTATTACTTGATTTTTTCACTGAAGGTGAAGGGAAAATTCGCTTGCTTGCGAAAGGTGCTCGCCGTAACCGCTCACCATTAAGAGGCTGTTTACAGCCTTTCACACCTTTGCTGATCCGTTGGGGAGGCAAAGGTGAAATCAAAACACTCATTAATGCTGACCCTGTTTCCTTGGCTTTACCTTTAACGGGGACGGTTTTATATAGCGGTTTATACCTTAATGAATTAACCGCTCGAGTATTAGAATTTGGCACACCTTATTCAGCCTTATTTTTTGATTACCTTTCCTGTTTGCAAATACTCGCAGCAAGTGAACAGACCCCAGAATTTGCTTTACGCCAATTTGAATTGGCACTGCTTTCCTACCTTGGTTATGGGGTGGATTTTCTACACTGTGCAGGCAGTGGAGAGCCAGTTTCCGATACTATGACTTACCGTTACCGTGAAGAAAAAGGTTTTATTGGTAGTTTAATTATTGACCAGCTCAGTTTCACAGGTAAGCAACTTAAAGCACTGGCTAGTAGAGAATTCCCAGATGCTGATACATTGAAAGCAGCCAAACGCTTCACTCGCATTGCCCTTAAACCCTACTTAGGTGGAAAGCCCTTAAAAAGCCGCGAGCTATTTCGCCAATTTACCTACTCGCCTAAAGTGCAGAATAAGCCCAATTAAATATATTGTTATTTTAATGATTGAATGACCCCATATATTAAATATATTGATTATGGTTATTCGCCCCTTTTTTATTATTTTTACTGAAAGTCTTCGCTTTGAACAACGTGAATTTATCATTTCAATAAAATTCTACGAAGCGCTTCGCAAAATAAAAGTGTAACCATTGAAATAGGGCAATTAAGCTGGAATTCACCTCGAATGATGAGAGATTTATTCCCTCAAGACGGCAAATTACAGTAGGATAGAAGGGAGAGTTGTTTGTTATCGTTTATTTATTGGGAGAAAAAAATGGCTGAGCTTTTGTTAGGTGTAAATATTGACCACATTGCAACTGTTAGGAATGCAAGAGGCACTCAATATCCCGACCCTGTACAAGCTGCTTTTGTCGCTGAGCAAGCAGGGGCTGATGGCATCACGGTGCATTTACGTGAAGATCGTCGCCATATTACCGATAGAGATGTCGCCCTTTTAAATGAAACCATTCAAACTCGAATGAATCTTGAAATGGCAGTAACGGATGAAATGGTTGAGATAGCCTGCCGTATTAAACCTGCATTTTGTTGCTTAGTCCCTGAAAAACGTGAAGAAGTCACCACTGAAGGTGGCTTGGATGTCGCAGGTCAAAAACAAAAAATAGCTGATGCCGTTAAGCGCCTTTCTGAAGCGGGTATTTTAGTTTCATTATTTATTGATGCAGATCACGAGCAAATCGATGCGGCACAAGAGTGTGGGGCACCATTTATTGAGATCCATACTGGGGCTTATGCAGATGCGAAAACAGAACAAGAGCAAGAGTTAGAATTTCGTCGTATTCGTGATGGTGTGGTATATGCCGCAGGTAAAGGTATTAAAGTGAATGCAGGTCACGGGTTGACTTACCATAATGTTCAGCGTATTGCCCAATTACCGGAAATTTATGAGCTAAATATTGGTCATGCAATCATTGGTCGTGCTTTATTTAGCGGGTTAGCACAAGCCGTTGCTGATATGAAAAAAATATTATTAGAAGCGCGTAAATAATGGCGATTGTAGGGTTAGGTACAGATATTGTTGAAATAGCACGCATTGAGTCTGCAATTGAACGCACAGGTGACAGCCTAGCGAACAGGATACTGACAGAAAGCGAGTTCGTTCAATACCAAAAACAATCAAAGCCAGCGCGTTTTTTGGCAAAACGTTTTGCAGTCAAAGAGGCTGCTGCAAAAGCATTAGGCACAGGAATACGCAATGGTTTAGCATTTACCCAATTCGAAGTGACAAATGATAAATTGGGTAAGCCATTACTTAACTTAAATGGCGCTGCGCTGGAACTTGCAGGTAGCTTAAAAGCAACACATTTCCATGTTTCGATTACAGACGAACGCCACTATGCCGCTGCTACAGTCATTATTGAAAGTAATCGTTAAATAATGCTATGCCTAGCTGCCAGAAAATCTACTGGCAGCTTTCTAAGCATTAAAGCTCAATAGCGAGGGGAGGTTAATTGGGGTTAAATTTTATCAGCGTGGTGAATTGCAACAAATTTGTCCCATAACTGTTCTTCAGTTTCAATATGTTGAGGGTCGGTGATGATTGTGTTTGTTATCGGGCAGACAGATTGACACGTAGGTTTGTCATAATGGCCTACGCATTCAGTACACAGGCTGGAGTCAATTTCATAAATTTCATCGCCCATAAAAATTGCATCATTTGGGCATTCTGGCTCACACATATCGCAGTTGATACATTTTTTAGTAATTAATAATGACATATCAATAATTTACACTTAAATAAGTTAATAATTAGCAACTTATACCTTGCACTTATTCGTTACTTTCGTCTGGTATTTGTGATTTTATACAGTATATTTCATATTGAAAAATCTAAATTCGTAACACAAAACTCAACGCATCCCTTTTTATAGCTTAGAAAATACCTAGTGAGTGCACTTAAAGTAGAGTGCTTTGTTATATAGGGACATTTCAATGTCAGTAATGTCGGATAAAGCAATACAAAACTTAAAATCACCATCAGTTGATGAATATTTAGGTGCTTTACTGCGCTAGTAGCCATGCAAGCCCACTTATACAAGTACACACATGAGGTTTGTATTACTGCCGCTAAAATCATTTTAAATCATCTTAACAAGCTACGTCGATCTAAATACGAAGAATCACACTATCTATGCATTGATTTCAGTAAAGCAGGTAAGGTTACTATATATGCGGAGCTTCTGAAACAGATGAATTTAAAAGGTAGTAAGTTAGGCGAGTCTCTGTCAATTGTGTGAGAAAAAACAAAACTAATCAGAATAATGTTGGCAAGACTAAAAGATAAAGTGAACCTGCTTTGGCAGGTTTTTGTTGCCCAAGCCATAGATGATCTAGCTAGCTTGAGCAATAAATTATTTATTCGATTCTATTTTCTTATCCTGCTCATATAACTTAGCGCCTTTAGCTCGAAGTTCTCCATCGACAATTTCGATAGAATCAGCTTCTACAATAATTTTTTCCTGTGGTTCATTGCTAGATTGCTTCCCGTTTAATTTGATAGTGATTTCAGGAGCATTGATAACACCCTCTTTGACTTCTACCGATTCAGATGAAGTTTGTATGGAATTGGCCATAGCGAACGTAGATAGTGTGACTGAAATTACAGCTAAAGGTGCAATATATTTGCGCATAAAAAACACTCCATTGTGATGTATAAAACGGGATGCTATCAAATGAAGGTTAAATGGGTTACAAGTTATGTAAAGGTAGTTAGTTTAAGTGTGTCTAGCGAAACTCGGCAGGTTTGCTTCAATTTGCATTTCCTCTACGCTAACATCACTGAAATTAATTAATGGGATGGTGTGAGATGAAAAGGATACTAGCAGTTGTGTTGTTCATATGTTTTCAATCGTCTGTAATGGCGACTACCTACAGCTTGGATGAACTACAGGCGATGTTAGATAACAATAAAAAGCCAGAAGTAGTAAGCCCTTATAAGCAACTCATAAAAGTTAAAGGGCTAGGTGATTTTAAATCTTGCAAAGAGTGGCAAAAAGAACAATTAATACCTTATGCTGTGTATCCACAGAAAATAGGGGCTTCAATGGAGAAGTTATATTCTATTAGGGTGTTGATGGAGGATAGAACACTAACATTCAATTGTATTGATCTGGACAATGTGTCCGGTACTATAAATGAAGCAATGTACAAGTAATTTAGCCCTTACCTGCTGTCAGGTATTTCACTCAAATTTGAGGGACTGCTTACTCATAATCTATGCTCCTTTATCTGACGAAGTGGCTAAAGTTATTAATTATGAGGAACGACCTCCCCTAAATAACTTGTTATGCATGAAGTAGTTATTGATATATCGCCGATTAAATTGCTGATAAAAATTGAGTTGAATTATTAACCTTGAATGTAAAAGAAAATTAAGTGATTAATATTTACCGATAACATTCACTTGAATAAATATTTTCAGATAACAAAAGTTATGGTAGTAATAATAAAAAATTATTAGGGTATGGCTATGTTTGAAAACCTAGGTGTATTGAATTTTTGGACGTATTTGGCAGGGTTAATATTAATTATCATTGTACCGGGGCCAAACTCGCTTTATGTATTAAAAACAAGTACATCACATGGTACTCGAGCAGGGTACCGCGCTGCAATAGGGGTATTTACTGGGGATGCAATCCTGATTTTCCTTTCTTTTATTGGTGTCGCATCACTGATTAAAGCATCACCGACTCTATTCACCATTGTTCGTTACTTAGGGGCTGCTTATTTATTGTATTTAGGCTGCAAAATTTTGTATGCCAATTTTTTACAAAAGAAATCAATGTCTTCTGAACAAAGTACGATAGAAATTAAAGCTGAGAAATATTTCACTCGGGCTTTAGTACTCAGTTTAACTAACCCTAAGGCCATTTTATTTTATATTTCATTTTTTATTCAGTTTATAGATTTTAATTATTCTCATGCATGGGTACCTTACTTGGTATTAGCCACCATTTTGGAAGCTGTTAGTTTTTTATATCTGAGTTTACTGATTTTTAGTGGTTACTTAATTGCGCGTTTTTTACGTGAAAAACAAGTGCTGGCGAAGTTAGGAAACTGTACGGTTGGGGCGTTCTTCATGGGGTTTGCCGCAAAATTAGCTATTTTTAGCAATTAGCTGAAGATGATACGGGTGTCGACTATTTCAAATTGCAGTCACTCTAACATTTCGGGATAATCAATACATAAAATGTATTGAACAGAGGTAAGAGTGACGCAAATAGAAATTGATGAGTTTTGGATGCAACAAGCCCTAGAGCTAGCGTTGAAAGCGCAAGAGATAGGCGAAATCCCGGTGGGGGCGTTACTTGTTAAAGATAATCAACTAATTGCTTCAGGCTGGAATCGTTCCATTATTGACCACAACCCGACAGCTCATGCTGAAATTATTGCTTTGCAACAAGCAGGGCAAGCTCTGAGCAATTACCGTTTATTAGATACCACATTATATGTCACATTAGAGCCTTGCATCATGTGTGCAGGGGCGATAATTCACAGCCGAATTGGTCGTGTCGTGTATGGCGCTAAAGATTTTAAAACAGGGGCTTGTGGTTCATATATTAATATTATGGGGCAAGCTGGGTTAAATCATTATGTGGATGTGACTGGCGGAGTCTTAGCCGAAAAGTGTTCTTCAATGCTTAGTACTTTTTTTAAAATGCGCAGAGAGCAGAAAAAAGCACAAAAGCGTCAACAGAGTTAACGGTGTTATTTCACTATCCGATTTGCTATTAATTCGTAGGTTTAAAGCGGGTTATCTGGGGATTTAAGTGGTGGAACTGGCACTGGGTTATCAGTCTCTGTTTCATCTTGTAATGAATAAGGCGAAATCAAATAATGGCCTAAGGATAGCTTTTCCATGTTATGGATTTTAGGTGTTTGGTTAGAGGAGCTCATCGCCCCCAGGTTTTTAATGCTAACTTTTTCTGTAATAGGTGACTGATTTTCAGTTGGGTTAGCCCCTGTAGTTTTTAAGTTATCAGGCGAAATCAAGTAAGTTAATGACTTTTGAGCAATATCAAGCGTATGTTGTTTTCTTTCTCGGCTTTGCAAATAACCGACTAGGCTTTGATGATATCGACGAATATTTTCAACATAGCGATAAGCCTCATGTCCACGAGCATAGCCATAGGTTAGCTGTGAATAATATTTCTTTTGGGTCAGTAATGGTAACCGTGCTTTAACATCAAACCACCGATTTGGGTCCCCACCTAGCATTTCCGTTAGTTTACGCACATCCTGCATATGGCCATATCCCATATTATAAGCTGAAAGAGCGAACCAAATTCGGTCATCTTCTGCGATGGTTTCGGGTAACCGGTCCATTATATAAGCAATATAAGCAGCACCGCCTTTAATACTTTCTTCTGCGTCTAACCTATCGGCAATTCCCATCGTTGCTGCCGTTGGTTTTGTTAACATCATTAAGCCACGAACCCCGGTAGGAGAAGTTGCAAGGGGGTCCCAGTGAGATTCTTGCCATGCAATTGCTGCGAGTAGTTTCCAATCTATCTCTTGGGCATATTTTTCAAATAAAGGTTGGTAGTCAGGTAGTTTATTATCGATAGCTTTAATAAATGCCATGGTATCAAAGTAATCGAATGACTCTACGTGGCTAAAATACTTTTCATTTAACCGTGCTAATAATTCACTTTCATTGCTGAGATTGAAAAAGTCCAGTAATGCGGCATCTAAGCTATTTTCTTGACTACGTCGCATATACCAGGTAACAGCATGGTCATCTAATAGGTCAAAAGCGACAGCAATTTGAGGATGGATGCGCTGCTGTAAAGCGATGGCGATAGAATCTTCTAGTGTATAATCGATTTCACCATCAGCTAGCATCTCAAGTATTTGATTTGTAGTATATTGAGATGTTTCTTCCCATTTTAGATTTGGGTATTCCTTAGCAAGCTCCTTTAGCGTGCTAGCATGGGCGGTACCAGAGGTGACCAGTAGTTTGCCATCAATATCATTGAAAGATTTTGGCCTCGTGGTTCCCTTTCTATATACGAGTTGCTGGGTGACATTAAGGTAACTTGGCCCAGTTTTAGTTTTTGCTAACCTTTCTTTATTATAAAGTAGCCCAGCGACAGCGATATCTGCATCCCCATTTTCAAGATCATCAAAAATCTGCTCAAAATTTGGGCGAATGGTGATTTTTAGTTTAACACCAAGATATGAGGCAAACCCTTGGGCGAGTTCATAGTCAAATCCGCGCAACTGTTTTTGCTCATCTATATAGATAAGTGGTGAGCTAACAGCACTAATACGTAATTCACCTTGAGATATAATTCTATTAATTTGTGAATCTTGTGTATTTGGCCAACGGACGTTAAAACCAATGACCATTGTAGCCAGTAGCGTGATAACTAGGATGATTAGATAGTTAACTTTTAAGTTATTCAAATAATAGTTTCTCGTGCATTAACTGGTGCTGGTATACCTAAAAAGAGTATGGCTAAGTAATGGTTATAATTCCAGTGGTTGGCTATTTTGCTCAACAATCAAGATCGGTGCAACCTATATTATCGTATTTAGCACATAATAATATTTAACTAACCGCTTCATTTTTAATCACGCAAACGGTTTCGTATTGATGAACATTGCTCTATAATGTCCTTCGGTTTCCCTGCTTTCATGTTCAGGGCTGGCGTTTAAAAGAGAGAAATTAAGACTATGGAAATTTTGCGTGGTTCACCTGCTCTATCAGCATTTCGTATTACCCGCCTTTTGGCGCTGTTCGCAGAAAAACAGCTCCCTGTTACGGATATTTATGCTGAATATATGCACTTTGCTGAGCTGTCAGCGCCGTTAAGTGAAAGTGAGCAAGGCAAACTGAGCAGTTTGTTAAAGTATGGTCCTTCTCTGGCGGAGCATGACCCATTCGGTAAGCTGATTCTAGTGACCCCACGTCCGGGGACGATTTCTCCATGGTCTTCTAAAGCAACGGATATCGCGCATAACTGCGGTCTTACTCAAGTGAAACGTATTGAACGCGGAATTGCTTACTATGTTCAAGGGGACAACTTAACCCAAGAACAATGGCATGATGTAATCACTATTTTGCATGACCGCATGATGGAAACTATTTTTTCTTCTTTTGAACAAGCCAGTGCGTTGTTTGCGCAGCAACAACCAGCTCCCATGAAAGTGGTTGATATTATTGCTGGTGGACGCCTTGCATTAGAAACAGCAAATAAAGAAATGGGGTTAGCATTGGCTGATGATGAAATAGATTATCTGCTAAATGCTTTTACAGGCTTGAAGCGTAACCCAACAGACGTTGAATTATATATGTTTGCACAAGCAAACTCAGAACACTGCCGCCATAAAATTTTTAACGCAGATTGGGTTATTGACGGTGAAGAACAGCCGAAATCGCTGTTTAAAATGATTAAAAATACCTTTGAGAAAACACCTGATCACGTTTTATCTGCATATAAAGATAATGCTGCGGTAATGGAAGGCTCATCAGTTGGCCGCTTCTTCCCTGATCCAGAAGGGCGCACTTATCGTTATCATCAAGAAGATGCACATATTTTAATGAAAGTAGAGACACACAACCACCCAACGGCAATCTCTCCGTGGCCTGGTGCTGCAACAGGGTCTGGTGGTGAAATTCGTGATGAAGGGGCCACAGGTCGTGGTGCAAAACCAAAAGCAGGCTTAGTTGGTTTTTCTGTTTCTAACTTACGAATTCCGGGCTTTGAACAGCCATGGGAAGAGGATTTCGGTAAACCTGAGCGGATTGTTACTGCGCTGGACATTATGATGGAAGGGCCTCTTGGGGGGGCGGCATTTAATAATGAGTTTGGCCGTCCTGCGTTATTGGGTTACTTCCGTACCTATGAAGAAAAAGTTAACAGCCATAATGGTGAAGAATTACGAGGCTACCACAAACCAATTATGCTAGCGGGCGGTATTGGTAATATCCGAGCGGACCATGTTCAAAAAGGTGAGATCACCGTAGGTGCTAAATTAGTAGTACTTGGCGGCCCTTCCATGAATATTGGTTTAGGGGGAGGTGCTGCATCATCTATGGCGTCAGGTCAATCCGATGCTGATTTAGATTTTGCCTCCGTGCAACGTGATAATGCAGAGATGGAGCGTCGCTGCCAAGAGGTTATCGATAGGTGTTGGCAGCTTGGTGATGATAACCCAATCTTATTTATTCATGATGTGGGCGCTGGTGGTCTGTCAAATGCTATGCCTGAGCTAGTCAGTGATGGGGGCCGTGGAGGTCGCTTTGAACTGCGTAAAATCCTCAATGATGAGCCGGGAATGAGCCCATTAGAAGTGTGGTGTAATGAGTCACAAGAACGCTATGTTATGGCGGTTTCACCAGAACAGCTTCCTGTATTTACGGCAATTTGTGAGCGTGAGCGTGCGCCATTTGCAGTGATTGGTGAAGCAACAGAAGAACGCCATTTAACGCTAAATGACCAGCATTTTAATAATCAACCTATTGATATGCCGTTGGATGTGCTGCTGGGTAAAACGCCGAAAATGCTTAGGGATGTGAAAACCCTGAAAGCAGAAGCCGATGCATTAGATAGAACAACGATTAACCTAAATGAAGCGGTTAAACGTGTACTTCATTTACCTGCGGTGGCTGAGAAAACGTTCTTAATTACGATTGGTGACCGTACCGTTACCGGGATGGTCGCTCGCGACCAAATGGTCGGGCCATGGCAGATCCCTGTTGCAGATTGCGCAGTAACAACAGCAAGCTTAGATAGCTACTATGGTGAGTCGATGTCTATCGGCGAAAGAACGCCGGTAGCACTATTAGATTTCGCGGCCTCTGCACGTATGGCTGTCGGTGAAGCGTTAACAAATATCGCCTGTTCTTACGTTCAAGATTTAAAACGCGTCAAATTGTCAGCAAACTGGATGGCGGCAGCAGGGCATCCAGGGGAAGATGCTGGGTTATATGAAGCGGTTAAAGCCGTCGGTGAAGAGCTTTGCCCTGCATTAGGGTTAACCATCCCTGTTGGTAAAGACTCAATGTCAATGAAAACACGTTGGCAGCATGAGGGTGAGGAACGTGAAATGACGTCACCACTCTCATTGGTGATCACTGCATTTGGACGTGTAGAAGATGTGCGTTTAACAGTGACTCCTGAATTAAAAACATCGACAGATAACGCATTATTATTGATTGACCTTGGTCAAGGCCACAATGCATTAGGTGGTTCTGCACTCGCACAGGTTTATCGCCAATTAGGCAACAAAGCCCCTGATGTACGCAGCCCTGAGTTGCTGCTCGGCTTCTTTAATACTGTGCAGAAATTATTATCAGAGCAAAAATTACTCGCTTATCACGACCGTTCAGATGGCGGTTTGTTTGTCACATTAGCGGAAATGGCTTTTGCAGGGCACTGTGGGATCAATGTTGATATTAGCTCATTCGATGAAGACACTCTTGCCGCGTTATTCAATGAAGAACTTGGAGCTGTGATCCAAATTAATGGCGCGGATAAATCTTATGTAGAAGAATGCTTTGCTCAGGCTGGCTTGGCCTCTTGTGTTCATTATTTGGGGACGGCGACGCAAGATGATGCGGTGATAATTAATAGTCGCGATACGGTGGTTTATCATGGCTCTCGTAGCCAACTGCGCCAATGGTGGGCTGAAACAACATGGCAAATGCAACGTCTGCGTGATAACGAAGTGTGTGCTGATGAAGAGCACGCGATGAAACAAGATGACCAAGACCCTGGTTTACATGCTCATCTGACTTTTGATATTGAAGATGACGTCGCCGCGCCATATATTTTATCAGGTGTACGTCCAAAAGTGGCGGTATTGCGCGAACAAGGTGTTAACTCTCATGTTGAAATGGCAGCCGCTTTTGACCGTGCAGGTTTTGATGCGGTTGATGTTCATATGAGTGACTTGTTAGCGGGGAATTTATCCCTGAGTCAATTCCAAACACTGGTAGCTTGTGGCGGCTTCTCTTATGGTGATGTATTAGGGGCGGGGGAGGGTTGGGCAAAATCAATTTTGTTCAATAATAAAGTTCGTGATGAGTTTGCGGCATTCTTTAATCGTCCTGATACCTTATCCTTAGGGGTCTGTAATGGTTGCCAAATGATGTCAAACTTACATGAGCTGATCCCAGGAGCAGAGTACTGGCCACGTTTTGTTCGTAACCGTTCAGAACGTTTTGAAGCCCGCTTTAGTTTAGTTGAAATTGCGAATAGCCCGTCATTATTGCTGCAAAATATGGCTGGCTCTCGCATGGCGATAGCGGTTTCTCATGGCGAGGGGCAGGTAGAGGCTCGTGGTGCGGCACATTTACAGCAGTTAGAAGACAATGGGCTAGTAGCCATGCGTTTTGTGAATAATTATGGTCAAGTGACTGAGCAGTATCCAGCTAACCCGAATGGGTCAGTTAATGGGATCACTTCGGTTACCACAAAAGATGGGCGAGCCACTATTATGATGCCTCACCCAGAGCGTGTTTTCCGTACGGTGAGTAACTCATGGCACCCTGAAAACTGGGGAGAAGATAGCCCATGGATGCGAATTTTCCGTAATGCACGTAAACAATTAGGTTAATAGTTAATTAAGGTTGTTTATCAGGCCAGTTGATTTTTCTTCTGGCCTGTTTTTTTAGCGAGTGGGGGCGAAAACACTATTTCCAAAAGCGATTGATTTGTTCACGCAATGCTTCTGCGGTCTGCTTCCCTGTTTCACCAACTAAGGCTCTCCCAGCGATAAACGCTTTCGCTTTGATGCCATTGAATAAGTGGATATCCTCAGGAACGATACCGCCAGTGATAGACAGTTCTAGCCCAAGGTCAGAAAGCTGACGCATTTTTTCAATATCTTCGTTAGTCCAACCAATACCAGCGAGTTCAGCATCACGAGACCGGTGGTATATGGCTTGTGAGATACCAAGTTCAACCCAGTTTTTAGCATCTTCAAATGTCCAATTACCATAGATTTCGATTTGGATTTCCCGGTTAAATTCATCGGCGACTTTTTTACAGGCGGCGATAGTGGCGATATGAGCAGCCGCGGAAACGGTGATCCAATCTGCACCAGCCTCAAAGGCCATACGGGAAAGAATGGCACCGCCATCGGTAGTTTTCATATCACAAACAATAATATGGTTTGGGTATTGTTTGCGTAACGTGGCAACGGTATTCATTCCTTCCGCAAAGGCTAAAATTGTTCCTACTTCAATAATATCGACAAAGGAGTGCACATTTTCAGCGACGTTTAAAGCGGATTGTAAGTCAGTTTGGTCTAATGCAATTTGGATCAAAGGTTTGGTCATTGTGATTGTCCTAGAATATTTTCACGTATCAAACGCGCAAGGCCATCACCATTGTTATCTGTAGCACAAACGACATCTGCGTGGGATTTCACGGTATCATCGGCATTCTTCATTGCAACTCCTAAGCCCGCTAGCTCAATCATGGAGATATCGTTGTGATTATCGCCGACAGCGATAACTTGGTTTGGTTGATACCCCAGAGAGTTAAGGTGTTCAGCTAAACGTATTCCTTTATTATTGCCTTTAGCGGCGAAATCGAAACGGTTTGACCATGACTTTTCTGCATTAAAAGTTTGTTTTATCCAAGGGGAATTCAAGAAACGTTGTAATGTAGCGGGTTCACCTTCGACAACAAACTTCCAAATATAGTCAGCGTGCTGGACTTGTTCTTCAAATGAATCAATACGATAAATTTTGGGTGGATGGGCCATTGTTGGGTCGTTAGCCCATTGCTCCATTGCATTCATGTAATCGATAGGATCGACTTTTGAATACACCATGGCATCAGTGATATACATCACCATTTTCAGCTTGTCTTGTTGCGCGAGTTCGATAAAAGTGAGTGCATTTTGTTTGGTGAGTGCATTGTGCGTGATAACTTTTTCGTTTTGGTAATCATAGATATAAGTACCATTGCAACAAATAATAGGCGTGGTTAGCCCTAGCTCATCATAATAAGGGCGAGCAGCGGTATGATGGCGTCCCGTTACAATCATAACGTGACATTGCTTTGTTGCTGCCTGAATGGCTTGTCTGACTTCAGGGTGAATTGTGTGATCCTGAGTGAGTACGGTGCCATCCAAATCAAGTGCTAATACTTTATACATAGTGGATTACCTCTATAGCTAATTAGTGATTTTCTTTTGTTATCATTAAATTAGCATAATGCTTGATCAATAACCTGATAAACATCATCAATCGTTCGACAGCGGCGCAATTTATTGAGGTCAACGCCTGTTTCACTGTCTTCATCATCAAGAACGCGAGTGACTTCCATTAAGCCTTCCATGTGTTCATCTGATGAACTGCCAGCAAGAGTGATCAGCACATCGACGGGTTCCTCTTCCCCATCAAAAATAATGGGGCTTTCTAATGTGACAAGGGCAAAAGCCGTGCGGATCACACCATCTTCAGGCCTAGCATGGGGAAGTGCGAGATTGGGCGCGATACAAATGTAAGGACCGAGTTTTTCGACGCTACTGATAATCGCATCATGGTAGGCGGGTTTGATTGCGCCAGAAGCGACCAGCATATCCGTACCGATTTTAATGGCATCACGCCAGTTGGTTGCGGATGCTTGTAGCTGGATTGAATTATTATCAATTAATGACTGTTTAAACCCCATCATTGTCTTCCTTTTAATATTAAATGAACATTTAAGGTCATAATTCCTCAGTGATGCTATTTATTTGCTAGAAAATTAGTATGAATAATACTGAGCAGTTCATCACCAAACGAATGTGGATTGAGCATATTTTGTACGCCTAAAACAAACTTGCCTTCACCTGGGTCCATCTCAGCACTTAGGTGTTTTGAAGAAACGATAATATCTGTTGCCGTTAATTTTGACTTATAGTCAGATACTGCGCAGGAGTCCATTACATGGGGAATGCCTTTTTTCTCAAGGTATTGACCAATTTTCATTTTCATCATCATTGATGAACCTTGTCCATTACCGCAAACGGCTAAAATCCTAACGGGTTTAACACTGGGGTTTTCAAATGTAGCTTCGGGTGGTTCTTCAGTTTCTTCTAGCTCAGTAATAGGCCCTAAAGCGGCTTGTGCATCTTCCTCTGCGCGTAGTTTTTTAGCCGCAAAGTACATATAGACAACGGCTAACGCCACGACAACAAAGAAAAACATTTTTGAAAATGATAACCCTTGCATAATAACAGGGAAGGCTAATGCCCAGTCGGCCATACCCATCCAGCCGCTGAAATCAGTGCCTTGGCGGTTAATCAAATCAATCGCCCATGCCGAGCCTAATATTTCTATGACTCCCATGACAAAACATACTTTCATCACGGCTTTCCAGCCCCCAAAGTGGTTAGCGAAAATACCGATAGTGGCGTTTGAGAAAAACATCGGGATAAAGCCTGGGATAATCATAATAGGGGAGCTAAATGCCAGCATACCGAGTACGGCAACAAATTGGCCAATTGCCCCCCACATAAAGCCAAATACCATTGCATTTGGTGAAAAGGCGTAGATAGCCGCACAGTCAATCGCGAGCACTGCATTTGGGATCACTCGTTCTGAAATACCTTTAAAAGCTTCCGATAATTCAGCCACAAACATACGCACGCCGGTTACAATAATTTGAATGGCTACCGCAAATTTTAGCCCAGTCTCAATAATATAGATGGTCCAGTGTGTTGTGCCTGCCATTGATTGTAGGTTTGGAATGCCGAAGGAAATCAGGATAACCCCAAAGAACAAGGTCATCACAATCGCTGTTGCAGAAATACTATCGTGGAAGATGTGTAACCATTTTGGTAAGTTTAAATTATCTACGCTGTCTTTTTTATCTCCTAATTTTGGTGCGACTTTAGTGGCTATCCATGAGGCAAATTGTTGCTGGTGGCCAATTGAGAAACCAGCCCCACCAGTGACTTCCTGCGTAGGTTTAAACATAATATTGGAGGAAATCCCCCAATATAACGCCATTAAAACCGCAGAGTAGATAATGGTTTCCCACATACTTGCGCCAAGTACAAAATAGAAAACAGCAATCAATCCTGCTTGCTGGAACATGATATGTCCCGTCAGCATGATGGTGCGGATACCGGTAATACGGCGAAAGAGTACCAGTAGGATGTTAAGTGCAAGTGCTAACAATACCGTATAACCCACCCATGAATAGTCATCCCCCATGGTTTCCATAGTGGCCATCATGGAGGTATAAGGGTCAATGACTGAACCGGTGAGGCCATGATATTCAGACATTTTTTCAATCACGGGTTTGAAGCTGGAGACCAGAGTACTGGCACCAACACTGACTAACATAAAGCCGACAATGGTTTTGATTGTTCCTTTAAGAATTGTGGTACCGTCACGCTTCAAAAGCCAGTAACCAATAAAAGTGACTAAGCCTAATAATAGAGGCGCTTTTGTCATTACCTGGCTGTAAAAAATATAGAAAGCGTCGTATAAAAAATCCATATTTTTACCTCTAATCAAATTGTTTTTGTAATTTATATGGGGTAGAGATTAATCATATTGATCGTATCTGGTGTTCTTGCGATATAATCATTTTAAACCTATAAAATGTCGTTAAAAAACCAAAAGTAATCATATGTAATCACCGTCTGATCTTTTATGATTGTTTGCATTTGTCTGTTTTTTTACCAGCAAAAAAATAAATAAATGGCGACTTGATCACGTAAAATTTAAAAATACCAATAAAATCAATATTGTTTTTTTTATTCATAGTAAATATTTGTTTTTTGTTGCGACAAAGGTTGACAACTAATAGCGAGATAAATAGAATCAAAACCAATCACAAGTAATCAAACTTAATCATAGGGTGATTACTTATTAATAGGACGATAGTTATGAATGAAGTGCAAAGACACAATGAAATATTGTCTTTATTAGAAACAAATAGGGTGATCAACGTTTCTCATATTACCGATCACTTTAATGTGTCTCCTGCAACGGCTCGTCGCGATATTTCTAAGTTAGATGAGCAAGGTAAGTTACGAAAAGTCCGTAATGGTGCAGAAAGAATTGAAAATAAAAAGCGTAAGTGGACACCGTTAAATATTAACAGTACTGACCACTACGAGGAAAAATCACAAATAGCGGTTAAGGCGGCAGAAATCTGTTTACCCGGTGAGAGCGCGGTAATTAACTGCGGTTCAACAGCGTTCCTTCTTGGGCAGCAATTGTGCGGGAAAAACGTACAGATAGTGACCAATTATTTTCCGCTAGCAAGCTATTTAATAGACCAAGACCACGACGATGTTATTTTAATTGGTGGCCAGTACAACAAGGCACAAAATATTTTTTTAAACCCAGCTCTGAACAGCTTAATGGGTTATGCAGGTAACTGGATGTTTACATCGGGCAAAGGCTTAACAGAGGCCGGCTTGTATAAAGCGGATATGTTAACGGCGGTGGCTGAACAACAGATGCTTGACCAAATCGATAAGCTCGTGGTGGTGGTTGACAGTTCTAAGGTGGGGCATCGAACAGGAATGCTCTTTTGCCCAGCAAATAAAATTGATGTTTTAATTACTGGAAAAAACGCTAACCCTGAAGTTATTAAAGCCATTGAAGCACAGGGAACACGGGTCATACTGGTCTAATTCCTTCATATATTTGGTTTATTGAATTTAATCCTATCTTGCTAAGTGCCTTAATGCTCTATTAAGGCGCCAAGCTCCCTACATTCAAAATTCTGGAAAAAGGTATTAATACTATGAGTAAAGTAAATGAAATCACACGTGAATCTTGGATTTTAAGTACGTTTCCTGAGTGGGGAACTTGGTTGAATGAAGAAATTGAAAAAACGGCTGTTGAGCCAAACACATTCTCAATGTGGTGGTTAGGCTGTACAGGAATTTGGCTGAAAAGTGCAGGTAATACCAATATTTCTATCGATTTTTGGTGTGGGACAGGTAAAAAAACGCAGAAAAATCCGTTGATGAATAAGCAACACCAAATGATGCGCATGGGAGGGGTAGAAGCATTACAGCCTAACCTAAGAACCTCTATTTTTCCTCTCGACCCATTTGCAATTAAACAAATTGATGCGGTATTAGCCTCCCATGACCATGCCGACCATATTGATGTCAATGTCGCAGCCGCAGTATTACAAAATTGCGGTGAACACGTTAAATTTATTGGCCCGCAAGCTTGTGTTGATTTATGGACCAAATGGGGCGTTCCTACAGAGCGTTGTGTTGTGGCAAAGGTGGGGGATGTGATTGAAGTCGGAGACATGAAAATTCGTGTACTCGATTCTTTCGACCGTACAGCACTGGTTACGCTACCGCAAGGCGTGTCTTCTTATGATAAAGAAATCCTAGATGGTATGGATTACCGTGCGGTGAATTATTTAATTGAAACAACAGGTGGTTCTATTTATCACTCAGGTGATTCTCACTATTCAAATTATTACGCAGCACATGGTAACCGTTATAATATTGACGTGGCATTGCTTTCTTTTGGAGAGAACCCCCGTGGAGTCACGGACAAAATGACTTCATCTGATATTTTGCGTGCTGCGGAGTCACTTGATTGCGAGCGAGTTATTCCATTCCACCATGATATTTGGGCCAACTTCCAAAATGACCCACGTGAAATAGAAGTTTTATGGAATATGAAAAAAGAGCGTTTACAATACAAATTTGCGCCGTTTTTCTGGCAGGTAGGTGGTAAGTATACTTACCCAACAGATAAAGACCGCATACATTATCAGCATTTCCGTGGCTTTAATGATATTTTTAAAAATGAACCTGAACTGCCATATAAAGCATTCTTATAATTAATCCTGCTATTAAAAACCAGCGTTTAAGGAGACTTAAGCGCTGGTTTTTTTATGAGGTTTAAAATAGCATGCATATATTTAAATAATATGAATTATCAGTATTTTTTATTGTTATATGGTTAGTTTTTTTGTTTCTCTATTGATATTGACTGTCTTAATTTAATCATTTTTAATCTTAATGTTATCAATGTGGATAATATTTAATTAAAATTACATTTATTCTAGGTGAAAATATGGAAAATGAAATAATATTACATGATTTAACTGAGCGTATATCTTCAATTAGCGAAGAAATTGCGATGTATAATGAAGATGAAGAAGTTATATTAGAGTCGTAAAGATTGAAAAAATGCCGTCCACGGCGGCATTTTAATGGAGGTGTGAATATGTATAACGGAATAACAAAACCAATGATAAAGCGTTCTCATCATGTTATTGAATCTGATAATGGAAATATTTGTATTGGTGAGATCCCTAGTAAGGCTAAAATAATTAAGTCCCCCCCTGAATGGGTAAAAGTCGTATTGTCTAAATTAGATGGAGAACATACATTACCTAGAATAATAAAGGAACTGTTAAATAGAAACTTAAATGTTGAAGAATATGAAGTCATAGATTTTATTCAAAAAATGATATCATGTGGTTTAGTTGAAGATAATATTATTTCATCCGAATTACTTTCTTCTAGAGAGATTGAATTGTACGATCGTCAATTATTACAATTTTCTTTAGTCGATAATGATAATTTATCATCGATAAGATATCAGGAACGTTTGAAAAAAAGCAGAGTTTTAGTGCTGGGAATGGGTGGATGGGGAACATGGTGCTCATTACAACTTGCATTAATGGGGGTTGGAACGTTAAGGATTGTTGATGGTGATATTGTCGAATTATCAAACCTAAATAGACAAGTCTTATATACAGAGGAGGATATCGGAAAAAGAAAAGTTGACTCAGCTGAAAATGGAATATATAAGCATAATAAACACACTAAAATAGAAAAGTTTTTTGAATTTTTAACGCCAAATGAAAATAGAATTAATGATTTACTTAATAATGTTGATATGATTTTACTTGCATGGGCAAGTTTAGGCTACTACAAAAAAAATACGCTAGAGGAGGTAATACACAAAGTTGCTATTGATAAATCGATACCTATCATTGAACTTGGTGGGGACCCACATGAAATATCCATAGGACCTATTTATTTAAATAATCAAATAGGGAAAACATACTTTGATGTTAAACATCAAATTAAAAAAACATTCTATAGTGATGACCCGACAGTGAAAGAGTTTCAAGAAGCAAGAATGAAGCAACAGTTTTTAAATGGGGTGAGAACTGTTAATGCTTGGCAAAGCTCACCATCACTAGCTGTAATGTCAGGGTTAGTGATTGACCAAGTAATTAAAGTTATTACTAAATATGATGCTATCTCATTGGAAGGAAGGAAAGTTACAATCTCACTTAGGGACTTGAGTTTTTCAGAGGAGAATCTGTTTAATGGGGATAAGTAAGCATAACAAAGAATTTTTAAGTAATGGGTATACTAGTTTTTCAATAAAAGATTTTTTTCCTGAATTTGAAGTTAATTTAAATTTAATTAATAATATTGAAGAGGATAAATGGAGTTTTATTATAAAAAATAGGCGAGGGGTAAGCGATTTTTATCTTTCTGACACTGATATAGAGAGTATCAATTATGAAAAAACAATAGCATTTGAGGATAGAGATAATGGCGAGTTTTCATTTTCATTTAGAAGAATATGCTTTGATGAAATTAAAATAATTTTAGTTGATTTAATTGCGGTTGTTGATGATGTTAAATTTAAAGATTTTTTATGGAGTATAACTGGAAAGAAAGTAAACATGATATCAAACATATATTTAAGCAAGTTTGATAAAAATGATTTTTTAACTACACATTGTGACTCCGATGATGGTATAGGCATCGTGATTAACTTAACAAAGGAATGGGAAGCGAACTATGGAGGGTTAACGATGATATTAGATAACGAAAAAAAAGAAATTTTAGAAACATTTATCCCATCATATCTAAACATTTTAATTTTTGACACAAAAAAAAGAAAAATCCCACATTTTGTTTCTACAGTAACATCTAATAAAATAAGCAAAAGAATGGCATTAGTTGTGAGGTATAATGAAAAAAATTAAAGTGCTTCTTTGTGCTACTTTAATGTCATTAATATGGGGGAGTGCATTTCCTATATCAAAACTGGCAATTGACCAAGTAGGTGTTTGGGGTTTTAGAATCTATTCATTAGTTATTTCAGTTGTTTTTTTGTGTTTTGTATTTTTCATTATTGGTCGATATCGGTTTAATATTCAATACTTTTTAAAAAGTATCCCACTTGGTTTTTTGAATGTTTTTTTGGTTCCTATATTAAATAGTTTGGCGTTAAAGTATACTGAAGCGGTAAAGGCGTCTGTACTTGTTTATACGATGCCAGTAATGGCAACACTCTTGCTGAGCATAATGAATAAACACATTGAATTTCGTTCAATAATTGTGTCTTTATTATGTATTAGTGGCATTTTTATATTTATAGCGCCATCTGGCATAAGTATTGGCGAAGCGATAATTCTATTAAGTGCACTCATGTGGGCGATAGGAACCATTTTATCTGAAAAAATCGTCTTAAAAATAAACCTAACTTCAAAAGTATTTTACCAAAATATAGTCTCATTGATTTTTCTTGTATTGTTAATGCCATTTTTAGATGTTGATGTAAACATATTGAGTAATATACATCCTGAATTTCTTTGGACTGTATATATTCCAATTATCTATATGGGGCTGGCTAATGGGGTGATTGTTTATATTCTTTGGTATTACATGATAGGGCACGGCGGTGTTAAACTGTCATCATACTCAATTCTTATTTCACCAATCATTAGTGTCATGATCTCATCTTATCTTTTAGATGAGTCTATGACAATTTCAATGATAATCGGTATGTTATTTATTCTTTTAAGTATGTTAATTATTTTTTTAGAAAAAAATAAAGTTTGATATTCAAATAACGGCTTACATGCTTTTAGTGATTAAACTTCCTATCGGTGCTGCGTACTCCTCCACCCTAAAGGGCGGAGGGGCGACGAGTTATTCACAAATGCCAAGTTATTCTGTTGTTAGCTAAGCTAGTCTTTAATGCTTCTTAACGTGGTTACTTCCTTGTACTTTACTCTGGTATTTCACTTACCTGTTGCCTAACCACATTAAGCATTATTTAAAGAGTGTAACATTACTCAAGAATAAACATGCCATAGGGGTGGATCTGTAAATAAAGGTTTTCCCCTACTGTTGGCTGCAATTGTGTGGCATTAATTTGCAACAACATGGATTGACCATGCCAATCAACAGTGACCTCATATTGAGGCCCCATATAAGCCACATGAGTGACAGTACAGCGTTGGCTATCGTCACCTTGTAAGCTGAGCGTGATAGCTTCAGGGCGTACACCGACAGTGATTTCCGTATTATCCGTTGCTAGTTGTGCTGGGCGAGGTAAGTGATAATTAAAAATATTTACTGAATCATGAGTCAGTGTGGCAGGGAAAATATTCGCATCTCCCATAAAGCTGGCCATAAACCTTGAGGCAGGCTGACGGTACAGTTCTTGTGGAGAACCTAATTGCATGATTTTCCCTTTGTTCATCACCAAAACCATATCGGAAACGGCGAAGGCTTCACTTTGGTCATGGGTCACGTATAACGAGGTGATGTTAAACTGTTGCTGTAATTCACGGATTTTTTCACGCATGCTACGGCGTAAATTGGCATCTAAGTTACTTAATGGCTCATCAAATAACAACACTTTAGGTTTGAGGATCAAGGCACGAGCTAAAGCAACACGCTGTTGCTGGCCACCAGAAATTTGGTCAACAAAACGGTCAGCAAAGCCAGCTAAATCAACCAATTCTAGTGCTTCGTCAACACGTTTTCTGATTTCAGCTTTAGGTAAGCCTAACATTTTCAAACCATAACCGACGTTGTCCCCTAACGACATATGAGGGAATAGGGCATATGATTGGAAAACCATACAAATATCACGTTGTTGGATTGAACGATCGGTAACATCCTCACCATCTATAAACATCCGTCCTTCTGTGGGTTTTTCTAACCCTGCGACTAAACGTAATACCGTGGTTTTACCACAGCCAGAGGGACCTAATAAGGTCACCATACTACCTTGTGGAATAGAAAGACTTAAATCGTCGATGACCGTATTGGTACCAAAGCGTTTAGTCACATTTTTTAATTCAACAAAATTATGTTGTGTCATGTCAGTTACTCCATGATTACTGTGCATTTTTGGCTTTGGAACGTGAAACACGGGCTTCGCCAATTAAATAGTCAAATAAGAAAATAATGGCCAACATGACGACAATCAGTATTGAACCATAAGCAATTGCCACGCCGTATTCACCATCCTCAACACGATTAAGAATGTAGGCAGTTGCTACGCGAGTATCGGGGGTTACCAAGAATACAATGGCACTTACTGTCGTGATCGCTCGCACGAAGCTATAAATCAAAGCCGATAAAATCGCAGGGCGCAGTAATGGCAACAGAATAAAGAAAATGGTGCGCATGGAGCCTGCCCGTAAGCTGAGTGAGGCTTCATCTAACGATTTATCAATTTGTCCTAAGCCCGCAATACCGGCACGGATACCGACCGGAACATTACGCATGGTCATCGATATAATGACGATAGCTGCGGTACCAGTTAAGTAAAATGGCGAGTCATTAAAGGCTAAAATGTATGACACACCAGCCACTGTTCCCGGTACGGCAAAGCACAGCATGGTGGTAAATTCGATGGTTTTTTTACCACGAAAATCTTGGCGAACGACGATATAAGCAATTAACAAGCCGAGTATGGCGGTGATTGGTGCAGCAATACCCGCGTACAGAAGGGTATCTAATAAGGATGGCCATGCGCCGTCACTCATACCTTGACCGAATAACTTAATAAAGTTATCGAAGGTTAATGTGTAATCAACGCCCCAGTTTACCGTGAAGCTACCATAGAAAATACTACCGTATAACAATACGTTAAAGGCAACCCAAATAGCTAAGAAGGTAGTTACAGTAGCAATTAATGACACAGGTAATGGTTGTACATCACCGCGATACGATTTGCCCGAAACAGTGACATAGGAACGCTTACCTATCCACATATATTGAACGCAGAACACTAATAGTGAGAAAACTAATAGTGATGCACCCAAGGTACTTGCTGCTTGATAATCGAGCTGAGAACCTGTGATATAAAAATAAATTTGTGTTGCTAGAACATCGAAGTTACCGCCTAACACTAATGGGTTACTAAAATCGGCTAATGACTGAACGATGACAATTAAGAATGCGTTAGCCAGTGCAGGTTTCAGTAATGGCATAAACACATTAAAAAAGGTTTGGTAGCGGTTAGCTCGTAAGGTATACGAAGCTTCTTCTAATGATGGATGAATAGTTTTAATTGCCCCATCCAAAATCATAAATGACATAGGGGTAAAGGCGAGGACTTGAGCTAGCCAAATACCAGTAAAACCGTATAACCAGTTGGTATTTTCTAACCCCATATAGGCCGCGAGAAATTCGGTGATATACCCAGAACGCCCCATCATCAACGTAACACCCAAACCGACAACGAATGGCGGAGTTACGATGGGTAATATTGAGAAAATACGGCCAATAATTGCGGAGCGTTTCGCAATACGAGTGGTGTAAATAGCTAAAATTAAACCAAAGAAGGTACAGCCAGCACCAACCGCCAATGATAAAAAGATTGAGTTAATAATGACTTGAACAATATGTGATTGTGTCAAAATCGCTACAAACGCAAAGGGAGCAAAATCGCCATTACCATCGGTGAACATGGGAATAAAAATAGCCACGCTCGGAAAAACAATAAACAGCGCAATCAGGGTGACAACAGTGATGAGTGAACCAATAACAAACTGGTCGCCACCAAGCCATTCAAGGCGTGTTAGTGCGAGAGTCATCACCATGCCAAGGGCGATAAATAACACTATCGAAGAGTAGCCTAAGCCTTTTCCTTCAAGATAAGAGGTCAAAATGACTACAGCAACCGTTGCTACTGCAATGCCAATATCCAAATAATGGCGAGTTTTATGATAGCGATCCGCAGGTGTTAACGGGCGAATAAATAAAATAGAAGGCAATAAATACCAAAGCCAACTAATGTTTAAGCTGCTCCAACCATACGCGGCAAGGATTTCATCTTGCGTAGAATCAAGTAAGCCATAATCAAGGCTCCAAGAAGGTAGCAAAGCAAAACCAATCCAAGCTAATAACAACCAGAAAAAGGTGCTATCTCGCTTTTTAGGCGGTGTCAGTGTTAGGGTTTGAGACATAGATCCCCCTAAGCTCATTATATTTTGTGTAAGCAGGGTGTTTAGCCATGACACAAACTATTTTGAGCTTAATTAAATTAATTTTTATTTTAGTTAAGTAAGTGCTCAATGCGGCGTATTAACGCCGCACCAAATTGTTATTTGCTCATTTTTACTTCAGTAACCCATTTATTGATCAGATTTTTACGGACATCTGCATCCCCGTATTTATCCATATCATAGTTAATTAGGTTTAAGTCATTGAGTTTTAATGAAACTGGGGAAGACTCCGCAGTGGTATTGGTTAAAATCTGGTAAGATTTACCTTCTTTCCAACTAAGTTCTTGCGCTTCTTTAGAGAGGACAAAATCAACGAATAGTTTGGCGTTATCCATATTGCGCGCATTTTTAAGGATACTGATACCGCCAATTTCATAGCCTGTACCTTCACAAGGTGCAATAAGCTCTAATGGTGCGCCATTTTCGACTTCTAATGAATAATCATGTAAGAACCCGATACCAATAGCAGACTCACCTCGAGCCGCATTACGTGCCGGTGCAATCCCTGACTTGGTGTATTGTGAAATATTCGCATTCAGTTTTTTCAGATAATCAAAAGCTTGTTCATTTCCCCATAGCTGGTCAAAAGTGGCCAGTGCGGTATAAGCTGTCCCTGAGCTTTGTGGGTCAGCAATTTGAATTTCGCCTTTATATTCAGGTTTAGTCAGGTCTTTCCAGCAAGTTGGGATAGGTAAACCTTTTTCTTTTAAGCGGTCTTTATTTACGCCAAAGCCTAAAATACCAATGTAAACCGCGGAAGAATAGTTCCCTTTACGTTTCGCAGGGTCTTGGAACTGAGGCATGATTTCAGATAATTTTGGCGATTTATAGGGTTCGAGTAAATCCATTTCCCCCGCCTGTGAATGAGGGTCTAATGTACCGCCATACCATACATCAGCTTGTGGATTGCGTTTTTCTGCTTCAATTTTAGCTAAAGTACTGCCAGAACCGTTACGAACAAATGTGGTTTTGACATCGTATTTTTTCGCGAAAGCTTGGGTTTCTGTTTCGCACATGGCATTAGTTGCGCTACAGTAAACCACCAGACGGCCTGCGGCATTTGCAGTGGTAGTGATTGCTGCAAGTGACAAACCCGCAGCGATAAGCGTAGAGAGAGTTTTCAGTTTCATTGTCAGTCCTTTTTTCAGGTTTTATTATCAGAGGGTGAAACAGTGCCTGCTAAGTGCTCCCGTTTGCTGACATTGGCAATCAAAAGAGGCATTAGCAGTAGCCCCATCAGAGCCGCTGCACTGGCGAGCAAGGTAAACATCCCTGACCAACCATAACGTGCAATGACCTGAGAGAGTGGCCATCCAGCAATTGCGGCACCTAAATAGGCGTACAAGCCAAGATAGCCTGTTACCGCTCCAGCTGCTTTTTTATGACAATATTCTGTTGCAGCTAGACCGATTAACATTTGTGGTCCAAAAACAAAAAAGCCGATAGCAAAAAAACATACAGCCAATAATGCATAATGATGAATTGGCGTTAACCATAAGGCGCTAACTGAAACACACAGGCCCAATGAAAACAGTAAAATCATAGGTGCGCGTTGGCCGCGAAACAAAAGATCTGAACCCCAGCCAGAACAAAGTGCCCCTAATAAGCCACCTAATTCAAATAACGATAATGTTGCGTTAGCACTCAGTAAGTTGGTACCGTGTGTTTCCGTTAACCATAGGTTTCCCCAATCATTTATTGCCATACGGATCAAATAAACTAAGATATAAGAGAAACCTAATAACCAAATCATGCGGTTAAAAACGATGCTCTCTTTTAAAATCAAGAGCATTGGCATTGGCGGAGACAAACGCTCTTGGCGTAATTCCAGCACATCTTTTCGCCATTGGCCCACGCTAGGAAGATGCTCTTCTTGTGGTGTTCCTCGTAACTGACTACATAGCCATAAACCAACAACCACGCCAATTACCCCAGGAACAATTAAAGCCATCTGCCAGCTATATTGGGTGGCTAATAGCGCTGTCAATAAAGGCAGCAGCATTCCACCAAGGTTTATCGAGATATTCCATAACCCCCACCAAAAGCCACGTTCATTGCGTGAATACCAATGGGTTAAGATACGTGCGCAAGGAGGCCATCCCCAACCTTGGAAAAAACCATTTAATGTCCACACCACTAATAAAGCAGGGAACGATAAGCAATAGGCGAATACGATATTTAGCAACCCAGTCATCACTAGGCCTGCCCCCATAAACCAGCGATATCCTGTAATATCGTGAAAAATACCCGATAAAAACTTTGAAATACCGTAGGTAAGGTAAAACGCAGTGGCTATCCAGCCGATATCGCTTTTATCGAGAAACAATTCACTTTGCATAACTGGCATCACGAAATTAAAGCTTTTTCGTGTAAGGTAAAACGTGGCATAACCAATAATCATTGATAGCATTAAGCGGCGACGCCAAAAACGATAAGTGTTATCCAGACTCAACGTGTCATTACCTGTCATGGTGTTGTTTCTCTTGTTTGGCAAATGTAATCAAGTTTTTAACAAAAAGGATGAGAGAAGGTATTAGAGGGGTAGGAATAATTCCTAGTTTTGCGATGTTTTATCTCAAAATGTGGGCAAGTTAACACTTATTTTCGTTCCATTTTGGGTAGTTAACGTCCAATCACCGCCTAAGGCTCTGACTCGTTCTTCAATACCACGTAAACCAAAGCCGCTGGTTCGTTTACTAAAAGGAATACCAACGCCATTATCATCAACGATAAGCTGGATCTGGTCATTTACTTGTTCAAGTGATATATGGATTTGAGTGGCTTTTGCATGCTTACTGATATTGTTAAGTAACTCTTGGACTAGCCGATATAGTGTAAATAAAACCGTTTCGTTTATTGGTGTTTCTTGTAAACCGTAATGAAAATGGCATTGAATATTCCTTTCAGGGAAGGAAAACTCAGCAATTAAGTGTTTAAGCGCTTTTTCCAAGGACATTTCTTCTAGCACGGGCGGGCGTAACTGGCGCAACAATTGCCGTGTAGACTGGTGAATTTGCTGCGCGAGTTCATTAATTTGGCTCGCTGCTTGCTGGCCAAGTGGATCAGCGGCAGTTTTTTTGACTAACATTGATTGAATTTGGATGGCGGTAATATTTTGGCCGATTTCATCGTGTAACTCACGGGCAATCGCTTTTTTAATATCTTCTTCGGTATGGACTAATTGGCGCATTAAATCACGACGAGCTTTTAGCTCTTGTTCTAAACGTTGGCGGTAACGTTGTAAATTGCTAGCAAGTTGTTTTTGACGGCTAATGGCAATCCCTAATCCAATACCAATAAGGGCTTGGGTACTTAAGAACATCTCTAGCTCTTCTAAATCAGCGAAGGCACCGTGGAATTGCCGAGCAAAAGTAATAATTAAACTCCCTAATAGAGCGGAAAGTACTCCACCTTGCCAGCCATAGCGATAGGCCATAAAAACATTAGGAATAAATACCAGTAGGACAATTAAACGCTCTATTTCAGGCGCAAAAAAGACTTGAGCGCTTAAACCGACAACACAAAACAAAAAGCACCAGACAATCAATGAAGTACGTAATTGCTTATCAGGAGTCCCATAGTCAAGTAACATTTGGTAGTGCTGTTCGTGTAGATATTCATAAATTAGGTAAACAAATGGGGATAGCAAAATTCCGCCAGTAAATGTCGTTAAAAATAACTGGCTAACGGAATAGGGGGATAACCAACCAAATAATAACGCATGCAGAATGCTATTTGCAGCCACACCGGCGAGCAACAGTAATAAACGTTGCCAATATAAAGTGTATCGCCACCAGATATCTTGAATAATAAAAGCGACTCCAAGGCTGAGCAATGGAGAGAGTAATAAAATAGGTTGAAACAGTAATTGTTCTTCTGATAGCCAAAGATTGAGTATTCCTTCACTGAGTAGCAGTGTTGGCCAATAGCGTCGCCAAAGGATGATCATTAAAGCGAGTCTTAACCCTTGAGGAAGAAATAATGTTGCTTGAAAACTATTTTGGCTCAAATAAAAACCGATGATCCACAACCCAACCCACAATAATGAATAGGTAAAAAGTAGAAAGGTGGATTGCAGTGTTAATCGCAGGCTTTTATTCATCATAAATTATCGAGAAATCAGGTTGTGTTCTAATGCATAATGAACCAGATCGATGGTATTTTCACACTGTAATTTACCGAGTACATTAGCACGGTGCACATGAACAGTTTTATGGCTCAATTCGAGTTGTTCAGCTATGACCTTAACGCTTAACCCTGATACTAATAAATCAAATACTTCGCGTTCACGAGGGGTAAGCTCTTGAATTCCTTTTTGTTGCTGCGGTGAATGGCGTAAAGCTCTCATGGCATCTGAACATAGGTAGCAACCTCCCTGATGGACAGAACGAACAGCTTGGACTAATTCTTCTGGTCCGCAGCGTTTCGTTAAATAAGCGCTAGCCCCCGCATCTAACGCACTTTGAACAAAAGCCGGCGTGTCATAAATACTTAAAATAATTGTACGGAAGTCGGGCTTTTTCTGGCGTAGACGCGTGAGTAATTGCAAGCCGTTTTCATCAGGCATAGAAATGTCCATAATGGCCACATCTATATCAAGGTTAATTAGGTTTGGCCAAGCTTCTTGGGCATTTGCATATTGCCCAACCACTGAAATATCACTTTCTAAGGTAAGCAATTGAGCGAACCCAGACCGTACAACAATATGGTCATCAATTAAGGCGATTTTTATCATTTGGCTTTATTATTTTAATGTGTAGTGTGTTACTCAGTCTTATATCAAGATGGGAAAGGATAATCTATAAACATCATTTAGAATTCTGATATTCATCAGAAAAGCAGAGTATAAAAGGAGGAGGGAAGGCGAGCCCACAATAGGCAATGATTTAATCGTATAAGGTAATAAAACTAAGGCGTAATGTTTTATTACCTGAAGAGTTACCCCTTATTTTAGATGATTAAACAGGCACTACTTCAATGATATAAACGTGGGTATCCGTGTCGATGATCCGATTAAGTTTTAACCCAGACTTGGCAAATAGCGCTTCAAACTCTGCTTTTGTATGCCCGCCGCCATCCGCGGAAAGGTTGATACAGAGTAAATCCAATTCTTTGCCAAAATAGGGTTTGTCATCATCACCAATAACACAATCGATCAAGAGTAATTTAGATGATTGCTTCATAGCACGGCGGATAGTTTTTAGGATCTCAACAACTTTGTCATCTGGCCAGTCATGGCTGATATACTTAAGTAAAAATATGTCGGCTTCTGGGCATTTTTCAAAGAAAGAACCGGGGCAAGTTTCCCAACGAGAGTCATCTTCTAATAAGTGTAAGATATTATTTTCTAAAACATGTTCCCTATCAAATAGAATACCTTGAACTGTTGGGTTGTTTTTCAGTACTTCGAGAAGTAAACCACCAAAGCCACCCGCAATATCAGCTACAACAATATTTTCATTGAAATCATAATGCCTAACTACAGAGTTATTTTCTATCGCTGAAAATGATGACATACCATTATGGAAGTTGTCGGGTAAGTTGGCATTTTTCTCCCAATATTCAAAGAAACTACCGCCAAATAAATCTTCAAATACCGGTTTTTTTAATGCGATATCACTTAATTGATAAGACGGCATCCAAAATGTTTGGTCTGTTACCATGAGTATCGCTTGGCGTAATGAAAATGGATGATCAGCCTTTAGAAATTCGGCTTCAGGGTTTAAGGCAAAACGCGAGTCACCTAGAGAGGTAAAAATCCGGTGGCTGGCAAGCAGGCGCAGTATTTGGCGAATTGTTCTTTCTCTGCAACCGAGTTCTTGTGCTAGCTGCTCTGACGTTTTGGGGCCACTCTCTAAGTGTTCAGCTAAATTAAGTTTTGCAGCTGCACGTAATGCAGCTTGAAACATGAAACCAATTGTTTGCTGTAAAACGTATACGCCAGCACTGAGGTCATCTGGTTTGTTAGTTACCGTTGAAGAGTCTTTCATTTGACATCCTATTATTGTTTAAAAAAAGGTCAATTGATTTGTTCTTTTTAAGTATTATATTGCTTTGCGGAAAAAGCAAACCATATAAAAAGAAAATGCTATAATTTCTTATCTTAATGTATTATAAGTAATTATTTTTTTGATTGTCTGCTTTGTTATGGATTGTCAAATTAGCGTTAATATTTTATTTCACACATAAAATATAAATATATTTAATGTAACTTAACTGAAATATCAATAGGGTTAACTAGGTTTTTCCCCCTTTAATACGGGGTGTATAAAATAAACGACAAACCAGTATTGTCACTGTCGCCAAATGGAGACATTTATCTTTTTGATATTTAAGGTTATTTTATTTTTGATGCTAGAGTGTCTTAAATTAGCGACAATACGATGAATGGAGAACACTATTTTTGTGTACTTAAATCCCGTAAAAGAATGGTTGAATATATTTTTTGTTATTATTCAAAGTGATGAGTGTTTTCTTGAAAAGTTGGCATGGCTTGTGCATAATAATACTCAGTTGCTCATTCAATTTATTATGTAGGTCCATAATTAGTTGGGTACATACCACATAAAGCAAGAATGACGCCAAAGTAAGGTGCCTACCGTCCAACAGCACAGATACTCGCCTTCGGGCCTTATCAAACACAGGGCGACACGTTGAGTGAGGCACCACCTATATGATTATCTTTATTGTAAAGACATAGTCATATAAAAGAAGTAACCCATCGCTGGCGGGGTAGAGTCCAATACTCTATCCCGCCTTCCTGTTTATCTCCCCCATTCTTTCGAACCGCTGCGTTGCTATCTCAGTGTAGTTTCCCCAAAGATCATCTTAAGTGATTGGTTGTTGAAATGCGCTTTTGCTATTTATTTATCAATAGATATGCGTGGCTAAAAAGCCCCGACCTTTATTTAGAGAGGTTGGCATGTTGATTGCTATCACATTATACACTTAGTCTGATTTCAACATTGCGGTATACAGAATTGTGATTCAACTACCCGTCCTACAAAGAGTTCTGTTACCATTAAAAAACGTTTAATGAGTATGAGATGAATGCATTGAGTAAATGGCGTTTTTTCCCGCGCTCCTTGCGCCAATTGGTTGTTATGGCATTCTGGTTGGTATTATTACCACTCTTAGTGTTAGCTTATCAGGCTTACCAAAGCTTAGAGCAACTGAGTAATCAAGCAGCCGATATCAATAAGACCACATTGCTTGACGCAAGGCGCAGTGAGGTCATGAGTAGTCTCGCCTTGGAAATGGAGCGTAGTTATCGGCAATATTGTGTTTTACAAGATGCGACACTACAGACACAGTATCAAAAGCAATTTGTTGACTATGAACAGATGCTTGAGCGCCAAAAGACGATTTTACCGAAAGACTCAGATACCTCTAACCTGTCTAAAATATTAGGGCAACTTAAAGCAGTTACTTGTGAAAATAACGAACCAACCCAGAAAGTTGTTCAAGCATTGGAACAATTTTCCGCTGAAAATGCACTTTTAATTCAAGAAACAAGAAATGTGATTTTTAGTCGTGGAGAGCAATTACAAAAAGCAATTGCCAATAAAGGGCAATTATTTGGTTGGCAAAGTTTAATCCTCTTTTTATTGAGCGCATTACTGGTCACTTTATTCACAAGGATGATTATTGGTCCGGTGAAGGTTATTGAGCGAATGATTAACCGCCTCGGTACTGGTCGAACCTTGGCGAGCAATATAGAACGCTTTAAAGGCCCTCGAGAGCTGCGTACTATTGCTCAGCGGATCATCTGGTTGAGCGAACGTTTGGCATGGCTTGAATCTCAACGCCATGAATTTTTGCGTCATATTTCACATGAATTAAAAACGCCTTTAGCCAGTATGCGTGAGGGAACAGAGCTTCTTGCGGATGAGGTTGCTGGGCCATTAACGGTCTCCCAAAGGGAAGTTGTCGAAATCTTAGATCATAGCAGTAAGCACCTTCAGCAACTTATTGAACAACTTCTTGATTATAATCGCAAATTGGTAGATAACCCACCTGAAGCACAATTAGTCGATTTGCAAAAGCTGATTGACGATATTGTAAATGCACATAATTTACCGGCGAGAGCGAAAAATATTAAAACGGACGTGCGTCTAAAAGTTGAAAGTTGCTTAGCAGAACCGACACTTCTTGGGCGTGTAATCGATAATATCTACTCCAATGCGGTGCACTATGGTAGCGAATCAGGTAATATTTGGGTTTCTAGTCGTAGGATAGACAATAAACTTCTGATTGAAGTTGCTAATACAGGTACTCCAATCCCAGATTCTGAAAAAAGCATGATATTTGAGCCTTTTTATCAAGGTTCATTACAAAGAAAAGGTGCTGTTAAAGGAAGTGGATTAGGGCTAAGTATTGCACAGGATTGCATCAAACAAATGGGGGGAGAGCTCTCCTTGGCGCCTCATAAATCAGCAGATGTTTGTTTTAGAATTGAACTGCCTCTAACAGCAGAGAATGAATAATGGTAAATCGGTCTACAGAACTTTTAACCGTACTTTGTAATAAAGTCGCGTTTAATAAACAAAAGCAGGTGGTTAGTTACGTGATGAGACGTACAACTACACATATTGGGGTGGTTTTATTTGGCCTTTTTTTAACAGGTTGTGTTACGAAAGATGGGCAATCCCCCCTTGAAACACTGTCACAAGTTGTTGTACCTGAAGTTAAAGTGACTGACTATCGCTATGCATCTTGTGAAACTATTTGGGATAATGACCAGCTAGCAGCTCGTGAAAACGCCTTGTTTTGGTTACGTATGATGGATTGTGCTGATAGGGTTGATATGACTCAGGCTCGAACTGATGCTAATCAAATAACGGTGACGGATTGGTCGACGGCATTTCAACAAAATATCTTATTAAATTCAGCAGACCCCAGCATTGCTGAAAGGCGAAAAATGCTTGATAGCATTAATACCTATAGTTTGAGTTTTCCAACAGGGGTACGCCCCTTATTGCAGCTATGGCGTGAACAACAAGTGCAAATTATTAATCTTTCTGATGCAGGTTCGCGTTATAAGCGTTTGCAGCAAGAAATGGACAGTAAACTCGACCGCCTAAAGGAAGACAATGCCAAGCTGGCTTTTGAATTGAACACGACTGCGCGAAAATTAGAAAACTTAACGGATATTGAACGCCAACTTTCTTCACGCAAAAAAAGTACTAATGAAACAGAAAAAGAAGTCGAGAATGCAGTAGAAGGGGAAAAACCTACATCTTCAGAGAGCCAGCAGCCAAGTAACACATCGGGCTCATCTGTAGAACAGCCTTCATCGGAGAATGAACCTAATGACAAACCGTAAATCGGCAAATTTACTGTTAGTGGATGACGACCCAAGTCTACTTAAACTACTCGGAATGCGTTTAAGTAGTGAAGGTTTTAAAGTCATTACGGCAGAAAGCGGGCCTGAAGCACTAAAAATATTACAAAAAGAAAAATTAGATTTAGTGATCAGCGATTTACGAATGGATGAAATGGATGGCATGGCGTTATTTGATGAAATTCAAAAAGCCCATCCGAATATGCCCGTTATTATATTAACGGCACACGGCTCTATTCCTGATGCTGTTGCGGCTACACAACGAGGGGTATTTAGTTTCTTAACTAAACCCGTTGATAAAGATGCACTATATAAAGCCATCGACGAAGCTCTTGCGCTTTCATCAACCCCAATAAGTGATGAGGAATGGAGCTCTGGTATTGTGACTCGCAGCCCTTTAATGATCCGTTTACTAGAGCAAGCCCATATGGTTGCTCAGTCAGATGTAAGCGTATTAATTAATGGGCAAAGTGGTACAGGTAAAGAAGTATTGGCTCAAGCAATCCATAAAGCAAGCCCTCGTGCTCGTAAGCCATTTATTGCGATTAACTGTGGCGCATTACCTGAGCAATTATTAGAGTCTGAACTTTTTGGCCATGCTAAAGGTGCATTTACAGGCGCGGTGAGTAATCGTGAGGGGTTATTTTTCGCTGCTAGTGGTGGGACCTTATTTTTGGATGAAATTGGTGATATGCCAATGCCATTGCAAGTCAAATTATTGCGAGTGTTGCAAGAGCGCAAAGTACGCCCCTTAGGAAGTAACCGTGATTTAGATATTGATGTACGAATTTTATCTGCCACTCATCGTGACTTACCGAAAGCGATGGAAAAAAATGAGTTTAGAGAAGACCTTTATTACCGCTTGAATGTAGTTAATCTACGTATTCCTGCATTGAATGAACGCTCTGAAGATATCCCATTATTAGCTAATCATTTATTACGTGAGTCAGCATCTCGCCATAAACCGTTTGTACGCAGTTTTTCCAGTGATGCGATGAAATGCCTTATTACCGCGAGTTGGCCAGGAAATGTGCGTCAGCTAGTCAACGTCATTGAACAATGTGTTGCACTCACCACGTCTCCTGTTATTAGTGAAGCGCTTGTCAGTCAGGCTCTGCAAGGGGAAAATACGGCCCTCCCGACTTTTGTTGAAGCGCGTAATCAGTTTGAACTAAATTACTTGCGTAAGTTATTACAAATGACGAAGGGGAATGTGACTCAAGCTGCTAGAATGGCAGGGAGAAATCGTACAGAATTTTATAAATTACTTGGTCGTCATGATTTAGAAGCCAATGATTTTAAAGAATAAATGAAAATTATTGACCGCATGAATTTTATCGAACAAATTATGTGCAATAGAGCAATCCATATTCATGCTTCGGGAGAAAAAACACCTTATGAGCCGTAAGCTTAACATTTCGCTAGCACAACTTAACTGGCTAGTCGGTGATATTGAAGGCAATTGTGAACGCATGCTGCAAGTTGTAAAAGAACAAGCAGGTCACACTGATATCGTTATGTTTTCAGAGTTATCACTGACTGGGTATCCTCCGGAGGATTTGATTTTCCGTGGTGATTTTGAAGACCGTTGCCTCGTACAACTTGAACGCCTACAAAAAGCCAGTTCTGCTACAGCAATTATCGTCGGTCACCCATGGTATGAAAACGATGAAATCTATAATGCGTTATCATTTTTTTACCAAGGCAAATTACACGCACGTTATTTTAAACAAGAACTGCCAAATTATGGTGTATTTGATGAGCCTCGTTATTTCACGGCTGATGAAAAAACCTGCGTAGTAGAATTTAAAGGTTATCGCATTGGGTTATTGATTTGTGAAGATATTTGGTATGACGAGCCAGTGGATGCCGTTAAAGGCGCCGGTGCTGAGTTATTACTCACGATAAATGCTTCACCTTATGATATTCACAAAGAACATATTCGTAGTGACTTGCTGGTCGATCATTGCCAACGTACTAATATGCCTATCGTCTATCTCAATCAAGTCGGTGGTCAAGATGAACTAGTATTCGATGGCGGTTCTAAGGTATTGGCGAATAAAGGTAAACAAGTATACCAGTTGGCTGAGTTTGAAGAACAAGTAGCGACAGTCCATTTTGAAGATTTGGTATTGGTGACTGATGGTGGGGCTCAAGAAGAAACGAACTCAGTGGCTCAAGTTTACCAAGCGTTGGTATTGGCAACACGTGATTACATCACTAAAAATGGCTTCAACGGTGCTATTTTAGGGTTGTCTGGGGGGATAGACTCAGGGCTGACTGTTGCTATTGCCGTAGATGCAATAGGTAAAGAGCATGTACAGGCAGTGATGATGCCTTTCCGCTATACTTCTGAAATGAGCATCCATGATGCCAAAGAACAAGCTGAGCTGCTCGGAGTTGAATTTGATATTGTTTCTATTGAGCCAATGTTTGATGCATTCATGGCACAATTAGCACCTATGTTTGAAGGTACAGCAGCTGATACAACAGAAGAAAACCTACAAGCACGTTGCCGAGCTGTTATTCTAATGGCAATGTCTAATAAACGCCGTCGTTTAGTGTTGACCACAAGTAACAAAAGTGAATCGGCCGTGGGCTATTCAACATTATATGGCGATATGGCTGGGGGATTTGATGTATTAAAAGATGTGCCTAAAACCCTCGTCTTTGAGTTAGCTAAATATCGTAATACAATATCGCCAGCTATCCCTCAACGTGTCATTGATAGGCCTCCTTCTGCGGAACTTGCTCCAGGCCAGTTAGACCAAGACAGCCTACCGCCTTATGACGTTTTGGATGCGATACTTGAAGGTTATGTCGAAAAAGATCTCTCCGTTAATGATTTAATTAAGTTAGGTTTTGATAAAGAGATGGTGCGTAAAGTTGTACGCCTTGTTGATATTAACGAATATAAACGCCGTCAAGCTCCTATTGGGCCGCGTATTACCATGCGTAATTTTGGGAAAGATCGCCGTTATCCGATCACCTCAGGTTTTGGCCGTAAAAACTGGTCATAACAGGGACTATTTATGAAAAAAATTGATGCAATTATAAAGCCATTTAAACTTGATGATGTTCGTGAAGCTCTGGCTGAAGTAGGAATAACTGGGATGACTGTTACTGAAGTGAAAGGCTTTGGTCGCCAAAAAGGGCATACCGAGCTGTATCGCGGTGCAGAATATATGGTCGATTTCCTCCCTAAAGTAAAAATTGAAATTGTAGTTCCGGACGATATAGTCGAAAACTGTGTCGAAACCATTATGCAAACCGCGCAAACCGGTAAAATTGGTGATGGTAAAATCTTTGTTTATGACGTTGCCCGGGTGATCCGCATCCGTACGGGTGAACAGGACGAAGAAGCGATTTAAACATAGAAGGAAAAAGCGGTAACGGAAAATACACAGGAATGGGATTAAAACAGTGTATTTGTTAGATGAACCCGTTACCGCTAAATTGCGAGAAAACTAAGCCGCTTGAGCTTTAAAACGTGATTAAAGCAATTTTAATGCGTTAATGCATCTCAAGAAATGCTCTTCTCACGAGAAGAGCATTTTTTTATCAATTAGTTGAGTGGCAGAACCTTATGTGGGCCAAAACATTCATAGTGAATAGCATTGGCATCAACCCCCATTGAAACTAACTGTTTACCAACATGTTGCATAAAACCGACTGGGCCGCAGAAGTAAAACTGCATGTTTGGTTGCTCAATCCATTCACGAACTTGCTCTAAGTCCATTAAACCTTGGAATTGATAATCAAAGCCAGCCCGATCAGTTGTACGAGGTTGATTAAACCAAATGGCAGATTGCCCCGCTTTTTGTTTTGCCATCAGTTGTTGTATTTCATGGCTAAAAGCATGAACAGCCCCATTTTCAGCCGCATGTAACCAATTGACTTGTGCATCGTGCCCTTGTTCTGTGAGGTGGTTAAGCATACTCAACATCGGGGTTAAGCCTACACCCGCAGAAATCAACGTGACAGGGGTTTGGTTATCAACATCGATAAAGAAATCACCACAAGGAGGGGCCAATAATACGCTATCACCTTCATTTAATTGCTGGTGTAAGAAATTAGAAACAGCGCCTTGGTCTTCGCGTTTTACGGCGATACGATAGCTATGACCATTAGGTGCAGTAGTTAATGAATATTGGCGAATTTCTTGGTTTTCAAAATCATCACTATTTACATAGATTGTAATATATTGCCCTGCGCGGTAATTTGCGACGGGTTTTCCATCGACAGGGACAAATTCAAAACTGGTGATGACATCACTTTGTGGCTGTTTTTGTTTTAGTTTAAATTCCCGTAGGCCTTCCCATCCCCCCGTTTTATCTGAGTTTTCTTGGTAAATTGCGGCTTCACGACCAATGAAAATATCCGCTAATACACCATAAGCTCTTCCCCATGCATCAAGCACTTCTTGACCTGGGTTAAGTAATTCATCGATAGCTGCCAGTAAGTTTTCCCCAACAATTGGGTAGTGCTCCGGTTTGATATTTAAACTCACGTGTTTTTGTGCGATTTTTTCCACGGCAGAAACCAGTGCTTCAGGTGTTTCAATATGGACGGCATAAGCGCAAATAGCATTGAATAGGGCTTCGCGTTGGTCACCATTCATTTGGTGAGTCATATTGAAAATATCTTTTAGTTCAGGATGTTGTTTAAACATTCTGTCATAAAAATGGGCGGTAAGTTTGGGGCCTGTCTCAGCAATGGCAGGGATAGTTGATTTAACAATGGCAATGGTTTGGCTATCTAACATACAGGTGCTCCTGAATTATTTTCATGTTCCCTTAGTGTTCATCGCGATGATGTATTTTTCAGCTACTTGAAAATATATTGCATATTTTCATTTAGATAGCGTTATTTCACCGTAATAAACGTACTTTTATTTGAGAGACACAAAGTTTATTTATAAACATGTATTTTAAATACAACTTATAATATTTAAGGTAACAAGTAAATACTCAAACGTGGAAAATATGACTGAAATAAACACATAATGAGAAGGGGCTTGCAAATTCAGCGATCTCTGCGTCAAAAAATAAAATTTGGGCTATTTTATAGTGAAGCCTTAAGAAGCAAATGAAGTGAAAAAAATTAATGCAATCGTTTGCGTATATTTTTTCTTTAGGGCTATCTCAACAGAGAAAAAGAGTTTACACTGTGTGTTATTGCGATGAATCGATTTTCAACCTATTGAATTGCTGAGGCAGGAGAAGCGAATGTTAAAGCGTGAAATGAATATTGCAGACTATGATCCAAAACTATGGGAAGCAATGGAGCAAGAAGTACAACGTCAAGAAGAACACATTGAATTAATTGCTTCTGAAAACTATACCAGTCCACGAGTCATGCAGGCTCAAGGTTCTCAGCTAACCAATAAATATGCAGAAGGCTACCCAGGTAAACGCTATTACGGCGGTTGTGAGTACGTTGACGTCGTTGAGCAATTAGCGATTGACCGTGCAAAAGAATTATTTGGTGCTGATTACGCAAACGTACAGCCGCATTCTGGTTCACAAGCAAACGCTGCTGTTTACATGGCTTTATTACAACCGGGCGATACAGTGTTAGGTATGAACCTTGCACACGGTGGGCATTTGACGCATGGTTCGCCAGTTAATTTCTCGGGTAAGTTATATAATATCGTTCCTTATGGTATTGATGAGAGCGGTAAAATTGACTACGACGATATCAAAGCACAAGCAGTAAAACATCAACCTAAAATGATTATCGGCGGTTTCTCTGCATATTCAGGTGTGGTTGATTGGGCTAAAATGCGTGAAATTGCAGATAGCATTGGTGCTTATCTGTTTGTTGATATGGCTCACGTTGCAGGTCTTATTGCAGCTGGTGTTTATCCAAACCCAGTTCCTCACGCTCATGTTGTCACAACAACGACCCATAAAACTTTAGCAGGCCCTCGCGGTGGTTTGATCCTTGCTAAAGGTGGCGACGAAGAGATGTACAAAAAAATCAACTCTGCGGTATTCCCAGGTTCTCAAGGTGGCCCTTTAATGCATGTGATTGCAGGTAAAGCGGTTGCGTTGAAAGAAGCTATGGAGCCAGAGTTCAAAGTTTACCAGCAGCAAGTGGCGAAAAATGCGAAAGCCATGGTCGACATTTTCCAAAAACGTGGCTATAAAGTTGTGTCTGGTGGAACTGAAAACCACTTATTCTTAGTTGATTTAGTTGATAAAGGTATTACTGGTAAAGATGCTGATGCAGCTCTTGGCCGCGCTAATATCACTGTTAACAAAAACAGCGTACCAAACGACCCGAAAAGCCCATTCGTAACGTCTGGTGTACGTATTGGTTCTCCAGCAATTACACGTCGTGGTTTTAAAGAAGCGGAAGCAGGTGAGCTAGCTGGCTGGATGTGTGATATTCTAGACAACCTCAATGACGAAGCGACCATTGAAAGCGTGAAACAAAAAGTATTAACAATCTGCAAAAAATACCCAGTTTACGCATAATATAAACAATATTTAATTACCTAAACCCGCTTCTACATGTTTGTATGAGCGGGTTTTTTGCATTGAAAAAAGGGAGGGGTGATGGTCATTCCATCAACACGTTGGTTAGCTATTGACTATTTTACCTATTTTTTTGCGTATAGTATTTTTTTACCATTTTGGTCTGTGTGGCTACAGGGCGAGGGTATTGATGCAGAAATGATAGGGGTTTTACTCGGTGTCGGGCTAACAGCTCGTTTCCTAGGTGCAATGTTTATTACTCCTTCCGTTAAAGAGCCCTCAAAACTCATCATGGCACTACGACTGCTAGCAGGTCTCTCATTAATTTTCTCTGTTGGTTTTGCTTTTGGTTCCCATTGGGCATGGTTATTATTTGTGATGATAGGGTTTAACTTGTTTTTTGCACCAATGGTTCCATTAGGGGATTCGTTGGCTGGCACTTGGCAAAAACAATTTTCATTCGATTATGGCAAAATCCGTGTTTGGGGCTCTATCGCATTTATTATCGGCTCATCTTTAATGGGCTATTTGGCGGGAGTCTGGGGTCATCAGTCCATTATGGTTGCTTTGATTATAAGTTGCTTAGCATTATTGCTAGGGTCAATGTTAAAACCCGCTATCATGCCGACTGGAGCTGCCAAAGTAGAGGGCGATGATAAGCTTTCCTTTAAGCAATTAATTGCAGATAAGAACATCGTGAAGTTTTTAGTTTGCGTAACGCTGCTGCAAGGTGCACATGCAGCTTATTATGGGTTTGCGTCCCTATTTTGGAAAGAAGCGGGCTATTCAGATTTAGTAATAGGTAATTTGTGGTCACTGGGTGTTGTCGCAGAAGTGATAGTTTTTATGTTGAGCCACCGTTTATTTAGGCGTTGGAGTGCTCGTAATCTATTACTCTTATCTGCATTTTGTGGGGTGATTCGCTGGGGCTTAATGGGGGCATTTACCAGTTTACCAGTATTAATCATTATACAAATACTGCACAGTGGTACCTTTACGGTTTGCCATTTAGCCGCGATGCGTTTTATTAGTGCGCGTAAAGAAAATGAAATCATTCCGTTACAAGGGGTGTATTCTGCCCTAGCCACCGGTGGTGGGTTAGCTGTGCTTACAATTATTGTTGGTTATATTTATGAGCGCGTTCCAGCCCATCATGGTGTGGTTTTCTATTTAATGGCTCTTCTTGCTATTCCTGCCATATTTATTCGACCCAAAATTGTTGCTCAGCCGTAATGGTGAATAGTTACGAGGGAGTCTGTTGTCAAGTAGTGAAGTGAATATGCGTATTCTTGCTGCATTTCATTTATATTAATTTAAATAAAAACACTTAATTAAAATGGGCAAGTAGCTTTCTGAGCTACTTGCCATCTAAAGTTAGTATTATTTTTATAAGCTTGGTAAGAATGTTGTAAATACAGGCATAAATGTCACTAGTAATAAAACAACAATTAATGCGAAGAATAACGGTAATACTTCACGAATAAAGTCAGCAATACGCACACCTGTGATAGACGTCGCGACAAACATCACTGTTCCCATTGGTGGCGTTAAACAACCAATAGCCAAATTCAATATCATCACAATACCAAAGTGGATTGGGTCGATACCGAGTAATTTGACCGTTGGCATTAATAGAGGAACGAGCACAATAATCGCGGCATTACCTTCAATGAACATGCCTAGAATTAACAGAACCGCATTGACTATCATTAAAAATACATAAGGATTGTCAGAAAAATTGGTCATCATTCGCGCGACATCTTGTGCCACTTGCTCATTCGTCAATACCCATGCTAATGCGGAACATGTCATGATGATTAGCATAATACTCGCGGTTGAACGAGCTGTTTCGAGAAACGAAGCGGCGATATCTTTTAACTTCATTTCGCGATAAAAGAAGGTACCAATAACGATGACATAAAGTACAGCAATTGCACCAGCTTCTGTTGGGGTAAAAATACCAAACCTAATTCCACCAATGATCACAAGAACCAACAAGAAAGCTGACATTGCGCCTTTACCGGTTTGGTATACCTCTGACCAAGTCGGTCCTTTTTCTCTTGCTGGTTTATAGCCACGTCTCTTGGCAATCAAATAAATAGTAACCATTAAGGCAAGGCAGCACATAAGGCCAGGAATAATTGCAGCCATAAACATTTTGCCAATGGAAACGTCAGCAACAAACCCATAAATAATAAGGGCTATCCCAGGGGGAATAATTGGGGTTATGAGTGAACCAGCTGCTGTCACAGCAGCAGAAAAACTCCTTCCATAGCCTAATTTCGTCATTTCAGGCACTAGCATTTTAGACAGCATTGCACAGTCTGCAAGGTTAGATGCTGATAGCCCACCCATCATGGTGCTTAACAATACGTTTGATTGAGCAAGACCTCCAGGGTAGTGGCCGGATAAAGTGCCAGTGAATTTTAGCATTCGACTGGTTATTCCAGTGTAATTTAATAAATTTCCTAATAAAATAAAAAAAGGAATAGCTAGTAAGGTTACGTTTTCCCCTGCACCAATAATTCTCTGTACGGCGATTAATGGAGAAATATCACCAACAGAAAAGAAATAAGTGAGTAAAGCGATTAATACACTTAAGAATATAGGGACGTTAATTAAAAAACAGAAAATTAATACAATACAGGCGATAACTACTGACATGGTTTATCCCCTTTAATTAATTTGCTCATATCTTCCAACAAATGTTGAATTGAAAATAACACCATGATGGATGCACCAATAGGAACAGAGAGGTCGATGTAATAATAAGAAACACCAATAATTGGGGTTATCTTATCTTCTGCAATAATAGACAGTTCGTATCCAAGGTAACCGAAAATTGATAAAGCAATGATAGCCATAATATGAGTGAATACTGCGATAACTAACTGTATTTTTTCAGGAAATAAAGAGGTGATGGCATCAATACTGACATGCATTCTTTTACCTGCGGCCGAAGCGGCACCGATCATGACAAGCCAGATGTAGCAAATAATTAAAACTTCTTCACTCCACATTAAAGGGTCATTAAGAAGCCAACGCATGAACACAGCAAGAATAGTGATCATCACAATCGCTGCGACGGCGAGTGATGATACAATATCACTTAATTTCCCCAGAAATTTAAACATAGAAGATCCTTGCAAGAATAATAGCTAACCTTATTATTGTGAAAAGACTGGCGGAATATACCGCCAATCATGATGGTTAATTATTAATAATATCTTGTGTTTGCTGGTATAAATTTGCAGACCACTCTGGGAATTCATTATAGAATGGCTTAGATTTTTCTTTGAAAAGCTCACGGTCAACTTCAACGACGGTAACCCCTTCATTCTTCATTTTTTCAATAATTTCTTTTTCTTCTTTTAGAACTAATTCAGTTAAATATTGGCCTGCTTCATTTCCTGATTCAACCAAAGCTTGTTGAATATTTTCAGGTAATTTACTGTAGGTTTTGCTTCCCATGACTAAGTTAGTGACGTTTTCTACATGGCCCGTTAGGATAAGAAATTTCGCTGCTTCATGGTGTTTTTGGCCATATAAAACAGGAATTGGGTTTTCTGCACCGTCAATAATTTTAAGGTTAAGTGCGGTATAAACTTCAGCTAAAGGTAATGGTGTTGGAGTTGCTCCCATCGCTTCTAAGCCTTTAATTTGGATCTTATTATTTGGTACACGGATTTTTAAACCTTTTAAGTCATCCGGCGTTTTTATCATTTTATTCGCGAGAATATGACGTGACCCATATAACCAATCTTTAGATACAACATGCAGGCCTTTTTTATCCAACTGCTGTTCTAAATTGCCATACCAAGGTGAAGCATTTAATTTAAAAATATCCTGATAGGAAAGGCCTAAATAAGGACCAAACATAATGCCGTAGTCAGGGACATAGTCAGAGAAGAAAGCGCCATCAGCGAGAGTAATTAATGGGCTACCTAATTTCATTTGTTCTATGACATCTTTCTTAGAACCTAATTGTGAACTTGGGTAAGGGATTAATTCACCTTCACCATTTGTTTTTTCATTGAATTTTTTTGCCCATTCATGGATTGCTAAGTCAAAAGGTTCGCCTGGATTATTTTCGTAGGCAACTTTTAATTTATATTTAGCATCAGCAAAAGCTGAACCAGCCATACTGCCCATTAAAATCATAGTGCTGAGTGTTAAGCTAAGAATTTTCTTCCCGTTCAATGTGCTCAGTTTCATAAAAGTATCTCCTGTAGGGGGATTTATTGTTTTAAATAGTTTTTTTATATCTTTCACGTAAAGTGGATTCAGTGCCATTATGCAGAATAGCATTTATTTTTTGGCAAACATCTTCCTGTAATTGTGGAATTTCATTGAGATTTAAGCCCCATAAATCAGACATTGCTAAGACATTCTGGGTTAACTGCCTTGTATCCGAATCATAGAGGCTATCCCATTCTTTAAAACGTTTGAGCAAATAATCATCATCATTCAATGGGATTGATAATTGATTAAACTGCCCGCGATAAAAAACAATCAATGCCGCGAGTGAGAATGCAATGCAATAAGGGATTTGATTGTATTGGTTAGAATAAGAGATTAATTGAGGTAATAGCCGAGTTTTAAACTTGGTTAATGAATTAAGAGCGATAGAGAGTAATTCATGCTCTATAAATGGGTTGTTAAAACGGTCGATAACTGCGGATGCGAAAGCATTTAACTCCGTAGGGTCTTGAGATAACACAGGGATCACTTCGTTACCGATTAAATCCTTAGTGAAGGATAATAAAATGGGGTTAGATGTGGCCTCACGTACAGTTTTAATTCCTGCTAAATAAGCGACAGGTACCATTGAGGTATGTGCGCCATTCAAGATAGCGACTTTACGCTCTTTGTAAGGTTTAATGTCATCGACAATCTTTATGTTTAATGGCAATTCATTTAATTTCAGTTTTTTCTCTAATTCTTTTGGTCCTTGAATAACAAATAGATAAAAATATTCAGCGGTAACTAAAAACTTATCTTTATAACCTAACTCTTTTTCTAATTTACCGATTTCATTTTTAGGATAACCTGTCACTATTCTATCAACTAACGTAGAGCAAAAGGTATTGTGGTTATTCAGCCACATGATGAAATCATTAGGTAGATTCCAGTCCTCTGCGTGTTTATTGATAAATTCTTTTAATTTTTCACCATTATAATCGATTAATTCACAAGGGATGATTATCAATCCTTTGCTTTTATCACCATTGAAATGCTGATAACGGTGGAAAAGAAATTGAGTCAATTTTGCAGGAAAACTACTTGCAGGCCTATCGTCCAAGCAAACATCTTGTTTATAAACAATACCCGCTTCGGTCGTATTGGAAAAAACCCACTGTAAGTCTGGGTTTTCCGCACAACTTAAAAATTTATCATATTCAGAATAAATAAGAATTTCGCGATTAACGGAATTGATGATCCTGACATTTGAAACACTTTGTTGTTGTTCGTTGATTCCCCTGGTGATGGCGGTATATAAACCATCTTGCTCATTGATTGACGGGTGTGTTGAATCAATCGGCCTGACAATTGTTATGCCGCTATTAAAGTCTGTTTTTTCATTCAGTTGATCAACCATCCAGTCAATAAATGCCCGTAAAAAGTTACCTTCCCCAAACTGAAGAATTTTTTCTGGGTACTGCTTATTAGCCATTGATTGCCGATTCAGGTAATTATCCATGACTATTCCTCGAGTTATTATGTGTATTATTCATCTGGTGTGGGTTCAGACTAGAAGTATTTTTTTTTACGGACTATTAATTGCATCAATTTTGTGGGGTCAATGGCTTTTTGGTGTTTTTAATGTGTTTTTTATCAATTAAAAACATGGTTTTTATCTTTGTTAAAATAGTGATTATTATTATTTTTTATATAATTATATGATAATTAAGAAGTATATTATTTTTTGGGTAAGTGAGGATGATTGGTTTTTTATGATTCTATTGTTTTTTTAGTGAAAAATTCAGGTTAAACGTGGAGGAGGGAATAATAATAGTAAGTCATAGGGCGCTCAATTAGTTTTTAATCAAGCGCTTGGATTGAATAGGGTTATTCATATGTCTGTTGTATCGAATTGATCATAGTCCGTTTAGCAGTATCTAAATGGTGACGAAGTTCATTCATCGCGACAATATCATTACGGCTAATTAAAGCACTTAAAATAGTCATGTGTTCTTCGATAGCAAGGACGTTTCTTTCTTTTAAGTCTGACTCATCCCACTGGTATTGGAAGTGGAATATAACAGTAATAATTTCAAGTGATTGGTTAAAAAAGGGATTGTTGGCTCCCGATAAAATAAGGCTATGTAATTCATAGTCTAACTGGGAAAAATCACGATAATTAATCGTGACTGTTTCGCGCAATGCCCTATGTTTAAGTAATAATTCTTTGGCTAAAATCCAACGGTGGTCATCCGCGGGTAAATTTAAAAAATGCGTAAGTGCATTTGTTTCAAGCAACTCCCTAAATTCAAAGAGTTTCTCTGCATATTCGCGAGAAAATTTCATCATGTGCCAGTTGCCTCTATGGGTATTTTTAATTAACCCATATCGAGAAAATTCAACCAAAAATTCCCTAACCACACTGGAGTTAACATGGCTTTTCTTGGCGAGTTGTAACTCTGTAAAAGTATCCCCAGGCATCAGTTCTTTGCGTTTAATCATTTGGTAAAACGCTTTTTCGAATAACACAATTTGCTGATCTGGCAGGCTTGATTCAACTGGGAAGAAATCAGTTTTGTTTGGGTATCGAATAACGTGATATTCATTACCTTGTTTTTCAACAATTTTTTTCTCTAGTAAATATTCAATCGTGTGCCTGACAGTTGTACGACTGATATTAAACATTTCCGCTAAGGAAGATTGAGAAGGAAAAGGCGAAGTTAACAAATTTTTATGAATAGCATCTAAAAATTCATTAATAGAAGCGTAGCGCAAATTTTTACTTCTCACCATTTTGAGGTCCCTCTAATTGATTTTTATTCTTAAAAAACCGATTTAAAACCGATTTTAAAACATTTAATCACAAAACCTGCTTGTTTAATATCTAGATTATGTTTTTTAAATTAAAAAAGACAGATAAATTGATGGAGGATGATATGAAGCAATTGATTTGTCAGGAACCTAAAAAGCTAGTCTATCAGCAAGTTGAAGAGCCAGTGGTCAAAGCCGGTCAGGTAAAAATTAAAATCCATGCTATTGGAATTTGTGGCACAGATATTCATGCATGGGGAGGAAATCAACCTTTTTTCCAATATCCTCGCGTATTAGGGCATGAGATTTCGGGGACCATTTGTGAAGTCGCTTCTGATGTAACTCAGTGGAAAGTAGGGCAACGTGTTGCGGTAATGCCTTATGTTGCTTGCTACGAATGTGGAGCTTGTAAAAGTGGTAAAACGAATTGCTGCGAAAAAATCTCAGTTATAGGTGTACATGAAGATGGGGGGTTTTGTGAGTATTTAAATGTCCCAGAGAATAATGTATTGGCAATCGCCGGTACTGTTAGTGATATTGATGGGGCGTTAATTGAGCCATTTTCTATTAGTGCTCACGCGGTAAGGCGTGCGCAAGTGAAATCTCAAGATACGGTTTTGGTCGTGGGCGCAGGGCCAATTGGTTTAGGTGTTGCTGCTATTGCTAAAGCAGATGGTGCTAACGTGTTAGTTGCAGATACCAGTGCAGCAAGGCGCCAGCACGTAGAAAAGGTGCTGGGAGTCACAACCTGTGACCCAGCGGATGAAATGTATTTATCTGTCATTGAAGAAAATTTCCAAGGGCAGTTAGCGGAAAAAGTCATTGATGCGACGGGGAACCCGCATGCGATGAATAGCGCCGTTAATTTAATTCGCCACGGTGGGATAGTGGTATTTGTTGGCTTGTTTAAAGGCAATTTATCTTTTTCAGATCCCGATTTTCATAAGAAAGAAACCACAATGATGGGAAGCCGTAATGCAACGCTTGAAGATTTCAATAAAGTAGCGAAGTTGATGTCGGAAGGTAAGCTAACAAGTGAGATGATGTTAACTCATCAATTTGATTTTAATACCATTGGTGAGCGCTATGAGAAAGATGTTATTAATAATTGTGAGTTAATTAAAGGGGTTATTTTATTTTAAGTCACATTCGTTAAATTACATGCAAAAAAATGCCCACTTAAGACAGCTTGAACTGTAACTTGTTGTGGGCTTTTTTCAAACGGGGGGTAATTAGCGTTTAAGGGCTTCTGATAATTCGTCTTTCATAACGGATAATATATCTTTAACCACTCGTGGGCTACCAGCAACCAAGTTACCTGAAGCTAAATAGTTATGGCCACCGACAAAATCAGTCACAATACCGCCTGCTTCACGCATGATCAGCTTGCCACCTAAGAAATCCCAAGGTTTTAAACCAATTTCGAAGAATGCATCAACACGGCCTGATGCGACATAGCATAAATCTAACGCTGCGGAGCCTGTGCGGCGAAAATCAGCACATTTATCAAACATAGCCGTCATAATTTTCATATAGGCAGGAGCATGTTGCTTTTGTTTGAAAGGGAAGCCAGTTGCGACAATAGCTCCGTCAAGGCCACGTTTTTCATCGATACGAATGCGGTAACCATTAAGTTGCGCGCCTTGACCACGAACTGCGCTGAACAGTTCATTACGCATTGGGTCATAAACAACGGCAACCTCAGTACGGCCTTTAACGCGCACAGCGATAGAAACAGAAAAATGGGGAAGGCGTTTTGTGAAGTTAGTCGTGCCATCCAGTGGATCGATTACCCATTGAATATCGTTATCTTTACCTAATAACTCACCGCTTTCTTCAGTGATAATAGTATGATCAGGATATGACTTACGGATGATTTCAATAATCAACTGCTCAGATTCTTGATCAACGTTAGTGACAAAATCGTTAGCGCCTTTTTGAGTCACTTTGATATTACTAGGCATTTCATAGTTTTTAGCTATGTGATTACCGGCCTTACGTGCGGCACGTATGGCGATGTTAAGCATCGGATGCATGGGCTTTTTCCACTGGAATGTTAAAGAACGAAAAACAAGAGAGCCGAATTATATAGATGTTCGTCACAATAAGCAATTTTGTGTTAAACTGTGTCGATAATTTTTTCATTAAACGTATAAACCATGTTAGATAATATCCGTATTGTTCTTGTTGAGACCTCACACACTGGTAATATGGGCTCGACTGCCCGTGCAATGAAAACCATGGGGCTTTCAAATCTTTATCTTGTTAATCCTCTTGTTGAGCCTGATTCACACTCAATCGCACTTTCCGCAGGGGCAAGTGATGTTATCGGTAATGCCACGATCGTCAAAACGCTCGATGAAGCCTTAGAAGGGTGTAAATTAGTCATTGGTACTAGTGCTCGCTCTCGTACATTGTCGTGGCCAATGGTTGAGCCTCGTGAGTGTGGTGTAAAATCAGTAAACCAATCAAAAGAGTCGCCAGTGGCGATTGTTTTTGGTCGTGAACGTGTTGGCTTGACTAACGAAGAGTTACAAAAATGCCAATATCACTTATATATTCCCACCAATCCTGAATATGGGTCATTAAATTTAGCGATGGCTGTTCAGTTGGTGAGTTATGAAATTCGTATGGCTTATCTGGCTATGGATGAAAAAAATGCGATAATATCGCCGGATGATGAGGTAGAATACCCGCCATCAGAAGATGTTGAGCGTTTTTATGTCCATCTTGAGAGTGTACTACATGAGTCAGGTTTTATTCGTAAGGCACATCCAGGCTTAATTATGAATAAATTACGTCGCTTGTTCACCCGTGCGCACATTGAAACTCAAGAGTTACATATCTTAAGGGGTATCCTAACGTCGATGGAAAAATGGGCGAAAAAGTGAGGCTAAACTCGTGGTAAAAGTAGGTGAATAATACTTGAGTAAAATAGTCAGGTAAATAGTTGACTAAATTAGTCAGGAATGTCACAATCTTGCTATAATTTACCACGGAGTAATATGTTATGAGACTCACTTCCAAAGGGCGTTACGCGGTAACAGCGATGTTAGATGTCGCGTTACATTCTCAGTCAGGTCCAGTACCTTTAGCTGATATCTCTGAACGTCAGGGAATTTCCCTCTCTTATCTTGAGCAACTTTTCTCTCGTTTACGCAAAAACGAGCTAGTTTCCAGCGTCCGCGGTCCGGGTGGTGGTTATTTGCTTGGCAGAGACGCAGACCAAATTTTTGTTGCTGAAGTCATTGCTGCGGTTGATGAATCTGTTGACGCGACTCGTTGTCAAGGTAATAAAGAAGGTTGCCAAAATGGTGACCGCTGCTTAACCCACGCATTGTGGCGTGACTTAAGCGATAGAATCACAAGTTTCCTTAGCAGCATTAGTCTTGACGAATTGGTTAAAAACCAAGAAGTCATGGTTGTTGCTGATAGACAAGATAATGAACAGCGTAAAACCATGCCAAATGGAATAACACCTGAATCTATTATCAATGTACGTGCTTAAAAAATATATTAAAAATTGCAGTCGGTACATTTTGGTGAGGTTTTAGACGAAGAGCTAGCACCCGCTATTTGTACCTTTAAAAATTAAAGGCAAGCAATATTGACCTTTGGAGTATGTGAGCAATGAAATTACCAATTTATCTTGACTATTCAGCAACAACACCCGTCGATCCACGTGTTGCTGAAAAAATGATGCAATGTTTAACAATGGATGGGAACTTCGGTAATCCAGCATCCCGTTCTCACCGTTTTGGCTGGCAAGCCGAGGAAGCGGTTGATATTGCTCGTAACCAAATAGCTGAATTAGTGGGTGCTGACCCACGTGAAATCGTCTTTACATCAGGTGCAACAGAGTCTGATAACTTAGCGATTAAAGGCGCTGCCAATTTCTATAAAAAGAAAGGTAATCACATTATTACGTGTAAAACGGAACACAAAGCCGTTTTAGACACTTGCCGTCAATTAGAACGAGAAGGTTTTGAAGTGACTTATTTGTCACCACAAAGCAACGGTTTAATTGCCATGCAAGATCTCAAAGATGCTATCCGTGAAGACACAATTTTAATTTCAATTATGCATGTTAATAATGAAATTGGTGTTATTCAGGATATCGAAGCAATCGGTGAATTATGCCGTAGCAAAGGGATTATCTTCCACGTTGATGCGACTCAAAGTGTAGGTAAATTACCTATCGACTTGAACGCATTAAAAGTCGATTTAATGTCATTCTCTGCTCACAAACTGTATGGCCCAATGGGCATCGGTGCACTATACGTTCGTCGTAAACCGCGTGTGCGTCTTGAGGCACAACAACACGGTGGCGGTCATGAGCGTGGTATGCGTTCTGGTACATTAGCGGTTCACCAAATTGTCGGTATGGGCGAAGCGTATCGTATTGCAAAAGAAGAGATGGCATCTGAGTCCGAGCGTTTACGCGGGTTACGCTTACGTTTATGGAATGGCATTAAAGATATCGAAGAAGTTTACCTCAACGGTGATTTAGAACACGGTGCGCCGCACATTCTGAACGTCAGCTTCAACTATGTTGAAGGTGAATCACTGATGATGTCCTTGAAAGATTTGGCTGTTTCTTCAGGTTCTGCATGTACATCTGCAAGCCTAGAACCTTCTTATGTACTACGTGCTTTAGGGATGAATGATGAGCTAGCACACAGCTCAATCCGTTTCTCTTTAGGTCGTTTCACGACAGAAGAAGAAATTGACTATGCAATCAAAATGATTCATGGCGCAATTGGCCACTTACGCGAGCTGTCTCCTTTATGGGAAATGTTTAAAGACGGCGTAGATCTTAACAGCATCGAATGGTCTCACCATTAATCAGACGGTTTCAGGAGTATAAAAAATGGCTTACAGTGAAAAAGTTATCGATCATTATGAAAATCCACGCAACGTTGGTTCGTTTGACAACAGCGACCCAAGCGTAGGCAGTGGTATGGTAGGTGCACCTGCATGTGGTGATGTCATGAAATTACAGATTAAAGTAAATGATGACGGCATTATTGAAGATGCACGCTTTAAAACGTATGGTTGCGGTTCAGCTATTGCTTCAAGTTCATTGGTTACAGAGTGGATGAAAGGCAAAAGCTTGGATGAAGCTGAGTCAATCAAAAATACAGCAATCGCAGAAGAGTTAGAATTACCGCCAGTGAAAATTCACTGCTCAATTCTAGCTGAAGATGCCATTAAAGCTGCTATTGCTGATTACAAAAGCAAACGCCAAAGCAAATAGGTATAAATGTTAGTGTATAGGGCAACCAATATTAATAAATAACAAAAGTTATCGTCCTATATCTGACAGATTATCCGTAATCATTTGGGGTGAATATCGCTGAGGGAAGTTAACACTCATCAGCTCAATGATGACGGATATAAAATAATTTGAAGGCGGATGCGACTAATCGGTAGCATCTGCCTTATTTGTTTCTAAAGTGAGGTTTGCAATGTCTATTTCTCTTACAGAAAGTGCGGCGCAGCGAATTCAATCTTTCCTACAAAACCGAGGGAAAGGTGAAGGCTTGCGTTTAGGTGTAAGAACTTCTGGTTGTTCAGGAATGGCTTATGTCCTTGAGTTTGCTGATATAATCAATGAAGAAGACACGGTTTTTGAAGACAAAGGTGTTAAAGTTATCGTCGATGGTAAAAGCATTGTTTATCTTGATGGTACCGAGCTGGATTTTGTAAAAGAAGGCTTAAACGAAGGGTTTAAATTTAATAACCCTAACGTCAACAGTGAATGCGGATGCGGTGAAAGTTTTCACGTATAATTCCTTCATATAAGCATGATTTTCGACCGATGTTGCTAATACTGGCGGCATTGGTTACCGGTTCGAGAAACTGAGCACTTATGGATTATTTTACTCTTTTCGGGTTAACTCCCGTTTACGCTATTGATAGCGAACAGCTAACGCAGCGCTTTCAAGATTTACAGCGTCAATACCATCCTGACCGTTTTGCAACTTGTTCCGAACAGGAAAAGATGCAAGCACTTCAAAAGGCTGCAACGATTAATGCGGCTTATCAAGCCCTTCGTCACCCGCTTAAGCGCGCGGAATATATGCTTTCATTGCATGGTTTCGATATTAATAATGAACAACATACCATGCATGACACTACATTTTTGATGGAGCAGCTTGAATTACGTGAAGAATTAGACAATATCGAAAATAATGCTGATGCACTTGAACTACTGAGCACGTTTATGAAAAACGTCAAGCAAATGCAACAAACAAGAAGTGTGTTGATGGTAACCGAACTGGATGCCATGCAGTGGGAAAAAGCCGCTGATACCGTACGTAAATTGCGTTTTCTCGATAAGCTACAGCAACAGGCTGAGCAACTCGAAGAACGGTTACTAGGCGAATTTTAAGAGAAAACGACTATGGCTTTATTACAAATCAGTGAACCGGGAATGACTGCTGCTCCACACCAACGTAAATTAGCAGCGGGGATTGACCTAGGAACCACTCACTCTTTAATTGCAACGGTACGAAGTGGTGAAGCCGCCGCATTACCTGACAACCAAGGGCGTTTTTTATTGCCTTCTATTGTGAATTATCAAGCAAATAGCAAACAAGTTGGTTGGGAAGCTAAACAACTAGCTGAGCAGGACCCGGTGAATACGGTTATTTCAGTAAAACGTATGATGGGGCGGTCATTAGCAGATATTCAAAAACGCTATCCTGATTTACCTTATCAATTGAGTGCCAGTGAAAATGGTTTACCATTTATTCAAACTGCTGCGGGCCAAGTTGACCCAATCCAAGTTTCTGCTGATATTTTAAAAACACTCGCTAAACGCGCACAAGAAACTCTTGGTGGTGAAATGGATGGCGTCGTGATCACCGTTCCTGCCTATTTCGATGATGCACAGCGTCAAGGTACCAAAGATGCCGCACGTCTTGCTGGTTTACATGTGCTACGTTTACTCAATGAGCCGACGGCTGCGGCGATTGCTTATGGGTTAGACTCTGGGCAAGAAGGGGTAATAGCGGTTTATGACCTCGGCGGTGGTACATTTGATGTGTCTATCTTGCGCTTAAGTCGTGGTGTGTTTGAAGTATTAGCGACTGGTGGTGATACAGCGCTCGGCGGTGATGATTTTGACCAACTTCTTGCCGAGTGGATTGCCAATCAAGCTGGCGTTTCACTGCAAGGTGATCATCATTTAAATCGTCAATTATTGAATATTGCGACCAAAACAAAAATTGCGTTGAGTGATGCAAATACTGCGACCATTGATGTTGCTAATTGGCATGGTGAAATTCACCGTGAGCAATTTAATGCATTGATTGAAAATCATGTTAAACGGACATTGTTAGCCTGCCGTCGAGCATTGAAAGATGCGGGAGTTGAGGCAGAAGAAGTGTTGAATGTGGTGATGGTTGGGGGCTCAACGCGTGTGCCATTAGTTCGCCAGAAAGTGGGTGATTTTTTTGGAAAAGAACCACTGACCTCAATCGACCCTGACAAGGTTGTGGCCATTGGCGCGGCTATCCAAGCCGATATTCTAGTTGGGAATAAGCCTGACAGTGATATGTTATTGCTAGATGTTATTCCCCTGTCCCTTGGTTTAGAAACCATGGGGGGGCTTGTAGAGAAAGTGATTCCGCGCAATACCACTATCCCAGTCGCTCGTGCCCAAGAATTTACTACATTTAAAGATGGCCAAACGGCAATGAGCGTGCACGTAGTACAAGGTGAGCGTGAAATGGTTGCCGATTGCCGTTCATTAGCGCGTTTTACCTTGCGTGATATCCCGGCAATGGCTGCGGGGGGCGCACATATTCGGGTAACTTTCCAAGTTGACGCGGATGGGTTATTAAGTGTCAGTGCGATGGAAAAATCCACGGGTGTAGAAGCTTCTATTCAAGTTAAGCCATCTTATGGGTTAACGGATAATGAAATTTCAAGCATGATTAAAGATTCAATGTCAAACGCGCAAGATGATCTTAATGCGCGCCGCTTAGCGGAGCAAAAAGTTGAAGCGGCAAGAGTGCTTGAAAGTTTAACGAGTGCATTAGCGCAAGATGCCAATTTACTGACGCCAACAGAAGAGTCGGAAATTGATAATGCAGTCAATGAGTTAATTAAAGCGGTCGAGGGGACTGACCCGGCCGTAATTGAAAATGCCATTAAACAACTGGATAAGCAATCGCAGGATTTTGCTGCGCGTCGTATGGATAGCTCTATACGCCAAGCGCTGTCAGGCCATTCTGTGGATGAGATATAATTATGCCTAAAATAGTTTTTTTACCTCATAGTGATTTATGCCCAGACGGTGCGGTTGTTGAAGCACAAGAAGGCGAGTCTATTTTAAATGTTGCATTACGCAGTGGTATCGAACTCGAACATGCCTGTGAGAAATCCTGTGCTTGTACGACTTGCCATTGTATTGTTCGTGAAGGTTTTGATTCATTGGAAGAAAGCAGTGAGTTAGAAGACGATATGCTAGATAAAGCATGGGGCTTAGAACCTGAGAGCCGACTGAGTTGTCAGGCGTTGGTGACTGATGAAGATTTAGTGGTCGAGATTCCAAAATATACGATCAACCACGCCCGTGAACACTAATGCTCGTCATATTTCGCGCTGTCGCGGTGTTGGCTTCTTTCAAGTATTCGGGTCACATACTTGTGTATGCTCCCCGAGATACTTTCAATTGCCGCCTAGCGACAACGCGAACTATTTAGAGCATTGAACTATTTG
>NZ_JBIPDG010000005.1:0-252847 GCF_044006275.1 Providencia sp. 2024EL-00732 | reverse complement strand
TGTCGCGGTGTTGGCTTCTTTCAAGTATTCGGGTCACATACTTGTGTATGCTCCCCGAGATACTTTCAATTGCCGCCTAGCGACAACGCGAACTATTTAGAGCATTGAACTATTTGTTATATTTCGCGCTGTCGCGGTGTTGGCTTCTTTCAAGTATTCGGGTCACATACTTGTGTATGCTCCCCGAGATACTTTCAATTGCCGCCTAGCGACAACGCGAACTATTTAGAGCATTGAACTATTTGTTATATTTCGCACTGTCGCGGTGTTGGCTTCTTTCAAGTATTCGGGTCACATACTTGTGTATGCTCCCCGAGATACTTTCAATTGCCGCCTAGCGACAACGCGAACTATTTAGAGCATTGGACTATTTGTTATATTTCGCGCAGTCGCGGTGTTGGCTTCTTTCAAGTATTCGGGTCACATACTTGTGTATGCTCCCCGAGATACTTTCAATTGCCGCCTAGCGACAACGCGAACTATTTAGAGCATTGAACTATTTAGAGCATTGGACTATTTGTTAATATTTCATGCTGTCGCGGTATTGATGCTTTCAATCACAGGTAGCAGAGCGAGCGAATTATTTTGCACATTGAAGTGTAGATGAAAGCTTGATAATCAAATTAGTGAGGGAGTATGAGCTTAAAATGGTCAAATAGCCGTGAAATCGGTGAAGCATTATATGATGCATTTCCTGACGTTGATCCGAAAACCGTGCGCTTTACGGATATGCACCAGTGGATTTGCGACTTAGAAGAGTTTGATGATGACCCGCAAAAATCGAATGAGAAAATTTTAGAAGCGATCTTGTTAGTTTGGCTGGATGAATTCGAATAAGTGGTTTTTTCATCTAAAAACCGAGTGGCTATTAAGAATAGTGCTCGGTTTTTTTATTTTGCATCAGCACTATAATGATATCCCTAGTATTATTTATCAGTTAAGGTAACAGCAAGTGCGGGCAATCTATTGGGCTTTTGCTGTCCGCAAAAATAGACAAAGTGAGAAAAACGATGACAAAACAAATTATGCCAGTAATGATTTCTTGTGAGCCAGCAGCACCATGTTGGGGTGAAGGCGCATTGTTAAGCTCTAGCGATAACGGCATGACAATCCACCTGAAACACGCTGGGAAATTATGTGCTGTGCAAAGTGCTGGCCGTAAATTAGATGGGCAAGGTATTCGCAATGTTGCCTTAACCGGTGAGGGCTGGGACTTAGAAAAAAGTTGGGCATTTTGGCAAGGTTTTCGTGCACCGAAAGGGGCTAGAACTATTGAATGGCCTGTGTTACCAGAAGAAGACCGTAAAGAATTAGAAAACCGTATTCGTACTGTTGATTGGGTACGTGACGTCATTAATGCTCCGGCTGAAGAATTAGGGCCAGAGCAATTAGCAAAACGCGCTATTGACCTACTTTGCACCGTGGGCGCTCAAGATATTAGCTATCGCATTATCAAAGGTGATGACTTATTAGCTCAAGGTTATACGGGTATTCATACTGTTGGCCGTGGCTCAAGTCGCCCACCAGTATTCTTAGCTTTAGATTACAACCCAGGTGCAAACCCTAACGCGCCAGTTTTTGCAGCTCTAGTTGGTAAGGGTATTACCTTCGATTCGGGGGGCTATAGTATCAAGCCATCTGCTTCGATGAACTCAATGAAAGCGGACATGGGCGGGGCTGCCACTTTAGCAGGTTCATTGGCTCTAGCGATTTCACGCGGTTTGCAAAAACGTGTGAAAATGTTCCTGTGTATTGCAGATAACATGGTGAGTGGCAACGCATTTAAGTTAGGCGATATTATCCGTTACCGTAATGGCAAATCCGTAGAAATCATGAATACAGATGCTGAAGGGCGTTTAGTGTTAGCTGATGGCTTAATTGATGCGAGCAAAGAAAACCCGACACTGATTATTGATGCAGCAACCTTAACTGGTGCAGCAAAAATGGCAGTAGGTGGGGATTACCATTCAGTTTTAAGTTTCGATGACAAGTTAGTCGCTGATTTAATGAGTGCTTCAAATGAGGAATTTGAATTATTTTGGCGTTTACCATTAGCTGAATTTCATCGTCAGCAGCTACCGTCAGGTTTTGCTGATCTCAACAATATTGCTGCGCCATCTCATACTGCTGGGGCAAGTACAGCGGCGGCATTTTTATCCCATTTTGTTGAAAACTATCGCCAAAACTGGGTACATATTGATTGCTCGGCAACTTACCGTAAGTCTCCTGTTAGTTTATGGGCAGAAGGCGCAACAGGTATTGGTGTGAGAACACTGGCAAACTTGTTAATCAGTAAATCAAAATAACCCCCACGGGTTGACAATGGGCACGAGAAGAATACTTTTCGTGCCTATTTTTTACCTAAGCGATTTTTACCTCAATGAAAGTGCGAGTATAATCAGCAATTATTTTTAATAGCAGGGGATGGCAATGTCGCAGCAATCGAATAATAACAGTTCTATCCAAGAAACTGAGATCCAATATACTGAGTTAACCGTACCAAAAGGCTCATCACTTAAGCTAAGTGCTTTAGAAGAACAGCCACAAGCAATTGTCGATGCACTATCTGAGTTTTTTAAACAACACAAAGTCGTAAGACGTGGGTTTATAGTATCGGCAGTTGAGGATGAAGCTAGCGAAGAAAACCCAATTTTGTTGGTTGCATTGGAATTTACCGCGGGTGCTGAAAATATTGATGCAATTATTCATGATGCTGGGACATTAGCGTGTGATTTCTTAGCAGATAACGAATCGATTGATTTTTGTATCGTTAATGAACATGAAAAAGGGGTTAGTCATTTTATTACGCAGCATGTCCAGCCATTTTATCAACGCCGTTTAGGCAGTTTTCTACGAGATACTATCCCTGTCAAAAATACCTGATAAATAATATCTGAGTGGGAAAGTAGTTTTTTCTCACTCATAAATAAAAAATAGTCTTGAATAAACTTTTTTCTGCTTTCTATTGATAAACATTCCACATTCTTACGGTATTTTTTCCTAATGGTTTTTTCCGTTTTGTCTGATAGGTGTTTTTATAACACTCTGTTAAATTATATTGATGAAAGAAATAATTATTGGAAAACATCACTAATACATAAATTTAGTCATTTCCTAGTATCTAGTGGGTTTTAACTTCCTGTTAAAACCATAAAAAAATAGAAAAAATTAACTTATTAAAGGGCGGGCGGTAATGAAACAACAATCAGGTTGGGCTTCATTGGCGGGTCTAAAAACGAAAAAACGTTATCTTGCAATAGCATTAGCATCAGTCATGGCGTTAGTGGGGTGCGATAATACAGAAGACACCACTAAAAATGAGCAAAATGTGTCATCTACGGCACCAGAAAACCAAACCAAAACAGCACCTGTTGCAGAACAAAAAAAGTCAGCACCAAAGCTTTCTACTGAAGAAATGGTAAAAAAATACGCAGGGAAAGACTTAACAGTGTTGGATGCATCTGAATTACAGCTTGATGGTGCTAGCGCCATGGTGGTGACTTTTTCTGTACCATTACAAGCAGACCAAGACTTTGGTCAGTATTTAAACTTAATTGATGTGAAAACAGGTAAGCTGGATGGTGCTTGGGAACTATCTGATAACCAGATGGAATTACGTTTTCGCCATCTTCCACCTTCAAAAGAATTAAATTTATCGATTAACCCAGGTATTAAAGCGGTTAACGAACGCACACTCTCTGAGAGTTTTAATAAAAAGCTGACAACTGCCCAGATCATTCCAACCGTTGGCTTTGCGAGCAAAGGTTCTTTATTGCCAAGTAAGGTTGCTCAAGGCTTGCCAGTTATTGCATTGAATGTTGATAAAGTTGATGTGAATTTTTTCCGTGTAGACGAAAAACAACTACCGCAATTCTTGGCGAAGTGGCAATACCGCAGTAATTATGAATATTGGTATTCAGAAGAGTTTCTTGACAAAGTTGAACTGGCTTACACCGGTCGGTTTGATTTAAACCCGGATAAAAATACACGACAAACGATTTTATTGCCGTTAAAAGACATCAAAGAACTACAGCAAGATGGCGTTTATTTAGCCATCATGCAAAAAGCGGGGAGCTACAGTTACCAATTCCCAGCTACGGTATTCACATTAAGTGATATTGGAGTGTCATTACACAGCTACCAAGACCGTGTCGATATCTTCACTCAATCATTAGCGAAAGGCTCTGCAATTAAAGGCGTAGAGTTACGTATTTTGGATGACAAAGGCCAGTTAGTCACAAAAGGGACAACGGATGGAGATGGTCATGCGCAATTAGATAAATTGGCGGGTGGGAAATTATTACTGGCAACCCATGATGGGCAAACCAGTATGATTGATTTAACACAACCTGCGCTTGATTTATCGGAATTCGACATTTCAGGGCCAGAGGGCTACGCAAAGCAATTTTTCACCTTTGGACCTCGTGATTTATACCGCCCAGGCGAACTATTATTAGTCAATGGGTTATTACGTGATGGGGATGGTAATCCCGTTAAAAGCCAACCCGTCAAGGTGGACGTATTAAAAACGGATGGGCAAGTTGTAAGAAGCTTTGTTTGGCAACCGGATGAAAAGCAAAATGGCTTATATCAGTACCAATTTGAAATCCCTAAAAATGCAGAAACAGGTGGTTGGTCATTACGCTTTGATTTAGGAGATGGTTCACCGCAACGCTATTATAAATTCAATGTTGAAGATTTTATGCCTGAACGGATGGCATTAGAAATCGAAGGTAGTGATGTTCCTCGTTTAACGGATCAGTCAGTAGATTTTGATATTCAAGGGCGTTATTTATACGGTGCGCCAGCAGCAGATAACCAACTGCAAGGGCAAATTGTATTAAAAGCGGATCGTGAAGCTGTAGCTAAACTCCCCGGTTTTGAATTTGGTGCCGTCAATGAGGAAGGTTTACCGCGTAAACTGGATGAGTTTGACCTGACACTCGATAGTAATGGGGAAACGGTCATCTCAATTCCAAACAGTAATTGGAGTTCAATTCGTTCACCGATTTCAGCTGTTTTACAAGCCAGCTTATTAGAAGCGGGTGGCCGCCCAGTAACGCGCCGCGCTGAGCAGGCTATTTGGCCAGCAGACAAGCTGGTGGGTATACGCCCATTATTTGCTAAAAAAGAAATTTACGATTACCGCACTGACCGCTATGTAAAACGCCATAATGTGGATGAAAACTCATTAGCAGAATTCGAATTAGTCATGGCAGATGCGGCGGGTAATAAATTGGCTGCAGAAAACTTAACAGCTCGTTTAGTGTATGAGCGCCGTGATTATTATTGGAGTTGGTCTGAAAGTGGTGGCTGGTCATCAAATTATGATCAAAAAGATTTAGTGATGGCGAATGAAAACATCACGATAGCTAAAGATGGTACTGCAAAAGTATCATTTCCAGTGGATTGGGGTGCTTTCCGTTTAGAAGTCGTTAACCCAGAAAATAAATTGGTCACTAGCCTTCAGTTTTGGGCCGGTTACTCATGGCAAGATAACACTGGCGGCAGTGGTTCCGTTCGACCTGACCAAGTGAAGCTAAGCCTGAATAAACCAGCTTATTTACCGGGTGAAAAGGCGAAAGTGCGCATAGAATCACCAAAAGCCGGGAAAGGCTATGTATTGTTGGAGTCGAGCAACGGCCCATTATGGTGGCAAGAAATTGACGTGCCTGAAAAAGGTTTAGATATTGAAATTCCAGTCAATAAAGAGTGGGCTCGCCATGATTTATATGTCTCCGCGGTTGTCGTGCGCCCTGGGGATGATTCTAAAGAAGCAACCGTGAAACGTGCGGTAGGCGTGCTTCATCTCCCTATTGCAGATGAAAACCGTAAGATTGCATTGGCACTAAGTGCACCAAATAAAATGCGCCCAAATCAAGATTTAACGGTAAAAATCAAAGCGACAGCACAAGACGGCAAGCCATTACCTGAAAAAGTGAATGTGTTGCTATCTGCGGTTGATACGGGTGTATTAAATATCACTGATTTTAAAACGCCAGACCCATACGATGCTTTTTTTGGTCGTAAACGTTATAGCGTGGACCAATACGATGTTTATGGCCACTTGATTGAAGGGCAAGGTAAAATTGCCAACCTACGTTTTGGTGGGGATAGCGAAGACGCTGCGATAGAGCGCGGTGGGATGAAGCCACTAACCGAAGTACAAATCATTGCTGAGCAAGCAACACCTGTGACCCTAGATAAAAACGGAGAAGGGGAAGTGAGTTTGGCTATCCCTGATTTTAACGGTGAATTACGTGTGATGGCGCAAGCGTGGAATGAAAAGGATTTCGGGCACGCAGATAGTAAAGTCACGGTTGCAGCGCCTTTAGTGACACAGATGTCGATGCCACGCTTTATGGCCGGAGGCGATAAGTCTTACTTTGCCCTTGATTTGACGAATATGACTGACAACACGCAAAACGTGACGGTCAATTTCAAGGCATCAGGAATGGTGAAACTTGATGGTGCTAGTAGCCGTGAATTGCAACTTCCTAAAGGGAAACGTACAACACTAACGTTACCAGTAAAAGCTGACTATGGTTTTGGTGAGGGTGAGGTTTCTATGACCATCAATGGCATGACGATTGATGGTGAAGCCAATAAAGAATATAGCAATAGTTGGAAAGTGGGGGTACGTCCAGCACAGCCAGCTGAAACTATTTCCTTCGCGACATCGATTGAACCGGGGAATGTATGGTCGTTACCGACTAACCAAATCGCAGGCCTACAGCCGGATACGATTGAAGGGCAAGTCTTGTTAACCAGCCGTCCTCCATTAGATATTTCTCGCTATATCAGGGAATTATTTGCTTATCCATACGGCTGTTTGGAACAAACGATTAGTGGGTTATATCCATCGTTGTTCTCAACTCAAGCTGAATTGAATAAGTTAGGGATCAAAACACAAACCGATGCCGACCGCCATAAAGCGATTGAAATTGGTATTCCACACTTATTGAGTATGCAACGTAATGACGGCGGTTTCTCACTGTGGGATAGAAATGGGCGTGAAGAGTATTGGTTGACGGCCTATGCTGCAGATTTCTTAAATAAAGCCAATCAGCGCGGGTTTACCGTACCTCAAGAAGCATTAAGTAATGCTAATACGCGTTTGTTAAGTTATTTGCAAGATGGTAATCAAATCAATTACCCATATACAGAGAATCAAGCGGGAGCTCGTTTTGCGACCCAGGCCTACGCAGGTTTAGTGTTGGCATCGCAACAAAAAGCACCTTTAGGCGCATTACGTCAGCTTTATAACCAAAGTAGCCATGCTGCAAGTGGTTTACCGTTAGTTCAGCTTGGTGTTGCTTTGAATCTAATGGGCGATAAAGCACGAGGCGAAAGCGCTGTTATTGATGGGTTGAAAAAACAGCGTAGCCGTTATAGTTATGTTGGTGATTATGGTTCGGTGATCCGCGATGATGCGATGATTGTTGCGTTATTAAATGAATATAATTTAATGCCAAAATCACGCGATCAAAAATTGCAGGTTTTATCTAATAATCTGATATCTCAGCGTTACTTCTCAACTCAAGAAAGCAATGCATTGTATTTAGCAGGGCGTTTCTACTTAAATGAAAGCGAATCTCCGTGGAAAGCGACGGTCAATGGTCAGGAACCACCAATGGTTTCAGATAAACCCGTAAGTGAGCTCTTGAGCAAAGATCAGCTACAGACTGGTTATAGCATTGAAAATAGTGGCACTAACACCCTATATACGCGTTTAAATGTAGTGGGTTATCCGCAGCAGTCACCAAAACCAAGCTCAAATGTGTTAGGTATCTCTCGCAGTTACTACGACATGAAAGGTAACCGTATTTCATTAGATAGACTCAGAAGTGGTGAAATGGTGGTGGTTAAACTTGAAGTTCAAGCGTCACAAAGTGTGCCTGATGCGTTGGTGGTTGACTTACTGCCAGCAGGCTTAGAATTGGAAAACCAAAACTTAGCAAACAGCAGCGCTAACTTAAGTGAATCAGCACCAAATCTTCAAGAATTAATTGATGATATGCAACAATCACAAATCCGTCATATGGAATACCGTGATGATCGCTTTGTTGCTGCCGTTGAAGTTCAGAAATATCGGCCGACAACATTGGTGTATTTAGCGCGCGCAGTGACACCGGGTGTGTATAGCATCCCTGTGCCACAGGTTGAATCAATGTATGTACCTGAATGGCGTGCGACAGGTTATTCTGATGGCCAACTAGAAATCGTTCGTTAATTGTCACCTAAAGCCCTTATATTGGAGTTAAGATATAAGGGCTTTTTTATTTCATCATCTTGGTACATCCATCAATGAAAAAATGGTTACGTCGCACCACCTTTACACTGTTACTGTTAGTTATTTTTCTGCCATTACTATTTTTTATTGCAGACAAGATTTGGCCTTTGCCAATTAAAAAAATAGAAATGGCACGAACAGTCGTGGCGGCGGACGGAACGCCTTTATGGCGCTTTGCGGATAAAGAAGGGATTTGGCGTTTTCCTGTCCAGTTGGAAGAGGTTTCGCCAGATTTTATCGAAGCATTGTTAACCTATGAAGACCGTTATTTTTATCGTCACCCTGGGGTAAACCCGTTTTCATTAGTAAGAGCTGCGGGGCAGTTGGTGAGTTCAGGTCGTATCGTGTCCGGTGGGAGTACTATCTCCATGCAGGTTGCTAGGCTAATCGACCCTCACGAAAGAACGCTTGGCGGAAAATTAAAACAACTCTGGCGTACCGCTCAACTTGAATATCATTATTCTAAAGACGAAATTCTTGAGATGTATTTAAATCGCGCACCATACGGTGGGACGATAGAAGGTATTGGGGCTGCTAGCTGGGTCTATTTAAACAAAGCCCCTGCCAAATTAACGGCAAGTGAAGCTGCATTATTTGCGGTTTTACCTCAGGCTCCAAGCCGTTTACGACCAGACAGATACCCAGAAAGAGCGCAAGCTGCTCGTGATAAAGTGCTGGATAGGCTAGAAGAATACCAAGTGTGGAGTGCGGAAAAAGTTGCTGATATTAAACAAGAACAAATTTGGTTAGCACCGCGGAAAAATCCGCATTTGGCTCCTCTATTGGCTCGACGAGTCACTAAAGACACCCAAGAACCAATTATTGAAACTACCATTGATGCCAGTTTGCAAAGGCAATTGGAAGATATGGCTATGAATTGGAAAAACCAATTGCCCAAGCAAACTTCGCTGGGGATTTTGGTGGTTGATCATACTGATATGAGTGTAAAAGCCTATATTGGGTCAATCGATTTCTTAGATGATAGCCGTTTTGGTCACGTCGATATGATTAGTGCATGGCGTTCACCGGGGTCTACGCTGAAACCTTTTTTATATGGGTTAGCGATGGACGAAGGCTTAATTCACGCAGAGTCACTCTTACAAGATGTTCCAAGGCGGTTTAATGATTATCGACCGGGAAATTTTGACAGTGGTTTTAATGGCCCAGTCAGTGTGAGTGATGCGCTGGTTCGTTCCTTAAATTTACCGGTAGTCCAGTTATTGGATATCTACGGTAGTAAACGTTTTACAGCGCAATTACGTAATGTTGGAACTGAGTTACGTTTCCCATTGGGAAGCGAACCTAACTTATCGTTGATCTTAGGCGGAACTGCAACTCGCATGGAAGATTTAGTCTCTGCGTATAGTGCATTTGCCCGCAAAGGTCATGTCTCACCTTTGCGGTTTAAACCGTCAGATCAAATCCGAGATAGGGTACTAATGTCACCGGGGGCGGCATGGATAGTGCGACGCATTATGGGGGGAGAAGCACGCCCAGTGCCTGATGAGAATTTATCAGGGCAATTGAATTTAGCTTGGAAAACAGGGACTAGCTATGGCTATCGTGATGCATGGGCGATAGGGGTTAATCCACGTTATACTATCGGTGTTTGGGTTGGGCGTCCTGATGCGACACCCGTGGCGGGGCAGTTGGGTTTTGCGACCGCGATTCCGATAATGAACCAAGTAAATGCCATGTTGCTGAGTAAAATATATTCATCCCATCAACCGTTGCCAAAAGATATTAAACCCGCCAGTGTCAGCCAAGCTGTGATTTGTTGGCCGGGAGGGACATCATTATTGAAAGACGACAGTAATTGCCGTCAACGGCGGTTAAGTTGGATTTTGGATAATACCATCCCGCCAACCTTGATGGCGAGGGACCAAGAATCGTTATTAGGTTTAAGACAAAAAGTCTGGGTTAATGACAAAGGGTTACAAGTCGCAGCCGATTGCCCGAATGCGCAAGAAAAAGAAGTCCACTTATGGCCCATTACGGTAGAGTCATGGTTACCAGCAAGTGAGAAACGAGTTAATCGTTTACCAAAAGTAGACCTAACTTGCCCACCCCTCAAATTGGAAATGCCACCCTTATTAATTTCAGGCGTGCGAGATAGCGAAGTTTTACAACGTTTACCCGGAAAAACGAGCTTGGATTTACGTCTCGTCACTCAAGGTGGGCAGGGTGAAAAATGGTGGTTCCTAAATGGCGAGCAAGTTAACACGACAGAGCAAAATGGTTCAATTTTGCTGACACTTGATAAAGCAGGGAGCTACCAAGTTTCTGTATTAGATCTAAGCGGTCAAGTGGCGGCAATTAACTTTAGAGTTCGATAATAGTTGAAAAACGTGACTTACCCGAAAAAATAGTGTTTTTTGCTATAAAAAGTTTAACAAAATGTTGATGTGACTGTAGGAAATTGTAATCAGAGCCCCTATAATCATCGCCTTATTTTTCTTTTTCCTAGGTGTGCTTAATTTTAAAGCCTAAAAACCTAATATCAGAAATAGAAATAATATAAAAAACTACAACATGCCCCTATTTCACGTTCTTGAATCCTAACTTACAGGGAAGAGCAAAGAATAAAGGCCTAATAAATCGCTAAGAGGTTATTTATGACTGTTCAACGTACATTTTCTATTATTAAACCAAACGCTGTGAAGAAAAACGTCATCGGTGCTATCTACAACCGTTTCGAAAGCGCAGGTTTTTCTATCGTTGCTGCTAAAATGATGCATTTAACTCGTGAGCAAGCTGAAGGCTTCTACGCTGAACACAAAGGTCGTCCTTTCTTTGAAGGTCTGGTTGAATTTATGACTTCAGGCCCAATCATGCTGCAAGTGTTAGAAGGCGAAAATGCAATTCAACGTCACCGTGACCTGATGGGCGCAACTAACCCAGATAACGCATTAGCGGGGACTTTACGTGCAGACTACGCTGACAGCTTCACTGAAAACGCAACTCACGGTTCAGACTCTGAAGAATCTGCTGCACGTGAAATCGCGTATTTCTTCACTGCTGACGAAATTTGCCCACGCTAATACACTTTACATAATGCATTAGCATTATTGTTGTAAAGTTTGTACAATGCGACGCCCTGCTATTATTAGCGGGGCGATTATCTTTTTAAGACTGCAAAATTACGTCGTGCTATAATAAATGTTAGCACTGCCGAAAGTGTAATAACGAGGCAATACATCATGTCTGATATGACGACAGCTGCACAATGTGCAACTTCTTCCGCTATTTCTGTCACACCAGAAAAAACGAACCCAAAAACGAATTTACTTGATTTAAATCGCAAACAGATGCGTGAATTTTTTGCACAGATGGGTGAGAAACCTTTCCGTGCGGATCAGGTCATGAAGTGGATTTATCACTATTGCTATGATGATTTCGATCAAATGACCGATATTAATAAAGTCCTGAGAGCAAAACTGAAAGAAGTCGCGGAAATCCGTGCTCCTGAAGTATCTGAGGAACAACGTTCATCTGATGGCACCATTAAATGGGCGATAAAAGTAGGAGATCAGTTGGTTGAGACGGTTTATATCCCAGAAGCAGACCGTGCAACGTTGTGTGTTTCTTCACAAGTTGGTTGTGCGCTGGAATGTAAATTTTGTTCTACGGCACAGCAAGGGTTCAACCGTAACTTGCGTGTTTCAGAAATCATTGGTCAAGTATGGCGAGCGGCGAAAATTATTGGTTCGTTGAAATCCAGTGGTCGTCGTCCAATCACTAACGTTGTTATGATGGGAATGGGCGAGCCATTACTGAATCTGAACAATGTGGTCCCAGCCATGGAAATTATGTTAGATGATTTCGGTTTTGGTTTATCTAAGCGCCGAGTTACGATTTCAACATCGGGTGTTGTACCTGCTTTGGATAAACTAGGCGATATGATAGATGTTGCCTTAGCCATCTCATTACATGCTCCGACAGACGATATTCGTGATGATATTGTTCCAATTAATAAGAAATATAACATTGAAACATTCCTCAACAGTGTAAACCGCTATTTAACAAAATCGAATGCAAATGCTGGGCGGGTTACGGTTGAGTATGTAATGTTAGATCACGTTAATGACAGTGTTGAACAAGCACATCAACTGGCGGAATGTTTAAAAAACACACCAAGTAAAATCAACTTGATCCCATGGAACCCATTCCCTGGTGCACCATATGGTCGCAGCTCAAATAGCCGGATAGACCGTTTCTCTAAGGTGCTGATGGAATATGGCTTTACAACGATAGTCCGTAAGACTCGTGGTGATGATATTGACGCAGCATGTGGCCAGTTAGCGGGTGATGTGATCGATAGGACAAAAAGGACTTTGAAAAAACGTATAGCAGGGGAACCTATCAAGGTAAAAACAGTCTGATTTATAGATATTATCTAATCAGTGAGTTAGGTTATGTTTCGAGGCGTTTTACAGTTAGGCAAAACGTCTTTGTTCACCTACAATAGTTGAAGCAATATGATAAATTTAACTGTTGTTTCAAAACTATGATAAATTCTGACGAATAAAGCTACTGAATAGTTGCTTTATATTTTTTTAACTTGGAAATAGTGTTGCCAGCAAATGACTATCGAAAATAATACCGAACAAACCACTGTGACTGTAGGACAATTATTGGTGCAAGCTCGTGAGCGCATGGGGTTAACACAAGATATTGTCGCAGAACGATTATGTCTCAAAGTAAGTACGGTAAATGAGATAGAACAAGATATTCCCCCCGCTGGCGTGGAACCTACATTTTTACGCGGTTATATTCGTCTATACGCACGTATGGTGGGTGTGGCTGAAAGCGAAATTAAAGACTTAATGAAAACGGAAGAGCCTGTTCCGTTAGCAAAAGTTTCTCCAATGCAAAGCTACTCACTAGGCAAACGACGTAAAAAACGTGAAGGCTGGTTAATGAAACTGACTTGGTTAATCGTAATTGTACTGATTGCGATGGTCGGTATCTGGTGGTGGCAAGATCACAACGCGCAAAAAGACGAGTTAGTCTCGATGGCGAGTCAGAACGATTTGATATTGTCTCAGCAAGATAACAATACAACCCCTGTTGACTTACCAAGTCCTACAGGTGAAGCACCTATCGGGGCTGCAATATTAGAAAATACCCCAGAAACATTGGCTCAGCAACCGTCGACGGCGGCTCCTTCATCGGTTAATCCAGTGGAAGAAAATGCGCCAGTGAAGACTATTCCACTACCGAATGCGGCCCAAACAACGAATGCGTTAGACCGAACGCATTCGGCTGAAAATACAGAAATTGCACCTGTTAGCAGTAGTGCGCTAGTGTTAAATTTCACGGGGCAGTGCTGGTTAGAGATTCGTGATGCGAATAATAAAATCTTATTTAGTGGTACTAAAAATAATGGTGATAAGCTCGAACTCGATGGCGCACAGCCTTATCGCTTAAATATTGGTGCCCCTGCGAATGTCACAGTACAATTCCAAGGTAATGCGGTGGATTTAAGCCGTTTCATCAAAGCGAAACGCCCTGCTAAATTGAAATTACCTGAAGCTTAAAGTATGACGAATAAAAAGAGGCAAACTATATCCGAAAACATCTTTTATGATAGTTTATAGTTTGCTTTCTTGTGTATAGTGAAACCAGTAAGACGAAATTGTTAACACTATAACACGGTATAAAAGAGCACATGGACGTTCGGAGAATTAAAGAAAAATGCATAATGAATCACCGATAAAAAGACGTAAATCCACTCGAATTAACGTAGGCAATGTGCCTATAGGCGATGGCGCACCCATCGCAGTTCAATCAATGACGAATACCCGCACAACGGATGTTGATGCAACGGTACAGCAAATTAAATCCCTTGAACGCGTTGGCGTAGATATTGTTCGTGTTTCAGTCCCCACTATGGATGCAGCTGAAGCATTTAAATTGATTAAGCAGCAGGTCAATGTGCCATTAGTGGCAGATATTCATTTTGATTATCGCATTGCCCTTAAAGTTGCAGAATACGGCGTTGATTGCTTGCGCATTAATCCAGGTAATATTGGTAGCGAAGAAAGAATACGCCAAGTTGTTGATTGTGCACGTCACTACAATATCCCCATTCGAATCGGTGTTAATGGTGGTTCCCTTGAGAAAGACATTCAAGAAAAATACGGCGAGCCTACACCAGAAGCGCTAGTCGAATCAGCGATGCGCCATGTGGATATTTTGGATAGACTGAACTTTGATCAGTTCAAAATCAGCGTGAAAGCCTCTGATGTCTTTTTAGCCGTGGGGTCTTATCGCTTATTGGCAAATAAAATTGATCAACCCTTACATTTGGGGATCACCGAAGCTGGTGGCGCACGTTCAGGCTCGGTTAAATCTGCAATTGGCTTAGGTATGTTATTGTCGGAAGGTATTGGTGATACCTTGCGAATTTCATTAGCCGCAGACCCAATTGAAGAAGTAAAAGTCGGTTTTGATATTCTAAAATCATTACGAATTCGCTCTCGCGGTATCAACTTTATTGCTTGCCCAACCTGTTCACGTCAAGAGTTTGACGTCATTGGGACCGTTAATGCTTTAGAACAACGTCTAGAAGACATTATTACGCCAATGGATGTCTCGATCATCGGTTGTGTGGTTAATGGCCCAGGTGAAGCCGAAGTTTCAACACTTGGTGTTGCAGGGGCGAAAACTAAAAGCGGTTTCTATGAAGATGGTAAGCGGCAAAAAGAACGCTTTGATAATGATAATATTATTGACCAACTTGAAGCGAAAATCCGTGCTAAAGCGGCGATGATGGATGAGAGTAACCGGATCGAAATTAACCTAAAAAATTAATTAGGTAAATAAACTGGCTCGTATAGAGCCAGTTTTTACATTTATCAGGCTATTAATGGTGTTAATTATCCGTGTTTTTTTCTAAAATCGAACACTCATCGGGCAAATAAACAGATAATTCCCGATTCGTATCAGTAATTGGTGTTTGTTGATTGAACCTGATGATATTTCGCTCTTATAATCAAACTTATGTAATTCTGAAAATAGAGAAATAAAGTGGGAAAAAATATCCAAGCCATTCGCGGCATGAATGATTACTTACCAGCTGACACGCGTGTATGGCAAAAAATCGAAGCTACATTGAAAAATATTTTACAGGGTTATGGTTTTAGTGAAATACGTACCCCGATTGTAGAGCAGACCCCGCTATTTCGTAGAGCGATTGGTGAAGTGACGGATGTCGTTGAAAAAGAAATGTATACCTTCAATGACCGTAATGAAGAAAGTCTGACATTACGCCCAGAAAATACTGCAGGCTGTGTCCGCGCAGGTATTGAGCATGGTTTGCTGTACAATCAGGAACAACGTTTGTGGTATTTAGGGCCAATGTTTCGCTATGAACGCCCTCAAAAAGGGCGTTACCGCCAGTTTCACCAATTAGGTGCAGAGGTATTTGGTTTGAGTGGGCCAGACATCGATGCCGAAATGATCCTAATGACAGCTCGTTGGTGGAAAGCATTAGGTATAAGCGAACATGTGACGCTAGAACTAAACTCAATTGGTTCGTTAGACGCGCGTGCAAATTATCGTGAGGCTTTGGTTGCATTTTTAGAGCAACATAAAGATAAGCTCGATGAGGACTGTAAACGCCGGATGTACACTAACCCACTTCGCGTTTTGGACTCTAAAAATCAAGGGGTGCAAACGTTATTGAATGATGCACCTGAACTGTTTGATTACCTTGATGTCGAATCACGTGAGCACTTCGATGGTTTGTGTAAACTATTAGATACTGCGGGTATCAAATATCGTGTTAATCAGCGTTTAGTTCGTGGTCTTGATTACTATAACCGTACTGTATTTGAATGGGTTACAACGGCACTAGGCTCTCAAGGTACAGTCTGTGCCGGTGGCCGCTACGATGGCCTTGTCGAGCAATTAGGCGGCAGAGCTACCCCAGCTGTTGGTTTTGCCATGGGTATGGAACGCATGGTGTTGCTAGTCCAAGAAGTGAATCCAGCATTTACCGCAGACACTTCAGTGGCTGACGTGTATTTAGCGTCTTTTGGTGAAAATTGCCAACAAGCTGCCTTATTGGTTGCTGAAAAAGTACGTGATGAACTACCTACTTTGAGATTAATGGCTAACCACGGCGGTGGGAACTTCAAGAAACAGTTAGCAAGAGCAGATAAACAAGGCGCTAAAATTGCTTTGATCTTGGGGGAAGACGAAATGACTAATGGTCAAGTAACCTTGAAAGATTTGCGCACAGGCGCACAAGAAACTATTTCACAGCAACTAATGGCATCTCGCATCGCTGAGCTATTAGGTTAAGGAGAGACAAGTGGAAGTCTATACAAACGAAAATGATCAAGTTGATGCGATCAAACGCTTTTTTGCTAACAACGGTGTTGCATTAGTTGTTGGCCTTGTTATTGGTGTTGGTGGTGTATTTGGTTGGAATTACTGGCAGTCACATAAAACCAATATATTGCAAGAAAGCGCCCAAAAATTTGAAACAGTGAGCACCCAACTGCGTTCAGGCTCAGAACAAAGTATCGTTGCCGCGCAAAAATTTGCTGCTGAAACTGATGATGTTTACAGCGCAATGATGGGGCTAGAGTTAGCGCAAATCGCCGTTGATAAAGGCGACTTAGCGAATGCACAAACTGCGCTAACTAATGCATTAGCTAAAGCGAAAACGGTTGATATGCAAGATTTAATTAACTTGCGTTTGGCTCGTGTACAATTGGCTCAAGGTAATGCTGATGGTGCGATAGCATCTATTACGAATATCAAAGGTAAGTCATGGCAAGCGACGGCACAGGATGTCCGTGGTGATGCTTTACTCCATAAGGGTGATAAAGCTGGTGCAAAAGCCGCATACACTCAGGGGCTAGAAAGTGAAGGTTCTCAATCTCTTAGAGGTATTTTAACTCTGAAATTGAACAACGTATCTAATTCATAAGAAGAAAGGAAACGACAAACATGCAGTTGCGCAAAACTCTTTTGGTTGGCCTAGTCGCTTCAGCTTTACTTGCCGGTTGTTCCAGCGAAACTGATTCTATCATTATGGCGCCACTTCCGCAGGTTGAGAATCAATTTACTCCATCAATTGTTTGGGATAAATCTGTTGGTAATGGCGTTGAACAATTTTACTCCGAGTTATCGCCTGCTTGGGATGGCTCAGCTGTTTATGCGGCAGACCGTAAAGGTTTAGTGAAAGCATTTGAGCTAGACAGTGGTAAAGAGATTTGGTCTGTTGACTTGTCCAAGCGTACCGGTTTCCTTTCTGCGAATTTATCCGCGTTATTATCAGGTGGTTTAACTGTTGATGGCGATAAAATCTTTATTGGTACTGAGCGTGGTACCGTTATTGCCTTAAACAAAGAAGATGGTCAAGTTATTTGGGATGTTGAAGTTGCTGGTGAAGCCCTTTCTAAACCGGTTGTTAGTAACGATTTAGTCGTTATTCATACTAGCAATGGCCAATTGCAAGCGTTAGATGTAAATAGTGGTGAAATCAAGTGGACTGTTAACATGGACACGCCATCACTGTCTTTACGTGGTGAATCTGCACCAGCGGTCGCATTTGGGGCCGCAATTGTTGGTGGTGATAACGGGCGTGTAAACGCCGTTTTATTATCACAAGGGCAACTGATTTGGCAACAACGCATTTCTCAAGTCACTAGTTCAACAGAGATCGGCCGTTTGAATGATGTCGATATGACACCGATTATTGATGACGGCAAAGTCTATGCGATTGCTTATAATGGCACATTAGCATCACTTGATATGCGCTCAGGCCAAATTTTATGGAAACGCGAACTAGGTTCAATTAATGATATGGTGATGTCAGGTGAAAACCTGTATCTCGTTGACCAAAATGACCGCGTGTTGTCCGTCCGTAAAAGTGATGGTGTGACATTGTGGACACAAGAAGACTTACTAAACCGTGGTTTGTCAGCACCTGAAATGTTTAATGGTTATATTGTTGTCGGTGACAAAGAAGGCTACTTACATTGGTTAGATATGAATACGGGTGAGTTTGTTGCTCAAAATAAATTAAACAGCTCCGGTATTCACAGTCGCCCTGTTGTTGCAAGTGATAAACTAATGGTTCAGACGAAAAACGGAACAGTTTATCTGTTAACGCGTTAATTTTCTGACAAACCGACAATTTATCGATAAAATCAACGGTTCCTGATGACAGGAGCCGTTCGTTTTTTGTTTTCTGAGTGAAAGCTTCAGAATTCCTTTAGTTAATAAAAGTTGTGAGGCATCTAAGAATGATACCCGTCGTAGCGCTGGTAGGGCGTCCAAACGTAGGAAAATCCACGTTATTTAACCGTTTAACCCGTACCCGTGACGCATTAGTAGCGGACTTTCCCGGTCTGACTCGTGATCGCAAATATGGTCGTGCCGAAGTGGAAGGGCATGAGTTTATTATTATTGACACGGGTGGTATCGATGGGACTGAGGAAGGCGTAGAAACGCATATGGCCGCACAGTCCTTACAAGCCATTGAAGAAGCTGACATTGTATTGTTCATGGTCGATGCGAGAGCCGGGTTGATGCCAGCAGATGAAGGAATTGCCAAACATCTTCGTAGCCGCAAGAAAAAAACTTACTTAGTGGCAAATAAAACTGATGGTATTGATGTAAATACCGCAGTTGGTGATTTTTATTCGCTTGGGTTAGGGGAAATACACCCCATTGCTGCCTCCCACGGTCGTGGTGTAACACAATTAATTGAACAATCTTTGAAACCGTTTATTGGTGAAGAAGAAGAGCAAGTTGAGTTAACGGAAGAAGAAGCAAATGCGGCTTACTGGGCTGAGTTAGAAGCAGAAGGCCAACTTGCTGAAGATGAAGAAGACGATTTTGACCCAACCACATTACCCATCAAATTAGCGATTGTGGGTCGCCCAAATGTGGGTAAATCAACACTCACAAATCGTATCCTAGGTGAAGATCGCGTTGTTGTGTTTGATATGCCGGGTACAACCCGTGACAGTATTTATATTCCAATGGAACGCGATGACCGTGAGTACATTCTGATTGATACTGCGGGCGTGCGTAAACGTGGGAAAGTAACGGAAACAGTAGAAAAATTCTCTGTAATTAAAACACTGCAAGCAATTGAAGATGCAAACGTTGTGTTGCTAGTGATTGACGCAAGAGAAGGTATCTCAGACCAAGATTTATCGTTACTTGGCTTTATTTTAAATGCTGGGCGTTCACTGGTGATTGCGGTTAACAAATGGGATGGCATGAAACCAGAAGACCGTGAACATGTAAAAGACATGCTAGAGTTACGTCTTGGTTTTGTTGACTTTGCACGTATTCACTTTATTTCAGCGTTGCATGGTAGCGGTGTAGGTAATTTATTTGAATCGGTGCAAGAGGCTTATGAATCCGCTACGCGTCGTGTGGGAACGGCATTGTTAACTCGAATTATGAATATGGCGGAAGACGAACACCAGCCACCGTTGATTCGTGGCCGTCGAGTTAAAATGAAATATGCACACGCAGGGGGGCATAACCCACCGATAGTGGTGATCCATGGTAACCAAGTGTCGGATTTGCCTGATAGCTATAAACGCTACCTAATGAATTATTTCCGTCGCTCACTGCAAGTGATGGGGACGCCAATTCGTATTCTGTTTAAAGAGGGTGAAAACCCATATGCAGATAAGAAAAATAAACTAACTGCAACCCAATTACGTAAACGTAAGCGTTTGATGCAACATCTTAAAAAACGTTAGTGGGTCAAAGTATCAGCTAAGGGTTTACTAACCTTAGTGAATAAAAAGCCGTAACAAAATTATTGTGTTACGGCTTTTTATTATATTATCGATTTAAATAGTTTAATAATTAAACGTTGCTTTCACACAACCAAAACTAACAACGATGGCGCGGTGGGGCACAAATGATTGAGGTAAATTATGGACACTCGTTCTTCTACACGTCTAAACAAATATATTAGTGAAAGTGGTATTTGTTCACGACGTGAAGCTGATCGTTATATTGAGCAAGGCAATGTCTTTATTAATGGTAAACGTGCAGCCATCGGTGACCAAGTTTTTGCAGGTGATGTGGTTAAAGTTAATGGTCAATTGATTGAACCGCGTAATGAAGATGATTTAGTATTAATTGCGTTGAATAAACCAGTGGGGATTGTCAGTACCACGGAAAGCGGCGAAAAAGACAATATTGTTGACTATGTTAACCATAGCACGCGGATTTTCCCTATTGGGCGTCTAGATAAAGACTCTCAAGGGCTGATTTTTTTGACTAATCACGGCGATCTGGTTAATAAAATTTTACGTGCCGGGAATTCTCACGAGAAAGAATATTTAGTTACGGTGAATAAACCCGTTACAGATGATTTTATTCGAGGCATGGGAGCCGGAGTCCCCATCTTAGGTACGATGACTAAGAAATGTAAGGTGAAAAAAGAAGCGCCTTTTGTGTTCCGTATTACCTTGGTGCAAGGTCTGAATCGTCAAATTAGGCGGATGTGTGAGCACTTTGGTTTTGAAGTGACTAAGCTTGAACGTATTCGTATTATGAATGTTCGGTTAACAGGGCTTCCAGTTGGAGAGTGGCGTGACTTAACAGCAGACGAACTGATTGAATTATTTGATATGATGGAAAAATCAGAATCGGATATTAAACCGAAAAAACAGGCAAAGACCCAAGCAACCAGTAAAAATGGTGGTGGAGCCAAACAAAATACAGGGAATAAGCCAAAGGCGAAACCTGAAAACCCTACACGTAAAAAATTTACCCAACCGGGTCGTAAAAAGAAAAAACGTTAACGTGCGGGTTTAGTTAAAAATCCTTTGCTTATAAGGCTGAATGATTAGGCATTTGAATTGCTTAACATCGGCCTTTATAGATGAAAATGACTAACTACTAAGAACAGCTATTTGGCATGGTGATGTCGCCATATGATAAAAGATTAGTGTTTATCGAATACTAATCCAACTTTTTCCCAGCTTTTTTGTGTTTGTGATGCGATTTGTTCACCAAATAATTTTTGGGCGTTACTCACTGTTGCTGTGGCAAATTGCTTGAAATCCGCCATTGAGGTAACAATAGGGTCTGATACTGCCGCTATCCATATTTTACCAGCAACATCCCATGTATATCCTCCTAGGCTAGTTGCTAATAAATGAAAGGCTTTATTCGGGATACCTGAATTAATATGGACACCACCATTATCAATCCGCATAGGTAAATCACGATATTGAGACATATGACCAACTTGTGGGTCAACATTTTTGTTATTCAATGCATAAGCAGTGCCTGGGGCACTCATGGAACGTAAGGCTGGGGCATTAATTTGGTCGATAAATAAATTTTCACCAATAAGCCAATTGGATTCACAAGCTGTCTCATTTTGTACAAATTGTTTGACCATAATGCCTAAAACATCAGCAACGGATTCATTTAGCGCACCAGATTGAAATGCATATCTAAAGTTAGCTTTTGAACTAATGAAACCATGGGCTAATTCATGGGCAATTATGTCAATGTCATTGTAAAAGGGGCCAAAGACTTTACCATCTCCGTCACCAAAGAAAATAGCCTGAGAATTCCAAAAGGCATTAGCGTAGTTTGTTCCATAATGAATAACCGCATTGATGTCTGCAGAACAGCCAAACATCTGGTCAATATCTAATTTCTCCTTAAAGAAAGCACGTACTTTCCCAATATAATCGAAGACATAGCCTGCCGGTGCTGAAGGGGCTTTATCATCACCTTCACTCATGATCACAGTATAATCATCATGTGGCATATGCTCATTAAGGGAAAGTTGGTCACGCTGGCAAATCGGTAAATCTGAGTGTCGATGGATCTTATAGGGAACAGGGCGCTGAGCATCTCGAATAAAGCGGCTGTAATTTTTAACAGGATCAATAGAACAAGCAGATAGGCTATTACGATGTAATTGTGCATCTTCATCTGAATAGATTCTGCTCATGACATCATTGATATGAATGAGTGTAGGGTTGAGCTTAGTCACTCCAGTTTCGGAGATTAAACTTGATATTAGACAAGGCGATAATAAGGAACGACCTAAAATTTGACTCATATTATAACTCCATTCTATTGGATGAAATGGAATCATAATTGTTTTTTTGTTTTGTGTAACCTTTTGATATTTAACGAATTTAGTTAGATTTTGTTATATTTTATTAGAAAGGTAGAAATGGAATATTTCTACCTTAATGAATAAGCTTGTAACAGTAATTATTGGGTTAACCAGTCTTTACCGGGGATTAAAAATTCACTATAGAGAGTCGCTTCTGGGCTATTAGGCTCAGGATGATAGTCATATTCCCAACGCACCAGTGGTGGCATTGACATTAAAATAGACTCAGTTCGTCCACCGCTTTGTAAACCAAATAAGGTGCCTCTATCCCAAACTAAGTTAAACTCGACATAGCGACCACGACGATATAATTGAAACTGTCGTTCGCGTTCTCCCCACGAATGGCCACAGCGTTTTTCAACAATGGGTACATAAGCGTGTAAAAAACCATGTCCAACGGCTTGTGTGAAGTTAAAACAGTTATCGAAACCCCATTGATTGAGGTCATCAAAGAACAGGCCACCGACACCCCGAGGCTCATTACGATGTTTTAAAAAGAAGTATTCGTCACACCAATGTTTATATTTAGGATAAACATCATCGCCATAAGGTAAGCATAAATCGCGAGCTACAGTATGCCAGTGAATGACGTCTTCGTTAAAGGCATAAAAGGGGGTTAGATCAAACCCACCACCAAACCACCAAACAGGGGCTTCTCCCTCTTTTTCGGCGATAAAAAAGCGCACATTCGCGTGGGTAGTTGGGATATATGGGTTGAGTGGATGAATAACCAGAGAGACGCCCATAGCTTGGTAGCTACGACCTGCGAGTTCAGGGCGGTGTGCTGTGGCAGATGCAGGTAATTTTTCCCCCTGAATATGGGAGAAGTTGACCCCTGCTTGTTCGAATATAGCCCCATTAGTTAATACTCGGCTACGGCCCCCACCACCTTCAGAACGTTCCCATGTTTGTTCTAGAAAAGTTTCCTTACCATCTAGCTCAGTGATTTTTTGACAAATAGTATCTTGTAAGCTTTGCAAGAAAGCTTTTACACGACCGATATCTGGGTAATTCATTGTTTTCTAATAGAACCATAGATGAAAAATAATAACCAAAGTATACCCTTTTGTCGTAAAAAAGGCATATTGAATATTGATTGTGTGGCAAAAGCAGTGATAATGACAGAAAGATTAGTTTAAACGGGCAAATGTTATGGAAATACGCATCTTTCGCCAAAGTGATTATGAAGATGTACTGACGTTATGGGAACGTTGTTCTCTCAATGAGTTTTCGGGGGACCCTGAACTCGACATCGAACGTAAATTACAATGCGGTGCAGACTTATTCTTAGTCGCTGAGGTCGCAGGTGAGGTTGTTGGTACCATTATGGGCGGGTACGATGGTATCCGCGGCACAGCCGTTTACCTTGCTGTACATCCTGAATATCGTGCGCGCGGTATAGCAAATGCTTTAGTCAGCCGGCTAGAGAAAAAACTAATTGCCAGAGGGTGTGGCAGAATTGAACTTTTAGTGAGCGAAGAATCAGATGCCGCTATTTGTATGTTTGAAAAAATGCTTTATGAAGAAGAACAGTCTGAACGTTTGATTTATTCGAAAAAATTAACTCACGAAACGGATTTTTAGGTTAATTGACTATTTGTTTAATCATTCATGTGAATGTTTTGGCAAATAGGTTGTCACAATATGCATTATGCGACGGATTAAAGAGGATGATATGTCCCAACATGCAACTTTTAATAACAATAGCGGCTTAACGCCATTGTTGAAAATTACTCTGCTATGCGGAATAACACTATTGTCAGGTTGTGCTGGCACGAAAATTTTTTCGCCATCGACTTGGTTTAGTAGCCCACTAGTGATCTCTAGCTCAGGGGTTGGTCAAGTAACCAATTTTACCCCGATGCAAGCTGATACTATTAAAACGCAGCTTAATGACCGGTATAACATCCGTAGCGGAATGCAAATGGACAATGGTGATGTGGTCGCTATTTTCCAAGGCATTAATGATGACGAGGTAAAATTAGAGATAATGGGGCCTGAGCATGGCTATGTGTCGCGCATTACAGTCAATGACCCTGATATTGTTACCGAGTGGGGGCCAAAAGTTGGCACTGAATTTAGTGAAATATACCAAAAAGCATTTGGTGTATGTAGCCTTGGTGAGCGAATCAATGATGTACCAAGCATTGAATGTAATTCGCCACAATCAACAAAAGTTATTTACCGTTTTACGGGTAAATGGCAAGGGCCAGAAGGGATGATGCCTTCGGATAATGACCTTCAATCATGGACAATATCGCAGATAATTTGGCATAAGTAAGCTGATTTTAAGGTATATCGTCAGGTTTAGTTATACTGGCGATCCCCTCTTTTATCGAACCTCGTTATTGTACACAAATAAATTTCCCCTTTCTTAAATTTTCTTTCCTATAATAGGCATCGAAACCTATAAACCCTTGCGTTAAAACAAGGTGAAAAACATCACGATAAGATAGGATAATCATATCGTTTTATATAAAAAATAGGTTATATAACATACTCATTTTACGAGGTTTACCGTATGTCTCATTCTCAAAGTGGTATTTTGAAAGAACATAGCCGTTTTGGTATTTTTATTGAAGCACAAGTGCAAGAAGGATCTCTGGATGAAGTTAAATCTGGATGTAAAGGCTTTGTCGATGCTTTGACCAAATTACAGGCGCAATATCCTGATGACCGTCTTGGGGCAGTAATTGCGTTTGGCTCTGATATTTGGCAGCAATTGGGGCATGCTCAGTGCGCACCTGAATTGAAACCATTCCATACATTAGGTAAGGGGCTTGCGCCTGCCACACAAAGAGATATGTTTATTCATATTCAATCTCTTCGCCACGATATTAATTTCTCTTTAGCGCAAGCGGCACTAAAAGTGTTTGGTAAATCTATTCATGTTGTTGAGGAAATTCATGGTTTCCGCTGGGTAGATGATAGGGACTTAAGCGGTTTTATTGATGGTACAGAAAATCCGCAAGGTGAAGAAATTGCGGAAGTGACATTAGTCGAACAAGGCGATGACAAGGGTGGTAGTTATGTTTTAGTTCAACGCTATGAACACGACTTAAGGAAATGGGATCGTTTTACTGAACATGAACAGGAAAAAATGATTGGCCGTACTAAACATGATAGCGTTGAGCTTGATGAAGATGTGCGTAATGTGACTTCGCATGTTTCACGAGTCGTGGTAGAAGAAGAGGGTGAAGAGCTATCCATCATGCGTCACAGCCTGCCGTATGGCACAGCAAGTGGTAAACATGGTTTATTCTTTGTCGCCTATTGTGCAAGGCTACACAATATTGAACAACAATTGCTTAGTATGTTTGGTGAAAAAGACGGTAAATACGATGATTTACTGCGTATGACGAAAGCCGTTTCAGGTAGTTATTACTATGCGCCTTCTCTTGAAAAACTACTCGCATTATAAATGACTGTTTGCCGCATGGATGCGGCGCTCTTTTGTTATCATGAATATGCTGATGCCCTGCCTAAGTGAATATCAATCTTTTCTCACCCCAAACGAATTAAGCCATCAACAACCGTAAATACGGTATATAGATTTGTCGATTTGGTTTATTCATGAAAACTATTCATTTCTTAACTCATTAAAATAAAACAGTATTTTTACTCTTATGTCGATATTTTCTTTGTTATTCTAATTTGATATATCAAAAGGTGATTGATAACTACACAGTTATAACCAAAACAGATACAGTGTTTTTAATCTTAGTCGTTTTGGTTTAGTTATGAATGGGTGTGGAATGAAAAAATCATTTTTGAAAAAAACAGCATTAGCAAGCTTAGCGACGGCATCGTTATTCGGCAGCACGCCATTAATTGCCGCAGAACTCCTTAATAGCTCTTATGACATTGCCCGTGAGTTATTTGTGGCATTAAACCCTTCATTTGAAAAACAGTGGAATGAAGCACATCCAGACGACAAATTAACGATTAAACAATCCCACGCGGGCTCATCGAAGCAAGCGCTAGCAATATTGCAGGGGTTGAAAGCCGATGTTGTCACTTATAATCAAGTTACAGATGTGCAAATTTTGCACGATAAAGGCAAATTGATCCCTGCTGACTGGCAAGCTCGATTACCAAATAATAGTTCACCTTATTACTCCACAATGGCGTTTTTAGTGCGTAAAGGAAACCCTAAGGGAATTAAGACGTGGGATGATTTGGTACGTGAAGACGTAAAATTAATATTTCCAAACCCAAAAACATCTGGAAATGGCCGCTATACCTACCTTGCTGCATGGGGGGCTTTTAACCAAGAAAACAATGGTGACCAAGCAAAAACACGTGAGCAAATGAAGCAATTCCTAAAAAATGTCGAAGTATTCGACACTGGTGGCCGTGGTGCAACTACCTCTTTTATTGAAAGAGAGCTAGGTGATGTATTGATTAGCTTCGAATCAGAAGTGAACAACATTCGTAGTCAATATGGTGAGTCTGATTATGAAGTGATTGTACCACCAGTTGATATTTTGGCTGAATTTCCAGTGACTTGGGTTGATAAAAATGTACAAAAAAATGGTTCAGAAGATGTCGCTAAAGCTTATTTGAATTATTTATATAGCCCTCAAGCCCAAGAAATTATTACTAGCTTTAATTATCGCGTGAATGATAAAGCCGTAATGGAAGCGAATAAGGCTAAATTCCCAGAGACAAAACTTTTTACAGTTGAGTCTCAATTTGAAAGCTGGCCAAAAGTGATGGATGTGCATTTTGCAACAGGTGGCGAGTTTGACGAACTAATGGCTCAAGGGCGCCGTTAATGAGCCGTTCAGGAAAGCGCTTTCTACCAGGCTTTGGGCTGACATTAGGGAGCAGCTTATTTTATACCTGTTTGATTTTGCTGCTACCCATGAGTGCATTGGTAATACAACTGTCAGATATGACATGGCAGCAATATTGGGCGGTGATTAGTTACCCGCAAGTGGTTGCCGCCTACAAAGTAACTTTGTTGTCAGCTCTGGTTGCCAGTCTATTTAATGCCGTCTTTGGCCTATTATTAGCTTGGATTTTGACTCGCTATCGCTTTCCTGGACGTCTGTTTTTAGATGGTTTAGTTGATTTGCCTTTTGCATTACCTACCGCCGTCGCTGGTTTGACACTCGCGACATTGTTTGCAACTTCTGGTTGGTATGGTCAATACCTTCACCAGTTCGACATTAAAGTTGTGAATACATGGTTAGGAATTGCGGTAGCAATGGCGTTTACCAGTATCCCATTTGTAGTGCGTACCGTGCAGCCTGTTTTAGAAGAGTTAGGGCCTGAATATGAAGAAGCGGCGCAAACGCTCGGTGCTAGCCGCTGGCAAACATTTAGACGAGTCGTATTACCTGAACTTTCCCCAGCTCTTTTAGCGGGTACAGTGTTGTCTTTTACTCGTAGTTTGGGGGAATTTGGTGCCATTATCTTTATTGCAGGTAACATTGCTTGGCAAACAGAAGTAGTTTCATTAATGATTTTCAGTCAATTACAGCAATTTGATTACCCTGCGGCGAGTGCTGTCGCATCCGTTATTTTGGCGGTTTCATTGCTGCTTTTATTTAGTGTTAACTTAGTACAAAGCCGTTTTGGTAAACGATTAGGGGGTAAGTAATGGCACAAGTTACACCTATTCATGCTGCTAATCGTTCCCAAATCAACTGGGGGAAATGGTTATTAATAGCCATTGGTATTCTGTTCTCAGTTTTGCTATTGGTTATCCCAATTATTTGGATTTTTATTACAGCATTTCAAAAAGGCTTAGATACCGTTTTACTGAATTTAGCAGACCCTGACATGTTACATGCGATTGGGCTAACTGTGTTAATTGCCTTAATTACCGTACCTGTAAATTTGGTTTTTGGCACAATGATGGCATGGCTCGTCACGCGTTTTCATTTTCCAGGTCGGCAGTTACTGCTTACATTAGTTGATATCCCATTTGCGGTTTCCCCCGTCGTCGCAGGTTTATTGTATTTGCTGTTTTATGGTTCTAATAGCTGGTTTGGTGGTTGGCTTGAAGGGTTTGATATTCAAGTTATGTTTTCATGGCCAGGAATGGCTTTAGTGACGATTTTTGTGACTTGCCCATTTGTTGTGCGTGAATTGGTACCATTGATGTTAAGCCAAGGCAGCCAAGAAGATGAAGCCGCGGTATTGCTGGGGGCTTCAGGGTGGAAAATGTTTTGGCGAGTGACATTACCGAATATCCGTTGGGCGTTGCTATACGGTGTTGTACTGACCAATGCTCGGGCGATTGGGGAATTTGGTGCGGTATCCGTGGTTTCCGGTGCTATTCGTGGTGAGACCTATACCTTACCGTTACAAGTTGAATTATTACATCAGGATTATAACACTGTCGGTGCATTTACTGCCGCAGGGGTCCTCGCTGTAATGGCCATCATTACATTAATCCTTAAAAGCGCATTGCAATGGCATTTAAATCGTCAGCAGTCTGAATCAGGAGTCCATTGATCATGAGTATTGAAATTGAAAAAATCGGTAAGTTATTTGGGAAAACCCAAGTACTCAACGGTATTTCACTGGATATTGCATCGGGTGAGATGGTGGCACTATTGGGGCCTTCTGGTTCAGGTAAAACAACGCTATTAAGGATAATCGCAGGGCTTGAGCAACAAAGTTACGGTACTTTGCGTTTCCACGGCCAAGATGTCAGTAAAATACATGCAAAGGATAGGCATGTAGGTTTTGTTTTTCAGCATTATGCATTATTTCGTCATATGACGGTATTTGATAATGTCGCTTTTGGCTTAACAGTTCTACCGCGTAAGCAGCGACCATCCACACAAGCTATCAAACAAAAAGCTATGCAACTATTGGAGATGGTGCAATTATCTCACTTGGCTTCCCGTTATCCTGCACAGCTCTCTGGTGGGCAAAAGCAACGTGTAGCTTTAGCACGTGCACTGGCGGTTGACCCGCAAATTTTATTGCTTGATGAGCCTTTTGGAGCTCTTGATGCGCAAGTTCGTGTTGAGCTACGCCGCTGGCTACGTCAATTACATGACGAGTTAAAATTTACTAGTGTGTTTGTCACTCATGATCAGGAAGAAGCCATGGAAGTGGCAGATAGGGTCGTCGTTATGAGTGAAGGGCATATTGAGCAGGTTGGGACGCCAAGTGCTATTTGGCAGAGCCCTGAGACTCGCTTTGTTCTTGAGTTTATGGGGGAAGTTAACCAAATCTCAGCACAAATCAGGGGGTCAATGCTCAATATCGGCGGTTATGAATTTTCGCTTAATCATAGCAGTGCTCATCAAGGAGAGGTCGATGTATTTCTTAGGCCTTGGGAAATATCATTACAACCTGAAGTGGATGAACAACACCGTTTACCTGTTAGGGTAACAGAATCTGGTCCAAGAGGTCATTTTTGGCAATTAACAGTTCAACCATTAGGGTGGGGAAATGACCCAATATCTGTTGTTTGGCAGTCCGCAGCAACAATACCGACACGGGGTGAACGTTACTTTTTAGGTAGCAAGCAGGTTAAAATTTACCAAGGAAACACGGAGTTATTATTTCCTCAATTAGCGGAAAGTGCATGAATATAAATTGTTATTGTTGATAGCATTTATATAAATAGATAATAAATGCTATTTATTTTTATGACATCTTAAGTATCTCTCTTTTCTGTTGTTGGGCTATTTATGAATAGTATTTAGCCCAACAATCACGTCGCTTTTTCCTGTAATTTATTGATATTTATATGTATTATTTTGTTTTTTTTCTGTTAAATATAACTGGTAATCATATAAACTTATAGTAATATATTATATCAATTAGCTATATCAATAATGGTAATAAAGATAATCTATTTTTCTAATATTAATGTGAATAGATTTCATTTTTCACGCGCTAATATTGGAGTAATATCTTATTTCTATTTGCTCCTATCTATAAATAAAAATTATAAGGATGGTAAAGTGTCAACTCTGGAACAGTTTATCGGTAATACACCTTTAGTAAAACTTCAGCGCTTGGTTCAAGGGGTTAATGCTGAAATTTGGGTTAAGCTAGAAGGTAATAACCCTGCGGGTTCAGTGAAAGATAGGGCTGCCTATTCGATGATCAAAGAAGCTGAAGAACGAGGGGAAATTAAACCTGGGGATACGCTTATTGAAGCGACGAGCGGCAATACAGGGATAGCACTAGCGATGATAGCTGCACTAAAAGGCTATAAACTAAAATTACTGATGCCAGATAACATGAGTAAAGAGCGCCAAGCATCTATGCAAGCGTATGGTGCGGAGCTTATTTTAGTGAGTACCGCAGTGGGAATGGAAGGTGCTCGAGATCTCGCTAAAGAAATGGCGCTCAGGGGGGAAGGGACTGTATTAGACCAATTTAATAACCCAGATAACCCATTAGCTCATTTTAAAACAACCGGCCCAGAAATTTGGCGGCAGACACAGGGGAGGGTCACCCATTTTGTCTCTAGCATGGGAACAACAGGGACTATCACAGGGGTCAGCCGTTATTTAAAATCCCAATCAACCGATGTACAGATTGTTGGGTTGCAGCCCGCAGAAAAAAGCCAAATCCCAGGGATCAGACGTTGGTCGCCGGGGTATCTTCCCGGTATTTTTGATGATTCATTAGTTGACAGTGTATTAGATATCAACCAACAAGAAGCCGAAGAAACCATGAGGGCTTTGGCAAAAATTGAGGGGATATTCTGTGGTGTCAGTTCTGGTGGAGCAGTAGCAGGGGCTTTAAAAGTAGCAAAAGAGAACCCAGGTGCGGTGATTGTTGCGGTAATTTGTGACCGAGGAGACCGTTATTTATCGACTGGGGTATTTAACCAGTAAGGTTAACTCAGGCTAAGAACGAGTAAAGCCATCAGGCAAGGGCCTGACGGCTTTGTCTAGCGAATAGAGCGGATAGCTAGGCTATTTCTTTATACGCATGATAACTGTTTCACCAACGGTCACTGAACCCGTTAGTTTATTCAGTTCTTTAATTTCATCCATGTTAGAAATAACAACAGGAGTGAGAACCGATTTGGCTTTTTCTTCTAGCAGTGCTAAATCGAATTCGATGATTAAATCACCTTTCTTGACGGTTTGGCCTTCTTCAGCGATACGTTTGAAACCTTCGCCTTTGAGTTCAACTGTATCAATTCCGAAGTGAACAAATAGCTCTATACCATCATCTGATTCAATAGAAAATGCATGGTTAGTTTCAAAGATTTTACCAATTGTACCATCTACAGGAGCGACAATTTTATTCCCTGCTGGTTTAATCGCAATACCATCACCAACAATCTTTTCTGCGAATACAACATCTGGAACATCTTCAATATTGACAATCTCACCAGATAAAGGGGCGATAATTTCAATACTACCACTGCTACTTTTGTCTTCCGAAACGAGTGATTTCAGTTTGTCAAACAGACCCATGGACCTTCTCCTAATCGTTTTATATGGGACCGAACTAATGTGCTGTTCCTAGCATAACGTTTTTTCTTGGATAAAGGTATCTACAAGTTTCATCAATTCATCTGCTGTTGGTTGAGCAAGTGCTTGTTCAGCCAGAGCCTGAGTATCAACAAAGTTCGCATTGCGAATTAATTTTTTGATACGTGGAATTGATATTGCGCTCATACTAAATTCATCCAGCCCCATGCCAAGTAGCAATAAGGTTGCACGCTCATCTCCTGCGAGTTCCCCGCACATCCCTGTCCATTTACCTTCTGCATGTGATGCATCAATCACTTGCTTAATTAAGTTTAGGACAGCTGGTGACATTGGGTTGTAAAGATGAGAAATCAGTTCATTACCACGGTCAACCGCTAAAGTGTATTGAGTTAGATCGTTCGTCCCAATACTAAAGAAATCAACTTCTTTTGCCAAATGACGAGCAATAACTGCTGCTGCTGGTGTTTCCACCATAACACCAACTTCAATTGCTTCATCAAAGGCTTTGCCTTCTTCGCGTAATTGAGCTTTTAGTATCTCAAGTTCTGCTTTTAGTTCACGAACTTCTTCAACGGAAATGACCATTGGGAACATAATACGCAGTTTACCAAATTTAGACGCTCTTAAAATAGCTCTTAATTGTGAGTGTAGAATTTCTTTGCGGTCAAGACAAATACGAATTGCACGCCAACCAAGGAAAGGGTTTTCTTCTTTTGGCAAATTCATATACGGCAGGTCTTTATCACCACCAATATCCATTGTACGAACAATAACAGCTTGGCTGCCCATTGACTCTGCAACGGCTTTATATGCTTGGAATTGTTCTTCTTCGCTTGGGAATGAATCCCTATCCATAAATAAAAATTCGGTACGATAGAGGCCAACACCTTCTGCACCATTACGTTCAGCCCCTGCGACATCACGTACAGTACCAATATTTGCACAGACTTCAACTTGATGTCCATCAAGTGTGATTGCTGGCAAATCTTTTAATTTTGCGAGCTCTTCTTTTTCTTGCAGATATTCATCACGGAAAGCTTTTAACTTATCAACTTCAGCTTCTGATGGGTTTAAGTAGATAGTGTTATTTACACCATCTAATACGATAAAATCACCATTTTTAATTTTACTGGTTGCATCACTTGTGCCGACAATAGCAGGCAACTCAAGAGAACGAGCCATAATTGAGGTGTGTGATGTACGACCACCTAAATCGGTGATAAAACCCAGAACTTTATCTAAGTTCAGTTGTGCGGTTTCGGAAGGCGTTAAATCAGCAGCAACCAAAATCACTTCTTTGTCGATAGCGCTTAAATCAACAATTGGAATATTTAAAATATTTTTTAGTAGGCGCTTACCGATATCGCGTACATCGGCAGCACGTTCTTTCAGATACTCATCATCTAGGGACTCAAGTGCTTGGGCTTGGTCTTCAATAACGGAATAGGCGGCAGCATCAGCCGTTTTTTTGTCGCCTTTAATCAAAGAGATTATTTCTTGTTCAAGCTCTTCATCTTCTAGCAGCATAATATGACCTTCAAAAATCTCAGCTTTTTCGGCTCCAAGATTTTTTTCGGCTTTCTCTTTAATTAAAGTGAGTTGTTCGGCTGATTTGTTACGACCCTCAATAAAGCGTGCAATTTCTTTATCTGCCTGATCGTCAGCAATCTTTTTTGTGCTAACAACGATAGGATCTTCTTTGAGGATTAAAGCCTGACCAAAAGCAAAACCCGGGGATACTAAAATTCCTGAAATCATAATATTACCTTACTGCTGCTAGTGCTAGGAGTTCTGATATTGCAGAGACCGCTATGGTTATACCGATTATATAAATATCCCCGAATGATATCATTCAGGGACAGCGAATGAGATCGGTAAGACGTTTCTCTTGCGTGCGAAATTATTCTAATTCGCCCATCAGTTTAACTAAATGTTCAACGGCTTCTTTCTCATCTTCACCTTCAGCGGAAATGGTGACCACTGTACCTTGAGTTAAACCCAAAGTTTGTAATTTGAACAGGCTTTTTGCGCTAGCGGATTTGCCGCCAGAAATCAAAGAAATATCAGAAGAGAATGCTTTTGCTTCTTTCACAAATTGAGCTGCAGGACGAGTATGTAGACCATTTGGTGCCGTAATAGTGACTTCTTGCTGGAACATAGTATTTCCTCAATAACTTTAGTTTTTTTAATTACCCAGCCTATTGTAGATGAAATAGACTAGGTTTGCGTATAGTTAGATTATTAACTTGCAAAAAGGTTTCCTACTTTGTGCGGTATCAACCCTTTTTCAGTTTTTGCCTCTGAAGTTATGTTTTTTTAGCCACTTTGCAACTACCAGATGTTTGCGGTGGAGGTGACTAAAAAGTGATTAATTTCGAGGTGCAAAATAATTACTATGTTTAATACTAAACCCCGAATTAGAAATCATCTCCATCCGTGCTAAACTTTGATCTGCACCACAAAAAAAGCACCTTTAAGGTGCTTTTTTAACGAATTTGCAACGAAATTATGTTAGTCAGCAGAAATGTCAGCAAACAGAACAGTTGATAAATAACGCTCACCTGATGAAGGTAAAATTACGACTATATTTTTGCCTTTATATGCAGGGTCTGCAGCAATTTTTGTTGCGGCTGCGATGGCAGCGCCTGATGAAATACCCGCAAGGATACCTTCTTTTTCCATTAATTCACGGGCTGTTTTAACTGCCTCATCATCACTGATTTGAATGACTTTATCGAGTAGTTTTAGGTCTAAGTTACCGGGGATGAAACCAGCACCAATACCTTGAATTTTATGAGGCCCTGGCTTAATTTCTTCACCTGCCAATGCTTGGGTGATAACTGGGGAAGTTTCAGGCTCAACAGCAACGATGGTAACTTCTTTGCCTTTGGTATTTTTTAGATACTTTGCAATCCCTGTGATAGTACCGCCTGTTCCGACGCCCGCAACGACGACATCAACATTACCGTCGGTATCTTCCCAAATTTCAGGGCCGGTTGTTTTTTCGTGAATTTCAGGGTTGGCAGGGTTGTTAAATTGCTGAAGTAAAAGGTACTTTTTAGGGTTACTATTGACAATTTCTTCAGCTTTAGCAATGGCGCCTTTCATGCCTTTTGCACCCTCAGTAAGGACAAGGTTAGCCCCTAAGGCTTTGAGCAATTTACGGCGCTCGATACTCATGGTTTCTGGCATTGTAAGGGTCAATTTATACCCCCTAGCCGCGGCAACATAAGCAAGAGCAATCCCAGTATTACCACTCGTTGGTTCCACTAACTCTTTATCTTTATTTAGGATACCTTTTTTCTCCGCATCCCAAATCATGTTAGCGCCAATACGGCACTTTACACTGAAACTTGGGTTGCGTGATTCCACTTTTGCTAAAATATTACCATTACCAAAATGCTTTAAACGCACAAGAGGAGTGTGTCCAATGGTCAACGAATTATCTTCATAGATTTTGCTCATGGGATATCCTTAAAAATCGGTTAGCGAGTAAAATTGTGTCACTCAGTCAAGACAAAAAATAATATGAATTCAACATACGTGAACAACGAATTAATGCAAATATGATTTGAATATAAGCTTATAACAAAATGCTATTTTAGATCTAATTGTTCTAAGAATGAAATTAAAGCAAAAAATTGATGGTGTGAATGTGTGTGTTGGCATGCGCAGGCGATGAAGCCTGCGCTTATCGGTTAGAAAATACTTAGTAACGGGCGTAACGTCCGCGATACCTATCAACCCACATGAGTGTCGCGCCGCAGACAGCAACAGGCATGATGACTAAATTTACGAAAGGTAGCATCATGAGTAAACTGATGACGCCACCAAATTGAATATTTCTCATGCGTTCTTTCGCAAGCGCTTGTTTCATTTCACTAAAGCCAACGCGATGGTTATCAAATGGGTAATCACAATATTGAATTGACATCATCCAAGCCCCAAATAGGAACCACAAAACAGGTGCTATGGTTTGGCCAATACCCGGAATAAAAAATAAAATCAATAAACCAAGTGCGCGGGGTAAATAATAACCAATACGCACAAACTCACGTTTTATCATGCGTGGAACATCTTTTAGTAGTTCCGCCATTCCTGTGTCAGGAGCGGGTTTCCCTGTCAGTTCGGCTTCTAGTTTTTCAGATAACCAACCATTAAATGGGGCTGCAATAATATTTGCAATGGTACTGAAAAAATAGGTAAAAACTAATAAGATAGAAATCACCGCTAATGGAAAAAACACATAATCAAGCCATTGTAGCCAACTCGGAATATAACTCATCACTTGGTCTATCCAGCCGCCAAGCTTAGTGTATAACCACCAAAAAGCACCTCCTAAGAAAATAATATTTGCTAATAAGGGCAAAATGACAAAGCGTTTAATACCAGGACGTGTAACTAGTCGCCACCCTTGTGTAAAATAATAAAAGCCAGAATGGTCTTTTTGTGGCGAAAATGTCGATTGGGTCATACTTCTTGTTCTCTCCTTTTCGGTTGACTATGTATCATATAGGTATGAAACTAGGCTGACTAGCCATTATTTGCTTAAAAAAGCAGCAAACGAAAGCGGAATATTCTCTTTCTTGTAAGAAAATCGTTCTGAGGGTTGCACTTAGAGCAATTGAGAAATAATCTTAAGGTAGTTTCCGCCGTGTTGGCATAATCATTCATCAACTAGAGATAACAGCGATGCAGGATTTGCGTCTGATATTAGTGGTCGTAGGTGCGATAGCCATTGTCGCTTTATTACTGCATGGTTTATGGACCAGCCGTAAAGAGCGGTCAACGTTATTTCGCGACAGACCGGTAAAACGTCGAAAAAGCGAAACGCAGGATAAATCATCTGAGTATGATGATTCTGTATTATTTACTGAGGACAAACCCACTCAGCAGGGGGCGATTCAACCCGCAGTAGCAGACCCACTTGATTCAGCAAAAAATGAATCTCAAGTTGAGCCAAACATACGGCCAGTAGCTCCGGTTGAGCCTGAACCTAAATTGGCGGCGGCTTCTGAACATCTGGCTAATGAAGAACCTGTGGTGGCTGTACGCACTGAACCCTCTCATGCTCCAGAGCAATTGACTATCAATATGAATGATGAGTCAGTTACTGAGCCACAAGTTAGCACCCAACCTGTGCGGCCTACTGCGATTGAGCCACACATTGATTCAAATAACCTGAAAGAAGAGCCACAGTCGATACAACATGAACAAACAACGGCGAACACTGAAACGAAAGCTGAGCCGCAGGAAGATTCTGCTACAACAAATAGCAAGGAGACAGTTTTGGTACTTCATGTAGCAGCTCATCATGGGCAAGAGCTACAAGGTGAAGTATTATTGCAAAGCATCCTTCAAGCAGGGTTCCAGTTTGGTGAAATGAAAATATTCCACCGTCATGTCAACCCGTCGGGTACTGGGCCTGTATTATTTAGTTTAGCCAATATGGTTAAACCAGGTTCCTTTGATCCTGAAACGATGTCTGATTTCACAACTCCGGGTGTTTCCATGTTTATGATGGTGCCATCTTATGGTGATGCAGGGCAGAATTTCAAATTGATGTTACAAGCCGCTCAGCGTATCGCATCCGATGCGGGTGGTGTTGTGCTTGATGATGAGCGCAAGATGCTCACACCTCAAAAAATAGAGGTGTACCACGCGCGGATCAGAAGCACGTTAAACTAAATAATCGTTTTATAAAGGCCCCCTTAACTGGGGGTTTTTTATCTTTAATGAGTGTGATCATGACTACCAAGCAAGAAATAGACCAATTAAAAAAACAGTTACGTCATCATGAATATCAGTACCATGTATTAGACGCACCCGAAATTCCAGATGTTGAATACGATAAACTTATGCAACGTCTGAAAAGTATAGAAGAGGCACATCCAGAGCTTATTACGAGTGATTCGCCAACTCAGCGGGTTGGTGCTGCGCCTTTATCGGCGTTTGAAACGGTTCGCCATGAAATTCCAATGCTGTCATTAGATAATGTTTTTGATGAAGCGAGTTATTTAGCTTTTGATAAACGTGTTAGAGACCGCTTAAAAAACCATGAAGAGCTTACATTCTGTTGCGAATTAAAGCTTGATGGGCTAGCAGTTAGTTTATTGTATGAAAATGGTGAGCTAGTACAGGCTGCGACGCGTGGAGATGGGACGGTTGGTGAAAATATTACTGCCAACGTACGGACCATCCGAGCTATCCCCTTGCGTTTGACTGGGGATAATATCCCAGATCGAGTGGAGATCCGTGGTGAAGTCTTTATGCCACAAAAAGGGTTTGAAGCATTGAATGAAGAAGCGCGTAGGACAGATGGCAAAGTATTCGCAAATCCGCGTAATGCCGCAGCGGGCTCTTTACGTCAACTTGACCCACGCATTACAGCGAAAAGGCCATTAACTTTCTATTGCTATGGTGTTGGGGTTGTTGAGGGAGAAACATTACCTGATACCCATTATGGGCGTTTGATGCAGTTTAAAGCGTGGGGTTTGCCTGTTAGTGACTATGTTCAATTGTGTGTTGGCTCGCAAGCTGTATTAGATTTTTATCGCGAAATAGAACAAGCTCGACCAAGCCTTGGTTTTGACATCGATGGCGTTGTTATCAAGGTCAACTCAATTGCTATTCAAGAGGAATTAGGCTTTGTTTCACGAGCGCCACGTTGGGCTACGGCATTTAAATTTCCAGCTCAGGAACAAATAACTCAATTGAAAGACGTTGAGTTCCAAGTCGGGCGTACTGGGGCTATTACGCCCGTTGCGCGTCTTGAACCTGTGCAAGTTGCCGGGGTGATCGTGAGCAATGCGACGCTACATAATGCCGATGAAATTGAACGTCTTGGGGTTCACATTGGTGATACCGTTATTATCCGCCGTGCAGGGGATGTGATCCCGCAAATTGTCAGTGTCGTGGTTGAAAAACGTCCTGTTAATAGCCGTGAAATCGTGTTTCCAACCCATTGCCCTGTTTGTGGCTCTGATATTGAACGCATTGAAGGCGAAGCCGTAGCGCGTTGTACTGGGGGGTTGATTTGTGGCGCACAGCGCAAAGAGGCTTTAAAACACTTTGTTTCTCGTCGTGCCATGGATGTTGATGGCATGGGGGATAAAATTATCGATCAACTGGTTGAAAAAGAATATGTCAAAACGCCAGCTGACCTTTATCAATTGAGTGCAGGTATTTTAACTGGTTTAGACCGTATGGGGCCTAAATCAGCTCAAAACTTAGTCACTGCACTAGAAAAATCGAAACAAACAACACTGGCACGTTTTATTTATGCATTAGGTATTCGCGAAGTTGGAGAAGCTACTGCGGCTAATCTTGCAGCGCATTATGCAACATTAGAAGCGGTAATGTGTGCAGACGAAGAGTCACTGAAAACTGTTCAAGATATCGGTCATGTGGTGGCGAAACATGTCGTGAATTTCTTCCGCGAAGAACATAACCAAGCCGTTATTAACGACCTGATTACTAAGGCTAATATTCACTGGCCAGAAGTGAAGGTCGTGAACAGTGCTGAAATTGATAGTCCATTTGCTGGCAAAACAGTGGTATTAACTGGGTCAATGAGTGTATTAACCCGCGATGAAGCAAAAGACAAGCTGGTCGCTTTAGGTGCAAAGGTGGCTGGAAGTGTTTCTAAGAAAACGGATATGGTGATTGCAGGGGAAGCGGCAGGTTCTAAATTAGTGAAAGCGAATGAATTGGGTATTCAGGTTATAGATGAAAATGAGTTAATACGTTTGCTGAATATTTAATGGTGAACTATATTCAATCTAATTTTGTTGCTTACAAGGTGGTAAGCAACAAAATAATACTTAGGTCGTTGTAAGCCTTAACTTAAATTTTCATTAAGATTTCTGTGCAAAAAAAGTGATTACAGGGTTTTGTTATAGTTGAAACGTGACCGCCTTCTTCTTTTTGCAAAATACACCTAGTAAGCTTTCATATTAATGTGACCACCGTCTCATTTAAATGTTGTCTATTACATAGAATATGCACATAGACTGATTCTTAAATTTGTTGGAGTCGCATATGACCTCGATCCTGCATTTCGTTTTATCCTTAGTAGTAATTGCTGCTCTTGCAATTTTAGCAAGTAGTAACCGTAGCGCGATTCGCCCCCGCTATGTTATTCAACTCCTTGTTATTCAAATTGCGTTGGCTTACCTTTTCTTAAAATCTAATATCGGCGAATCTTTTGTAATGGGTGTAGCAGGGGTGTTTACTCACTTGCTAGGCTATGCAGCGGAAGGGACGAAATTTATTTTTGGCGGCATGATTGAGGGCAATTTAGCGTTCTTTTTCTTACAAGTCTTGTGTCCAATCATCTTTATTTCTGCATTAATTGGTATTTTACAACACGTCAAAATTTTACCTATCGTGATCCGCATTATCGGTACTGTATTATCGAAAGTGAACGGTATGGGGAAATTAGAGTCATTTAACGCAGTAAGCTCATTATTGTTAGGGCAGTCAGAGAACTTTATCGCGTATAAAGACCAACTCAATAGAATGTCAGAGCGCAGAATGTACACCATGGCGGCAACCGCAATGTCTACTGTATCAATGTCTATCGTTGGTGCTTATATGACCATGTTGGAACCTCGCTTTGTGGTCGCGGCATTAGTGCTTAATATGTTTGGTACTTTCGTTGTTTTATCATTAATTAACCCGTACCCACCAGAAGGTGAAGAAGACATCCAAATGAGCAATTTGCATGAAGGGCAAAGCTTTTTTGAAATGTTAGGCGAATATATCCTTGCTGGGTTTAAAGTCGCAATTATAGTATCAGCTATGTTGATTGGTTTTATTGCCCTAATTGCGATGGTTAATGGTATTTTCTCTGCAGTATTCGGCGTTGATTTCCAAACGATGTTAGGTTACGTGTTTTATCCATTTGCTTGGGTCCTTGGTATTCCTGCGGATGAAGCTTTACAAGTTGGCGGCATCATGGCAGTTAAGATGGTCACGAATGAGTTTGTCGCAATGGATGGCTTACAAGCGATTGCTGGTGGCTTATCAGAACGTTCTGTCGGTATCTTATCGGTGTTCTTAGTCTCTTTTGCTAACTTTTCATCTATCGGTATTATTGCTGGTGCAATTAAAGGGTTAGATGAAAAACAAGGTAATACAGTAGCACGCTTTGGTTTGAAACTATTATACGGTTCAACATTAGTGAGCTTCCTATCGGCAGCTGTTGTTGGCTTAGTTTTGTAATCAATAAAAAAGTGTTAAATTGGCAAAACGGCGTTCAAATGAGCGCCGTTTTGCTTTCATATAAAAAAGAAAACTGTTAAAAGAACAGATAAAACGCAGTCAAAGACACAACACTAAAAATGTAAGAGAACAAATGGAAAAACAAGATCTCATCGACATAGCAAATACCTATATGCCGTTTGGTAAGTACAAGGGGCGTGTGCTAATAGATTTGCCAGAGGAATATTTACTTTGGTTCTATAAGAAAGGAGAGTTCCCTGCGGGGCGTTTAGGGCAATTAATGGAAATGACCTTAGGGTTAAAAATTGAAGGGCTTGAAGGCCTTGTGAAGCCACTTAAACGCAGTTAAGCAGCTAAGGCTATTTGTGGCTTAGGGAATCAGTAATTTTCTTACTCAAATTAATAAACAGTTCTTGCTCTTGTTGAGTTAATACTGTTTTAACCTTTAAGGCATTTTCAGCACGGCCAGTGGCTGCACGTTGTAAGAAATCATGCCCTTTTCTTGTTAAGTGGGTGATCAGTTCCCGCTTATCTTCTTCAGATTGATACTGTTCAACAAAATCATAGGATTTTAGGACTCGAAGAAATTTCGATAAATTTTGGCGGGAAAGTCCAAGGGATTGGCTTAATTGGCTCGGCGTCAAATCACCTTTAAGCCTTAATATTTCTAGTACATCATATTGGCCCCAAGTTATTTGCTCGGGGGTAAAACTCGCTCTGCGAGCCACTAATGTACATTGTAATAATGAAAGCGCATCTTCAAGAGCATCTGACATAAAAAATGTTCCTTAATATTCAATCACTCAAGTATACATTGACTTTTTAGATAAAACGATACATTGATTAACTAAAGTTAATTGTTTATAGTTAACTTTGGTTAATCATAATTGAGGTGCATCATGGGGAAATTTAACGACCGAATAGCGCTTATTACGGGCGCATCAACAGGCGTTGGCTTTGGTATTGCTCAGAAATTACATTTCCTCGGAGCGACTGTTGTTATAACAGGGCGCAATCAGCTTACATTAACACAAGCTGCGAAAGAAATAGATCCAACGGGTCAACGCATCAGCACTATCAAAATGGATGTTGCAAATGCGCAAGATTTCAAAGCAACGATTGAAAAAATTGAGCAGCAGTACGGTGCTTTGCATTATCTGGTGAATAATGCGGGTATCACTGGCCCACATGGTGTCAATGTAGAGGATTACCCATTAAAGGCTTGGCATGATGTGGTTGCAACAGATATCACGGGGACGTTCCATGGTTTAAAATATAGCATCCCTAGTATTTTGCGTAGTGGAGGCGGAGCGATTGTCAATTTATCTGCTTGTAATGGGGTGACAGGGATCGCAGGGATTGCACCTTATACGGCGGCAAAACATGCAGTGTTAGGGCTTACGCGCTCTGTGGCGTTAGAGAATGCGCAAAAAGGTATTCGTATTAATGCTGTTGGCCCAGGTTATGTACAAACGCCTAATATTGAGAGGTTACCGCAAGCAACTCAGGAATGGATGTCTTCAACACACCCAATGGGTAGGATGGCGACAAGGGAAGAAATTGCTAATGTGGTCGCCTTTTTATTATCAGATGAAAGCAGCTTTATGACAGGCGCATTTATTCCTATTGATGGCGGTTATACAGCACAATAATGTAGTAAGTATTAAATATAGTGGAGTGCAAATGAGGTAAAAAGTAAATTGATGTTTTACGACATTAATGAAAAAACAAGCGATGTTAGTAAGAAGAAACGAGTAATCAGAGGAAATTATTGGTGGAGCTAAGCGGGATCGAACCGCTGACCTCTTGCATGCCATGCAAGCGCTCTCCCAGCTGAGCTATAGCCCCAATAGAATAATTTTGATGTTGTATTAATGCCACCTAACAGGGAATTAGATGGTGGAGCTAAGCGGGATCGAACCGCTGACCTCTTGCATGCCATGCAAGCGCTCTCCCAGCTGAGCTATAGCCCCAAATACAATTCTTTTGGACGTTGGGATGATATTCAAGGCTAGGGGGAGTGTCAATCAAATAATGGTGTTTTGACACTGACTGCTTAAATATAAAGCAAACATCAGTTAATTCAAATGATTGAAGTGGCTAATTGGCACGGTTAGGTTGCAGTTATGATTTAAAGCGCTTGATGAGATAGGCGGCTTTTCCTTATTTCCGCTAGGCTAATTTTTTATTTAAGAGCTTTGAGCGTAATGGTAGAGCACCTAGATTAAATTGATTGGTATGGGTGGGTTAAGTCATTTTTTATATGACATGAATACATATCTAAATAAAAGCCCCATGCCTAATAAATAACATGGAGCTTTTAAACTTTAGTTTTTATTATTGTGCGCTTGCTTCGCGTTCACTAATAAAGGAGAGTGCTTTGTCAATACGAGCGATAGAGCGTGCTTGGCCAATTGCATGAACAGTAACATCAAGGCCTGGTGATTGGCCTGCACCTGTTACAGCGACACGTAAAGGCATTCCCACTTTCCCCATACCGACTTCAAGTTGCTCAGCGGTAGCTTCAATCGCTTTATGGACATTTTCAGCATTCCAGTCGGTGATTGCAGCCAGTTTGTCTTTAACTACTTCTAATGGTTGACGAGCGACAGGGCGTAGGTGTTTTTTCGCCGCATCGGCATCAAACTCTTCAAAATCTTGATAGAAATAATGACAAGATTCGGCTATTTCTTTTAGGGTCTTGCAACGTTCACCCAATAGCTTAATTAAATCAACTAACTGAGGACCTGTACTCGTGTCGATATTTTGCTGTTCAATATGCCATGCAAGGTAAGTCGCTACTTCTTCAGCAGGTAGTGTGTTGATATAGTGATGGTTTAACCACAGCAGTTTATCTGTATTAAACGCACTTGCTGATTTGCTGATCGCATCTAGAGTAAAATACTCTTTCATTTCATCAACAGTAAAAATTTCTTGATCCCCATGGGACCAACCTAGGCGAACTAAGTAATTTAATAGTGCTTGAGGTAAATAACCATCATCACGATATTGCATAACACTTACTGCACCATGGCGTTTTGATAATTTTTTACCGTCATCACCTAAAATCATTGAAACGTGTGCATATTCTGGAACTGGTGCACCTAATGCTTTTAGGATGTTGATTTGGCGAGGCGTGTTATTGATATGGTCTTCACCGCGGATCACGTGAGTGATTTCCATATCCCAGTCATCAATAACTACACAGAAGTTATAAGTTGGTGAACCATCTGTACGGCGAATGATTAAATCATCGAGTTCTTGGTTGCTAAATTCAATTGGCCCACGAATCCTATCATCAAAAATTACAGAACCCTCTTGTGGGTTACGGAAACGAACAACGTGAGGTTCATCAGGAGTGTGGTTATGAGCGTGATCACGGCAGCAACCGTCATAGCGAGGTTTTTCATTGTTTGCCATTTGCTGTTCACGTAACGCTTCTAAACGCTCTTTTGAGCAGTAACAGCGATATGCAGTACCTGCATCTAACATTTGGTCAATGACAGCATTGTATCGGTCGAAACGCTTAGTTTGATAATAAGGACCCTCATCCCAATTTAAATTCAACCAGTTCATACCGTCCATAATGGCATCGATAGCTTCCTGAGTTGAGCGTTCTAAGTCGGTGTCTTCAATACGCAGGACAAATTCGCCCTGATTGTGGCGACTAAATAACCAGGAATACAGAGCAGTACGAGCACCACCAACGTGTAAATAGCCAGTTGGGCTAGGTGCAAAACGGGTTTTGATTTTACTCATCGAGATTGCCTTAATTGCAAAACATTGTTTTTGAATTGCTTATTTGCTCGCTAGCCAATCGAAGAACTGAAACAAGACATCATTAAATAGGGTTTGTGCAGGACGTTCTGGCTAGTGATATTTATAAGCATTGCTAAAATGTGACTCTATTCTATCATCCTGTAGTGATTCCTCAATCAAGTTATCAAAATAGAAGGAAAGAAAATGATTATTTTGCCGATAAAAATAAAAATAAATGTGGAGGAAAACAATTTTCACTTTTTTGAGCGATAAAATAAGGGTGAAATATATAGGTAATTGATTAAAAAGGCAGCTTTTATGGCGAATATTGAAACATCTTGATTATTTTTGCAACGAACGAAAAAAATCTATTGAAAAATCGTTGACTCAGAACTCAGTATCCCTATAATGCACCTCCATCGACGACGGGGCGATTAGCTCAGTTGGTAGAGCACCTCCCTTACAAGGAGGGGGTCAGTGGTTCGAGCCCGCTATCGCCCACCACCGTTGACGATGAAAATAAATAATTGGGCGATTAGCTCAGTTGGTAGAGCACCTCCCTTACAAGGAGGGGGTCAGTGGTTCGAGCCCGCTATCGCCCACCAATTATTTATGAAAATGTGGAATAAGTCATGAAGTGGGCGATTAGCTCAGTTGGTAGAGCACCTCCCTTACAAGGAGGGGGTCAGTGGTTCGAGCCCGCTATCGCCCACCACTTCATTTGTTACTCGCATTAAAAATACGAAATTAGATGGGTCGTTAGCTCAGTCGGTAGAGCAGTTGACTTTTAATCAATTGGTCGCAGGTTCGAATCCTGCACGACCCACCATCTAAAAGAAACAAACAATTCAAGCAGTTCAGATGGGTCGTTAGCTCAGTCGGTAGAGCAGTTGACTTTTAATCAATTGGTCGCAGGTTCGAATCCTGCACGACCCACCATCTAAAAGAAACAAACAATTCAAGCAATTCAGATGGGTCGTTAGCTCAGTCGGTAGAGCAGTTGACTTTTAATCAATTGGTCGCAGGTTCGAATCCTGCACGACCCACCATCTCAACAGCAGCGCAAGCCAATTCACCGCCCCGTAAATACTCAGTCGCCAATTCATACCTCGGCAAGCTGGTTGCAGGTTCAGGCCGCAGGCTAAATTCGTAGAATTTAAATCCTGCACGACCCACCATCTTAACAGCAATTCAAGCCAATTCACCGCCCCGTAAATACTCAGTCGCCAATTCATACCTCGGCAAGCTGGTTGTAGGTTCAGGCCGTAGGCTAAATTCGTAGAATTTAAATCCTGCACGACCCACCATCTCAACAGCAATTCAAGCCAATTCACCGCCCCGTAAATACTCAGTCGCTAAGCAGTACTTTGATCTTGAAGATAGCGGTTATGGAATAAAACCGGCATCTGCAATGTTTATTCACCATACATAAGATAAACTTGTTGAAATGTAGGTGAACATTGAAACAGTATTTTTGCATGGTTAGAGACAATATCTTAAAAATTACATAACCATTTGATGTAAAGTCATAATTGTATTTTTTATCTGGAGAGGTTGGCAATAATGATAGATAATCTGATAGGCTTAAATAAGCATTGGTTAATTAAAATAATAGTATTGTAGTAACATAAGGTGGGATATCGAGTTTCACTATCTGTCTTAATTATGCAATAATGCAATGATATTATCATCTGAAGTTAAACTCTGTTTGAGTGTTATTTTTTGATATTTAATTCCAACCATGCTCTTGAGACGATAAAAATAACAATATTAAATTTAGATTATCAATTAGCATTATTTATTCATAATTTTGTGATGTTCATCAAGTAAAGTGAATAATAAACTTTTTTAACGTTAAGGTTTTGTTATCTTGATAGTTATGATTTGGTAGATATTTACCTTGCTGCTTTAAAAATTTAGCATTTTGGTTAATTGTAACAGAATGGTGCTTTTTGTAACTCATTGATGTTTAATATTACCAAATAGTTTTAGAGGTAAAATTTATTGTTTTTACTATTTTTTACATAAAACTAGCAAATATGCTCATATTTTCACTTCCAAGTGCCTGTACTACTTTAATATCATTAATAATGTTACAGTGTTAAATTATTCTGTTTATTTCCTTTATTTTCAGGTTATACATCGGTGTGAAGGGTTTTTTTTAGATTAATATTCTGATATCAGCCAAGTGACTGAAGGGGATAGGCATAAACCGACGAGTCCTGATCATTATAATTGATTGATATTACAATATTTTATTGTTACTTTAAGAGTGTGAAATGATTTGTTACATAGTTGCAATGTCATTTTAAGACTAGTTGAAAGTAATTAGAAGGCTAGTATATCATTCTTTCCGATATTGGCTGAGTCGTCTTTAGCTTTATCAAAGTTACACAAATTAAATAAAGATAAAAATAAAAAATGCAGTTAACTATCTGCAGACTTTTATTTCATTAATATAAATTGAAGCGAGAATGTTTATGAATACAAAATATCCTGTCGCTTGTGCAGTTGGACAAAAAATTAAAGCACTAAGAAAAGCTCAAGGTTATACGGTTTTTCAGTTAGCCAAAGAGATAGATATCAGTGAGCAGCAATTATTTCGTTACGAGCGTGGCGTTAATCGTATTGACATAGATTGTCTTGTTCGCGTACTAAAAATATTAGACGTCAATATGGGTGAATTCTTTAGTGAAATACTACAAGATGACGAACATATAGATGAGAGAAGGGACACAAAAGGATTTGATGATTCAATCTATACTCTTGTATGATACAAATAATTATTTTGTCTCAAAATGAAACTTAATTTAATTTTTATTCTTAATTGTTTCAATTAAGAACATAAATTAATGCACTGATGTGCGTATTTCAAAAAGAGTATAATTATATTATTTATCTCTCATATCGAATGATATTAAAAATAAAAGCCCGAGTTGGGCTTTTATTTTATTATTATATAAATACGGGACTAAACTATTTAACTTAATAATAGATAAATAATAAATAACACTGATTCATAGATAATGCTGGATGAGTTAATTACTAACTGACCGGTAATATATACTTGCTTCCAGTGTTATCTGTATTATCTATAGTTAATGATATCGTGCTTTTTTAGCTAAATAATCACCAATAAATTGCATACTTTGTACAATGATTATCAATGTAACAACCGTTATGGCCATTGCTACATTATCAAATCTTTGATAACCATAATTTAGCGCTAAGTCACCCACACCACCGCCACCGACGGCCCCTGCCATTGCAGTTGCTCCAACTAAAGTAATGCTTGCAGCTGTTAGACTAAGGATCAGCGATGATTTTGCTTCAGGTAAAATAAAATGCCAAACAATTTGCCAATTAGTTGCTCCCATAGAGTCTGCTGCTTCAATAATTCCTGAATGTACACTTAGCAATGAATTTTCGACTAAGCGAGCGGTATAGGGGGCGATAAAAATGACTAAAGGTACTATTGCTGCTGTTGTCCCTATTGATGTGCCTACCATAAAACGCGTTAATGGGATCATTGCGACCAATAAAATAATAAAAGGTAATGAGCGAATGACATTGATAATTGGGTTTACAATCCGATAAATGGATTTATTTTCCCAAATACCTCCAGGCCGAGTCACTACGAGCAATATTCCTAACAAAATACCGAATACGGCTCCTAAAATGAGGGCAACACTGACCATAGTAAATGTTTCGGACATGGCGAGTAGAAACTGTTTACTTGTTAAAGCTGTTTCGAATAATGGTGTCATAATGCCCCCTTATTGACTGCGACCCCTCGATGACGAAGAAACAAAATTGCGTCATTGATTTTTTCTTTGTCACCAATAATTTGTACAAACATACTCCCTAGTACTACACCGCTGATTTCTTTCATGTTGGCAAACAGGATATTGATTTTGACGATATTTTTCAGTATCAACTCATTCACAACAGGCTCTTGAGCGGAAGCCCCTAAAAACTCTAATCGGTAGACATCTTGTTGATGTTCTAAATTATGGAGAACACGTTCGGGGATCTCCTGATTCAAAACGGTTCCAACAAATTTTTGTGTTGTCAGATGTTGTGGGTTTGCAAAAATATCGAGCACTGTACCTTCTTCGACAATTTTGCCTGATTCCATAACCGCAACGCGGTTACAAACTTGTTCGATAACCTCCATTTCATGGGTGACAAGCAAAATTGTAATATTTTGCTCTTGGTTAATTTTCTTTAGTAATTGAAGAATTGAACGGGTTGTTTGTGGGTCGAGTGCTGAGGTCGCTTCATCACATAATAAGATTTGTGGGTTATTGATGAGTGCTCGGGCAATACCAACGCGTTGTTTTTGCCCGCCAGATAACTGCCCCGGGTATTGGTTTTTCTTATCGCTAAGCTCTACAAATTCAAGAATATTATCAATTCGACGATTGATTTCTTGTTTATCGACGCCTGAGAGTAACAGAGGCATAGCAATATTTTGTGCGACAGTTTTAGTTTCTAATAAATTGAAATGCTGAAAAATCATACCAATACTTTTTTTATGCGCACGTATCTCAGCAGGGGTATGGTGCGCAATATTTTGCTCATTAATAATGATGGCGCCATTAGTAGGTTTTTCTAATTGATTAACTAAGCGGATAAGGGAGCTTTTACCTGCGCCGCTATAACCAATAAAACCAAAGATGTCCCCTTGATTGATATGCAAATTAATACCTTGCAATGCAACTAAAGATTGCCCATCTTTTTCATATATCTTCTGTACATCTTGAAAGGTAATCATAATTTACTCCACATTATCAGTTAGTTGTATACGCTCTGATTGAGGAGAGGAAGCTCGCCATTCATCACCTAATAATTCAGCCTCTTGGCTCATTTTGACTAATTCAAGATGTTGTTCGCGATGCGCAAGATATAATTTTGCGGCAATATGCCCAGCCAATCGCTCAGCGCCGACATTAGTACCAGGAATTAAACCAATAACAGGTCCCATACTGAGTGACGCTGATAAATTAAAGCAATATAACTGATTGATTTTATGGTTATCATTACTATTTTTAGCGACTAATTCAAAGTGATTGCCTAAATAAGGGTGTGATGCTAACTCTGAATTTTGCTCATTAGCAGGGGGAATGAAAACATCTCCCCATGTTTTAATCAGAGGAGTGAGTCGGTTGAAAGCGCTATTTTTAGACCAATTTATACGATAGCCAGTTGCTAAAATTAGATAATCTACGGTGTATTTGCCACTCGTTGTGGTGATATCTAACTTTTTATTATTCAACTCAACAAAGTTAACTTCAGTATTAAAGTTGAAATAAGCATTTTTATGGCGAGATACGCGTAGTGTACTACCATGTGGAGCGGGCGTTTTTGCTTTAGCGACATAGTCAGCATAGTGCCATTTTTGTGCATCGGTAAAATAGCTATAGGCGTTAGTAAAACCTGGACTACCAGCTACTTTACCTCGGTTTACGCGTGGCATATCACTTGCTCGAATTAAAATCTCGACCGAGTTAGCGCCATTTTCCAATGCGGTCGCAGAGCTGTCCATTGCGCCTGCGCTATAGCCGACAACACCAATATCTAGCCCCTTAAAACGGCGATAATCGGAGCCTGCGTATGAATGCTCCCAATAAGCGGTAGGAATATTATCCATAAAACTGGGGATATTAGCTTCGCTAAATGATTCCATTCCTGTCGCCAAGATGACATGTAACGCTTGATAAGTGACTTTGCCCTCAGGCGTATCAAATATTAATTCGCGGTAATCATTAGTTGGTAAAATATCAATTAATTGATACTGATTTAGGACATAAGGTTCTGTCATGGTTCTAAACCATTGTAGATATTCCCCCCATTGTAAACGAGGGATCTTATCGAGTTCTTCCCATTTTTGGACACCGAATTGCGCTTTAAACCAAGCTTGAAAGGTTAAAGATGGAGAAGCTAAGGCTGGGCCAACAACATGTTTTGGAGAGCGTAGTGTTTCCATCAACGCAGGTGTTTGCCATGGGCCTTCTTTTCTAATGGGAGCCTGATCAAAAACGATAGCTTCAATACCCTGTAACTTAAGTGCAAACGCCGCGGTAATCCCTGACATACCAGCACCAATAATAGCCACATCAACTTGTGTTTTATGTTTATTATTTCCTGATAACGACCAGGAGTTAATAGGTAAATTTAGATATTGCAGATCTTGTTTTACTTGTGCCTCTAATGCATCTAAGCCGATAGGTAATGCCATTTAATTACTCCTTACCTTCTGTAATTTCAAATGGTTCACCTAAGGACAGCATGAGACGGTTTGCCCACGAAAAGAAAGCACTAGATTGAATCAGATCAAGCAATTCAAGTTCGGATAAACCGAGTTTTCGTAGGGTTTCAATTTGCTGCGTATCTGCTTGAATTGGTGTTGCAGACAAAAATGCGGCTAAATCCGTGATCGCGGTTAATCTTTCATCAAAACCTTCGGCAAGTATTGAGCCTGGCGCTGTCGATAATAGTTTTTCAACGTCGGGACGGCGTGCCTTAGCATATTGGCTTGCTTTTCGTGCATGAACGGAAGCACAGTAAATGCAGCCATTGACTTTACTCACAACAGCGGCAGCAAATTCCCGCTCCCAACGAGGAAGGCCATCCGTTGTGTAAAATACTCCGCGGTCAACTAATGTGCGTAATTCTAAAATTTTGCTTTGGTGAGCAAGTAGTAAAAAATATTCTGAATTTAATTGGCCGAATTTTTTCATGGTTTGTGCTTCTTCGGCGGATAAAGAGTCTGGCAGCCTTGCCGATAGCCATGGTTCCCAACCTAAATTGTCTTGAGTAAAAGCTGTTGGTGATGGCCGGCCTTGCTGAGTTATTGGTTGTTGATTCCATTTACCAGCCACAACTTTATTTGGGTGAGTTGTACTATCGCTATTACCAGAAAGTAACAATATGCCCTCAATGAGGCGGGCTTGGTAAGTGACATAAGTCACTAACTGCGCCAGTAAAATAATGTCATGCTCGCCCCAACCATGTTCAATTAATGGTTCAATTAAATGGTAATTTGTCTCTTTAGGTGATTGAGTTAATATTTGTAGATATTCTTTAGCGGCCTGAAAAGGGAGGGAATGAGTTATTTCTGGCACAGACCCAGCTAACTTAAAATAGAATTTCGCAAGGCGTGGGCTGCCCGTTAGTTCAGCGACTTGATAAGCAAAATAATATTTCACATCATTTGAAAGCAAAGTAGATGGCACAGAAAAAATAGCATTGAAACAAGCTTGAGTATTATCTGTTGCTGCTGCGCGCTCTTCGCGAATTTTAGCTAAATTGGAGTCTGGTGTTAAATCAGTCAGGTAATTAATTAAATCATCATTGAAAACAGTCATAAAGTAACTCACTTTTTTTAAACGTTTTTTTATCTCCTTTATTACATATCAAGCTCATCATTAACCGAACGATCTATTTGTTATATCCTTATAGCTAAAAAGAATTAAAATAGATTGTTATATTACTTTTGTATTAAGGTATAACGATATGATCTAAGTAGAACTTACAAATTATGATTATACTGCCCAAAATATCTTTACAGGGTTGTTATCTATGTTAAAACAAAAAATAATAAATTTATCGTTAATGGCTACAGCGGTAATCGTACTTGCTGGGTGTGGTGATAATAATGAAAAAAATAATCCAAATAAAAAACACATTACGATAGGCTTTGGCGTGGGAAATTATATTGACCAAGTTGAGAAAGGTATTGTCCCTATTCTAGAAAAGAAAGGCTATACCGTTAATTTGCGTCAGTTTTCACAAAATAGGCAAATAAACCCTGCTTTTGAAGAGGGATCAATAGATGCATCTGTTAACCAAAGTCGCGCTTATATGGATGCTTATAATAAAAAAAATAATATTAATATGGTAGCGCTGACCGACTCTCCTAGTGCACCACAAAGTTTGCGGTCAAATAAACATAAATCACTCGATGAAGTCAGAGATGGCATGATTGTTGCGTTATCGAACGACCCTGTTAATGCAGAACGAGGGGCTAGGATTTTAGAGCAACTGGGCTGGGTTAAAATTAAACCTGATGTAAGTACGTTAAGTTTTAGTGTGAATGATATTTCACCAGCGAAATATCAGCTTGATATTAGAGAAACAGATGCAGCACAAGGTTTACGTTTATTAGATGATGTTGATTTTGTTGTGGTAAATGGAAACTATGTTGCGAGTGCAGGGCAGAGAATAGCGGATGGATTGGTGGTAGAAGATTCACCTTTGGAACACCGTGTTATTGTTACTGTGATGCAGGAAAACCTTGATTCTCAATGGGCTAAAGATTTAAAAGATGCTTTTGAATCAAAAGAATATGCAGATTATATTCGCTCACAGCGTATTTATGATGGTTTTATTGAACCAGAAAGCTGGAGTAAGTATCCAAAATAAAAACCTAGTCTATTTTATTTATTGTTCAACATCTTTTAGCCACTTATTAGTGGCTTTTTTATATTATTTTACTGATTTAGTATGAAAATTATTCGTGTTGAATTGCTAGACAACGTTATGTTTTTTAGATATTTAATAGGAAACAAAAGTACGATAAGAACCGCGTAGAGTTAACTCAGTTTAAAAAGTCAATCAGGCAGGGGAACATATGAATAATGAATTAATAAATGCATTTAATGTGATAAAGGCAAAAAAATGGGTTGATTTGACTCATAGCTTTGATAAGGATTCACCCCATTTTTTATGTTTGATTCAGCTGAATTTAAAACATTATTTGGCTACCCTGAGGGTTTTTTTGCACAGCAATTTACTTTCCCTGGGCAATATGGAACACATATTGATGCTCCATGTCACTTTGTAGAAGGAAAGCGCTACTTACACGAATTAGAATTGAAAGAGCTTGTTTTACCTTTAATCGTAATTGATCAGTCACAAAGAGCAAAGAAAGACCCAAATTTTGCATTTAATCTTGATGATGTTTTAGCGTTTGAACAACAACACGGTCAAATTGAGTCAGGCAGCTTTGTTGCATTACGTACAGATTGGAGCAAGCGATGGCCATCGCAAGAACTTATGGATAACAAAGACGAAGAAGGTAATAACCAAATACCTGGCTGGGGAATGGATGCACTTAAGTTTTTATTTGAAGTGAGAGGCATTAAAGCGATTGGTCATGAAACCTTTGACACTGACGCAGCGAAAGATTTTCGGAAAAATAATGCATTATTGGGGGAATATTACGTATTAGAACAGGATACTTACCAAGTTGAGTTACTGGCTAACCTAGACCAAGTGCCTACTCGGGGCGCTGTTATTTTTAATATCGTAGCTAAACCAAACAATGCAAGCGGTTTTCCGGTACGCTCTTTTGCAATTCTACCCTAGAATATGTTGATAACATTCCCCATCTATAGCCATTTAGTTTGATGGGGAGCGTTAAATGGCAAATAGTTATAAAATAATTAAAAAACCTATATTTTAAACTCGGAGAGTTTCCTAAAGCCGATGGCAATATAAACAAAAAAATTATTGTTAAAGTCATTGCATTTATATTTTAATTAATTTTAGAAATGTTTTTCCACGGAAACCCCTTGTAGTAAATCAAAATAGTGTCTTAATAATAAAGTGAGTTAAATACCATTTTTGATAATCGCAATAATATTTGACAGATTTTATAGAGAGGGGTAATAAGGATTCGGGGACTTTAACCAGTAAGCAATAATAAAATGATTGATATCGTGAAATTATGATACTCACGATATGCGTTAAGCTAAGCTTACAGCCTAAAACTATTACGACGCAGAAAATAATTAATTTAAGTACGCCGTAATATGATGGTCTTATTTAAATAGCGCCATATCTAAAAATTTGAAAGCATCATCTACATTAAGGTATTTCTCAGTTGTAATGTAGCTGCCAGTTGGTTGCCAATATAAATTAGAGACTCCAGGGTCTACCTCATTATTTGCTATTTTATAACGAATAAATTTTATTTGAGTATTATCACTTAAATCTCCACTGTTGTTATTATCTATAAATTTTGTTCCTTTAACCATATAATAATGGTTTTTATACTGATGTAATTCAAAATCAGAGATTTTAACCATAGATGCAGATAGGCTAAAATCGCTCCAAATAAACCCATTATCATCTGGAGTGGGAATGATTGACCATTTTTTGTTATCTTTCATAAAAATAGTCGCAGTGCGATTAGGGTGTGATGTATTATTGTCAAAGCTAGCTAAAAAAATGATGTCAGTAATACCATTATTATTAAGGTCTATATTATTTTGCCCATCTTTTAACATGACTAATGTGCTACTGTTGCTCATAAAGCTAGCTAATAATAATAAATAGATGAGTTTCTTAAGTTTCATTTGGTCGCACTCCGAACTAGTCTAAAACCAATGTCGGGCATAACAAAACCCGCGCTGTGAATATCACAACTTGATAAGCCTGCTGGTTGTAAATAGCTTCCACCACAGAAATAATACATTTCTGTGCCTAACACGGTTTCGCTATCATAGACCCATTCATATACGTTACCACTCATATCATAAATTCCTAGAGCATTCGCTTTTAATTTACCAACAGGACTGGTGCCGAATAGCTCTGTATTAGGTTCGGGAAACCAGGCAACTTCCTTTGCATTATTACTTCCGGAATAATAATGCCCATATGTACCATCAATTAGGCCATTATTTCCTCCTCTCGCTGCGACCATCCACTCTGCAATTGTTGGTAATCTATAACCATTGGCATTATTATTTATTGAAAAACTATATTGTGAGCTATCTCGCAAAATAGAATTATCTGCAATTATATAGGCAGGTTCTAGCCCCATTTTTTCACTCAATGCATTAGCAAACACAATCGCATCAGACCATTCAATATTAGTAATTGGATGTTCTTTATTATTTAAGTCAGATGTACGGCAGTCATCATAAAAGGAACCATTACAACCCTCATTTATCTTATAACCTTGTCCGTGTGCCCAATTAATAACCTCATCGTAAAGGTTGTAGGTTACTTCAGTATTCATAATAAAATAGCCATTAAGCTTGACATTTGAATTTGATTTATAATCATGATCACCAAAAACAGCACCTACGTAATAATCTCCTTGGTCAATATATACTTCTTGGAATAAAGAGGAGGATGCATGGGTACTCCAGATTGGTAAGATAAATAGAATTAGTGAAGCCAAGTATTTCATACTGTATTAAAATCCTATATGTTTAATTTAAAGGGCACTCTATTGAGAGATATTTAAACTAAAAAGTGAATACTTTTACGAAATTAGCTATTCTTGAAAACTTTAGAATAGTATGAGTAGATCTAATAAAATAGATCTAATTGATAAGGCTCACCTATAACTTTTATTGAACCTGCTGGGGTAGTCATAAAGTCTGCTTGATAACGTGCGTTATTAACCCCGGTAACAAGGTTGTCTAAATCTGTATGTGCCACTCTGATAGATTTATGTTTAGCCCATAGAGGGAGTTTGTCTATATAATAGTAGAAAATGACAGAAGTTTTACCGTTACCATCATCAATGATATTCTCAATTTTGTTAATGCGTACACGACCATAGCAGAAATCTCCATGCTTATTAAATTCAGTTTGTCCTTTCGTGGTTAGCTGCCAAATTTTTTGATTTGATATCCATTGCGATTTAGCTAGGCCTGCATCAACGAGTGCTTCCATTTGCGCATTTACCCACATCGACCCTCCTTTATTCATAGATACTGGCCATTGAGTTTCCCCTAAACATAAAGGTGGTTGCTTATCTAAAGCTTGCTGAATTAACATCATATATTTATCTGTGCTAGCAGCTTGGCTGAAGGTTGAAAAAATTAGACAACAGGCAAGCAAAAAATATTTCATGTTTAAATTCCTATCTTTAAAGTTTAATAAAAAATACTTAATAGCAAGCGCGGTTAAATCTGAATATCACCTTTTGCAAAGGAGCAACAAGTTAAAATAAAGCCGTTGGCAATATCTTCTTTGGATATACCACCAGAATGATCAAGCTTTACTTCACCTGAAATTAATTTAACTTTACATTTACCACAATGCCCAGCAGCACAATGATATTTTATTTTCACTCCATTTTTATAAGCACATTCTAGAATGGTTTCATTAGGCATAATAGTAAAGTTATTATTACCAATAATTAAGTGATAAGGTGCTTTACTCATGGTTTCTACCTACAATTCTGGATATTATTTCTTTTCGAATAAGTTTATTTTCATGACGAAAAGTCGTTATAGACACGGCATTTTCTTCTATTCGTCTAAGTAAGTAAGGTAAAGATTTTTCAAATGGCCCATATGGCAAATACTTACATACTCTAGCGCCATGTTTAACGGCATTGAGTGAAATGTGATCGCCTACGCCATACAATTGCCCTAACCAGTAATGGTGGTTTGTTAGCCGCGTATTCTCTAATATTTTGGAGATACTTGCTTTGTTATGGGTTGCAAAGAAGGGGGTGAAATTTTCAATATTAATCGCAATAAACTCAATGATAGCATTGTAGTTGTCGTCTGTAGCCGGTTTTGAGGTGAAGAAATGGTTGCTTGCAGAATCGTTTCGTTGGAGTTCTTCTTCTAAATAGGCGCCACGGACCAATTTTATACCTATTTTTATGTTGTGTTTTATTGCCAACTTATTCATTAGTTGGATGAACTCATAAGATGATTTTTTATAGCATTGTAATGTTAGTGTAATAACAGCTTTTTCCTTATTGTATTTGAGCATATTTTCTATAGCGATTTTATCGATAATAGGTTGGAACCATGATTGCTCAGCATCAATCATGACACATACTGACATTTGTTTTGCATAAGCAAAAATTTGGTTGTATCTGCTGAGTACTTTTTCCCAAGCAGGTTGATATATTAGAAAATCATGGTCGTTTTTAATTTTAGCCTGATATACGGTGATTGACCCCAGCGATGATGGTTTTACTACAACGTAGGGCATATGGCCAGTACTACTGGCGAGTTCGATTAACCTAAGTGTAGAATTGACGGCCTCATCAAAAAATGAAGCATCCTCTTCACCTTCGACAGCATAGTCTAGGACACTTGATATATTGTTTTTTGCTAACATACCAGTGACATCCTTGGCTTGCTCGAGTGTTTCACCACAAAAATAGATCCCATTTAATTTATTGGTAATTATTTTTATATTTCTTTTGACCATTAGCTTTAGTATATAGATAGAAAGGCGTTTAGTTATTTTGTAGGTTAAAAGTAGTGTTACTATATATTTTAAGCAAAGTGTCGTAGTGGTATAGCGAAAATAAATTGATAATGTCTTTGAGTTCATTTCATTAATTTCCATATTGGCTAGCCAGTTATTCACCTAGCTAGCGTTTAAATAAACTTAAAGATCTGCCGTTTGTCCACGGTAGAGGCGGCGAATAATTTTATCGTCATTAAATTCTTCACGTTCATGAATAACTCTTCGGTTATCCATAATGAGCAAATCACCATTTTCCCAATAGTGCTTGTAGTAGTAACGTGGTAACTTCATAAATGCGCTTAACTCAGTAAAAAACCTTTGAGTTTCATCCTTAGTAAACCCAACGATTCGGGGTTCCCAGCTAGCGGGTTGGTCGGTATCAAATGGGAAGTAAATTAGCATTTTTCTCACCCATCCCAAATCGGTAAAGACAGGGACTTTAAACCATCCCGCAGGTGAAACATCAACATAGTAGCCATGTTCCAATACTCTGACTTCGAAAGTTTCATTTTCGAGTACTTGACGTAAATGGTTCGGCATTTCATTGCAGGCAAGGACGTGATCACAAATTGTTGTTGAGCCACGAAACTTCATATTTTTAATTTCTACCGCATATAAGAATACTTGATCTACTTGTGAGAGTAACAAGCCTCCGTCAGCGTGGAAGGGTAACTGCCCACGACCGGTAACTATTTTTCCTTTTTCACCATCTAGTTTTAGGGTGTCGCGGTAGCCAAATCCGACATCTATTTTTTCATCTGCATACTCAACAATCGTGCCATATTTGCTATATATATCACGAAATTCATTAGCATCGATATTCAGTTTATTTACAATTAAGAAGCCTTGGCGCATTAACAGATGTTTAATACTGTTGGTATCCGAATTAATAAAATGACTTGCCGACATTTTTGCACCGAAGCCAGTTGGCATAGCAGGTAACCATTGCAGATTATTATTCATAAAATCCCTTATAAATTAATAGTTTTTACCGAGTATTTTTTGGAAATGTTCTTGAGCATCTTTCGTAGCAAAGGCGTTTTTATGTACTAACTTAGATTGCTCTCTGGTTTTTTCTAATACTTTAATAAAGCTCTTATTCATCAATTTCTTAGTATTGCCGAAAGCTGCTGATGGGTATTTCGATAATGCATTAGCCTGCAATAAGGCAGTTTTTAAAAGATGCGAGCTTGGTGTTACTTGATTGGCAATGTGATATTGATGACATTGGGTCGCGGAAAGTTTTTCGCATTCAAAAACAATTTTTTTCATCAAAGAGTGACCATGTGTAAACTCAAGTATTGCTGCACCAACAGAACAGCCAATACCATGTTTTAACTCCGGCATGATAAATTGCGCTTGGTCAGACATAACACGATAGTCAAACATCATTGCGAACTGGAACCCCATACCGATGGCATAACCATCAATAGCTGCAATTGTTGGTTTGCTAACATTTAAAACAGCTTGATACAGATCGATTACGCGGTCTATCCAGCGTTCGACTTCAACTCCTCCAGAAAGTGCTTTGACTTCATTGAAGTCACCTCCTGATGAGAAGGAGCGACCTACACCACCGTAGACGACAATAGATTTAATGCGGCTATCTTCTTCGGCTTTAACCAGCGCATGTTTAATTGCATTTTCTAGCTCTTCACTGAATGGATTATGTTTATTTGTATGATCCAATGTTAATAAACGAGTCGATTCAAAATCTTGCTCAATAATCATCTTTAAATCCTCTTCATTATTTCACGTAGTTTCGTTGGCGTGGCTTCATCAATGGTGAGTCTCCCAGTCAAAAACTCCTTATAAACCGCATAGCTAAATCGAGTTTTTGCTTGGTAGTTGGTGGCGCTGGTACCAATGATATTGGCAAAGGATTGGTTGACAGAGGAGCCCTCGTGAATACCTATTTTTTTACGCCAAACAATTTCTTTTGGAATAAGATGCAGATTGTCGGTATATTCGCGGAGGATATTTTTAACCTCCTGATCTCTGATTTTAAAATCAGGGTTTAAATTTTCACATAGGGATATTAGGCCGTTATTCCAAAATGGATGATATACGTTTAGCCCATAACTATTGGCTCCATGAGTAGAGAATTCCCCCGTCCATTTGGTTCTATAAACTTGTTCAGCAAGGATATTATTGGGGTTTTGATAATCTTTTAATGGGTTTAATATTCCCCCAAAAAGTAAATCGGAGCCATATCCAGTTAAGAGTGAGTTAACTTTACCTTGTGCCAATTTATAAACGTTAAATAACCCTGATTGGATTTCTGATGATAAACCATCAAAAATTTCATTATGATAAATAGCGTTAATTACACCATTAATTATCTCATCGTCACTCAATATTTTAACTTCATGTTCCGTTCCTAAGGCGTTAGAAACAATTTGAGCAAATTCAAACTCATTACTTAATTCGCTACCAATAGACCAAGTTTTTACTTTTTTAAAGTATTGGCAGGCTAAAGCAGTGACAAGACTAGAATCTAGCCCGCCAGATAGTGGAATACCAATAGATTCATTATTATCAACAAGTCTAGAGATGGAATACCTCATTTCCATATCAATTAAATGGTATAGAACATCTTTTTTCAGTGTTATGATATTTTTATTTGTTGGAGTAGCAAGTTGTCTACTTTCAATATAAGGGTAATTTTGTTCATCATGGGTGATTGTGTTTATCGTTCCTGGTTTTAACCGAATAACATTTCTAATTGGCGAGAATGTATCTGTTTTGAATGTATTTTCGATGATTTCATGTTCAGGAGAAAAATCAAAAATTTTTTCTCCTTCTAAGTTACCTACAATTTTTAAGCAATTAGTAATCCAAAATTGTTCAGCTTTTACTACATTAATAAGGTTTAAGCCGCGTGATTCGGTAATCACTTCAATCGTACCGTTATGATATTCGATAAATAAACAAAAATCTCCTTCAGCTAGATAAATAGCGGTATCCCCTAGCTTTTCTCTTAATAAGCAAAGTATTTCAATTTCGTTAAGTGCCCAAGTACTTCCTTCTATTTTACCGAGAATTGATTTTAGCACTGATATATTATAAATATTACCGAACAAATATGCAGTGTAATAAGCTGTCTCATATTGAATGATGGTAGTGTTATTTTTAGATATTAAAATGCCAGTTGATATATTTGTAATATGGAATTCATTACTTAAACGACTTAATTTATTTTCTGAACAGGTGCGGGTAAAACAAAACTCAGTGCTCAAAGTCTAATCCCTCATAATGTATTATTATCAGAAAAAACAAAATTGATATATTTTTGACCATATAAACCTGATTAATAAATGGCGTTAAGATTTTTAACAAACAAAAAATAAATTTGCAATGATAAATAGTGGTTTCATTAATTTAAGTTAGGGTTAACTCACATTTTTTTTTACTTAATTTAATATTTTATATGTTTCATATATGTATTTTTTCGATAGAATTTTAAATAATTTGATAATTGAAATTTACGGGTTAAATAATGGAAATATATTTGTGGTAAGAGTTATTGTTAGAGTTTATGGTGAGATAATAAACTTTGATAGAAAATGAGTTTTAGTACCTATTAGCTCATTGCTAATTTTTAGCCTAAGGAATAAGGACAGTAGTTTGTAATTTTATTACAAACTGGAGAGTTATCAGATTGAAAAAATGATGGGTGTACCACAATCTAGTTATATTTAGTGATAGTGATCACTAATTTAAAATAAACACGCTTTCTTGTTGTGTGATGTGAGTCACAAATTTCCGGTTTTTAGCGTTAAAAATAGCCAGTGTAATTAAGCTACATGTGATTTGCGTGATCAATATCACTATAAAGGTGGGGGAGGTGGGGGTATAAGCGTGATCGGGGTCACAGAGGGCCCGCGTGGTACGCATCTGATAAACGGCATGCTAGAGTGAAAGTGTTGAAAAAATCACTGACGTTATTTGGCGATAACGTTATGACCTTATCATTCTCGTACCACGGGGTTCTATCATGGTAACATCAAATATCAAATTAAAGGTACAGAATTTTGGGCGTTTCCTGAGTAATATGGTTATGCCTAATATTGGTGCTTTTATCGCTTGGGGTTTAATTACAGCGTTATTTATCCCTACAGGCTGGTGGCCTAATGAAACACTAGCTCAACTTGTTGGCCCAATGATCACTTATTTATTGCCACTTTTAATCGGTTATACCGGGGGGCGTTTAGTGGGTGGTGAGCGGGGTGGGATTGTCGGTGCAATCACTACCATGGGAGTGGTGGTTGGGGCGGATATGCCAATGTTCATGGGGGCAATGATTGCGGGGCCATTAGGTGGTTTCGCAATTAAGCGTTTTGACCGCTGGGTTGATGGAAAAGTCAAAACAGGTTTTGAAATGCTGGTGAATAACTTTTCCTCTGGCATCATCGGTATGTTGCTAGCTATATTAGCCTATCTTGCTATTGGCCCATTAGTGGCTGGTTTGTCGAAAATATTAGCTGCGGGTGTGAATGTAATGGTAGAAAACAATTTACTACCACTTACGTCAATATTTGTTGAGCCTGCAAAAATATTGTTTCTAAACAATGCAATCAACCATGGTATTTTCTCTCCGCTCGGTATCCAACAAGCGGCCGAAACGGGCTCATCGATTTTCTTTTTAATTGAAGCAAACCCAGGGCCCGGGCTAGGTGTTTTATTAGCTTACATGTTTTTTGGTAAGGGAAATGCCAAACAATCAGCACCTGGGGCAGCAATAATCCACTTTTTTGGTGGAATTCATGAGATCTACTTCCCATATGTATTAATGAATCCTCGGTTAATTCTTGCTGTTATTCTAGGTGGAATGACAGGGGTATTTGTTATGAACCTTTTTAATGCTGGTTTAGTTTCTCCTGCTTCACCAGGGTCTATATTTGCAGTTCTACTGATGACACCGAAATCATCATTAGTTGGGGTTATTCTATCGGTTACAAGTGCTACGGTAGTTTCTTTCCTAGTTTCAGCCATTTTATTGAAAAGAACCCGAGTTGGTGATGAAGATGAACTTGATAACGCAACCAAAAAGATACGTGATATGAAAACGCAATCAAAATCACCAGTAAAGGTTTCTAGTCACCAAAACGCACCACTTAATTTTATGGGAGTGCGTAATATCGTCGTAGCATGTGATGCAGGGATGGGGTCCAGTGCTATGGGAGCTGGTGTATTAGCTAAAAAAGTACAGGATGCAGGTTTATTGGATATCTCAGTCACGAATATGGCTATTAATGATTTACCCGATAATGTTGATATTGTTGTGACTCATAAAGACTTAACAGAAAGGGCTAAATTATTTGCACCCAATGCGATGCACATTTCTTTAACAAACTTTTTAGATAGCCAAACATATAATAATTTAGTCACGAATTTAATTGCTAAAAAAAATCCTAAGGCAGCCAATGATGGGCGTTTAATTAAACAGACTATTATGGCAGCAAATGATGAATCTTATGAAATTGCTGAACATGAAGATGCTTTATTTACTTTAAGTGCTAAACATATTCATTTAAACCTAACAGCAGAAAATAAAACGCAAGCCATTCGCTTTGCGGGGCAAAAGTTAGTTGAAGGTGGATATGTTGAGCCTGATTATATTGATGCCATGTTAGCAAGAGAGAAATTAACTTCAACGTACCTTGGTGAATCTATTGCGGTGCCACATGGCACTATAGAAGCTAAAGATCGTGTTTTAAAAACCGGTATTGTGATTTGCCAATACCCTGAAGGGGTCCAATTTGGTGAAGAACCTGATGAGGTTGCTCGTTTAGTCATTGGTATTGCCGCGCAAAATAATGAGCATATTGAAGTGATCACGCGAATCACTTCCGCACTTGATGAAGAGGGTGTTATTGAACGTTTATGTGAAACGCAAGATGTTCAAGAAGTGCTCGAAATTTTAGCATCTCAAAGTGCAGCGTAAGGGGGAATAGCAATGAAAGTCATTCATTTTGGAGCAGGAAATATAGGTCGTGGCTTTATAGGCAAACTACTAGCGGATGCGAATTCACAAGTGACTTTTACCGATGTTAACCAGCCGCTAATTGACCAATTAGCCCACAGACAATCTTATCAAGTTCATATTGTTGGGCAAGAAAATCGTATTGAAAAAGTTCAGCATGTCCATGCTGTTAATAGTAATGATCCAAAAACCATTGAATTTATTGCTATGGCTGACATGGTGACAACGGCAGTAGGCCCCCAAGTTCTTGAAAAAATAGCCTCGACATTAGCGAAAGGTATTATTTATCGTGAAGAATTAGGGAACACCCAACCACTCAACATTATTGCTTGTGAAAATATGGTTAGGGGAAGTAGTCAATTAAAACAGCATGTGTTGGCACAATTACCAGAGAAACTACACCAATGGGTTGAACGACATATTGGTTTTGTGGATTCAGCTGTTGACCGTATTGTGCCACCCATGGAGGCGGCTAATGATGACCCCCTTGATGTTACTGTTGAGTCTTTTAGTGAGTGGATTGTCGATCAAACTCAGTTTATTGGCGAGATCCCTACCATTAATGGAATGGAGCTAACTGATAATTTGATGGCGTTTATCGAACGTAAGTTATTTACATTAAATACAGGGCACGCCATTACCGCATATTTGGGGCAGTTATATGGTTGTCAAACAATTAGCGATGCGATTGCTGAACCAAAGATTTATACTGTGGTTAAATCTGCGATGGAAGAAAGTGGGCAAGTATTAATTCAACGTTATGGCTTTAATGAAGAAACCCATTGCCAATATATTGATAAAATATTAACTCGTTTCGCAAACCCTTATTTAAAAGATGATGTTAACCGTGTGGGGCGTCAACCAATACGTAAGCTGAGTCCAAATGATAGGCTAGTTAAGCCACTATTAGGTACACTTGAGTACCAATTACCTAATAAAAATCTGATTATAGGTATTGCTGCTGCATTACATTTTAGGTGTGATAGTGACCCGCAAGCGAATGAGATGGCAAAACGTATCAATGAAAACGGGGTTTACCAAGCAGTTATTGAATTTTGTGCATTAGCGCAATATCCACAGGTTGTTGAAAAAATTTGTTCTCAATACCAATTAATGATGTTGAGTAACCAGTAATATTACGGATAATAAATTAATTATTGAGGTTCGTTCACTTTATAGCTATCAGTAAATTAGTAACGAGCTGTATAGCTGTAAAGTGACAAAAAATTATTATGGAAAATAAACAAAACATTGAAAATCAAATTCTTGAGCGATTAAATGGGCGCCCTGAAGTACATCTTTTTTTTCAAGAGGTTGTTTCGTTAATTACACAAGCTATTGATAAATTAATGTTAAAAGTGTTTAGAAAGGATGATTATGCAGTAAAATATGCAGTTGAGCCTCTTTTAACAGGGAGTGGGCCATTAGGTGAACTATCTGTTCGTTTAAAGTTATTATTTGCTTTAGGCGCAATTACTCGAGAAACCTATGAGGATATTGAGTTATTTCTTGCTTTAAATCAGTCATTATTATCAAGTGATTTAAATTTAGATTATATTGATGATGAAATTTTAGGCAGTATTAAAATGCTTCATTGCATGGGGCCTTTACCTGAAATGATGCGCTTTGATCAACCAGAAGATATGGTTGATACACAGCTTATAGAATTACAAAAGCAACGTTTTCAGCAAATGATTAAATCATCACTTGTGTTATCAGTGACGGCACTTATTACTCAAATAATAGAAACGGATGTATTTTAAGCTAATGAATCAATATCCGCATATTTATTTAGTTACTATGCTACATTTTATTATTTATCAATTGAAATTAATATGATTATATAATCCTTTTATTAAATGGTTATTAGGATGTATTAAATGAATATTGTTGTTACGCATGACGTCACTCCTGCAGATAAAGATGAACTTCTTAATGGTTTACGCAGCTTTAATGTCCAATTTTTAAACCCAGAACGTTTTAGTTCATTAGGCGTTTTTTTTAAAGATAATGATGGTGTAATGGTTGGCGGTTTGCTTGCTGAGGTTAAAGCTAACTGGCTTTGTATAGATTTTTTATGGGTTAGTGAAAAGGCAAGAAATGAAGGGTTAGGCCGAAAGTTGATGTGCGCTGCTGAGCAAGAGGCTGTAAAAGTAGGTTGTCTTCATGGTTTAGTTGATACATTCAGTTTCCAAGCCTTGCCATTTTACGAAAAACTTGGCTATGTAAAACAAATGTCACTCCCCGATTTCCCAGAAGCAGGTATGCAGAGGCATTATCTTACTAAAGCTAAATTGAGTAGTTAGTGCCCTTATAATGGCTATCTGATGTAACTATGCAAACTCACTTTACCCTTTCTATATTTCACTGAGGTTAGTGTTAACTTGCTGTAAATATAGATTTTTTATGGTTGCGGTAAGGAGGGAGCTCTTGTTTATGGTGTCCCCTGCAGGAATCGAACCTGCAACTAGCCCTTAGGAGGGGCTCGTTATATCCATTTAACTAAGGGGACTTTCGACGTGTCACTGGATGAGTTTGGCATTTTACTGTTCACTTCTAATTGAATCAAGTCGTTACGTATAATAAATTGAATTAATTGCACACAATGGCGTTTTTGTACAATTTTCATGCTAAATTTTATCTGTTTATGATTACGGATTAGCCTTTTCTATATATCAGCATACAAGCAAAATTTCTTTCGATGCTTCTAATGAATTAATTGAATGTTTTTCAATAAAGATACAAGCTCTAATATCGTGGCTATGGTTAGTGTTCAACATAGATTGAATGTATTGTAGTTAGTTATAATTGCGGTCTTATAAATCAAGATGATATGGTTTAACTCAAATAGTTATTGTCTGAATAAAAAATGCACTAATCACTGTCCCATTGGTATAATATTGATATAGTAATTGTCTTAGGTGCATTAATTATACTAATGAATATTGGTTTGGTTGGTCGTAAAAAGACGATTAAATATAATGGGGTCAGAAGCTAAATATTGAGTATGTTTTTTAACTTATAATGCGATTGATAGGCGTAATAAATCGTATTTCTATATATAATAATTTGATTACCCTATAAAATATAATAATGCTTATCTGTAGTTTGGACTAATTGTTCAATATTCTTATAATAACAAGATGATTAAATAAGGTATAATTTATATTTAAGTAATCAAATCACTCAAAAAGGTTAACAAAATCCCTTTTTTAGCCTTACTATAATCGTATTCATTATTACAGTGGAAAGTGCCGTAGCAGGACGGTGCAGGGAATGGAGAAGTGTTATGAAGTTTCGCATGACGGGCGTCTTTCTGGCTGGAGTGTTAATTGCAGGTTGTGCAAGTAACATTGATCCAGAAACTCATGAGCGTTCAGACCCATTAGAAGGTTTTAACCGAGCGATGTTTAATTTCAACTATAACGTCTTAGACCCTTATGTCTTAAGGCCGGTTGCTGTTGCTTGGAATGATTATGTACCAATGCCTGCTCGTAATGGATTAACTAACTTTTTTGTCAACCTTGAAGAACCCGCAAGTATGTTGAATAGTTTCTTGCGTGGTGAAGTCACCCAAGGTTTTAAACATTTTAACCGGTTTTTCCTTAACACCGTGTTTGGGATGGGGGGCTTAATTGACGTTGCGTCGATGGCTAACCCGCAATTAGCAAAAGAAGAGCCTAAACGCTTTGGTAATACATTAGGTTATTATGATGTAGGTTATGGGCCATATGTAGTTCTGCCTGGCTATGGTAGTGCTACACCGAGAGAACAAGGTGGTGACCTTGCTGATAGTTTATACCCAATGTTAAGTTATCTGACATTTTGGATGTCGGCGGGTAAGTGGGCACTTGAAGGTATTGAAACTCGAGCGAGATTGTTGGATTCTGATGGGCTGTTGAAAAATTCTTCAGACCCGTACTTGATGTTACGTGAAGCGTATTTCCAACGGAACGATTTCTTATCGAGTGGTGGGGCATTGAATGCGACAGAAAACCCAAATGCAGCCGCAATTGAGGACCAGCTCGATTCTATAGACTAATAGATTGATATGCTCATGGAAGGTTTATCACTCTCTTGTATACGTTTGATACTAGAGAGTGATAAATAAAAAACTAATCATTGTCTTGCTTTCCTCGTTGAGAGACGGTGTCAATCAAGGCGATTACCCCTAATACACCAATAAAGCCTATAGTAAATAGTGTTCCCATAAAAACCCCCTACGTTTTTGTCATTGTTGCCTCTTTGTATTTTCACAGCTATTACTAGCGTTAAGATATAGCATTATTAATACAGTTTGATGAAACAGCTCATATTTTGTGTGTATGAGTAAGTATAAGATACATACTTAAGTTGTGCTTGCAAATAAGAACATTCAGAGAGTAACTGTTAATTTTATGATATATAAAGCGATTTATCTTAAACTTGTAAAGTTTTGAAAGCTAATTGTAGATGACGAAATGAATAGAATGAAACTAACCTATTTAACAATTAATTTACATGTAATGACAGCTGAGGTCAAGATGAAATTTTAATTAGGGAGTGAAGGTGTGGGAGGTAAGTGAGTATCAGGGATGTTTCCGCTGATACTCACTAAAATTAATAAATTAGAAAGCGTAGTTAAAGTTTACACCATATAACCAAGCGGAACCTTCAGATTTGAAGTTATAAACAGGGGAACCAGGTCGTTCCAGCAATTTTTCACTGATATTGACTTTCTTACCATGCATATAAGAAATCCCCACATCGACAGAGGCATTTTCATTGAATGCATAAGTTGTACCAGCACTTAACCAGTAGCGGTCTTGGTCTGGGATAGAAATTGAACGGTATTCTGAACGTACAGGTGTCTGGTCATAGGCGATACCGGTACGGAATGTCCAGTTATCATCATAGAAATAAGTAGTACCTAATGCTAAACGCCATGCATCTTTAAAATGCTCTGGTTTATGGAATAACTCTCTACCATCACTTTTTTGGTAGGCGGTTAATTCTTTAAATTCACTCCAGCCTGTATAAGCTACACTATAGTGTAGAGCCCATTTAGGTGCGACTTTGTGGTAACCTGAGAATTCCCAAACGTCAGGTAGATTAAGGTCTAATTTACCTTTAACTTTTTCGCCGCCCGTACCGTATAGGTCTGGTATTCCTTTAGGAATATCATTTGAGAATTTTCCATCTTCAAACTTAACTTTAACTTTAGAACGGTAGCTTAAACTTAAGCGGTTATCATCATTAATTTCGTATAAGATACCCGCATTCCAACCATAACCCCAATCATCACCTGTCAATTTTGCCATAGTGGTGCTGCCAGGAAAGGCCGGTAATTGCCCTTGACTAATAATTGGTGCTAGAGCACCTAAATCACCCGCATGCCGAGTGATTTCTGCATCAGCATAGACTGCATTAACACCTAAGCCAAAACTGAAATTGTTATTAACACGGTATGCGCCACTTAAATTTAAGTTAACAGTTTTTAGATCTGTTTTACCGCCAATAGGGCCCGCAGCATAGTTTTTATTAAAATCAGTTGCTAAACCAAAGTTAGTGGTCATTGAAGTCCCAACTGCCCATTTATCATTAACTGGAAAAATAAAGTGAGCATTCGGTACAACAGCACTCGGTGCGATATCGTTTGCTGTCGTATTGCTACCCAATGGTGAGCCGCCTTTACCTTTAATATCAACACTTGGGTCAATATATACAGCACCGACAGACAGAGAAGGGCGATCAAACAACATCATGGCTGCAGGGTTACGGCTTCCCTCACTTGCGTTGTCGCCCATTGCACCAGCCCCAGAAAACGCGCGCCCCAGTGCAGATGTGGAATATTCATTAAGCAAAAAACCAGCTGCACCTGCGTTGGAGGAGACGATTGCCACTGCTATTGCTAAAGCTGATCTAGAAAACAGGTTTTTCTGGCTCATGACCAAAACCCTCTTATGTTTTATTTGAATAAAGCGACTTCTATCGCAAGAAGCGCAGAATTGTAGGGTCCCTTGCCGCTATGACAAATCAGACCAGTTACTAGAGTATAGGTCTGACCACCTGATATGTAGCAAGCTTGTTTTGTGTTTATTTCGATTCTGTTTGCAAAAATGCGACACATTTAACAAAATGGCAACATAAAATGACCAATTAAGAGTAATAAACAAGCAAGCGCGGGGTAAGATCAAACTTATGTTTAATTTTTAGTGATATATTTTGATACACACTAGTTTTTAGCACTTTTTAAGCGTTATGATAGCAACTTAACAGTTTGTTTATTTGGAGAGTAAAATGACTGATGCGATTAACCGTTGTAGCGCGGATGAGACAGCAGCATGCTGTTGTGTGGATGTAGGAACAGTGTTAGATAACAAAGACTGTACCGCATCGTATCAGCATGTTTTCGCCACACAGGGAGAAGCGGAGTCCATGTTGAAAACACTCACAGACAAAGCAAAATCTGTTGAGTCAGACCCTTGTGTTATTACCCATTCTATCAATGCGGTAGAGGGTGGCGTTGAATTGAATGCTGAATTTACTTTTAGTTGCGAAGCAGAAAGTCTGATTTTTCAGTTAGGCCTTCGTTAATCAAACGTTTGAATCTATCCTAATTGACCTTTTATCACCAAGAATATAGCCTTTAGGCAGATTCAGTGTGGTAAAAGGTTTATCTTGTCTTTTTTTATCACATCTTTTCCATCCTATTTTTACTCTAAGTTGCGTGTTTGCTCGCATTTTTTATCAATAGCCATTGATAAATGTGAATATTATGTTAACAATCATTACAGGTCAGACCTCTTTGGGTCGGTAGTGAATAATCTAACTATATTTCATTTTGCTTTTAGCAGGAGCGACCATGAATCAACATTCCCACCATGGTGAAAAAACATATCCAACAAAAGAAAGGATCGCCATTGTGAGTGGTTTACGCTTACCATTTGCAAAGCAGTCTACCGCATATCAAGGGATTGCAGCTGTTGACTTAGGCAAAGCGGTTGTTGCCGAGTTATTAGCGCGTAGTGACTTAGATAAAAACCTAATTGAACAACTTGTTTTTGGGCAAGTTGTTCAAATGCCAGAAGCCCCTAATATTGCGAGGGAAATAGTCCTTGGAACGGGAATGAGTGTCTCAACAGATGCTTATAGTGTATCTCGTGCCTGCGCAACAAGCTTTCAAGCGATCGTTAATGTAGCTCAAAGTATGATGGTAGGGGATATCTCTGTTGGGGTTGCTGGTGGTGCTGACTCATCCTCTGTTCTTCCTATCGGGGTATCGAAAAAATTAGCAGCGACCTTATTAGCATTAAGCAAAGCTAAATCTGTTGGGCAAAAACTGTCACTAATAGCAAAATTACGCTTAAAAGACCTACTGCCTGTTGCGCCGGGAGTTGCAGAGTACTCCACAGGGCTTCGCATGGGGGATACTGCTGAACAAATGGCTAAAAGCTATCATATCAGTCGGGAACAACAGGATGAACTTGCGCATCGTTCGCATTTATTAGCGGCAAAAGCATGGGAAAATGGTGCTTTAAATGATGAGGTTATGACGGCATATATGCCGCCTTTTAAACAAGCCTACTCACAAGATAATAATGTTCGCGCTAATTCAGTTCTATCATCATACGCTAAGCTAAAACCTGCGTTTGACCGTAAGCATGGCAGTGTCACTGCGGCTAATAGTACACCACTGACTGATGGTGCAGCAGCAGTATTAATGATGACAGAGTCACGAGCAAAAGCACTAGGTTACACCCCTTTAGGTTACATTCGCAGTTATGCCTTTGCTGCAATTGATGTATGGGAAGACATGCTATTAGGCCCATCTTATGCCACACCCATTGCATTGAAACGGGCAGGGCTGTCTTTACAAGATTTATCTTTGATTGATATGCATGAAGCTTTTGCTGCACAAACGCTGGCGAATATACAAATGTTTGGTAGCCGTAAGTTTGCACAAGAAAAACTAGCAATGAGCAATGCAATTGGTGAAATTGATATGGATAAATTTAATGTGTTGGGCGGCTCTATTGCTTATGGGCATCCTTTTGCGGCAACAGGGGCGCGGATGGTTACGCAAACTTTAAATGAGCTGCGTAGACGGGGTGGTGGTTTTGGGTTGACCACTGCATGTGCGGCTGGTGGTTTAGGTACTGCAATGATCTTAGAGGTGGAATAATGACACAAAATTCTACTACTGAATTGGCGATAGGGGCTATTCAACCCGCGTTTAAATTAGAAATTTACAATGAAAATGTTGGGGTTATTTTCATTGATGTGCCTGAAGAAAAGGTCAATACATTAAAAGCTGAATTTGCTGAACAATTCCTTGCCATTTTACAAAAAGCACAATCCACTTCGGGGTTAAAAGGTTTAGTCATTACCTCAGGGAAAAAAGACAATTTTATTGCTGGTGCGGACATCAGCATGATTGCGAATTGTGAAACTAAAGCGCAAGCAAGCGAGTTGTCAAAGGAAGGCCATACATTATTTGATAAAATTGATAATTACCCTTTACCTATTATTGCCGCTATTCATGGTGCATGTTTAGGTGGTGGGTTAGAGCTTGCATTGGCTTGCCATGCTAGGGTTTGTTCGAATGATAGTAAAACCAAGCTAGGGGTGCCTGAAGTACAATTAGGGCTATTGCCTGGCTCAGGTGGAACCCAACGATTACCCCGGTTAATCGGTATCCCACATGCTTTGGATTTAATGCTAACAGGTCGGCAATTAGGTGCAAAACAAGCACTAAAAATGGGATTAGTGGATGACGTTGTGCCGCAATCCATATTGTTAGATGTCGCGGTTAACATGGTTAAAAAAGGGGGAATTAAACGTCCTGCTATTCATTGGCAACAACGGTTATTAAGCAGCCGATTACTGCGTAATAAAGTGTTTCAAAATGCCAAGCAAAAAGTATTAAGTAAAACAAAAGGCCATTATCCTGCACCTGAAAAAATAATTCATGTTGTGAAAACAGGGATGAATAAAGGCTTGAAAGCTGGGTATGCAGAAGAGGCGAAAGCTTTCGGCGAACTGGTGATGACACCAGAGTCGGCTGCATTGCGTAGTTTATTTTTTGCCGTCACTTCATTGAAAAATGAATCCGGTGCACAAGCCAACCCATTGCCAATTAATAAAGTGGGGGTATTGGGTGGTGGCCTCATGGGGGGAGGGATAGCTTACGTTAGTGCATTTCAGGGGAAATTACCTGTCCGTATTAAAGATATTTCAGAGAAAGGTGTTGCCCAAGCACTACGTTATAGCTGGGATCTACTCACTCAGAGGGTAGTTAAGCGGCGGTTATTAGCACGAGAACGAGCGGCTGTAATGGCTAAAATATCAGGGACGTTAAGTTATCAAGGGCTTGAAAACTCAGATATCATTATTGAAGCTGTTTTCGAAGATTTAGCATTAAAGCGAAAAATGGTTACTGATGTTGAAAAAATGTCGGCCAAACAAACAATTTTTGCATCTAATACATCATCATTACCTATTCATCAAATTGCGGCTAATGCAGCACACCCTGAAAAGGTTATTGGTTTACATTATTTTAGCCCAGTCGATAAAATGCCGCTGGTGGAAGTGATCCCTCACCAGCAGACGGATGAAACAACCATAGCGACAGTGGTTGCCTTTGCGAAACGCCAAGGTAAAACAGCGATTGTTGTCGGGGACGATGCCGGTTTTTATGTGAACCGGATTTTAGCGCCTTATTTATGTGAGGCAGCTCAATGTCTTGTTGAAGGTGAGTCTATTGAACAAATCGACCGCGCTTTGGTTGAGTTCGGTTTCCCTTTGGGGCCTTTTAATTTGCTGGATGAGGTCGGTATTGATGTCGGAACCAAAATTTTACCTATTTTAGTCGAGCGCTTTGGTGAGCGTTTTAATGCACCTGATTTACTTGATAAAGTTGTCAAAGACGGGCGTAAAGGTAAGAAAAACAGCAAAGGGTTTTATGAATACGGTCATTCTTCAAGCAAACTGTTGTTTTGGAAAAAAAACAGCAAACGGCAAGTGGATAAAACCATTTATTCACTAATAGGGGTAACGCCAAACAGCCGATTGAGTAAAGCGGATATTGCACAGCGTTGTGTTATGATGATGCTCAATGAGGCGGCCCGTTGCTTAGATGAAAATATCATTCGAAATGCACGTGACGGTGATGTAGGGGCTGTATTTGGTATTGGTTTCCCACCTTTTTTTGGTGGCCCATTTAGGTATATGGATAGCTTAGGTATCGCTAAAACGGTAGAAACATTACGTTCTCTCGCCGCGCGTCATGGTGAGAAGTTTCAACCTTGTGAGCTATTGTGTGAGATGGCTGAAAAAAACCATACTTTTTTCTCAGTTAACACTGACAAGTAGCTTCGCTTACATGATGGGATAACGATTACTGAATTATGGTTTTCCCCGTGGTGTAAAAATATTTTAACAATTAATAAGATAATAATATAAACCTGATACTAATACGTTTTGCTTGGTGTCAGGTTTTTTATTATGCGTGTCATACCCTTTATTTTCCAATGGGCTTTATCGCAAAAGTTAGGCTAAAAGAGGCAAGTTTATTTTTGGGGCATAAGGTGAGAGGTGTTAATTACCTAATGGGCGGTAGAGATAGTATAAGGTGATTTATAACCGATTGTTTTTAAGATATAACTTTTTTTTATGCATATTTTTCAGATAAAACATCAACAAAAATCTACCCAAATCATTTTCTTTGCTGGCCATTTCATGCAGAATCACACTTTACCCCAACTGATGGTTATTTTTACAACAATTACCTTAACAAAAAGAATAGTCACTTTAATTAAGTAGGCTACTCAGATGGTGGATTATGCAAGTTTATATTATGCGTCATGGCGATGCAGCGATACAGGCAGCAAGCGACGCTGCTCGCCCATTAACACAAAAGGGAAAAGATGAGTCAGTTTTAATGGCTCAGTGGTTACAAAATCAAGGGGTCAAAATTGATTGTGTATTGGTGAGCCCTTATTTAAGGGCTGAGCAAACACGTGAAGTGGTTAGCCAACATCTTAACATACCAAGCAAATTTGAAGTGTTAGAGCAATTGACACCAGGAGGGAATGCCGTTTTTGTTGCTGATCATATCCGTGACCTTGCGGTGATCGGTTCCAATGCTATATTAGTTGTTTCTCACTTGCCATTGGTGGGTTATTTGGTGTCTGAATTGTGCCCACACAAAGAACCACCAATGTTTACCACATCAACTATTGCTTGTATTGAAATTGATGTGGCACACCAGAAAAGCCACGTTGAATGGATGTTGAGCCCATCGCAATTATTATTTGCAAAGTAAAATATAATATGAGCGCTTAACGACGAGCGCTCTCCATCGTTTCTATAAGTAATAATAGAGCAGCATTTCCCCCCCATTCTTTAGGGGCTTGGTGAAAAGCAATAATATCAGGGTGCTGTGCAAGCCATAATGGTGTTTGTTGTTTTAAAACGTGTTTCCCATGACCATGCATGATACAAGCACAATAAACATTTTCACGTTTACAGGCGGCAATCAAAGCGCCAATTTCTTGTTTCGCTTCCATTTGTGTTAGGCCATGCAAGTCTAAAAATAATTCAGGGACGTAGTCACCACGCCGCAATTTTTTTAGTTCATAAGGGTTAGAATCTGGCCTTAAATAACGGGTTGGGCCTTCCTCTTGTAGCTGAGGCTGAAATTCATCCGAAAAATAAAATGAAGCATCAACTTGCTCTTGGATAACCTTCTTACTTGAGGGTTGGGTTACTTTTGCTCGAATAGGCGCGTGTAGGACTTGGTCCTGACGAATTTTTTTTGCGCCATTAATGGCTTCTTTAAAGAGACGAATATCTTCATCTTCAAGTCCAAATTTGTTTTTCATAATTTTAATAACATTTTGGCGATTAATCTTTCTGGTCGTTAGTGTAACCCATTTTTTCGGTCAATGGAGACAATTGCAAATTATTGGTGTTATGTAACAAATTTATAACCTTTTATCGAGTAAGCATTGACAACAGGGGGGTAGCTAGTCTAATTGTATATACATATCTATACTTTCATTAATGAAATGAATAAAACCGACGTTGGCAACAATAGGAAAAGCTAATGGTATTTAAAACTCTCCCGCAAGATATAGTTTGGCGTAATGGCCGCATTGCAACAATGAGTACAGGATCAGCAGCACCGTATGGGCTAGTCGAAAATCATGATTTAATTGTTCGTGATAAGCAAATTATTGCCATTGTCCCTACTAAAGATACTGAAATTAACGACTGCCAAATTATTGATGTTAAGGGTAGGTTAATTACCCCTGGTTTAATTGATTGCCACACTCATTTAGTTTTTGGTGGTGACCGTGCCGCGGAATGGGAACAAAGAATGAATGGCGTTTCCTATGAAACCATTAGTGCTCAAGGAGGTGGAATAAACTCCACTGTCCGTGAGACACGAAAAATGAGTGAGGACGCGTTGTTTTGCCGTGCTAAACCGAGGCTAGAAGCATTAATTCGCGAGGGTGTGACGGCAATTGAAATGAAGTCAGGCTATGGCCTTGATTATGAAAATGAAGAGAAACAATTAAAAGTTGCTAAGCGCTTAGCCGCGGAATATCCAATTTCAGTGAGTTCAACATTGTTATCTGCGCATACTGTGCCTGAAGAATACAAAGGCCAGTCTGATCAATACATTGAATTAATTTGTCAAAAAATCATGCCCGAGCTGTGGAAAAAAGGTCTATTTGATGCCGTTGATGTATTCTGTGAAAGCGTTGGTTTTTCTCTTAAGCAAAGTGAAAAGTTATTTGCCGCCGCTCAGCAGTTGGGTATCCCAGTAAAAGGCCATGTTGAACAACTATCAAATTTAGGTGGCAGCGAATTGGTTGCTCGCTACCATGGTCTATCTGTTGATCATATTGAATATTTAGATCTTGAAGGAATACGTGCGCTAAAAGCGAGCGGGACAGTTGCAGTATTATTGCCAGGTGCTTTTTATTTTCTAAGAGAAACTAAACTGCCACCTATTGAATTATTACGCGAACACCAAGTTCCGATGGCTGTTTCAACCGATTTTAACCCAGGAACAAGCCCATTTGCATCATTACGTATGATTATGAATATGGCGGCTGTGTTATTTAAGTTAACACCAGAAGAAATTTGGGCAGGCGTGACCCGCCATGCTGCAAAAGCGTTAGGGCGAGAAGATACTCATGGGCAATTAGCGCCGGGGTTTATTGCCAATTTTGTGGTGTGGAATGCGCAAGAACCTGTGGAAATGATATATGAGCAAGGCAGTAACCCCTTGTATTTACGAGTATATGAAGGGGAAATTACCCACCGTAATCCATAATCTTGGTCAGTATTAATATAAAAAATCATTTAAATTGAGCTAATAATAGCCATAATTAATAATATATTGGTTGCTGTATGTAATGTATGTATTCATTATGTATAGCAACTCTATGATTATTTTTGTTTGTTGTTATTAAAATCTCATCGCGTATTTATACCGTTAATGGGGTATTAAATGTGATGCTTTTATTCACGACTGTCAGGATAAAAAATGCCCGATAGTACTAAGCTAAAGTTACATTTTGTGACGTAAAATAGCCTATACATCCTTCAGATTTTAATGATTAAATTGGAAAACACTGTGACAGCCAATAAAAAAGATAAATCAGGAACGCCAGTTCCCTTATATTTGCAAGTTAAGCAGTCTATTATTGAGAAAATTCACACTGCACAATGGCAGGCAAATGACCGTATTCCATCTGAAGCTGAGCTAGTCTCCCAATTTCAATGTAGCCGAATGACAGCAAACCGTGCTGTCCGTGAATTAACAGCTGAAGGGTTATTAGTTCGCTTGCAAGGCGTTGGGACTTTTGTTGCAGAGCCTAAGGGGCAATCCGCATTATTCGAAATACACAGCATAGAAGCGGAGATCCTTGCGAGGGATCATAAATATAGTTGCCGTATAATTAAGCTTGAAGAAATACAAGCGTCATCAGCATTGGCGAGTGAACTTAATATTAGTCTAGGAGCCCCTGTTTTTCATTCTATCATTGTACATTTAGAAAATGATGTCCCTGTTCAAATCGAAGATAGGTATGTTAATGCTCTAGCGGCGCCTGATTACTTACAGCAAAACTTTTTATCTATTACTCCCCATGATTATTTATCTCAGGTCGCACCATTGACCCAAGGTGAGCACATTGTGGAAGCGATCGAGGCAGATGAACGGGCTGCAAGGTTATTGCAAATTAATGTAGGTGCATCCTGCTTGCTGATTACTCGTCGTACTTGGTCTCAGTCATTTATAGTCACCAGTACAAAATTATTGTTCCCCGGTCATCGTTATAAACTCAAAGGCAGTTTTTCCTCTTAGTTTTCATTAAAAAATAGGCGGGGTTGTATTAATACAAATTTCCGCTTTGTGCCTTACACACTCTCTCCATCACGTTTTTTTTGTTTTTTCATGTAAAATTATTGTGAATTTAATGTGATCTCACAGGCAAATTTAGAATAAAAAAGTATAGAACAATAAATACATAAGATAATTATCTTGTTGTTTTTTAATGAAAACCCTCTTTTTTATATAAAAATAATTTAATTTTTATGTTAAAAAATTGATTGATCGTACATGTATATACAACTATATCTATAGAAAGATAGAGTGAGTATCCAATGAATCGATAAATAGAGGGTATACAAGTGACAGCACTTAATAATAAATATAGAAATATCGAAATTAGGGCGCCGCGTGGTAATTCATTGAGTGCAAAAAGCTGGCTGACGGAAGCGCCACTACGTATGTTAATGAATAATCTTGACCCCGATGTTGCAGAAAATCCCCATGAATTAGTTGTATATGGTGGTATTGGTCGTGCGGCACGTAATTGGCAATGTTATGACCAAATCATTGAATCTTTGAAACAACTCGAAAACGATGAAACTTTACTTGTTCAGTCCGGTAAACCTGTCGGGGTGTTTAAAACTCACGCTAATGCTCCACGCGTTTTAATTGCTAATTCGAATCTTGTGCCTCATTGGGCCAATTGGGAGCATTTCAACGAACTGGATGCCAAAGGTTTGGCGATGTATGGGCAAATGACCGCAGGAAGTTGGATTTATATCGGCAGCCAAGGGATTGTCCAAGGTACTTATGAAACATTCGTTGAAGCTGCTCGTCAGCATTTTAATGGTGACTTAACTGGTCGTTGGGTATTAACGGCGGGGTTAGGTGGAATGGGGGGCGCTCAGCCATTAGCCGCAACACTTGCAGGGGCTTGTTCACTGAATATTGAATGTCAACAAAGCCGCATTGATTTTCGCCTAAGAACGCATTATGTCGACGAACAAGCCACTGATCTCGATGATGCATTAGCACGTCTTAAAAAATACACCTCAGAAGGCAAAGCCATTTCTATTGCACTGTGTGCAAATGCTGCTGAAATTTTACCTGAATTAGTTAAACGTGGTGTGAAGCCAGACATGGTTACCGACCAAACCAGTGCCCATGACCCACTCAATGGTTATTTACCTATTGGCATGAGTTGGGAAAAATACCGAGAACTCAGTGTCAAAGAGCCACAAGCCACTGCCTTAGCGGCAAAGAAATCCATGGCAGAACACGTTAAAGCCATGTTGGCATTCAAGAAACAAGGTATACCCACATTTGATTATGGCAATAATATTCGCCAAATGGCGCTGGAAATGGGGGTGAAAGATGCCTTTGATTTCCCTGGTTTTGTTCCTGCCTATATTCGCCCTCTATTTTGTCGTGGCGTTGGCCCATTCCGTTGGGTTGCGTTATCAGGAGATCCCGAAGATATCTACAAAACTGATGCTAAAGTTAAACAATTATTACCTGATGATAAGCACTTACATCGTTGGTTGGATATGGCACGTGAGCGGATCAGCTTTCAAGGGTTACCGGCGCGTATTTGTTGGGTTGGTTTAGGGGACAGAGCTAAATTAGGCTTAGCCTTTAATGAGATGGTCAGAAGTGGTGAGGTTTCCGCCCCAATTGTTATTGGTCGTGATCATTTAGATTCTGGCTCAGTTGCTAGCCCAAACCGTGAAACAGAAGCGATGAAAGACGGCTCTGATGCGGTATCAGATTGGCCGCTACTCAATGCTTTATTAAATACGGCCAGTGGCGCGACATGGGTTTCTTTGCATCATGGCGGTGGTGTGGGAATGGGGTTCTCACAACATTCGGGAGTGGTGATTGTTTGTGATGGAACCGACGAAGCGGCTGAGCGTATTGCTCGAGTACTGCACAATGACCCCGCAACAGGGGTGATGCGCCATGCTGACGCAGGGTATGACATCGCGATTGCTTGTGCAGAAGAAAAAAATCTCAATTTACCTATGATTAAAACACGTTAAGGAGTGCCATTAATGACTAAACTAACTATCCACCCAGGAAAAATGACACTCGAAGATTTGCGCATCGTTTTTGAACAGCCAGTGACTGTCACATTAGATAAACGTGCTCATGCCGTGATTGAAAAAAGTGTAGCAACAGTTAATAAAATTATTGCTGAAGATAGAACTGCTTATGGTATTAACACTGGGTTTGGTTTGCTAGCCAATACGCGTATTGCTACGCAGGACTTGCAGTCATTACAGCGTTCTATCGTGATGTCACATGCGGCTGGTGTGGGTGACCCTTTAGATGACGAACTAGTACGCTTGATCATGGTGTTAAAAATTAATAGCTTAGCGCGTGGCTTTTCAGGAATTCGCCTCGAAGTAATCAATGCTTTAATTGCCTTAGTCAACGCACAGGTTTACCCGTTTATTCCTGCTAAAGGTTCAGTCGGTGCATCAGGTGATTTGGCACCTTTAGCCCATATGAGCTTGATTTTACTCGGTGAAGGAAAGGCTCGTTTTGAAGGTAAATGGATATCAGCCAAAAAAGCGTTAGAAAAAGCAGGGCTGAAGCCTTTAACGCTTGAAGCAAAAGAAGGCTTGGCTTTATTAAACGGAACCCAAACCTCCACTGCTTTTGCCCTTAAAGGGTTATTTGAAGCTGAAAAACTACTACTTTCAGGGATTATTTGTGGGGCATTGAGTGTAGAAGCGACATTAGGTTCGCGTAAACCTTTTGATGCTCGAGTACAAGAAGTGCGAGGGCAAAAAGGGCAAATTGATGTCGCAGCCATGTTCCGAGAGGTATTATCATCAAGCAGTGAGTTGGCAAAGTCGCATGAAAACTGCGTGAAAGTACAAGACCCTTATTCACTGCGTTGCCAGCCACAAGTGATGGGAGCTTGCTTAACTCAAATTCGCCAAGCGGCTGAGGTGATTTTAATCGAATCAAATGCGGTATCAGATAACCCTCTGGTGTTTACGGATAACGGCGATATCATTTCTGGGGGCAATTTCCACGCTGAGCCAGTTGCGATGGCGTCAGACAACCTTGCTTTGGCATTAGCCGAAATCGGGGCTCTATCCGAGCGTCGTATAGCGTTATTAATGGATACCCATATGTCACAGCTTCCTCCATTCCTCGTGAATAATGGCGGCGTGAATTCTGGCTTTATGATTGCTCAAGTCACTGCAGCTGCATTGGCAAGTGAAAATAAAGCATTAGCACACCCTTCGAGTGTCGATAGCTTACCGACTTCAGCAAACCAAGAGGACCATGTTTCTATGGCACCTGCTGCGGGGCGTCGTTTGTGGGAGATGGCGAAAAACGTCACTGGTATTCTTGCGATAGAATGGCTTTCTGCATGCCAAGGAATAGATTTTCGTGAAGGGTTAAAATCTAGCGAAGCACTCGAAAAAGCGCGTAAAACGTTACGTGAACAGGTCGCTTATTATGATAAAGACCGTTATTTTGCGCCGGATATTGAAGCTGCCATTGATTTAATTAATCAACATAAACTTTCAAAATTATTTACGAAAGGTGCTGTTTTCCCTAAATAGCACTGGTAGTACATCAAGCCAATAAAGGTGGCCGGCAACGTATCGGCCGCCTGAAGTATTTATCTACACGACTAATAAAATAATACGAAGGATAAATCATGCAAAGCACATCACAACTTGCGCGAGGGCTTTCTGCGCGTCACATCCGATTTATGGCTTTAGGTTCAGCGATTGGTACAGGTTTATTTTATGGTTCAGCAAAAGCAATAGAAACAGCAGGCCCGGCGGTACTGCTCGCTTATATAATAGGGGGCGCCGCGGTGTTTATGGTCATGCGCGCATTGGGCGAGATGGCGGTACATCGTCCGCTTGCGGGGTCGTTCTCACAATATGCTAGCCATTATTTAGGTGCTCGAGCTGGTTTTTTTGCTGGATGGACATATATATTTGAAATGATTATTGTTTGTCTGGCTGATGTCACCGCATTTGGCGTATATATGAAACTCTGGTTTCCTGATGTCGCTCAATGGATATGGGTGCTAAGTATCATATTCTTTATTGGTGCTATTAATTTGTGTCACGTGAAAACGTTTGGTGAAATGGAGTTTTGGCTTTCCATCATTAAAGTGGTCGCCATTATTGCGATGATAGTGGGTGGGGCTGCCATCATGATGTTTGGTTTTGGCCAAGCGGCTGACCATGCGGTTGGGGTGTCTAATTTATTTATCCATGATGGGTTTATGCCTAATGGGGTTGGAGGGGTGATAGCCTCTTTTGCGGTAGTGATGTTTGCATTCGGTGGAATTGAAGTGATTGGGATCACCGCCAGTGAAGCAAAAAACCCTGAAGTGACTATTCCACGCGCCATCAATGCTGTTCCTATCCGTATTTTGTTATTCTATGTTTTAACGCTCTTCGTTTTAATGTGTATTTATCCGTGGAATCAAATTGGCCAGCAAGGTAGCCCATTTGTACAAATATTTGACAGTTTAGGTATCCAATCTGCTGCCAATATCTTAAATGTTGTGGTGATCACCGCAGCGATTTCTGCGATCAACAGTGATATTTTCGGCGCAGGGCGCATGATGTATGGTATGGCACATGAGGGACAAGCACCGAAAGCCTTTACCAAACTGACAAAAAACGGTGTGCCTTGGATGACGGTATTAGTCATGGTGCTGGTGTTATTGGTCGGAGTTGTATTGAATTATGTTATTCCTGAGGATGTTTTTGTTATCATTGCATCAATAGCAACGTTTGCAACCATCTGGGTGTGGCTAATGATTTTACTAGCTCAGTTTGCGATGCGTAAAAAAATGACGCCAGAAGAAGTGAGTAAATTAAAATTCCCTGTTCCTATGTGGCCTGTGGCGCCTATTTTGGCGATAGCTTTCATGGTCTTTATTTTTGGTGTGCTCGGGTATTTTGAATCCACGCGTATTGCCTTATATGTAGGGGTTGTGTGGTTGGTACTTTTGGCTATTGCTTATGCGGTTTGGGTAAAGAAACCGGCTAAAGACGTTGAGAAGCTTGTGCAAAATGAAGGCTAGAGATATCACTTTTCTCATCTAAAAGACTAGGTTACTTAACGCCCTTTAATTAAAAAGGGCGTTTTTATTTTTAATTTATAGCGAAAATGGTGTGCTAGCTAAAGGTTGTTGGTGATTTTATTGCATTAATCTGCTGATTTGTCTTTCACTTCGTGGCAAACTTTAGTTATTCAAATATTCCCTTTCAAAAAACAGGCTGGAGAAACCCTTCTTGGAAAAGATCTTCGTTGATGAAGCTGTTGCAGAACTTCATACCATTCAGGATATTTTACGTTGGACGATGAGTCGTTTTAATGCCGCCAATGTGTATTATGGTCACGGTACAGATAATCCGTGGGATGAGGCGTTGCAATTAGTGTTACCGACACTTTATTTGCCTCTAGACCTACCAGATGAACTCCTGACATCTCGCCTGACACCAACAGAACGCCATCGGATTATTGAGCGTGTTCTGCGCCGTATTAATGAACGCATTCCTGTTGCCTATTTAACTAACCGTTCGTGGTTCTGTGGGCACGAATTTTATGTTGATGAGCGGGTATTGATCCCTCGTTCACCTATTGGGGAGCTTATCAATAACCATTTTGTTGGCCTATTAACTGATGAACCTCAAGCGATATTAGACTTATGTACGGGTAGTGGCTGTATTGCAATTGCTTGTGCATATGAATTCCCCGAAGCAGAAATTGATGCCGTTGATATTTCGGCGGATGTGCTCGCGGTCACTGAGCAAAATATCGCTAGCCATGGTTTGGAGCATCAGGTTGTGCCTATTCGCTCCGATTTATTCCGCGATATGCCTGAAGTTAAGTATGATTTGATTGTTACTAATCCACCTTATGTGGATGCAGAAGATATGGATGACCTACCTGAAGAGTTTCGTGTAGAGCCGGAACTTGCCTTAGCAGCTGGCAGTGATGGGCTAAAGTTAGTGCGCCGTATTTTAGCTAATGCCCCACGGTTCTTAACGAAAGAAGGGGTATTAGTGTGTGAGGTTGGCAACAGTATGGTGCATTTAATTGAACAGTACCCTGATATTCCATTTATTTGGCTGGACTTTGAATACGGTGGTGACGGGGTGTTTATGTTAACGCGTGAACAGCTTGTTGAGCATCATGAGCACTTTGCGCTTTATATTGATTAATCAAGGGTTGCGTGATTTCTCATAATCATGTAATCAATAACAATTACATAACGATTAACAGCAAACAACACACGTCTTGGTAATACAAGAGCGGCTTAGAATAGGAAACTTCGATGGCAGGAAATTCAATTGGGCAACTGTTTCGCGTAACGACCTTTGGTGAGTCACACGGGGTGGCATTAGGTTGTATTATCGATGGTGTTCCCCCTGGTTTAGCTCTAACAGAAGCTGATTTACAAAAAGATTTAGACCGGCGTCGTCCTGGGACATCTCGTTATACAACGGCACGTCGTGAACCTGACCAAGTGAAAATTTTATCAGGTGTATTTAATGGGGTAACGACGGGGACAAGTATTGGTTTATTGATTGAAAATACGGATCAACGTTCCCAAGATTATGGGGCAATTAAAGATGTTTTTCGACCCGGCCATGCGGATTACACCTATGAGCAAAAATATGGCCAACGCGATTACCGCGGTGGTGGTCGCTCGTCTGCAAGGGAAACGGCAATGCGCGTTGCTGCGGGGGCTATTGCTAAAAAGTATCTACAAGAAAAGCTAGGGGTTCAAATTCGTGGTTGTTTAACACAAATGGGCCCGATTGCATGTGAAATTAAAGATTGGTCCATCGTTGAGGAAAACCCGTTCTTTTGCCCTGATCCAAACCAGTTAGATTCACTTGATGAATTATTGCGTGGTTTAAAGAAAGAGGGGGATTCAATCGGCGCTAAAGTGACTGTGGTTGCTGAACATGTTCCTGCGGGGTTGGGGGAACCGGTATTCGACCGTTTAGATGCAGATTTAGCCCATGCTCTCATGAGTATTAATGCGGTTAAAGGCGTAGAAATTGGTGACGGTTTTGGTGTTATTGCGTTAAAAGGCAGTGAAAATCGCGATGAAATTACCCGTAATGGTTTTACCTCTAATCATGCTGGCGGTATTTTAGGCGGCATCAGCAGTAGCCAACCGATTGTTGCCCATATTGCGATGAAACCAACATCGAGCATCACGGTATCAGGTAAGACGTTGAACCGTTCTGGTGAAGAAGTTGAAATGATCACCAAAGGGCGTCATGACCCTTGTGTCGGTATCCGTGCTGTACCTATTGCAGAAGCGATGATGGCCATTGTTTTAATGGATCACTACTTACGCCATCGTGGGCAATGTGCTGATGTTACTCCTACGATGCAAGCATTTGATTAATTAGTAAAGGTTGATGCTATAACCCGTGAGCGGGGCGGTCTAGTCGCTTACGGGTGAGAAAGGTTTGGATGAAGCCTACTTAAAATACCTCATCTGGGTTGTGATATACTACATATCAACATCATGATATTTCTCATCTTTGGATTGTAAAATGGATTGGCTAACCGCCGTTGCGCCTGAAGTTTATGCGTTACTCTTCTTTGTTGCACTTTTCGCTGGTTTTATTGATTCAATAGCAGGGGGCGGGGGCTTGTTAACCATTCCAGCCCTGTTATCTGTCGGGATCACTCCTGTTGAAGCATTAGCAACCAACAAATTACAAGCCGTTGGTGGGTCATTCTCTTCAACCCTTTATTTTGTTAGACGTAAAGCGATAGATTTACGAGAGCAAATATTTCCGTTCATTATGACGATGATTGGTGCGATGTTAGGCGCCATCGTTATTCAAATGATTGATACTGCGTTTTTAAAGCAACTGCTACCGGTTCTTGTCATTTGTGTCGGTTTATACTTCTTATTAACGCCATCGATTGGGGTACAAGACCGTCAACAGCGTATTAGTATGCCTTTTTTTGGTGTTGCCATCGGTATGACGCTAGGTTTTTATGATGGTGCATTTGGGCCCGGTACGGGGTCATTTTTAGCATTGGGTTACGTGTTATTACTTGGTTATAACCTCGCTAAAGCAACGGCTCATGCTAAGTTACTGAACTTTGCTTCCAACTTTGGGTCTTTAGTCTTCTTTATTATCGGAGGTCATGTTCTTTGGGTACTCGGCTTTGTTATGCTTATTGGCCAAATGGTGGGTGCACGCTTAGGTGCACGGTTAGTATTGACCAAAGGACAAAAACTGATCAGGCCAATGATTGTGGTTATTTCGTTATTAATGAGTATTAAGTTACTCCATGATAGCCATGGCGATGTGATAAAAGCTTGGTTTCTCTCATTATTTTAAGATGATTTAAATTATATTCATGAGTAAATATAACTATCAAGATCTAATTGATATTTTTGATAAATGTTTTGGTGAAAGTTATAACACCAAATTGGTAAAAGGGGATGATGAACCCATTTACTTACCTGCGGATGAGTCTGTTCCTTATCATCGTATTGTTTTTGCGCATGGTTTCTTTACTAGTGGGCTACATGAAATATCACACTGGTGCATCGCAGGGGAAGCCAGACGCCAGCAAGTCGATTATGGCTACTGGTATTGCCCAGATGGACGAGATGAAAAAACGCAGAGTGAGTTTGAAGTGGTTGAAATTAAACCCCAAGCTTTAGATTGGTTATTCTGTGTTGCGGTTGGTATTCCATTTAATGTCAGTTGCGATAACTTGGAAGGGGATTTTGAGCCCGATCGTATTGCCTTTATGCGTAAAGTGCATGCACAAGTGATGGTTTATTTAGAAAATGGTATCCCTGAACGACCATTATGCTTTATTAATGCGTTACAATCGTTTTACAATACGCCACCTATTTGTGCAGAAGACTTCCCTTATCCGGAAGATATTTTTGCCTAATGAAAATACATTACAGTAAGGATTAAGCATGCTTGCGGATTTAGAAACACGCATACTGACAAAAATTGATGATATGGTTGAACACGCTAACGATGATGAATTGTTCGCTGGTGGTTATTTGCGTGGTCACTTAACCCTTGCTGTGGCAGAGCTGGAGGAAGAAAATCAAACTGGCTCTGACGCTTTATTCCAACGCGTTGAAGAAAGTATTCACACTGCAATCAAAGCGGGTGAATTGACACCACCGGACCAAGTGCTGGTCTTGGACATGTGGAAAAAATTACTGAATAACGCAATATAACCCATCGATTTATGCTCACAAGCGGGGGAACCCGCTTTTGGTTCACACTTTAATACTATCACTTTCCTCATTTATAATATGTATATGACCCGCTTAGCTGTACCAGACGATGCCAAATATCTCCCCGCAGTGGAATTATCCGCAGGGCAAACATTCGCTAACCATGAAAAATACCGTTGGGTTGCTGAGGGGGAAGGGCAAACGGAACAAGAACACCTTGCTTTTATTCATCAGCAGCTTGAATGGGTTGCTGTCAATAACGATGGTGAAGTAGTGGGGTTTATCAATGCAGAAAAACGCAGAAATAGTTTACATATTTGTGAGTTATCTGTTTGCCAAAACTGGCAAGGTCAGGGAATTGGTCGGCAATTAATCAAACGGGTATTTGAAGCCACATTGTCTTTACAGCTACAGTTTGTGACATTGACAACCTTTCGTGACGTACCTTGGAATGCCCCTTATTATCAACGCTTAGGTTTTGATATCATTGATAATGACAAGCTAACCATTGAGTTGAAAGCGATTTTACAGAGTGAAGTTGATATGGGGTTTGCACGGGAAGATCGCTGTGCAATGGTTATCTCATTAAATGAACTCGCAGCTAGCTAATGAATGGCAGGCTGCAAGGTATTGGTTTCAATAAGGGGTTTTTACTTTACGCCCTAATAATAACTTTCTAACCCAAAAACGGTTCGGATGAAGCTCTGCGAGGGTTTCGTCATCCAAAGGTAGAGGTTCAGCAAAAATTTGTGCGGCGAGAAGTTCAGCACAAAGTGGGGCAGTTGATAAGCCTCGGGAGCCTAGGGCACCAAAAATAAATAAATTTGGGTGCATAGGTGCAGGGCAAATTGTCTGATTTTTGGCTATCTGAGAGGGTAAATCTTGGTAGACTTCCATATGTTTTTCAAAATCAGGCACATTCCCTAATAGCGGGAAGTGGTCACGGATAACACAACGTACCCCTTGACGCGAATGTTTGTGTGAAATATCAATATCGTTAGGCCAAGTAACATCCGGCAGGTTATCAATCAGTTTTTGGCGGTTCCCCTGTTGTTCTTCTTCGCTATAGTTTAAATCCAGATGCTCCCTTTGGTAACTTGCACCTAAACAATGTTGCTGCCCAGAAGCATCAGCAGGGGTTAAATAACCTTCAAAACACAACACATTTTTTAATTGTTGTAGTGTTTCATTGGTTGGGATGTGGCTAACTTGCCCTCTAACAGGGGAAATAGGTAAATTAACAGTTTGCGAAAATTGGCGCAGTTTGTGCCCATTGGCAATAATAACGGTGGAATGAGTAGATATTAACGTCTGTTGGGGGGTGTTTATCAGCAACTGCCAGTTATCACCATCAGGTTTAAGTTCGTTAACATCGTGTTCAAAATGGAATGTGACACCCTGTTGGTGTAAATATTGTTGTAAGCTTTCACAGAGTTGAGCAGGGCACAACCAACCACCGGTAGCATAGTGAATTCCACCATGGTTGACATCAATACCACAAAGGTCACTCAGTTGCTGGCGGTTTCTACCAATAGCAAAATCGGTGGGCCAGTCGGTTTCTAGCATGCCCGCTATTTTATTAGCAACTTTATCGTTATAAGCTAATTGGCTGACTCCACACCATTGCCCGTCAAACTTAACCCCCTGTTTTGCCAATTGGTGATAAAAGCGTGAAGCAAAAGGAAAGGCACTAATAAAAAAACGCTCAAGTGGGTCATTATTACCTGTTAGTAATGGGTAAATTGCGCCTTGGCGGTTGCCTGAAGCATTTTGTGCGACTTGCGAGTCTTTACAGTATAAGGTGACTTTTGCGCCACGTTTTAGCAAGGTGTAAGCTGCGGTGAGGCTTGCAAGGCCACCACCAATGATTGCAATGTCTGTTGGGTTATTGGCTTTTTCTCTTGCAAACCAAGGTGTTAAGTTTTCAGTTTCTTTTTCTATCATTATGCCAGTTAGCATTTCACGTTTTTTACCAAAGCCTTTGACTTTTTGAAGAGTAAAACCTGCTTGCTGTAACCCTCTTTTGACAAAACCTGCGACGGTAAAGGTCGCAAATGTACCATTAATACGGGCTAGTTTAGCCATTGTAGCGAACAAGTGTTCGCTCCACATTTGTGGGTTTTTTGAGGGGGCAAAACCATCTAAAAACCATGAATCTATCTTATTGTTTAGATTGTTTTTTAGCTTAGATATTTGCTCATTAACATCACCAAACCATAAGTCCAGTACAACATCGCCATTTTGTAAGGTCAGACGGTGGTTTCCGGGTAATGCTTGAGGCCAGTTGTCACACAGTGATTGTGATAGGTCGTTAAGTTCAGGCCAGCATTGGTGAGCTGTGATTAAATCGGGCTTTGATAAGGGGTACTTTTCAAAGCTAATAAAGTGTAAACGCTGCAATTTTGCGTGTGGATGCTCGGCTTTAAATTGGTTAAAGGATTGCCATAATGCTAAAAAATTCAACCCTGTACCAAAGCCTGTTTCGGCAATAACACAGGTTTTGAATGGGTGAGTATTGAAACGTTCAGGAAAAAGATTTCCTTGCAAAAAGACATGACGAGACTCTTCTAAGCCATCTTGGTTAGAAAAATAGATGTCTTCAAATTGTTCGGACATCGGTGTGCCTTCTTCATTCCAGCTAAGGCGAGCAGTTTGTACAGCACGTTTGTTCACGATAAAGCCTACTATGACCTAATAATCAGTAAATTTTAACGCTGTTATGAGTGTAAGGCTACCTTCATAAAAAAGTCTTATTACAGTCACAAAGAAAAAAAATACAAATATTTACCCTGATCGGACTTGTTCAGCGTACAAGTGTAAGCTAAAGTGACAACCTGTAATCCCGCAATCATATAATTATAGACATGAGGTAACGAATGAAGCGTGCAGTCATCACTGGTCTAGGTATTGTTTCCAGCCTTGGTAATAACCAGGAAGAAGTACTGGCTTCTCTGAAGGAAGGTCGTTCCGGGATCACTTTCTCAGAAGAATTCAAAGAGGCAGGGCTACGTAGCCATGTCTGGGGTAATGTCAAAAACTTAGAGCTGAAAGACCTGATTGACCGTAAAATCTTTCGTTTTATGAGTGATTGCTCTGCGTATGCTTATTTATCTATGGAACAAGCAATTGCTGATTCGGGTTTAGCAGAAGAACAAGTTTCAAATTTACGTACGGGTATTGTGGTCGGTTCTGGCGGCGGTTCTCCGCGTAACCAAGTTGCTGGCTCTGATGGTATGCGTGCGAAAGGTTTACGTGGTGTTGGTCCTTATATGGTGACCCGTGCAATGGCATCAGGTATTTCAGCTTGCTTAGCCACACCATTTAAAATTAAAGGTGTTAACTATTCAATTAGTTCAGCGTGCTCAACATCTGCACATTGTATTGGTCATGCAGTTGAATTGATCCAACTAGGCAAACAAGATGTAGTTTTTGCTGGTGGTGGTGAAGAGCTGAGCTGGGAAATGACCTGTGAATTCGATGCAATGGGCGCATTGTCAACTAAGTTCAATGAAACGCCAGACAAAGCATCAAGAACTTACGACCAAGACCGCGATGGTTTTGTTATTGCCGGCGGCGGCGGTATTGTAGTAGTTGAAGAACTCGAGCACGCTTTAGCGCGTGGTGCACATATCTATGCTGAAATTGTCGGTTATGGTGCAACATCTGATGGTGCAGACATGGTAGCACCTTCAGGTGAAGGCGCGGTACGTTGTATGCAAATGGCGATGCAGGGTGTCGATAAAATTGATTACATCAATACACACGGTACATCGACACCAGTCGGCGACACCAAAGAGCTGGAAGCTATCCAAGAAGTTTTTGGTAGTAATTCCCCTGCGATTTCTGCGACAAAAGCGATGAGTGGCCACTCATTAGGGGCGGCAGGTGTTCACGAAGCAATTTACAGTTTATTAATGCTAGAGCATGGCTTTATTGCACCAAGCATCAATGTCGAAAATTTAGATGAAAAAGCCCATGGCCTGAATATCGTCACGAAACCAACAGAACAAGTGTTGGATACAGTGATGTCAAACAGTTTCGGCTTTGGTGGTACTAATGCCACATTGGTGATGAGCAAATACAAAGCGTAATTTGTTTTAGGCTAAACAATTAGAAAAAAGCGAGAACTCTGGTTCTCGCTTTTTTTATAAATATAAAAAGGAGAATAGCTGTGTCATTTTATTAAATTATAGAAATGATTAACATGAGATACTCTAGCCAATTTCTGAAAACAAATAGCCTAGAGGTGTGTAAATATGAATGTTAAATCTTTTTTCTTAACGTTAAGTAATAGCTCGACTAAAATAAGTAAGGAGTATGAAAAAAACAACAGTGATGCAAATAAGAAACTTTTATTAAAGACAGTAATTTCAAAAGTGAAAAATGTTTATAAGAAATGTGCTTTGGATGTCGAGATAAAAGATAAGTTAAAAATCAATAAACAGATTAATATATTGAATGATGTGCTTAATATAGGGCCTGTTAAATCTAAAATAAGCGGTAATAATATTATTAACTCTATGGAAGTTAAGTCTCATAGTATGTCGGATAGTATAGCATTACATTATGACTCTTCAGATTGTCAATTGGAGAAAACAGATATAAATAATATTATTTTTAATTGGGAGGATAAAAAAACCTTCAAACCTAGCAGTATTAACGCAGACTTTTCTAACTCTACATTATCAGACATGAGAATTGCATCAAGTGAACAAACTCCACTAATTAGAGCGGATTTTTCTAATGCAACGCTTAATAATGTAGATATTAAGCTACCTATTAAATTAGATGTTAATTATAATTTCGATAAAGCAAAACTGAATAATACAAGGATTGAATTAGATATCCCTAGTGGGGAGTTAAGTCAACTTAATTTATTGGCGTTATTTGGTGATGATAATCACTATTCTAATAATGTATTCCAGTCAGTATTAACAATTAATGATAAAAAAATTAAAAATGATTTATTGAGTAAATTAAAAAAATCCTTTGATTCAAATATTAGATATTTTGACAATAAGCATGATATAAAAGATAAGTTTTTAAGCAGTATCTAAAAGGTATTGTTACTTAATCGCCACTAGCGCCATCACTTCCCCCTGAATCGGATGATGAGCAATCAGTACTGGAATTATCATTTGAACAAAAATGATTGCTAGCACGATGGGAATTGTCGCTAGTGGTACTTTCATAAACTGGGGGGACATAACGGGTATTTGATGAGGATGACGTTCTGTGGGAAGTAATGTCTTGGTAGTTTTTTTTCACTTCAAATATTTGGCTTTTCCCTTTCGACCAACCAATAGTCACAAGCGTCGTATTTTTCTTGACGCTGATATGCAGCATTTTTCCACAAAAAATATGCATTTTACCCAGTGCTTTTATTTGGATATAACCGCTGTCTTTTTCTGTGATAGTCACGGGTTTCTGGCTATGGATGGTGTAACGGTCACCATGAATATCGATGGTGACTGTATACGCTAATGGTTTCGGCTGGATATTAAAAAGGACAAAAAGTAATCTATCGAACATTGTGTTTTATATCTTAATAAGTCAGGTGAGTACCATAATTGATTGGCATTATTTAATATATCATCATTGTCTGATTCAGTGGTTTATTAACAACTGAATAAATATACATCATTGTATTAAATGTTTTGTCCAAAATAGTGACATGATATTGACTTGATTTTTAGTCGAATAGAGGTAGTCATATGTGTGTAACCAGATTTCATGAGGCTATTTGGAAACAGGATTTTAAAATTTTAGGTAAGGCGTTATCTCGCTCTATCCACGATAAACTTTGTGGGAGGATGAGTAAAATACATAATATTGAAAAACCATTTCCACTGTATAAGTATGACCAAAAGAGAACAAATATAGTCCCTAATTTACAATCAAAATATGTCTATTATGGCGAAGGAGTCCATGATAACTCTGTGGTTTTGTTAAGTTATATAAAGCTCCCTATTTTTTAATAAAAAAATGCCCCAAAATCACATTGGGGCAAATTCTACAGAGATGGCTTAACAATTTGAAAATTATAACGTTGTAGCCTGTTTGCGTTTACGGAGTAATTTCACAATAGGCGGCAGGATTAAAACAACAACGGCGAGGATCAATAAGCTTTGTGAAATAGTACTGCTCCAAAGAATATCGAAATTACCATTGCTGATAGATAATGAACGGCGTAAGTTTTGTTCTAACATCTCACCTAATACAAAACCTAATATAAGTGGGGAAAGCGGGAAATTCATTTTCCGTAGAATAAACCCAAAAACACCTAACCCCATCATCAACAGCAAGTCAAAAGTAGTGCTATGAACTGCATATACACCAACAGCGGAAACACTGGCAATTGCGGGAACTAAAAACCACAAAGGGACAGTCAACATACGTGTGAATAGGCCAATTAATGGAATATTCATGATTAACAACACGACGTTAGCAATAAGTAATGCAGCAATTAGCCCCCAGACAATTTCCGGTTGTTCGGTAAACATTCCCGGTCCAGGGGTGATATTATAGAGCGTTAGCGCCCCCATCATCACCGCAGTTGTCCCTGAGCCTGGAACGCCAAGTGTTAACATAGGGATAAATGAGCCACATGCTGAGGCATTATTTGCGGCTTCAGGTGCAGCGACACCACGTACATCACCATTACCAAAATCGCCTTTTTCACCACTGATTTTCTTTTCAGTCATATAAGTGATAGCGCTGGCGATAGTGGCACCTGCACCGGGTAAAACTCCAACAAAGAAACCGACGAAAGACGAACGCAGTGCGGGCCCTGCGCAAGCTTTGGCTTCTTTGCGGTTAAATAGCATTCTACCCGTTTTGCGGATCAAACCTTGGCCTGTAGCGGTACCTTCAAGCATCAATAAAATTTCACTGACTGAAAATAAACCAATCACAACGACAATAAATTGCACTCCATCAGAAAGATGGACACTATCAAATGTAAAACGATATTCCCCTGAGTTGGCATCGACACCGACGGTGGCGAGTGACAAACCAATTAATGCGGCAAGTAATGATTTAATAGGGTTTTGGCTCATCATACTGCCCAAACAGGCAATAGCAAAAACCATTAAAGCGAAATATTCAGCAGGCCCGAAAGCTAACGACCATTGAGCAAGCAAAGGTGCGAATAAAATAATACCCACAATGGCGATTGTTGAGCCAATGAATGAACTGACCGCTGAAATAGAAAGAGCAACACCGCCTTTTCCTTGTTTTGCCATCGGATAACCATCTAATGTGGTCATTATAGCCGCAGCATCACCCGGAACATTAAGTAGTATCGATGAGATCCGTCCTCCATATTCACAACCTAAATAAACAGTAGCGAGTAAAATTAAGGCAGATTCTGCTGGTAATTTGAGCGCAAATGCGAGTGGCAATAATATAGCGACCCCATTGATAGGACCAAGACCGGGCAACATGCCAACTACGGTTCCGATAAAACAGCCAATTAAGGCAATCAAGATATTTTGAGGGACGAGCGCAACCTCAAAACCTTGCGATAGATACATCCAAGTTTCCATGAGCTTGCTCCTTAATTAAACAGGCTGCCAATAGGCAAAGTGACATCCAGCAATTTATCAAAGGCATAAAATAAGAAGATGCCAAGGATAGGGCCTGAAATAATGGCTGCCGTTGGTGTCGCACCAAATAGTAGGGCCATGCTGATAGTCAATAAACTGGTAGCAATAGGAAACCCTAACCACTCAAATGCCCATGCATAGATAACTAGTGCGATGACTAAGAGTATTAAGCGGCGCAATACATAAGGTTTCGGCCATTCAACAGCTTCTTGTTTGCCAAATAATAAGGCAAGGGCACAAATAGCCATTAAAGATAGTATGGCGACCGGAAAAGGGCGGGGGCCCAGTGGTTCGTATGAAAATTCACTTTGGATCCCCCAGCCGATATAGATCCCGATAGCACACAGTATTAGCCAGACTATGGCGAATATGCGTTGACTCATCGTTTTCTCCGTTATTTGGCTAAACCAAATGCACGGGCTTGCTCACGATACTGTTCGATTTCTTTTTTTACGTAGCTATCGAGTTCTTGCCCAGTTAAGTTATATTCAAACAAGCCACGAAGTTCACGTTGCTTTTTGAAATCTTCGGTTTGTTGGAGTTTTTGGAATGCCTCGACCCATTGGTTGTAGTCCTCATCGGACACTTTGGGCCCCATATAGAAACCACGAATAATTGGCCAAACAATGTCATAGCCTTGTTCTTTCGCCGTAGGGATTTCGGATAAGCCATCACCGAGGCGTTTATCGGCATAGACCGCTAGGATACGAATTTTGCCTTCATTGATATACGGGGTCATCTCGCTAATATCCCCTGATAACACCTGTATATGGTTTCCAAGTAGAGCTGTTAGGGTTTCACCACCACCTTCAAAAGCAACGTAACGCATTTTTCTTGGATCTATATCGATAGCTTTAGCGAGTAGTGCGGTTTTCATCCAGTCTTGACTGCCAATAGAACCACCGGCTCCAAACACGATGCTATTCGGGTCTTTTTTAAAGGTATCCATTAAATCATTAAGGGTTTTATAAGGGGAATCTGCACGTACAGCAATCATCCCATAGTCGCTGCCCACACTGGCTAGCCAACGGACATCATTCTCGTTATAGCGACCAAACTTACCTTGCGCTAGGTTGAGTAATGAGCCACCTGAGAAGGCAACAATCGTTCCTGGTTCAGCAGGGCGCTGCGCCACGATGGCATTATAGGCTACCGCACCAATGCCTCCGGGCATGTAAGTAACACGCATTGGTTTTTCAATTTCTTTAGTTTCAAGCATGGAAACCTGGACTAATTTACAGGTTAAGTCGAACCCCCCTCCAGGTTTGGCTGGGGCGATACATTCAGTACGCTCTGGTAGAGCACTTGCTTGGTTAACGCCAACTAAAAATATTGCTGTTGCTAAGGCCTTGATTGTATATTTTTTCATTTTTCTTTCCTTACTAAGACAATAATTAAAGAACTATGTTATTTACTTCTTGTTGTGTAGATGTTGCATCATTGTCTGACAAAGCTTTCATTTACCTTTCATTAACAAATATTATTATTTTTATGTGATATATATCAGATTGTTTTGTATTTCTGCTTTTTTGTTATGTTAATTTAATGTTAAATTTAAATTATTGATTCCATTTAACCGTAATAGTTGTGATGGATACAGTAAAAACGATGACAATTGCTTTTCAATCACGATAGGTAATGCCAACGTATACAGATAAGTAATTATAATGAGTATGCGGAATGAGAATTTTATTGGTTGAAGACCATGACGAGTTGTCATTGTGGTTACAAAAGGCATTATCGTCATCAGGGTTTGCGGTTGACATTGCCAGTGATGGCGCCATCGCAGATCAATTATTACAAACAGAACAATATGCCCTTGTTGTGCTTGATGTATCTCTTCCACGAATGAGTGGGTTGGAAGTATTGGCGCAAATGCGAAAACGTCATCAAGAGATCCCTGTTTTGCTGTTGACGGCAAACTCGGATGTGGCTGACCGTGTCCAAGGCTTAAATGCAGGTGCGGATGATTATTTAACAAAACCTTTTGATATCGCTGAGTTAGAAGCTAGGATTCGTGCCTTACTAAGGCGTAGCCAAGGGCAAGTCAATGAACCGCAGCGTTTTGGTGCGCTGTGTTATCACGAAGAAGGTTATTTTTTACTTGGTCAAGAACCATTAGGGTTAACCCCAAGGGAATATGCGGTATTAAATACCTTGTTTCACCGACGAGGACGCCCAGTTTCAAAGATGCAATTATTTGAACAAGTGTTTTCTTTGTCCGATGAAGCCAGTTTACAAAGTATTGAATTATATGTTCACCGAGTGAGAAAAAAACTCGCAGGTTCGGATGTTAACATCAATACGTTACGCGGATTGGGATACCGATTAGAGCAGTGTAGTGTATGAAATTAGTCTCTCATCCACGCTCTCTCTTTCATCAGTTGCTGCTCTTTTTCGGTATCCCCCTCATTTTATTGGGGGGATTTTCGGTTTATACCCATTATTATAGTGCTAAGAACGCTGCAAATTTAGCTTATGATAGAACGCTACTCGCCTCTGCTCGTACTGTGGCAGAAAGGCTACAAGTGGTAAATGGGCATCTATCTGTTAGCGTACCTTATGTGGTATTGGATAGTTTCGAACTGAATAATAATGACCGAATTTTTTATCAAGTTATTTCCCCTGACGGTGAGACTATCTCTGGTTATGATGACTTACCGCCAATTCCCTCTTATTGGATGCGCTCACAGCACTATACTGCGCTAGTTTATTTTTATGATGCACAGTATAAGGGCTTACCTATTCGCATTGCAGCGTTTTATCAACCCATTAATGAAGGTGGCATCACTGGAATGGTTGAGATCCGTGTTGCAGAAACCGTTTATTCACGACAAGATCTCGCTAATCAATTATTAATCTCCGCGCTGATGAGCCAAGGTACGGTGGTGCTTTTAACCTTAGTTCTTGCCTATATTTTACTTAGTAAGTTATTGGCGCCATTGAAAAAATTGTCCAACTTAATGTTAAGCCGTTCCGCTAATGATTTAACACCATTGCCAGATTTACTGCCATGGTCTGATTTATCGCCATTAATTGATGCATTGAACCGCTATATTTCCCGTTTAAAGCGGATGGTGAGGCGACAAGAGCGTTTCAGTGCGGATGCATCCCATCAATTGAAAACACCATTAACGGTGTTGAAAACACAGGTTTCAGTCGCGATTAACAGTCAAGATGCTAATCAGCGGCAACAGAGTTTACAAGCTATCGATAAAACCCTCGATAATACGATTATTCTCACTGATAGGCTTTTGCAACTATCTCGGTTAAAAGCGCATGAAAAAGAAGCCGTCACGCAGTACCGTGCTGTTAATCTAGTCGAAATTGTTCATCAAACCTGTTTTACGCGGCTGACTCGTGCAGAAAGTCAATGTGTGGATTTGGGCTATGAAGGGCTCGATGTGGCTTGGATCAAAGGTGAACCCATTTTATTGGCAGAAATGTGCGCAAATCTAATCGATAACGCAATAAAATATACGCCAGCAAATGGCGTGGTGACAGTGCGTGTTGTAAATAGTGATGACAAGGCGCATTTTGTTCTGGAAGTCGAGGACTCAGGGCCAGGGATCCCAGATGCAAAGATTAACCGTTCTATGGAAGCGTTTACTCGTTTAAATAATGCCTTAGGGAAGGAAGGGGCTGGTTTAGGTTTGGCTTTGGTTAAAGATATTGCTAGTTACCATGGCTCTGAACCACAACTATTAAAAAGTAAATTACTCAATGGATTGTTAGTTCGAATCGCATTTAAAGCTAGCCAAGCACCACGGTAAGAGAAGCGCCCTTATTTGGGCGCTTTGGTGCCAAAGTTTAAACGTAGTAAAAACTGGATGTGTTTAGTCTCGCATTGGTATTAGTATATTTAGTTGTTTGTTATTTGAAGAACTGTGTTTAAAATCACTAGCCATTGTGTTTTGTTTGAGACTTGCCATTGAGGATGATAATAATGATTCCGTATCTAACTGGTTTTTGTTATTGAAAGGTGTATTAGTCAACTTCTCATTATTTTCTTTTTCATTTAAGGATGCCTCGAATGATTTTATTTTTACATCTGTATTGTATATTTCGTCAAGTAAAGTCGATAAATCTTGTGAAATTAAATTGTTTTCTTTATTTTCTGAATGGTCGTAAAGGTATTTTGCAAGGTTGTTTTTTGAATTAGTTATTTTTTCTTCCCGTAAATAGATCTCATCAATAGATTCTAATTTCTTTTTTTCGTTTAATTGATGGCGTTGTTCAGTAATCTCTAACAATGCATTTTCAATTGTTTTATAATAAGTTTTCTCGCTAACATTAGATATGGCAGATTTTAATGGAACATAATTATGAATGTTAGAAATAAAATCATTCTTCACTGCTGTTAAGTATTCTTTTTCTCGCCGCATCTCCGATATATTGATATTTTTTTTATCAGATTGTCGAGGAGTTAATAGATGGGGCTTATTAATTTCATTTTGTTCGTTTTTTGTGTTTTTAGTGATTGATTTTTCTCTGTTTACTATAGATGTGTTTGATGCATTATTTTTTAGATTTGAATTCACAATAAATACTCCATATTAATTAGGGGCTTTCTAACGTTTGTAATCCGTAATCAATAAAATATAAACCAACTAAACAAAGATAACTAATTTTTATTTAAAATGAGTTCTAAATAGTTATTATTGGAATAATTATATGACTAATTTTTTAATAATTAGATGATTTTAAGCGGAATTCTATATTTATCAGGAATATATTATTAGATATATTGATAAGCTTTTGTGTTTTATTGAAAATCAACTAGGAAAAGACTAAATGTTATATCCATAAATGGTAATCGGAACTAAACAATATAACCGACTGATATATTGAAGTATCCAAATAATAACTGATAATAATAAAAATGATTCAATAAAGGCGCTAAAGAAATTAGCGCCTTTATCGTTAATTATTTATTAATGAGTTTAAAATCCCACTCTTTTAGTGCTTTAATTGAGTCCTCGTCTTGGTATTTAGCACCGAGTTCAAGGTAATCATGGGCTTTTTGTAGGTCTGCTTTGCTCTTTGTTCCGACCCAACCATTGTAATACATGTAGGCCAGCTTGTATTTTGCCATTCCATGATGAGTCCCTTGCTCTAGGTTTGTCATATCATAATATTTGGCTGCACCAACATAATCTTTTGGTACTCCTTGGCCAAAATACAGCATATCACCGGCTTGGTGCGCGGTATTACTGTCATTTTGTTGTGCGCCTAAGTCAAAGTAATAAAGCGCTTTAGGAAAGTCTTTCTCAATACCGCGCTCATTGTCTTTGCGGTAAAGGTTACCTAAAATATTATAAGCACGAGGATAGCCATTTTTACCTGCTAATTCATAGTAGTAGATCATCTTTTGCGTGTCTTGCGGTACTCTTTCACCCCGAGCATAAGCGATACCTAAGGAGAAAGCTGCCATTTTATCACCCGCTTCAGCCTTCACACGTTGTTCTTCAATTTGTTTAGCAAAGCGACCATATTTTTGGAATGTTTGCTCATCATTGAAACGTTGTTCAATCGCTTGTCGCTCCTGTGGTGATAACTGCTCTAATAATTCAATATTTTTAGGGTCTTTTTTCAGACGCAATGCCGTGTAATAGGCTTGTTTCGCATCCCCTTTTTCCACATAGGCTTTGTACAGGCTACTTAGCGCATGACTCTCATGATAGTTCAATGAAATTAGATACCATTCAATAGCCTTATCGATATCTTTTTTCATATCACATTCACCAGCTAAGTAAGTATCCCCCATTTTTTTACTTAAACTTTCAGCTGAACGAATATAATTCCGCTCAGTATTCTTCTCGAAATTCTTCTTTTGTAGCCACTCTTTTAAGTAAGTGCTTGCCTTATCCAGATCGGCATTATCGCTATTACTGCAATATTCACCAGGGTAATTTATTTCATACAGTTTCTCAATGGCATCTAAGTCGCCTTTTTCATAAGCACGCTGTAAGTAACCCAAAGCTTTCGGCGCATCGGTTCTTGCGTAATAGCTATAAAGATTAAGCAATGCATCTGTACGGTTATTTTCTTCGCTTTGCAGCAATTCTAAATATTTTTTATCATCTTTAGGGCGGTTAAGGTTTTTCTTGTTATTACGAATACCTTTTTGATACAAATTGGCTAATGTATTGAATGCCATACTAGAAATTTCATCATCAGCTGACTTGATACCTTCTTGTAGGTATTGAATGGCTGAATTATAGTCCGTTGAACTGGTTAGAACGTCGCTGTCATACAGGTAGTCTTTGGCTAGTTGGACCTTGGAAAATAAGTCACCTTTTGCTGCACCTTCAAGGTAATTTTGGTGTTTTACTTGTTTATCGCTGGTGACTTGGTCAAGAGCTTGATAAGCGGCTAAATTGCCTGCTTCAATGCTCTTTTTATACCAAGTTTGGGCGGCTAATGCGCGACTGTAATCCTTATACCAATCTCCGAGTTTCATATAGGCTGAAGTATCACCATTTTGCGCAGGAACAACGATGGAGTTATAGGTTTCGATATAATTATCAACACGTTTAGGGTTTGAGTGTTTTTTTAAATAAACAATAGCTTGATCCCAGTCTGGTTCTTTCAACCAAGACATTTTGTCTTCGTTGAGTATCCCCATATACAGGGTTTTTGTATAAAGGCTAATTGCGTTATCATTTCCTTCATCGCTAGCAAGCTTTAAGTATTTTAAGGCTTCTAATTTGTCTTCTTTGATCCCTTTACCATAATAATAGGCTCGGCCTACTTTATATTTAGCCTCTGAACTTTCATTGAGCATTTTCATGCTGATGTCATAGTCATTCATATACTTAATGAACTCGTTCCCCCAACTTCCTGCTTTAATGTAATATTCACGGGCTTTTTGGCGATTTGGTGCAACAAGGCGACTACCGTTTAGATATTGATGTGCTAATTTGCGGGTGTAGTCTTTGCTACCGATAGCGGCTAATTGGTCGTAATAACCAAGAATCTTCGCTTTATTAGCATCAATGAGTGTGTCTTGGCTGTAATAATCCACTAATTCTTTTAAAGCGCTTTTATTATTCAACTTTGCACTAGCGGTCAAGTATTGTAGCCATTTTTTCTCATCGACTTTTTGCCCATAGTTACCGAATTTATAAGCATTGGCGAGGGTACGAATGGCATCAGAGTCATTATTTTTTGCCTTTTCCTGAATAGTAATAAACGAGGCTCTTGCTTTTTCAATTTCTCTTTTACGTGATTTTAAAAAACTGAAATCTGGGTCAGAGATTTTGTTGTAATATTCCATTGCGAGATCATAGTCAGAATCTTCCCCATAATTACCTTTTTGGTAAATTTCCCCCAGCTCATATAAACAGCGGTTGCTGCCTAATGCTGCACACTTTTTATATTGTGGGACGAGGTCTTTCGGTGTTAACCCTGTGATTTTCTGAAAACGCTGCTTATAGTAGGGCTTGTCATTATAATAATTAACGCCATCCAAATTTTGAGCAATATATAAAGACGCGGTGGTATTGCCTAATTCTGCGGCTTTTATAATGGTATCGTAATAAGGTTTTAGCTCTGCATCACTTAGGGTATCAACTTGGGTCAACTGGGTAAGTTGCTTGATGCCATAAAAGTAAGTGATATCCGCATCAACCCCAATTTGTGGTTCGATACGCTTTAAGGCTTCAGTGTTATTTTCGGATAGGGCTAAATCGACTAATAAACGTTTAGCGTGTATGGTAGCCAAACCAAGTTTTAATAAAATGTCATTGGCGGTATTAAAGTCTTCTTTTGACAATCGTGACTTGCTATCAGGTGAAGCGAGTACGTCAACAACTAAGTTCACAGCACGTTTGTTTTCTTCCGGCTTATATTTTAATAATGAGGCTGCATAATGAATACGGCTGCTATCATTATTTTTACTGGATTCTTCATACAGTTCAAAAGCTAGATTGCTATTTTTCTCCGCATCTTCGCGTAATAAATAATCCGCATAGAAATGCGCTAATGTATAGTTTTTTCTTTCAATGACATCATTTTTGAGAATATCAATGATCGTTTTCTCGTCGACATAGTCTTTTATATCATATTGATAATAGAGTTGAACTAACAGGCGGTCAGCTGTCGACTTGTAGCTATTTTTACTTAAACCTTTTTTCAGTATCTCTACGGCTTCTGGCAAATTCTGCTTAGTACCAAACCCATTGATATAGTAACGAGCTAACTGCATTTGTGATTCATAATCGGGTGCAATTCGGTTAGCTTTTGCGAGTGTTTCAAAGGATTTTTCTGGTGAATAGAATGAGCTATTTTTATTGCGGTATACTTGGCTTACAACGATCAAAGCTTCTGGAGAATTAGGGTATTTCTCGATTAATATCGGAGTATATTTTTTTATAGTATCTACTAATTGTTTATTTGGAAAACGGTAACTGTAAATAGCTTTTTCGATAATAGTAATTAACGATTTTTGATGGCCTAAATCTGCGGCGTTAATTAAATATTTATTCGCTAATTCATCATCGCGTTTTACATCATAATTAAAGGTATTACCTGAATAGACCTGATAGGCTTGGTATAATGCATCGGGATATTGCCCCTCAGCGGCCTCTGTCAAATCTTTAATATTATCTCTATCTGCGAGGTAATTAAAATATAGCGCTTTGGGAGCCCGTTGTTGTATTAAAGGCCGCAAATACATTACAGCTTTATTTTTATTCTTACGGACATCTTCGCCTGTCATGTATTTTTGATATAAAATATACATAGCAGTTTCATCACCTTGACTGGCTCGGGTTTCAAGGTTAGCGATTATTTGTTGTTTTTCTTCTGGCGTTAGTGAGCCATAAATTGATAATGGCGCAGGTTCAAATCTCTCAGCATCGGCAATAAATTCGAAAGCTGATGCCATTGACATACTTTCATATTTTTTTGCAAAAATCTTATTTGGCGTAATACCATTGCCGCCTTCTTTATAAATAGATGCTAATAACATAGCCGGTAATGGGAAGTCTTTACTGACTAAGGGGGTTAAGATTTCGACTGCCTTTTTATTATCTTTATCAACCTTATGGGCAATATAACCGAGTGCAAATTTAGCTAGACGTGAATCTTGTTCCGCAGCCAGTGTAAAGTATTTCCGAGCTAGTTCGGTATTCTGCGGAATATCTTCATATTTAGCTTCCATATAAATACCGCCAACCATCACTTGAGCCTCAATTACACCGAGATCTGCAGCTTTAGTTAAAGAGGTTACGCCATATTTATCGTCAGGGGTATCCTCTATTTGTTGATCATAACGGTAAAAGCCCAGATTATAGAGCGCATTTTTATTGTTCTGTGCTGCAGATTTAACCAACCAACTTAGTGCTTTACTCTCATCAGGTTGAGTACCTATCCCATCTTTATACATTGTGGCTAATGCATAAGCGGATTGGGAGTCAACATCAGCCGTATTTTCAAATTGCTTAAAAGCGGCTTCGGTATCGCCTTGTTGATATAAATCGTAACCAGCTTGTGCGGAATTGGAATGGCCTAATGCATTGATAAAGTAAATGCCAACTGCAATAGCAATTACTATAAATATGCAAAGCCAAACTTTAAGTTGTTTAGTCATTGTTATTCCTTATTAAAGGTCATGTATGACATGACGTGTTCCATCAGTGCACATCGAGTCAATATTTGGTTTTGAGTGAAAATACTACTTAATGGGTAGAATGATTTTAGTTAAGTCTAATTGCTTAAGAAGAAGATTCAATCAGAATTTCCCTTTATTGCTTGCTCAGATTAGCTTTGCACAAGCTTATCAGCGAATGACAGACAAAGGGTGACTGAGACGTTTTAGAGCGTTACAAAATATAAATGACGAAAAACCGTGCAGGAATGTGGGAAGAAATATATTGAGGAAAATAGATAAAACATAGCCCCACAGAGTGGGGCATATGAGTCCACGACATTGCTTTTATTGCTTTAAGTTATAAGTTGTAGCGGCAGGTTACTGACAAGTATCTTCTTGCTGTGCCACTTTTTTATTACGGCTAAATACTTGCGTCAGTGGGGTACGTAATTGTTGCGCTAACATTACCCCTAATAATACAACACCTCCACCAATTAAATGATAGCTTTTTAATTCTTCGCCAAGAGCAAAAACGGCAATAATGGCGGTAAAGACCGGAGCAAGGTTCATAAAGATAGACGTGGTATTTGCCCCTAACCGCATTACGCCTTGGATCCATAGCGCAGGCGCAATGATGGAGGCGGCGATCCCTGCAAATACGACTAGCCCAATATTGTGGCTGTTGAGTGACACATCATCAGCTAACAAAAAGTTAGGCAATAGCAGAATAACCCCAAAGAACACCTGCACATAGAGTGAATCCCAGCTAGATAATTGGATTGACCAACGCTTAGTTAATACACCGTAGAGGGCATAAGCTGCTGATGCTATTAGCATCATGATTTCGCCTTGGCCTAAGCCATGAGAAAATAATGAGATAGGGTTACCTTGGCTAACGAGCCACGACAGGCCCAATAATGACAGGGCGGAGCCCAATACAATACCGACAGTTGGGATAACACGTAATACGAAAATACTGATCACAACGGTTAATAATGGGATCAGTGAGTTCATTATCCCCATAAAGGTCGCACTGACACTATGGGCAGCGTAATAGGCTAAGCTTTGGTATAGCATCATGCCCAGAGCCCCTAAAATGGCTAATTGCCACCAGTGTTTCATGACGACTTTGTGGTTTCGTAGCACCGAACGTAATACAAATGGGGTCATGACGATTAGCGCCAACGCCCAGCGGTAAAAAGAAATTGCAGCAGGGTCAATAGCCGTGGATGCTGCTTTGTTAACAATCGCATTGATAGACCATAATAAAACCGCAATTAGCGGAAAAAGAAGACTTTTCATTAAAACACTCTCCCGTATCGAATGCGCAGTAGTATACATCTGTCTGGTTTTTTATATATACTGATATTCAGACAATCGATAACGCTTTTCAGACAGGTATCATGGAAACTTCAAAATCAGATATTTGGCAAGTCAGTGAATGCAATATTATTGAGCCTGAACTTATTGCTTTTCGCCACGAGCAAACTGCCGCGCTGACGGAATACAAATCCCATTCACACCCATTTGGGCAAATGTTATATGTGGTTTGCGGTATTATGGAAATGGAAGTTGCGGGTAAGCACTATTTAGCGCCACCTGAGTTTTGTATTTGGATACCTGCAAATATTTCCCATGCTAGCTTTAATAAAGAAAGTGTCAAATTTCGTATTATTGATTTCTCACATCAATACAATCAAATATTAGCTCAACGGCCGTGCGTGATTAAATTAAGCCCTATATTTCAATCCATCATGAGCGATATGTATCAAAGAGGCATTGTACAACCAGAAACTGAACAAGATCTACGGTTAGCTCATGTACTCATTGACCAGTTTTCATTATCGCCTTGCCAAGATACTTATTTGCCTAACACTAAAGACAAGTTTTTAGCGCCAATCTTACTGGAATTGCAAAATGACCCTGCGGATAATACGACCTTGGCTGGGTGGGCAAAACGTTTTTATACCTCAGAGCGTACATTGTCACGACGCTGCCAACAGGAACTCGGTATGTCATTTAGTGAATGGCGTCAGCGCTTGCGCTATCTTCATGCGGTAGCGGGTCTTGAATGTGGTAAAAGTGTACACGAAGTGGCACTTGATGTTGGATATAGCTCTGCGTCGGCATTTATTGCGATGTTCCAACAAATTTCAGGAGTAACCCCCGACCGTTTTCGAGCGAAAGAGTTTGTGACAGAAGATTAGTTTACATTGGAACGTTAACTCTCATAGGCATCTGGGGCAAAGCGTGGCAAAATATTGCGATGCAAAGCCGTATCGTCAATAGATTGGGACAAAACAGTGAAAATTTTAGTTGATGAAAACATGCCTTATGCTCAGGCATTATTTAGTGAACTGGGCGAAGTTAAAGCTGTACCGGGGCGTCCAATACCCGAACACGAATTAATAAACGCGGACGCATTAATGGTACGGTCGATCACCAAGGTGAATGAATCTCTATTGAAAAATACGCCGGTTAAATTCGTTGGAACGGCAACAGCAGGTTTTGACCATGTAGATACTGCATGGTTGGCAACGGCAAATATCGGTTTTTCTTCTGCACCCGGTTGTAATGCTATTGCGGTAGTGGAGTACGTTATTTCATCGTTATTATTCCTTGCGGAACGTGATAACTTTGATTTACGTGATAAAACAGTAGGGGTCATTGGTGTAGGGAATGTCGGTGGGCGTTTAGCTGAGCGGTTAAACGCTTGGGGCGTAAAAACCTTATTATGTGATCCTCCACGTGCCGCTATGGGCCAACAAGAAGATTTTGTGTCTTTTGAAACCGTATTAGCGCAGGCGGATGTGTTAACTTTCCATACGCCATTGAATCTTTCTGGGGAATATCAAACTTTTCATTTAATGAACCAAACCCACTTAGAAAACCTACGTGATGGCACCATTTTAATTAATGCTAGCCGGGGTGAGGTGGTTGATAACCAAGCATTATTAAAAACATTGCAACAGGGGAAACCGTTGAGTGTGGTACTGGATGTTTGGGAGCCGGAACCTGACTTGTCTACTGAGCTATTAGCTTTGGTCGATATTGGTACACCGCATATAGCAGGTTACACCCTAGAAGGTAAAGCAAGGGGAACGACGCAAGTTTATGAAGCTTACTGTCAATTTATCGGTAAATCCGTGCAAATTTCCCTTTCATCATTGTTGCCAAAACCGGATATTAGCGAGTTAACCTTCAATGGTAAATTAACGCAAAGCCAACTCAAAAGATTAGCCCATCTTGTGTATGATGTACGCCGTGACGATGCCAAGCTGCGCAAGGTAGCAGGTATTAAAGGGGAATTTGATAAGCTGCGTAAAAACTACCAAGAACGTCGCGAATGGTCATCACTCAATGTGGCTTGTGATAACGCCGATGTTGTCGCGCAGCTTAATGCATTAGGGTTCAGTGCTTATTTAGCAAATTAATTGGTATAATTTTTTATCATTAAACGATCTCATTAATGGGGTCGTTTAGTTTTTATTACTAGAGGAATAGCCATGACTGAAGGTTGGAATATTGCAGTATTAGGCGCAACTGGGGCTGTAGGTGAGGCCATTATCTCACTGCTAGAAGAAAGGGAGTTTCCAGTTGGCGAACTGTATTTACTAGCCAGTGAGCGTAGTGCGGGGGAGAGCGTACGTTTTAGTGGCAAAAGTATTCAAGTTGAAGAGGTGAATGGTTTTGATTGGTCGCAAGCGCAAATTGCTTTTTTTGCGGCTAATGAAGCGGTTAGCATGCAATATGCAGAATTAGCGGCACAGGAAGGTTGTATTGTTATTGATACAAGTGGCGTATTTGCTCAAGAACCTGATGTGCCATTAGTGGTACCAAATGTGAATCCTCAAGTTTTAGCTGATTACCGCAATCGTAATATTATTTCTTTGGCAGATAGCTCCGTGAGTCAATTGGTCACAGCGATTAAACCGCTGGTGGACGCAGCAGGCTTAGGGCGAATTACCTTAACGAATATGTTATCCATGTCGAGTTATGGTAAAGCAGCCGTCGATGAACTTGCAGGGCAAAGTGCACGTTTATTAAATGGTATTCCTGCGGAAGAAGGGCGTTTTAGTAAGCAACTTGCTTTCAATATGTTGCCTTTATTGTCAGACATGGAGGGCAGTGTTGTTCAAGAACGCCGTCTTGTTGAACAAGTGCGCAAAGTACTCCAAGATGAAGGTTTACCTGTTGCTGTTAGTTTTATTCAGTCGCCTGTTTTTTATGGAAATGCTCAAGTTGTCTACTTGGAAACGTTACGCCCTTTGAGTGCAGAAGAAGCGAATGAAGAACTTGAACGTTTTGCGGATATTCAGGTCTCAGAAGAAGGGGATTATCCAACTCAGGTAACGGATGCTTCTGGCAATGACCAACTAAGTGTCGGCTGCGTTCGTAATGATTATGGCGTTCCTGAAATATTACAGTTTTGGTCGGTGGCGGATAATGTGCGCTTCGGTGGGGCACTGATGGCAGTAGAAACCGCTGAAAAATTAGCTCAGGAGCTATTCTACTGATGTCAGAACCAACAAAGTTGTATCGGGTTGCGTTAGGGGTCGAATACAACGGTAGTCGCTATTTTGGTTGGCAACGCCAACAAGAAGTGAAAAGTGTGCAAGGGTGCTTAGAAATCGCCTTGTCAAAGATTGCCGCAGAGCCGATCAACGTATTTTGCGCGGGTCGTACGGATGCAGGTGTTCATGCCACTGGGCAGGTGGTGCATTTTGAAACCTCAGCCAATCGCAAAGAAGCGGCTTGGACTATGGGGGCAAATACACATTTGCCTGCGGATATTGCAGTTCGTTGGTGTAAACCTGTGAATGATGAGTTTCATGCACGGTTTAGTGCCACCGCTCGCCGCTACCGTTATGTGATTTTCAATCATCGCTATCGGCCTGCAATTTTATCTAATGGTGTAACTCATTTTCACTACCCATTAGATGAAAAAAGAATGCATCAAGCGGCTCAGTCACTTTTAGGTGAGCGTGATTTTACCTCATTCAGAGCAGTCCAGTGCCAATCAAAGTCTCCATGGCGTAATGTAATGCACGTGAATGTGAGTCGCCATGGTCATTATGTGGTGGTGGATATTAAAGCCAATGCCTTTGTTCACCACATGGTTAGGAATATTGTTGGTAGTCTGTTGGAGATAGGGTGTGGCAATCAAGGTGTTGATTGGATACAACATCTTCTTGAGCTAAAAGATCGCACCAAAGCAGCGGCAACGGCAAAAGCTGAAGGCTTGTATTTGGTGAGCGTCGATTACCCTGAACAATTTGCATTGCCGCAGAATGTTATGGGGCCTCTTTTTCTTGCAGATGAACTGATATAAAGCAAACTTTTTATTTGTCCCATCATTGTTGGGAATGGCATGGACGCTATCATTAATGAGGATTATATGGAATTCATCACTTTTATTATCGACTTTATTTTACACATAGATGTGCACCTTGCTGAACTCGTTAGAGACTACGGTACATGGGTATACGGGATCTTATTCCTGATCCTTTTTTGTGAAACAGGTCTAGTGGTCACACCATTTTTACCTGGGGATTCGTTATTATTTGTTGCGGGTGCAATTTCAGCATTAGACAGCAATGATTTAAATGTTCACTTAATGGTCGCATTAATGATTACTGCTGCGATTATTGGTGATGCAGTGAATTACACCATTGGACGTGTTTTTGGCGAAAGGTTATTTAAAAACCCGGACTCAAAAATTTTTCGTCGCGTATATTTAGAAAAAACCCATGAATTTTATGAAAAACATGGTGGTAAAGCGATTATACTGGCTCGTTTCGTGCCGATAGTAAGAACATTTGCGCCTTTCGTTGCAGGAATGGGGAAAATGTCTTATCGTCATTTTGCCTTTTATAATGTCGCAGGTGCATTTATATGGGTATTATTATTTACCTATGCAGGTTATTTATTCGGTGATTTACCGATTGTACAAAAGAATTTGAAATTATTGATAGTCGCGATTATCTTTGTTTCAATTTTGCCGGGTGTGGTTGAAATTATTCGCCATCGCCGTAAGGCCGCGAAAGAAAAGCGTGCTACAGCGCAAAAAATCGATAACCGTTAAGCGGTTTAAAAAGTTTTTATCTACAGTGAGATATCATTGTGGTTTAATGGCAAAAAATACCTACTGGTGATAACCAGAGTGAATCAGACAAAAAGGTCCATTAATGAGCTGGATTGAAAAAATATTAAAGAAAGGTAACTTGACCCAATCACACAAAGCCAATATCCCAGAAGGGGTTTGGACGAAATGCGATAGCTGTGGGCAGGTGTTATACGGTGCTGAATTAGAGCGTAACTTATCAGTGTGTCCTAAATGTGACCACCATATGCGTATTCATGCACGCCAACGTTTAGAAACCTTCCTTGATGAAGACTCAACGTCCGAATTAGGTAGTGAACTTGAGCCAAAAGACCTCCTCAAGTTTAAAGACTCAAAAAAATATAAAGACCGACTTTCAGCCGCACAGAAAGAAACGGGCGAAAAAGATGCCATTATTGTCATGAAAGGGACCCTAAAAGGGATGCCGGTTGTCGCTGCGGCATTTGAATTCGCCTTTATGGGGGGGTCAATGGCATCGGTTGTTGGTGCTCGTTTTGTCCGCGCAGTGGAACAGGCTTTGGAAGATAACTGTCCATTGGTGTGTTTTTCATCAAGTGGTGGCGCTCGTATGCAAGAAGCGTTGTTATCATTGATGCAAATGGCAAAAACCAGTGCAGCGTTGGCAAAAATGCAAGAACGCGGCTTACCGTATATTTCAGTACTAACTGACCCAACTATGGGTGGCGTTTCTGCTAGTCTTGCAATGTTAGGGGATATTAATGTTGCTGAGCCTAAAGCCCTGATTGGTTTTGCTGGCCCGCGTGTTATTGAACAAACGGTACGTGAAAAACTGCCACAAGGTTTTCAACGCAGTGAGTTTTTACTCGAAAAAGGCGCTATCGATATGATAGTCCGCCGCCCTGAAATGCGTGACCGCTTGGCTGAAGTCTTGGCAATGTTAACGAATAAGCCTAGTTTTACTGAGGCGCCAATTATTGTTGCAGAAAATGTAGAAGTTGACATTGATATTACTGATGAGACTGATGGCTTTGAGGTAGACGTACAAGAAAAGGAACCTGCAAAGCATAAAAAAGATGATGAGTAATTTAATCATTCCTAATGCCAAGTCTCCATTGGAGACTTGGCTTTCTTACCTCACCGACTTACATAGCCAAAATATTGATATGGGGTTGGAACGAGTCGGTCAAGTCGCTAGGCAAATGAACCTCACACAGCCTGCACCTCGAGTTATCACTGTCACTGGAACTAACGGTAAAGGGACAACGTGCCATACGTTAGAGTCTATTCTGATGGCATCAGGGCTCAAGGTTGGGGTCTATAGCTCACCACATCTTGTTCGTTATACAGAGCGTGTGCGTATTCAAGGCCAAGAACTTGCAGAGTCAGAGTTTTGCGCAGCGTTTGCGACCATTGAATCACAACGTGAAAACATTTCGCTTACCTACTTTGAATACGGTACCTTGGCTGCATTACAGTTATTTAAGCAAGCTGAGCTGGATGTGGTTATTTTAGAAGTGGGGCTAGGCGGCCGCTTGGATGCAACAAATGTTGTGGATGCCGATATTGCAGCGATCACCAGTATTGCGTTAGATCATACAGACTGGCTTGGGGCTGATAGAGAACATATTGGCTATGAAAAAGCGGGTATTTTCCGTTCTGGTCACTATGGTGTAGTCGGTGAACCTGATATGCCAGCGTCTATTGCTCAAGTGGCGGATAAACTAAGTACGGTGCTTTTTCGTCGTGGTGCGGATTGGCAATATAGTGAACAAGCGGGAAGTTGGTCATGGAAAAGTGCTCAACATGAGTGGCATAATTTACCATTACCGAATGTCCCATTAGCGAATGCAGCAACCGCGCTTGGTGTTATTAGCTGCTTATTATTGATTGATGTTGATATCGCCCAAAAAGTTACAGAAAGCGCAATTCATCAAGGGTTAAAATCGGCTCAATTGCCAGGGCGTTTTCAGGTTATCGGTGAAAAACCATTGATGATTTTAGACGTGGCACATAACCCGCATGCTGCAGGCTATTTAGTCAGTAAATTAGCCGAACTTCCTGTTATGGAAGGGCGTCATATTCGTGCGGTTGTCGGTATGTTAGGTGACAAAGATATTAAAGGCACTCTTGATTGCCTGTCACAGCAAGTTACTGATTGGTATATTGCGCCATTAACTGAATTTAGAGGGGCTGATGTCGCTACGCTTAGCCAACATTTAGCGCAAGCGAATGAATTTGATTCCGTAGAAAAAGCATGGCAACAAGCTTGTCTCGATGCAAAAGAGCAAGATGTGGTTGTTGTGTGTGGGTCATTTCATACTGTCGCCCATGTTATGATGTTATTAGAAAACCAAAAAGGATAGTGCCGGTGGCTAGTAAATTTCAGAATCGTCTTGCTGGCGCCATTGTTCTTGTTGCTGTAGGGGTTATCGTTCTCCCTGCACTGCTTGATGGCGATAAGAAATATAATGAAAATGAATTTGCGGCCATTCCTATTATCCCTAAACCGGGTGATGAAGAAGATATTGAAGCGATAGCGCCTATCGCCAGTACGACATCAACAGCTTCTTCTGAAGGGGCTTCTGAAGCGATGCTGTCAGAAGCGATAACACAGCAGCAAAATGAACAAGTTGAAGCGGCAACATCGGCTGAAAATAATCCACCTGCTGTTGTTGAGCCAGTAAAACCAATCAAGCCAGAAGTTAAACCAGAGCCTAAGCCACAACCGAAAGTTGAACCAAAACCGGAGCCTAAACCCGAAGTGAAACCAGCTCCGCAAGGTAAAGCGTTTGTTGTGCAAGTTATTGCCTTAAACAATGCAGCTAAGGTAGAAGAAATTGTGGCAAAACTCAGGTTGTCTGGTTACCAAGTGTATACGGTTCCCGCTAAGCCAGTGAATAATAAACTCACACGTATTTACGTGGGGCCAGAAGCCTCTAGGCAAAGGCTAGAGGCCGCGTTACCAGAGCTAAATTCGATTACAGGGACTAAAGGGATAATTCAAACCTATAAACCTTAAAATTAAAGATCCAATAATCCCTAAAAGGTAAGGGGATTTAGTAACTTACTGCGGCGATTATGATTTTTTCTTTTCGCCGCTATTTTTTTAAATTTGATAGAAAAATGGTTACGCAAACGTTTTCGTTTTCTGTTAGAATGCACTTCGCTGATGTCGTGAGTGCGAATTTTGGAATGGAATATGGTCTGGATAGATTACGCAATTATCGCCATTATTGGCTTCTCGGCACTGGTTAGCTTGATCCGTGGTTTTGTACGTGAGGCATTATCACTAGTGACATGGGGTTGTGCTTTTTTTGTTGCAAGTACCTTTTATCCTTATTTAGCCAGCTACTTTACGCGCTTTGAGGATATACTTGTTAGAAATGGCATTGCTATCGCTGCATTATTTATTGCCACCCTTATTGTGGGGGCAGTAGTGAACTATGTGATTAGCTCATTAGTACAAAAAACGGGGTTATCAGGCACAGATCGGGTTCTGGGGATCTGCTTCGGTGCGCTGCGTGGTGTGTTAATTGTTTCGGCCTTATTGTTTTTTCTCGATACATTTACACCACTTCCTCAAAGTGAGGATTGGCAGCGTTCGGAACTTATTCCGCAGTTCAGTCATATCATCAGGTGGTTTTTTGACTACCTGCAAAATGCGTCAAGTTTCCTACCGGAGAATATTTCTCCGTCTGGCTGATGAGGAAAGACTAAATGTGCGGTATTGTCGGTATCGCCGGTGTAACACCGGTAAACCAATCGATTTATGATGCTTTAACGGTGTTACAACACCGTGGGCAAGATGCAGCAGGTATTGCCACTATTGATGGCAAAAATAATATTCGTTTACGCAAAGCGAATGGCCTGGTTAAGGATGTGTTTGAAACACGTCACATGCTCAGGTTACAAGGCTGTATGGGGTTAGGGCATGTTCGTTACCCAACTGCGGGGAGTTCAAGTGCTTCTGAAGCTCAACCTTTCTACGTAAACTCACCTTTTGGTATCACCCTTGCTCATAATGGTAATCTGACAAATGCTCATGAACTCACTCGGAGTTTATTTGAAACAGCACGCCGCCATGTCAATACCACATCGGATTCTGAAATATTACTCAACGTATTAGCTTATGAGCTAGATAGGTTTGACCATTTCCCTCTTGAGCCAGATAACGTGTTTAGTGCTGTCTCAGCGATGCACAAAAAACTACGCGGCGCCTATGCTTGTGTGGCACTTATTATTGGCCATGGGATGTTAGCATTCCGTGACCCTAATGGTATTCGTCCCCTAGTATTAGGGCGTCGGGTCACAGAGAAGGGTGAGCACGAATATATGGTGGCTTCTGAAAGTGTTGCACTTGATACACTAGGTTTTGAGTTTTTACGGGATGTCGCCCCCGGTGAAGCGGTCTATGTCACTGAGAAAGGCCAATTATTTACCCGTCAATGCGCAGAAAACCCACAATTGACGCCATGTATTTTTGAATACGTTTATTTTGCTCGCCAAGATTCCTTTATCGATAAAGTCTCGGTCTACAATGCAAGGTTGCGCATGGGGCAAAAACTTGGCGCTAAAATTGCCCGTGAATGGGAAGATTTACACATCGATGTTGTGATCCCTATTCCTGAGACTTCGTGTGATATTGCTCTGGAAATAGCACATATCCTTGATAAACCGTATCGCCAAGGGTTTGTAAAAAACCGTTATGTGGGTCGGACGTTTATCATGCCTGGTCAACAAGAGCGTCGTAAATCGGTGCGCCGTAAATTGAATGCAAACCGAGCAGAGTTCCGTGACAAAAATGTCTTATTGATTGATGACTCAATAGTGCGTGGCACCACATCTGAGCAAATCGTTGAATTAGCGCGTGAAGCGGGAGCAAAAAATGTTTACTTTGCTTCAGCGGCACCGGAAGTGCGTTTTCCGAATGTCTATGGCATTGATATGCCAAATGCTAATGAGCTAATTGCTCATGGTAGGGAAGTGGATGAAATTCGTAAATTAATTGGTGCAGATGGGTTAATTTTCCAAGATTTAGCTGATTTGGTGGATGCGGTTCGTGAGGAAAATCCAGAAATTAATGAGTTCGAATGTTCTGTGTTTGATGGTATTTACGTCACCAAGGATATCGACCAAAGTTATTTAGATTATCTGGAAAACTTACGTAAAGATGACGAGCTAAAATTGAAAGATAAGAGTGAGGTTGAAGACCTCGAAATTTATAACGAAGGCTAAATTTTCGTCATAGTTTCGGTTACAGCGTTGTTGGCTTCATTCAGCTACCCAAGTCACATACTTTTGTATGCTCCTTGGGATAGCTTCATTCAGTTACCCAAGTTACCTACTTTTGTATGCTCCTTGGGATAGCTTCATTCAGTTACCCAAGTTACCTACTTTTGTAGGCTCCTTGGGATAACTTCATTTGCCGTCTAGCTGTAACCGAAACTATTTAGAAAATTATAACGTTAAATGAAGGCGTAAGTTACAGTTATATCTGATTTAAAATGCGCAAAATTCGAGTAAACTAGAGGGACATTAACTGCCTATCTGGAGCTATATATGGCTGATTTCAACTCCCTTCCTGATGTGATTAAACCTTTCGTAGATAAAATCAAAGCCACTAAAAAATCCCTTGTTGAAATGACCTTAACCCCCGTTGAAGAATATGTGTGGTGGGAAAGCCGTGTGGGCGGAATGCCTTATTTGCCGCTTGGTGAAAAATACCCAACAAATAGTGAAGGGACACCACTAAAACTGCTTGCGCAAATTAACTTTGCACAAATGCCTAAGTTAGAAAATTACCCAGAAAAAGGGCTGTTACAGTTTTTTATTGGTGGAGATGATTTGTATGGGGCTGATTTTGAAGATAAGCAAAAACAAGAGGATTTTAGAGTTATCTATTGGGAAAATATTATTGAAGATATTAGCCAGTTAACACAAGATTTTTCCTCAGTAATTGCCGCACATACTGATGACTATTACACGCCCATCGACCATCAATATAGTATTGAATACACACCTGCAGAACAATACATTAGTATCGATGATTTCCAGTTCGGGCAGAAAATCCTTGGGGTTGATAACCTCTATGATTATGAAGAACAGTTTGAAGGTGAAGACTTCTATGATGAATGGGTTGAACCTTACAGTGATTCATTTGAATCGGGTGCGCACTGTATTGGAGGCTACCCATTTTTTACTCAATCTGATCCAAGAGAATATGAAGAAAATATCCAGCAATACGAACTATTACTGCAAATAAATACGGATTATGAAATCGGTATTATGTGGGGAGATATGGGCGTCGGTAATTTCTTTATTCACCCAGATGATTTGAAAAAAAGAGATTTTAGTCGAGTAGTGTATAACTGGGACTGTGGCTGATCACCAAAATCCTTAATATCCTATAGGCTTTTGTCGTGTTGGCAGCGCTTTTCTAACCAAGTTGTATATTCTTGGGATGGCTTCATTTGCCGCCAAGCGACAACTGGAAGCCTTTGGTATATAATCGCAAAAAAATCGCGAATTGGGCTGCTAAATGAAAAAACTGATCATCGGGTTAACTGGGGCAAGTGGTGCTATTTATGGCATTAGGCTGCTTGAAGTATTAAAACCTGTCAAAGGGATAGAAACCCATTTGGTGATGAGTGCAGCCGCACGGCAAACATTGGCGTTAGAAACCAAGTTTAGCGTAAAAGAAGTACAACAATTAGCTGACCATTATTATGATAGCCGTGATATTGCAGCGGCAATTTCATCAGGTTCTTTTCGTACTGAAGGGATGGTCATAATGCCTTGCACAATGAAAACCCTTTCTGGGATTGTGCACAGCTATACTGATACTTTGGTGACCCGAGCTGCGGATGTTGTACTCAAAGAAGGGAAAAAACTCGTCCTAGGGGTACGGGAAACGCCATTACATGTCGGCCACCTGCGTTTAATGGTGCAAGCGGCTGAAATGGGAGCCGTGATCATGCCCCCCATGCCTGCATTTTACCATCAGCCTGAAACTATTTTAGATATTGTTGACCAAACCGTTAACCGCGTTATCGACCAGTTTGATATTACCCTTGAACACGATTTATTTCATCGTTGGCAAGGAGCTAAATAATTTAGTACGGTAGTTATGCTTGGTTATTAAGTATTCTTGAGCCAAACATAACACTAGGGTCAGTATTAAGGTTAAAATTTTCCATCGAAATAGGTAAAAACCATTTCGTCTAGAGATATGAGTAGCGTTAAGAAGGGTTACCTTTCTTTGGAAACCAATAAGTCTTCTAATGCAATTTTTAATTCGATAAATTCGAACTGAAACCCCGCTTCTTCTAAACGTTTAGGTATGGCTTGCTGCCCACCTAATACTAAAGCCGCGGATTCGCCTAAAATAGTTTTGATCACAAAAGCAGGCGTGCGGACAAAAGAAGGGCGGTTAAGTACATCCCCTAAAACAGCAGTGAATTGGTCATTATGCACAGGATAAGGTGCAGTCATATTGAAAGGGCCTGAAAGTGTTGGAGTCGTCAGCAAAAAGTAAATCGCATTGACCATATCGTTGATATGTATCCATGGCATGTATTGTTTGCCGTGACCGATTGGGCCACCAGCCCCCATTTTGAAAATGGGCAGAATTTTACCTAGAACCCCACCATTGGGGGATAATACGAGGCCTGTACGTAATAAACACACGCGTGTTTTGTCGGACGCGGCATTTTCAGCAAGGGCTTCCCAATGTTGCGTGAGTTGATGGGTAAATTCGTCGTGGGGTTGTTCATCTTCTGTGACGACAGATTGGCCTTGATCGCCATAGTAACCCACGGCTGAGCCCGATAAAAAGACGCAAGGCGGTGTTTCACTAGCAGCAATCAGTTCAGCGAGTCGCTGGGTGATTTTCCAACGGCTATCACAAAGGCGTTTTTTCTGCTCATCAGTCCAGCGTTTTTCAGCAATAGGTTCGCCAGCTAAGTTAATGACGGCATCAAAGTCATTGAGATGATTGACGTCATTTAACGTTGTCCAACATTCAACAGCCTTACAAAAATGGCTATACACTTTTTGTGGCGAACGGCTCAATACTGTGACCTGATGACCAAGGGAAATGAGTTTTTGGACAAGAGGCGTACCAATGAGCCCCGTACCACCAGTGATGAGTATATTCATTTTTTGCACCCCTTAAAGCCTCGCCAATGATGAATGTTTACATTATCAATTTTATCGCTGTAATTCAGTGATTGTATGGTTTTTATTTTCTAACTATAGCATTTATAAACTAAGTTTGTGTATTCCGGCGACACGAATGTAAAAATATTGTTACCAATACACATCTTCTCGTCCGATGATCTTTTTTGTGATAGCAACTCAATGCAAATTCAGCTAGGATCGAAAACCGAATGTTAGTTAAAGCATATCTTGTATTGCCTTTTATTGCGGCAATCAATCTATGGCATAAGCTGTTTCAGGCAATTTTGAAAAGGTTTACAGGATGGAACAACAAACCGAAGTCGTTGAGTGGGTAGATATTGTTGATGAAGATAATATCGTGATTGCTCAGGCAACCCGTAGCCAAATGCGAGCTGAGAACTTACGCCACCGTGCAACTTACATTGTGGTGCATGATGGCATGGGGAAAATATTGGTGCAACGACGTACTGAAATTAAAGATTTTCACCCTGGTTTTTTAGATGCAACGGCGGGTGGCGTTGTTACACAAGGTGAGAATATTCTTGATTCTGCTAAACGTGAAGCCGAAGAAGAGCTGGGTATAGCAGGCGTGCCTTTTGCCGAGCATGGCCATTTTTATTTTGAAGATGAGCACTGCCGTGTATGGGGTGGGTTATTCAGTTGTGTGAGCCATGGCCCTTTTGCATTGCAAGAATCAGAAGTGGCTGAAGTGAGTTGGTTAACGGCTAAAGAAATCAGTGCCCGTTGTGATGAATTTACCCCTGATTCTTTAAAAGCACTTTCTTTATGGTTAACTCGTAATAACGAGTCTGAAAAAGCCATTACTTGTGCTGAAAACTCTCAATAAATAAGTTTTAAATTTTAAAAGGGCTATTTTATTTAGCTCTTTTAATTATTTCTATCATATTCAAATCGTTAGCAAGGTATATTTCTGACTAGTATATAATTATTAGTTATATAAAACTTGCACGTTACACGATGTATTCATTTCAACTCTAGATATAATATGATTGAGCTTCGCATTTATCGCTTGCGATATTATGTAATTGCTTGATGTATAAAATAACGCTTCGAGAGAATAAAAATGACAATTCATAAAGCAGACCTCCTTTTGAAACACCAACACCTTGAGAATGTAACAAACAAAGCACGTGAAATTATGGAGCGTGAAGGTATTGAAGCTTTAATTGCAACGGTAGGGGATAATTTTTATCACTTAACCGGTTTTGCCAGCTTCTTTATGTATACCTTTAGGCAGACTGGCTCTGCAATTGCTGTTATTTTTCGTGACCCTTCAATTGAATCTTTGGTGATCATGAATGAATTTGAAGCCGCAAATTTATCGCTTCAAATGCCAAATGCTAAAATTAAAACATTCCCAATATGGGTCGATGTTGACGATCCTTATAATCCTGATAACGGTAAAGTGGTAAAAGCACGGCCGATAAATAGCCCGATAGAAACCATTTTTACGCTCTTAAAAGAGGCGTTATCTGAAGCTGATGTTTATGGTAAACCGGTTGCGATTGAACTAAACCAAATAACCCATATGGGAAAAACATGGTTAGATAAAGTTATCCCAAGCTTAAACTTAGTAGATTCATCCGCTTTATTTAATGAGTTGCGGATGATTAAAAGTGAGTGGGAAATTGCTCACCTAAGAAAATCTGCACAAATTACAGAGGCGGGGATCGCAGCAGCAAGCCAATTAATTAAAGTGGGATGCACCTCTGCGCAATTGACTGCGGCATTTAAAGCTAAAGTGATGGAATATCCAGAGACTAATTATAGTCGTTTTCACCTTATTTCAGTTGGCAGCGATTTCTCCCCGAAAATGTTACCCGATGACGTGCCAGCCAAAGAGGGTGATCTCATTAAATTTGATTGCGGGGTAGATGTTGCAGGCTATGGTGCTGACATAGCACGCACATTTGTCGTCGGTAAGCCGGATGAAAAAGTGAGCCGTATTTATCAAACTATTTTAAAAGGTCATCAATATATGCTAAGTCGCATAGCACCCGGCGTGGCATTAAGTGACGTTTTTAATGAGACGATGGCACTGATCCGTTCTTCAGGGTTACCGTATTATAACCGTGGGCACCTAGGTCATGGTGATGGGGTATTCGTTGGGTTAGAAGAAGCCCCTTTTGTGAGTGCAGCAACGACAGAAGTCTTTCGTGCTGGCATGGTAATGAGTTTAGAAACACCATATTACGGGATTGGTGTTGGCGGTATTATGATTGAGGATATGCTGCTAATTACTGAAGATGGTGTTGAGATGTTAAGCCATTTGCCTCGCGAATTGGTTTCATTAGGGTAAATGGAATAAGGAATTTTCTATGAAATGGTACCATTATTTAGTGATTTTCCCGATCCTAGCATTAACGGTGGGCATTTATTATGCTAACCAAGTAGAACCTTTTGTGATGGGGCTACCCTTTTTAATGTTTTGGATTGTTGTATGGGTGATTATTACCGCCTTAGTGATGTTACTGATAAATGTATTAGATAATAAAAATACTAAGGAAACATCATGAGCTCTGCGTTAATTATTATTACCGTTTTTTTCCTTTTTAGTATCTATCTTGCTATTCGGGCTAAAAAAGGGAAAACGATGGATCACGAAGGTTGGTCTGTCGGTGGGCGTAGTTATGGCGCTCTATTGGTTTTTTTACTGAGTGCAGGGGAAATCTACACAACATTTACTTTCCTTGGTGGGAGTGGTTGGGCATATGGCAAAGGCCCTGCTATTTTATACACATTAGCCGTCAATGCATTTATGGGGATCTTTTTATATTGGGTACACCCGAGAGTTTGGCGTTTTGCAAAAGATAATGATGTTAGGACAATTTCTGAATTATTTGCTAAAAAATACCAAAGTGCAGGCTTAGGGCTACTGATTAGCTTAATTTCTATTGCTGCAATGGTGCCTTTATTCGTTTTACAACTTAAAGGATTAGGCATTATAGTTTCTCAAGCATCTTATGGTGCTATCCCCGCAGATATGGCGATTTGGATTGGTATTATTGCTGTCACCTTATTTGTAATGATTTCAGGTATTCATGGCTCAGCTTGGACATCGGCACTTAAAGATTTAATGATCTTAATTGTAGTTGTGTTTATTGGTATTTATATTCCATTACATTACTACGGTAGTTTTGGTGAGATGTTTAAAGCCATTGATACTGCAATGCCAAGCTTCTTAACTTTCTCAGATACAGGGCTCAATATTCCTTGGTATATTTCGACTGTATTTCTGTCAGTGGTTGCTTATTTTTGCTGGCCTCATTATATGGCGGCGGTATTTACTGCAAAAGATGAAAAATCTCTGAAGCGAAATAGTATTTTAATTCCAGCGTACAGCTTGATTATGTTATTTGCTTTTTTTGTGGGTTACGCATCAATTCTACAAATTCCGCATCTTGAAGGGGCCGCTGTAGATTTATCCCTGTTTGAAATATCGAAAGAAACGTTTTCACCTGTTGTCGTTGGGTTTATTGGCGCAGCAGGGATGTTGACCGCTTTAGTGCCGGGCTCAATGTTGTTACTCACAACGTCTAACATGCTTGCAGGTGTGGTGCAAAAAGCACTAGGGGTGAGTGAGGAAAAACAACAATCAGGGATGTATGCACGTTTTATGGTGCCATTTGTTGCATTAGTGAGTCTGTATTTTATATTCCACAGTAATGACACGCTGGTCGCAATCATGCTATTAGGGGTTAATATTGTGGCACAGTTCTTCCCTGCGCTACTGATGAGCTTTAAACAACATAATCCAATGACCCCTGCGGGTGCAATTTGTGGGATTATGGCAGGGGTGTTATTCCTTGCAGTGACGTATATTGAAAAAATTTCGTTAGCTCAATTGTTCCCATGGTTAGGGGAAGGCTTAAGCTATATGAATATTGGTATTGCTGCATTTATTCTGAATATTATTATTGCGTGTGCTGTGTCGGTATTTACGCGTAAAAAATTATAATTATTTTCATTGCTACAATTAAATGCCAGTTAAATAATTAACTGGCATTTAACATCTAAATTATTAATTGAGTTTTAATTTAAGTTTGGCATCAGTTTTAAACCTATTTTAAATAATGGTGCGATATTAAATCTGATGGTTTTATTTTGTTGTATAAACAAGGCTTAGCTTTATTATTAATTATGTCATCTGACAGTTTCTTATTTCCTTAATAGTAAACATTAATATGGAAGATATAATTATGCCAAATAATAAATCAGTTGAGTTATTAAAGAATCAGAAAGGAAAAGATAAGTGCCCACCTAATAAGCTAGCTTTATACACTAATATTAATTATAACAATTCAGAACTTGGCGATATTCTTCTTATCTCTCCCAACATTCAACTTGATCAACAAGAGTTAGCATCGTATGGGTTTGATGTTGGTCATCATGATGGGGTTTCTTGTGTTGTTAATAATATGGGTCAGTCAGCCACTCTCGTTGCTGGGCTTAATCTTGATGGGGAAATACTCAAAGTCCTTGCGATGACATCAATCCCTTCTCTTGTTGATTACGGTTGGAATGATGCGACCCGCTCAGTGGTTTCTGCTCCCGTTGAACTAGTGGAGCTTGTGATATCGTCTCAAAATCCAGCTGAATTAAAATTAGGCCAACAAGAGCACTTTGAATTTAAAATAGAAAATAAAAGCGGTGTCGATGTCCCTGATGTAACGTTGGATATTACGTCTAAGAATAGTGGTGTAGTTGAAATTATTTCCTATCCTAATACGGTTAATCTCCCTGCAGGAGCCATAACGACAGTTGAGGTATTAGTCGATGGAAAGGGGCTGGGTAATACTGAGTTAAGCGTACGAATTAATACGCCAATCGGTTTTATTAATCAAAACAATAATACTTATAGTGTGACAGCAAAAGTGAATGGCGTTGTGAATTTAACACTGATGGTTGATAGGCAAGTTACTTTACTGAGGGGGATCACAAAGCGCATACCATTAAAGATCACTAATAAAAGTGAAATACCAGTTAATGGTGCTGTCATTGAAGCTGAATCAGAGAATGAATTACTTATGAGAGTGAGTGACATTGACCCGATAGTCAATATTGATGCAAATGATTCGACAGTGATTGATATCCCAATCAATACAAGTGCATCACGAGTGGGAAGCACACGGTTAATTTGCAGTATAACGCCTCCTGCCGGCTATGAAAATGAAGGCGACCATAATGTTAGTTCTAATATCATAGTCACTGCAGAAAAAGATTTAGAGGTCTTACAGAAATATCAGGCAAGTTGGGCTGGGGAAGGTGGTTATCTTTATAGTTATATGCTGACATTAATATCAGAAAATACACGGGTCACTTTATGGGAGTTATCCTTCCAATTACCTCCTGGAGCGAAAGTCTCCGGAAATTGGTATGAAAGCCAGAAAAATTGGTTAAATAAGAGGGAGTCTGGTGGGAATGTGATACTGAGTAATACTAGTGGGCATACAATTGACCCTGGTGTTGAACTCCCATTACAAATTCAGTTAGTTTATCCTAACCAAGCTGAAGCCTATGAATATATCTACAGCCTTCATCTTCGACAAATCAGATAAGGTGCTTCTCATTCAGTTAATACATGAGTATTGAGTGAGGGAATTTTCATTTGGTAGCTGTTTGTTATCTTGGTGAAAAACGGAATGTGTTGCACACATGTCATCATCAAGAATATATTTGCAAGCCGTATTGCGCTGCTATTAGAGATTAAATTTTTTTTATAAAAAAGCCAGTCAGTTGAAAGTAACCTGACTGGCTTTTTAACATCAATTATTTATTGATTAGGCATTTTCGTTTTGTACTGCTTGGATAGCAGTTAACGCAACGGTATAAACGATATCATCAACTAATGCACCACGAGACAAGTCATTAACTGGTTTACGCATACCTTGCAGCATTGGACCAATAGAGACTAAGTCAGCAGAACGTTGTACGGCTTTATACGTGGTATTACCGGTATTTAAGTCTGGGAAGATAAATACGGTCGCTTTACCTGCAACTGGTGAATTAGGCGCTTTGGATTTAGCAACATCAGCCATTACTGCGGCATCGTACTGCAATGGGCCATCAATCATCAGGTCTGGGCGTTTTTCTTGTGCTAAACGTGTTGCTTCACGTACTTTCTCAACATCACTACCAGCACCTGAATCACCTGTAGAGTAAGAAATCATCGCAACGCGTGGGTCAATACCGAACGCTTTTGCAGAATCAGCAGATTGAATAGCGATTTCTGATAATTGCTCTGCAGTTGGGTCTGGGTTGATAGCACAGTCACCATAAACAAATACTTGTTCAGGTAATAGCATAAAGAAGACGGAAGAAACTAATGAACTGCCCGGTGCTGTTTTAATTAATTGCAGCGGTGGACGGATAGTGTTGGCAGTGGTATGGACCGCGCCTGAAACGAGGCCATCAACTTCACCTTTTTCAAGCATCAGTGTCCCTAGGACGACATTATCTTCGAGTTGTTCACGAGCAACAACTTCAGTCATACCCTTGTTCTTACGTAGCTCAACCAAACGAGCGACATATTCTTCACGTACTTTGACAGGGTCAACAATTTCAATTCCTGTACCTAACTCAATACCCTGCGCTGCAGCAACACGACGAATATCATCAGGGTTACCTAATAAAATACATGTTGCGATCCCGCGCTCTGCACAGATAGAAGCCGCTTTGACTGTACGTGGCTCATCACCTTCAGGAAGAACGATTCGTTTACCTGCTTTGCGCGCTAATTCCGTTAATTGGTAGCGGAATGCAGGTGGTGATAAGCGATTAGGGCGCTCAGAATCTGCAACCAATGATTCAATCCAATCACTGCTAATATGACGAGCAACGTAGTTTTGAATTTTTTCAATGCGTTCATGGTCATCTGCGGGAACTTCTAAGCTAAAACTTTGCAGATTCAAGGATGTTTGCCATGTGTTGCTTTTTACCATGAAAACCGGCAGGCCCGTCTCAAACGCTTGTTCACACAGTTGACGGATTGGTGCATCGATATTGTAACCACCAGTGAGTAGTACAGCACCAATTTCAACACCATTCATCGCGGCAAGCGAAGCAGATACCAGTACATCAGGGCGGTCTGCTGAGGTCACTAATAAAGAGCCCGGGCGGAAGTGCTCAAGCATGTGCGGGATACTGCGCGCACAGAACGTGACTGATTTAACGCGACGAGTTTTAATTTCACCTTCGTTAACAATTTCAGCGCCTAAGTGTTTTGCCATATCAATTGCACGAGTGGCAATTAAATCAAAATTCCATGGAATTGAAGCGAGCACAGGTAAATTTAATGACGCTAACTGTTTCGTATCAAGATTAGCAACAGTTGCTTTGGTGGAGTCATCAAAAATTTCAGACAAATCAGGACGCGTGCGACCTTGCTCATCAACAGGTGCATTTACCTTATTAATGATAACACCGATAATATTTTTATTACGTTGACCACCAAACTCATTACGGACAAGTTCTAAACGCTCTTGCATTTGTGTAATGTTACTATTACCAGTAGCAGTAACGAAAACAATTTCAGCACCCAATGTTTTTGCAATTTCATAGTTTAATGATTGAGCAAATGAGTGCTTACGGGTAGGAACAAGACCTTCAATAAGAATAACTTCTGCATTTTTTGTGTGCTCATGATAACGAGCAACAATTTCTTCCATTAAGACGTCTTTTTTCGACGAGGTTAGCAGCGATTCAACGTATTCCATGTTTAATGGTTCAACAATGGTAGTAATACTTGAATGCGAACGAAGTACTTCGGTAGTTTGGTCTTTATTGCCAGAGACGCGTGGCTGTGCGATAGGTTTGAAAACGCTTAATTGAACACCTTTTTGTTCCATTGAGCGAACGACACCTAGGCTAACGCTAGTTAAGCCAACGCTGGTGCCAGTAGGTATTAACATAATTGTACGGGACACGGGAACCTCTTTATTTCGGTTACTCTAATGACAAAACGATACCGCCAGCAGGTTGCTGGCGGTAGAAGTTGCTTATGCGGTTAAACGCGCAGTATCTTGGGCAATAACCAATTCTTCATTGGTTGCGATAACCAGCGCTGGGCGGCTTTGATCGGTAGTGATTAAACCTTCTTTACCGAAGCGTGCCGCTAAGTTGCGTTCGTGATCATATTCGAAACCAAGGATTGCCAGTTTCTTCAAGGTGATTTCACGAACTTGTGCTGAGTTTTCACCAATACCACCTGTGAAGATGATAGCATCAAGGCGGCCTTCCATCAGTGCACTATATGCACCCACGTATTTCGCTAAACGATGGCAGAAAACATCCATTGCGCGAGTTGCGTCTTCTTGAGTGCCATAGTTGTCTTCAACATAACGGCAGTCGCTGGTCACGCCTGTTAAGCCAAGTAAACCTGATTCTTTAGTCAGCATTTTATTGATTTGTTCAACGCTCATACCTAAAGAATCATGTAAATGGAAAATGATTGCAGGGTCGATATCACCACTACGTGTTCCCATTACCAGACCTTCTAATGGCGTTAAGCCCATGGAGGTATCAACACATTTACCGTTAACAATCGCAGTCACAGAACCACCGTTGCCTAAGTGGCAAGTGATAACATTGAGCTCATCAACAGGCTTATTCAGTTTTTTTGCAGCTTCACGGGAAACATAGTAATGGCTTGTACCGTGCGCGCCATAACGGCGGATACTATGCTCTGAATAGAGTTCGTATGGCAATGCATACAGATAGGATTCTTGCGGCATGGTCTGGTGGAATGCGGTGTCAAAGACAGCAACATTTTTATTGACCAAGTGCGGGAATGATTTTCTTGCTTCTTCAATACCAATAAGGTGAGCAGGGTTGTGCAGTGGTGCGAATGGGATAGCCGCTTCAATACCGGCAATAACGTCATCAGTAATTAAAACCGAAGACGTGAATTTTTCACCACCGTGAACAATACGGTGACCGATAGAAGTGATCTGCTCTGACAACTCTGGTTTTTCAGCAAGAATGGTGTTAACAATGAAATCCAATGCTTCGCTATGCGCCGCACCAGCACCTAAAGGAGCTTCCTTTTTAGCACCGTCCATTTTCCACTTAATACGAGCTTCAGGGAGGTTGAAGCACTCCGCTAAACCGGATAAAAATTCATCTCCATTAGTCGGATCGATGATGGCGAATTTCAGTGAGGAGCTACCGCAGTTTAAAACCAGTACCAGCTTACTTGACATGGAAATACCTATCGTTAATTGTTGTTGTGAAGCCTTTCGAAAAACATGAAAAGACTCAGATTAAAAATATATTGCTAGAGCCTAGCGTATTTATGACCTGAAACATCATGATTGATATCATGTTAAAGGCGAAAAAGTTAAAGATCGTGAGACCTTTAGGGGTTGATAAAGCAGGCGCTATCCTTTTTTGCAAAGGCATATAAAAGTAAACCTCTGCACCTAGTGTTGAAATAACGACCAAAAACCCCAATATATATAACTGTTGTCTATCTTCAGTTTCGAAGATGGATAAAGCTACAAAGTAACAAATGCAACAGCAATTCTAAATGTGGCAGATTCTACTAAAATTATTTTATATTTTATACGTTTTTTTTAAAAATAGAGACTTTGATTGATTAAAATCATAAGTGACGTATAAAGTGGTGTTATAGCACAGGGTTATATTGCTATTAGAATAGCTGATATTTAGTAAAGTGACTTAACTTAAGGTAAATGTAATGAAATAATTTCGTTATCTTAAATGTGCTATCATTTTACCATGGTGCAATCTACAAATTATTGCCTCAGTTTTTCAGAAGTCGATAGGAAACGTTTCATGAGTACATTACAAAGTACACCGCCCGGTTTTTTTAAACGCTTTAGATTAGGTAACCGCTATCTGAAGACCTTTCCTATGGAGAAAAAACTGTCGCCAATTTTCCCCGAAATTCGTATCAACAAAGCAGTTCGCTTTGGTATTCGTTTTATGCCGCCCATTGCCATTTTTACATTAGCATGGCAAATCGCGTTAGGTGGGCAATTGGGGCCCGCCATTGCTACGGCTCTTTTTGCCTGTAGTTTGCCAATGCAAGGCCTATGGTGGTTAGGTAAACGTGCTGCGACGCCTCTACCATCTAGCTTGCTGAGCTGGTTTCATGAGATCCGTGATAAATTTACTGAAGCAGGAATTGCCATGGCACCGATTGAGCAGCAACCTGATTATATGGCGTTAGCTGACTTGCTAAAGCGCGCATTTAACCAATTAGATCGTTCCTTTATGGAAGATATTTAAGAGATGATTTCTATTAAAAGGTAGATTTAACAATAAGTAATGTAAAAATGGTGTTTAGATCAATAAAAGTTGTGTTTTCACTGTCTATGATTAATGTTGAATGCGAAGATAAGCCATACTTTTTAGTGGGAGAACCATGATGGAAATGACTAACGCACAACGCTTGATCTTATCGAATCAATATAAAATGATGACCATGCTTGACCCTGATAATGCAGAACGTTATCGTCGTCTACAAACCATTATTGAACGTGGTTATGGGTTACAAATGCGTGAGTTAGACAGAGACTTCGGCCATTTAAGTGAAGACACCTGCCGTACTGTTATTGATATCATGGAAATGTACCATGCACTGCAAGTTTCTTATAGCAACATGGCTAACAAGGAAGAGATTGATGGCCGCCGTGTGCAGTTTTTGGGCTTTGATGCCGCAACAGAAGCACGTTATTTGAGCTACGTCCGCTTTATGGTAAATACAGAAGGGCGTTATACCCACTTCGACAGCGGGACGCATGGGTTTAACTCACAAACGCCAATGTGGGATAAATATGTACGGATGTTAGCGATTTGGCATGCCTGTCCACGCCAGTATCATCTTTCAGCGGTAGAGATTTCCCAGATCTTCAATGCTTAGTGCTCGTTGTATTTTGCGCTGTAGCGTTGTTGACTGCGTTCGGCTACTCGTCTCTGGTCGCTTAGCTACAGCACAAACTTCTTAGAGTAAATTTGTTCGTCATACTTCTACTTGGCGTCAAGGCGAATAATTTAGAGCAAATGAAATTAATAAGTATAAAAATTTCAAACTCAAACTCAAACTCAAACTTAAATTAACATTTCTTTTCTGTTTTAACTCTCCAGTGCACTCAAATCTAAGTCATTAACGCAAATCTTGATTATTTTTGTTATTGAGGTTGCGCATTGGCGTCTATTTAGCGTTAACTAAGAGATAGAATCGATTCAAGAACAAGAAAGGGGTAGACGTGAAATTAAAGGCAAAAGGGTTTCTATTTGATTTAGATGGCACATTAGCAGATTCGCTCGCAGTGGTTGAGCGTTGTTGGTGTAAGTTTGGTGAGCGTATCGGTAAAAGTGCTGAGGAAATTATTAGCTATATTCATGGGAAGCCAGCATTAACCAGTTTACGTCATTTTTTACCCGATGCGACTGAAGAAGAGGTCATGGATTATTTCCGCTGGTTAGAGAAAATGGAAAGTGAAGATATGGAAGGGGTGGTTGCCTTGCCGGGGGCTGTAGCGCTATTAACGCGTTTAAATGAAATAGGTGCACCTTGGGCAATCGTGACTTCAGGAACAGTGCCAATCGCTCATGGTCGTCAGCAAGCAGCGGGTTTACCGGAACCAAAACACTGGGTAACCTTTGAAAAGGTAACTAAAGGTAAGCCAGATCCAGAGCCATTTTTATTAGGTGCAAATGTACTTTCTTTATCGCCAAAATCCTGTATTGCTTTCGAAGATGCTACGGCAGGCATTCATTCTGCACTTAGTGCTGGCTGCCAAGTCGTTGCAGTCCATGCGCCAGAAGAAATGGCCCGTCGTGATGAAATTAATGTAATCATCAATTCATTGGCACAAATTTCAGTTATGGGCCCCGACAATAATGGGGATTATGAACTTTTAGTGTCTAATTCGGATTAATGATGATCTAATCAAAGAAATTCTCCGTAAAACATGGTTAACTAAAGAAAAACTTTAGCAATGTATTTTTTCGTCGAAAGGGGATATTTTGAACGGAGAATTGCTGTGGGTATTAACCTTACTGTTGATCGCGATAGTTTTATTTACCACAAATAAAATCCGTATGGATGTGGTTGCGCTATTAGTGATTGTCGCTTTTGTTCTGAGTGATACTTTAACACTTGAGCAAGCAACGGCAGGGTTTGCTGACCCTAACGTACTATTGATTGCGGCTTTATTCGTTATAGGTGACGGTCTTGTCCGAACTGGCATCGCATATCAAATGGGGGATTGGCTTGTTCGTGTAGCAGGAAGCAGCGAAAGCAAGATGCTGGTTTTTTTAATGCTCACCGTTGCGGGGCTGGGTGCATTTATGAGTTCAACAGGGGTGGTTGCTATCTTCATTCCAGTCGTTCTCAGTGTTTCTGCCCGGATGAAAACTTCCCCAAGCCGTCTGATGATGCCACTTGGTTTTGCAGGGCTAATGAGCGGCATGATGACATTGGTTGCAACGCCTCCGAATATGGTTGTTAACAGTGAATTGGTTCGTGAGGGGATTGAAGGCTTTAAGTTTTTCTCAATTACACCTATCGGTATTCTGATTTTATTGGCGGGTATAGCCTATATGTGGGTTACACGTCGCTGGTTAGGAAGCAACGAGCCAGACAAACTCCCTGAACGCTATCAGCGTAGTTTTCGTGATTTAATTCGTGATTATAAATTGACTGGTAGAGCACGCCGCCTCGCTATTCGCAAAGGCTCGCCATTAATAGGCCATACCCTTGATGAATTACACCTACGTTCTCGCTATGAAGCAAACGTAGTGGGCATTGAGCGCTGGCGTAAATTCCGTCGTGTTATGGTCAGTGCGACAGGGGGGACGGAACTGCGCGAACGTGATGTTTTATTGGTTGATATTTCGGTCAGTGATGATGAGTTGCGGCAGTTTTGCAGTGAGCAATTACTCGAACCAATGATTTTACGTGGTGATTACTTTTCTGACCAATCCCGCGATGTAGGAATGGCTGAAGTTTCCATGAACCCTGATTCAGAACTGCTTGGTAAAACGTTAAGGGACATTAAATTTCGTACTCGTTATGGGCTTAACGTCGTCGGGATCCGTCGTGATGGTAAAGCATTGGATGGAAAGTTGGTTGATGAACCACTAAGACTTGGCGATATCTTGCTGGTAATTGGTGATTGGAAGTTAATCCGTATTTTATCCACTAAACCACGTAATTTTATTGTATTAAACCTTGCTGCGGAAGTAGAAGCAGTTGCGCCAGCGTCATCACAAGCTCCCCATGCGCTATTTTGCCTAGCCCTAATGGTGGCAATGATGGTGACTAATGAAATTCCAAACTTTATCGCTGCGCTGATTGCGTGTTTGTTAATGGGTAAATTCCGTTGTATTGATATGGAAAGTGCTTATAAGTCTATCCATTGGCCAAGTATTATTTTAATCGTAGGGATGATGCCGTTTGCTATAGCTTTACAGGAAACAGGGGGGATTGCCCTTGCGGTTGACGCGTTGATGAAAGTTGCAGGGGGGTTAGGCCCTCATGTGATGCTGTTATGTCTCTTTATCTTATGCGCTACTATTGGTTTGTTTATCTCAAATACTGCAACTGCGGTGTTAATGGCCCCTATTGCGATTGCTGCCGCACGTCAAATGGAAGTTTCACCGTTGCCATTTGCTATGGTAATTGGGATTGCGGCTTCAGCTGCCTTTATGACGCCAGTTTCATCTCCTGTTAATACATTAGTTCTTGGCCCCGGCGGATATAAATTTGCTGACTTTTTGAAAATGGGAGTGCCATTTACTATTATTGTTATGTTAATTAGTGTGGCAGTTATTCCGATACTATTTCCTTTTTAAGCTCATAGAAAATAATTTTAGCAAAAAGCTCTAATCTATATTAGCGCTTTTTGCTATTAAAATTAATGATATTTTTAATATTTAATATATTCTAAAAGAAATTTTTTTGTTGATATTCTCTGTAATTCAATACATTTCAATTATAGGTGAATAAAATGAGTCAAAATGAATCATGGGGAGATGATAAATTCAATTATGGTTATTGTGACTTTGAAAATTATTGGGGGGAGACATTGTCACATGTTGAACTAACTCACTTCGTTGCAGGTTATTTTGATGTGACTAAAAAACTTGCTACGTCAATAAAACTATATGATATTCCAGATAAATCTGAGCTAAAAAAATATTTACCATATTATTTGAACGAAATAAAATAGATTCATATGATTTTTGGTTAATAAAATTTGTGACGAAGAAAGGGGAAGTACATAAAACTAAAGAGCCTTTACGTTGTACTATCTCTATTGATGACTCTGAATATGTAATACTAGGTATTAATGGGGATAAAAAAATATTTTATATTGCATTTTCTACTATGATAGGTTGCAATAAAAAGCTAGTGAAGGTTGAATAACCTTTTTTATAGAATAAACTCAAATCTAATTTGCTATTATTAGATTGGTAAATCAACAGATATATAAGTAGATATAAAATACTACTACTTATATATTAATTGCTGATTTCATCTAAAGATAAAGTAAAACTGGGTACGAAGGTTTTCATAAAATATTCCATCTCTGGGCTATTTCGCTCAGCTAACATTTTCTCTAGACGCCTTTTGGCTAATTTAAACTCACTATTCCCTGCGGACAGCTCTTCTAGACATTTTAAATAGGCACATAATGTATCTGCTTGTTTTACGATAAAATGCTCTTCTTCCGATTGTAAATCTTCAATAATTAATTCTTTAAAGTCGTCTTGTAATTCTTCAGGTAGCATGTCGATAAGCTTTTGTTGCGCAAATTTCTCTATTTTTTTATATTCATGGGCTATTTGTTGATTATGATACTTGATAGGAGTAGGGAGGTCACCGGTAATGACTTCACTGGCATCATGGTACATGGCAAGTAGTGCGATTTTCTCTGCGTTTACATTACCTGCAAACTTACGGTTTTTAATGATGGCAAGTGCGTGAGCGACCATAGCAACCTGTAAACTATGCTCAGAGACATTTTCAGTGCGTACATTGCGCATAAGTGGCCAGCGGTGGATCAGTTTCATTCTAGCGAGATGGGCAAAAAAGTAGCTCATAATTCCTCTTCATATTGTTTGTAGACCATAGAAATTATATCGAAAATAGAAGTAAAGTGATATGAGTTTATTGTTTTTTTAATTAGTTATTCCTAAAATATAAAATAAATAACATTCAATTATCAGTCGCAATCCGAATATCTATTTTGGAACTTTTTAATTAATATAGTAATTATATTGAATTATAATATTAAAAAAATATAATGGGCTTTTAAATAAGAAATAAAGGGGCAATATGAAATACTTTCCATTTATATTATTGGGGTTTTTCCTTGTGGCAATCTATTTTATTTCTATTATTTGATAATCAAAATAATACAGTCAATAAAAGATGATGAAATGTAAAATTTAACAAGCCTCCAAATAGGAGGCTTTATTTTTGGAATAACTAAAATACCATATTACTGGCGATAACCTTCTAAGAAACGGCCAAATTTATTAATCGCCATTTCTAAATCATCTGCATAGGGTAGCGTGACAATTCTAAAATGATCAGGTTCAGGCCAGTTAAATGCAGTGCCTTGAACTAATAGCACTTTTTCTTGTAATAATAAGTCTAAGATCATTTTTTGGTCGTCATGAATATTAAAGCGTTTAATATCAATTTTTGGGAACATATACAGCGCCCCCTGAGGTTTAACACAAGAAACCCCTGGAATTTGGTTAATCAGTTCCCAAGCGCGTTCGCGCTGTTCATATAGGCGACCACCTGGCTGAATAAATTCGCTAATGCTTTGATAACCACCGAGAGCCGTTTGAATGGCATGTTGCATAGGGACGTTGGCGCATAAACGCATTGAGGCTAACATTTCTAACCCTTCAATATAGCCTTTAGCATGCTTTTTAGGACCATTTAGTACCATCCAACCTTGACGGAAACCAGCAACGCGGTAGGTTTTTGATAAACCATTAAACGTGATGGTTAATAAATCCGGTGCTAATGCTGCGATTGAATGGTGGACTGCACCATCATATAGAATTTTATCGTAAATCTCGTCCGCATAAATGATGAGATTATGTTGTCGAGCAATTTCGACGATTTCCATCAACAGGTCTTTGCTATATACAGCACCTGTTGGGTTATTGGGGTTGATAACAACGATACCACGGGTTCTTGGTGTAATTTTTTTGCGGATATCTTCGATATCTGGCATCCACCCTTGTTGTTCATCACACATATAATGAACGGCTTTCCCACCAGAGAGGGAGACGGCGGCGGTCCACAGAGGGTAGTCAGGCGCAGGGACAAGCATTTCATCCCCATTATTAAGTAACGCTTGCATTGCTTGCACAATGAGTTCTGATACCCCATTACCAATATAGACATCTTCAACGGTCATTTCATGAATACCGCGAGCTTGGTAATGTTGAACGATAGCTTTACGGGCAGAATAGAGCCCTTTTGAATCACAGTAACCTTGTGAACTAGGCAAATTGCGTAGAACATCAACGAGAATTTCATCAGGCGCTTCAAAGCCAAATGGTGCCGGGTTACCAATATTCAGTTTGAGAACTTTGTTCCCTTCTTCTTCTAAGCGCTTAGCTTCTTTTAACACAGGCCCGCGAATGTCATAGCATACATTATCGAGTTTATTAGATTTGGTTAGATTATTCATTGTTCTCTCATTACCCTAACGGGGTTACTTTGGTAGGGACCGGCATTATTACCTTACTGTACTCTTCTGTCAGAAGCTTTTGAAGATGCTAGGTAATCTTTGGTGTAAAAGGTTGATTTGAGCATAAATGTAATACTTGGGCTCTGAATATATTCATTAAGTTAGCCTTACAGTCTAATTGTATGTTTTAAGTTGGAGTTTAATTTCGATAATCTTTAGGGTTTTAGTATAGAAATGGTAAAAATGAGGAAATCCTAGCTCTTAAAAGAAAAATTGTATCGAAATGTAATATTGATAATGGAATCATGAATACTGTCATAATTTATACGCTATAACGGCCTTTTTTTGTAATTTTTAGTGGGGTTTTGTTAGTAATATTGATTGTTTCGGCTGGTTTTTTTTAACTTAAAGTGCTGCATTTTATTGTAATTTATTGATTTTTAATGATATTAAAAAATAGTGAAATGATTTTTATAATGTGCTTACATTAAAATAATTGTGATTACATTAAATATGTTACTATTTAGGTGTACTAAACGAAGGGATTTTAATTAGCTTTTAAGAAGTATATTCCTTTTTTTAAATACATTTTTGATTTTTTGGAAGTATTCTATTTATCTCAGCTATTTTGTCGCTAATAAGCGCTATATTTGTGTTAAATAGGTAAAATAAAGAAAAGTAGAAGAGAAGTTATTGCAGATCTATGGATTAGAAATGCACTCACTTAGTAGTCGCACAAAACTCGCTGATTCTCATGGAGGAGAGCAGAAACACCAGGTTACATAATATTATATAAGAGAATGAACGATGATAAATTCCAATCGTCCCATTATGAACTTAGATCTTGATTTGCTACGAACTTTCGTTGCTGTCGCTGATCTAAATACATTTGCAGCCGCAGCGGCTGCGGTGTGTAGAACGCAGTCTGCGGTAAGCCAGCAGATGCAACGTTTAGAGCAATTAGTCGGTCGTGAGCTTTTCGCTCGTCATGGGCGGAATAAACTGCTTACAGCACATGGATTGCAATTACTCGGTTACGCGAGGCAAATTCTTCGTGCAAATGATGATGCAACTGCATCATTGACTTATAACGATGCAGAAGGTGAACTTCGTATCGGAGCATCAGACGACACTGTTGATATTTTGCTGCCATTTTTACTTAACCGGATAGCATCAGTATACCCACGAGTTGCTGTTGAAGTTCGCATCAAGCGAGCGCAATTTATTGAGTCAATGTTAGATAATCACGAAGTGGATTTAGCATTAACGACAACAAGGATTAGTCATCATCCTAAGACGGCATTAAGGACAGTACCTGTGTTATGGCACAGTGCTCCTGATTTCCAATTGCGCCCTAATGAGCCAATACCGTTAGTTGTTATGGATGAAACTAACCCTTATCGTAAACTGTGTACTAATGCGTTAGATGAAGCAGGGTTGCCATGGCATGTAGCCTATGAGGCTGCTTCTTTACCAGCTGTTCGTGCTGCTGTGAATGCAGAGGTTGGGGTAACTGCCAGACCAATGGAAATGCAAAATGCGGATTTACGTATTTTAAATGAATCAGATGGGTTACCTCGTTTACCTGATATTCAGTATTGGTTGTATAAAAATGCAGATGAACAGAAAGATTTTGTTTTAACGGTGTTTAGTGCCATCGAAAACAAAAAAATACCTTATGTTGCATCGTCAGCGAGTGAATTGGCTGATAGCAATGATGGGGAGAATTAAGTTAATCGTTTCGTCTAATTTAGCTTAATCATAATATATAATTTATTTATTTATTTCGACGGTACTTCCAACCTGCTTGGAAGTACCGTTTTTTATATCATTTTATTAACTTACAAGTGATTCACTTGTTTGTGATCAATGCGTTACTGCTTATAGACAGATATTATTTTAACGGCGCATCAGGTGGAAAGGGCACAACTTACACAATCAAATTACAACGCGATAAAAAGTGGCAAGATAATCCTATTTGTGACTTGTTGCTGCTGAGCACAAACAAAATAATGCTTACTGACTGAAACGATTATTTCACGTTACCGTGTTTAATGTTCAATATTGGGAAACGGTATCAAGTAATCCTATTGAGTCAGTGTTTAAATAGTCAAAATGCTTTTTATCGTTATCAAGTTCAAATTTATCATTTTATTTCCGATTTTAGCTTATAAAAAAGTCAATTAACCACTTAATAAGTATGGTTAAATATTGAAGAGCATGAAATAATTGTGATGTAGCTGGCATAACCTGAATTTCATTAGTTAGTTAATGATTTGTTATGTTATTAACAATTTTTTTTAGCAGAATTGGTAAAATAGCGCTGGTATGTCAGTTAGTTACTTAAATTAAACAATAAAAATGCGTTAAGGCTTCTTAAAGTTAAATTGAATGTGATGTAAACAAATTGAGTACTTTTTCAATAAAACTGTGCGTTAGATCAAATAAAAAGAGCAATTTTTCATCTGTTAAGACAGGTTTTTCCTGAGATAATGGTGTAGTAAAAACGAATAATCAGTTAAACTAGTTTGCGTCTTTACTTGTGTATCATTACACTGACACGTTTTAGCAGATTATGAGTACTTTTTGTTATTTTAGTGTTTTTAGTCTGTGAGGTTTTTGTAACAAATACGGGTTATTTTACCTAATTTGGGTAAAGTAAATTGTAATGAGAGAGGACAAACCAAACGCGGTCAACAGACTGATTTAAGTTTGGTGATCTTTTAGTTGGTGACCAATGTTTGGTCTTTCTTCTCGATTAACTGGGCAATTGTGGTGCAATACTGCCGTGTTGTAAAAAAGAGCAGTTTACGCACCATAAGTAATGAGTAAGCAACGAGTATGTCTACATCAATCCTAGCGTTAGCCCATAACTGGGCGTTTGCGATATTCCTTATCGGCACTATCGGTCTGTGTGCTTTCATGCTGGTCGCAGGTCACTTCTTGGGTAGCCGCGCCAAAGCCAGAACAAAACATGTCCCTTACGAATCAGGTATTGATTCGGTCGGTAGTGCACGTCTTCGTATGTCAGCTAAGTTTTACTTAGTCGCCATGTTCTTCGTTATCTTCGATGTTGAAGCCATGTTCCTATTTGCATGGTCAGTCGCCATCCGCGAAGCTGGCTGGGTAGGCTTTATCGAAGCCGCTATCTTTATTTTGGTATTGTTGGCGGGATTGTTTTATTTAGTTCGCGTTGGAGCATTGGATTGGACACCAGTCCGTTCTCGCGGAAAAGTAAAGCATCCTAGTGAAGTTATTAAAATCAGCAATCGTCATCCGCAGTAAAAAGCGAGGCATTATACAATGGATTATACGCTCACCCGCATAGATCCGAACGGTGAGAACGACCGTTACCCACTGCAAACTCAGGAGATCGTAACTGATCCACTGGAGCAGCAAGTTGAAAACAGTGTGTACATGGGGAAACTTTCTCATGCACTTCACGATGTTGTTAACTGGGGGCGCAAAAACTCTCTATGGCCCTATAACTTTGGCCTTTCATGTTGCTATGTAGAAATGGTGACTTCGTTCACGGCTGTTCATGACGTAGCCCGCTTTGGTGCGGAAGTACTACGTGCTTCTCCTCGCCAAGCCGACTTCATGGTCGTTGCAGGCACATGTTTCACTAAAATGGCGCCTGTTATTCAACGTCTGTATGACCAAATGCTTGAACCAAAATGGGTTATTTCCATGGGTTCATGTGCTAACTCTGGTGGTATGTATGACATTTATTCTGTTGTACAAGGCGTCGATAAATTTATCCCTGTAGATGTGTATATCCCAGGTTGCCCACCGCGCCCAGAAGCCTATATGCAGGCTCTGCTTCTGTTGCAAGAATCTATCGGTAAAGAGCGTCGTCCGCTGTCTTGGGTCGTTGGTGACCAAGGGGTTTACCGTGCCAACATGCAATCAGAAAGAGAAAGAAAGCACGGTGAACGTATTGCAGTGACGAACCTGCGTACACCAGACGAAATTTAAGGCTTAAAGCCATACAGCGTAACAGAGCAATGTTGTTGCGAAATAATAAACCTGATCAAGCGTTATGGTGAAGAATGATGACAGATCAGATAGCGCAAGCGAGTAGTACCCAGCCAGGATGGCAGACACAGGAACATTTAAATGACCCTGTGCTTCTGGAACTGCGCAATCAATTTGGGCCGGATGCCTTTTCTGTTCAAGCAACCCGCACTGGTATGCCAGTGGTTTGGGTTCGTCGTGAACAATTACTGGAAGTTGTAGATTTTCTAAAGAAACTACCAAAACCGTATGTCATGCTATTTGACTTACACGGGGTAGATGAACGCCAAAGAATCCACCGTCAAGGCCTGCCTGAAGCAGACTTTAGTGTTTTCTATCACATTATTTCTATTGACCGTAACCGCGATATTATGTTGAAAGTCGCTCTTAATGAGAAAGACCTCAACGTACCTTCTATGGTTTCGCTGTTCCCAAATGCAAATTGGCATGAACGTGAAGTGTGGGATATGTTTGGGATCACTTTCCAAGGTCACCCAAATTTACGTCGCTTACTGATGTCGCCAAGCTGGGAAGGTCACCCACTGCGTAAGGATTATCCTGCGCGTGCAACTGAGTTCGACCCCTTTGTTCTGACTAAACAGAAACAAGATCTGGAAATGGAAGCTTTAACTTTCAAACCAGAAGAGTGGGGCATGGCACGTGGAAATGAAAATGAAGATTTCATGTTCCTGAACTTAGGGCCAAACCACCCATCATCACACGGTGCATTCCGTATTGTACTGCAACTTGATGGTGAAGAAATTATCGACTGTGTGCCTGATATCGGTTACCACCACCGTGGTGCTGAGAAAATGGGCGAGCGCCAGTCATGGCACAGTTACATTCCTTACACTGACCGTATTGAGTACCTCGGTGGGTGTGTGAATGAAATGCCATACGTGTTAGCCGTTGAAAAATTGGCTGGCATTGAAGTGCCTGACCGCGTAAAGACCATTCGCGTCATGCTGTCTGAATTATTCCGTATTAATAGCCACTTGCTATACATCAGTACTTATATTCAAGACGTCGGCGCAATGACACCTGTATTCTTTGCGTTTACTGACCGTCAAAAAGTGTACAACGTGATTGAAGCTATCACTGGGTTCCGTATGCATCCAGCTTGGTTCCGTATTGGTGGTGTTGCACACGACTTACCGCGCGGTTGGGAAAAGTTGCTGCGTGAGTTACTTGATTGGCTGCCGAAACGTTTAGAGTCTTATGTCACGTCTGCACTGAAAAACTCCATCTTAAAAGGCCGTTCTATTGGTACAGCAATGTACAACAAAGAAGAGGCATTGGCATGGGGTGTGACAGGTGCGGGTTTACGTGCTACAGGCGTTGATTTTGACGTGCGTAAATGGCGTCCATATTCAGGTTATGAAAACTTTGAATTCGATATTCCTATCGCTCACAACGGTGACTGCTATGACCGTGTGATGATCAAAGTTGAAGAGATGCGCCAGAGTATCCGTATTCTTGAGCAATGCTACAAGAATATGCCAGAAGGCCCATTCAAAGCCGACCATCCATTGACGACGCCGCCACCAAAAGAGCGTACGTTACAGCACATTGAAACCCTGATTAACCACTTCTTGCAAGTGTCTTGGGGGCCAGTGATGCCTGCGAATGAATCATTCCAGATGGTTGAAGCCACGAAGGGGATCAACAGCTACTACCTGACCAGTGATGGCAGCACGATGAGCTACCGTACACGTATTCGTACGCCAAGCTATGCTCACTTGCAGCAAATCCCTGCGGTTATTCGCGGTAGTTTAGTTTCAGACTTAATCGTCTATCTGGGTAGTATCGATTTTGTAATGTCGGATGTGGATCGCTAACCATGCATAATGAACATGATAAACACAATCAACTCGATGTGGTGAATGTATTCGAACCTCAAGCTCATCATGGCTTTGTTTTAACTGACGAAGAGCGTGCAGAAATAGAAGGTGAGAAACATCACTATGAAGATGCGCGAGCAGCATCTATCGAGGCACTGAAAATTGTGCAAAAAAACCGTGGCTGGGTTGAGGACGGTGCGATCTATGCTATCGCTGACGTCTTAGGTATCCCCGCTAGTGATGTTGAAGGTGTGGCAACATTCTATAGCCAAATCTTCCGTCAACCTGTTGGACGCCACATTATTCGCTATTGCGACAGTGTTGTTTGCCATATTACTGGTTATCAGGGTTTAGAAGCTGAAATCATTAAACAGCTGAATATTCGCCCTGGCCAAACAACAGCCGATGGTCGCTTTACATTGCTGCCAACCTGTTGCTTGGGTAACTGTGATAAGGGTCCGACGATGATGATCGATGAAGATACTCACAGTTATGTGCAGCCTGAAAATATTCAAAAATTACTGGAGCAGTATCCATGACAAATTCTGTTAATCCAGTGATCCGTACTGCTGAAACTCATCCCCTAACATGGCGTTTGCGTGATGACAATCAGCCTGTTTGGTTAGATGAGTACCGCAGTAAAAACGGATACAAAGGTCTTGAGCGTGCGCTCAAAGGCATGGCACCGGATGAAGTTGTTAACCTTGTCAAAGACGCTGGCCTGAAAGGGCGTGGTGGTGCGGGGTTCTCAACAGGCCTGAAATGGAGCCTGATGCCAAAAGACGAAAACATGAAACTGCGTTATTTCTTATGTAATGCGGATGAAATGGAACCGGGCACCTACAAAGACCGCTTATTGATGGAGCAACTGCCTCATTTGTTAGTTGAAGGGATGATCACGGGAGCATATGCACTAAAAGCTTATCGTGGTTATATCTTCCTACGTGGTGAGTATGTTGAGGCAGCTCAACACTTGCGCCGTGCCATCGAAGAAGCGAAAGCTGCGGGCCTGTTAGGAAAAAATATCCTCGGTTCGGGGTTTGATTTCGAGCTATTTGTGCACACCGGTGCTGGGCGTTATATCTGCGGTGAAGAAACTGCACTGATTAACTCTTTAGAAGGTCGTCGTGCTAACCCGCGTTCTAAACCACCATTCCCTGCAACATCAGGTGCTTGGGGTAAACCAACTTGCGTAAATAACGTTGAAACTATCTGTAACGTGCCGGCTATTTTAGAGCATGGTGACCAGTGGTACATCGATTTAAGCGCAGGTAAGAGTAAAGACGCGGGCACTAAATTAATGGGCTTCTCTGGGCGTGTGAAAAATCCGGGTCTATGGGAATTACCATTTGGTACAACGGCACGTGAAGTATTAGAAGATTACGCAGGTGGTATGCGTGATGGTTTAAAACTTAAAGCATGGCAGCCGGGTGGGGCAGGGACAGACTTCCTGACCAATGACCACCTCGACTTACCAATGGATTTTGAAAATATTGCCAAAGCCGGTAGCCGTCTTGGTACTGCATTAGCAATGGCGGTTGATCATGAAATCAACATGGTTTCGTTAGTTCGTAACTTAGAAACCTTCTTTGCACGTGAATCCTGTGGTTGGTGTACGCCATGTCGTGATGGATTGCCGTGGAGCGTGAAAATTTTACAAGCACTGGAAAAAGGCGAAGGCCAACCGGGTGACATCGAAACATTAGAGCAACTTTGCCGTTTCTTAGGTCCGGGTAAAACATTCTGTGCTCACGCACCGGGAGCAGTCGAACCGCTGCAAAGTGCCATCAAATATTTCCGTGATGAATTTGAAGCGGGTATCTCGCAAAAAGATCTGCGTAACATCGTGCAGATTGCGGGTATCCAACCAAACCTGCTCAAGCAGCGTTGGTAATTATTTAGCGATTGAGCAACCGCTAAAGAGATTTTTCACGAAGAACGTATTTTTGATTAACGCCTGCTTTATGCGGGCCTTTGGGAAGCATGCTGACTATGGCTACAATATATGTAGACGGCAAAGAATATGACGTAAACGGGTCTGAAAACCTGTTACAAGCCTGTCTTTCTCTCGGGCTAGATATTCCTTATTTTTGCTGGCATCCGGCGCTGGGAAGCGTTGGCGCTTGCCGCCAGTGTGCGGTTAAGCAATATCAGAACGCGGATGATACTCGCGGTCGCCTAGTAATGTCTTGTATGACACCGGCAACGGAAGGTACCTACATCTCAATTGATGATGAAGAAGCCAAACAATTCCGTGAAAGTGTTGTGGAATGGCTGATGACCAACCACCCTCACGACTGCCCAGTCTGTGAGGAAGGCGGTAATTGCCACCTACAAGATATGACGGTGATGACCGGTCATAATATGCGTAAATATCGTTTTACGAAACGTACACACATCAACCAAGACTTAGGGCCGTTCATTAGTCATGAAATGAACCGCTGTATCGCTTGTTACCGCTGTGTGCGTTATTACAAAGATTACGCAGATGGCACGGACTTGGGGGTTTATGGGGCACATAACTATGTGTATTTCGGTCGTACAGAAGACGGTACGCTAGAAAGTGAATTCTCAGGTAACCTAGTTGAAGTCTGTCCGACAGGGGTCTTTACCGATAAAACGCACTCTGAGCGCTATAACCGTAAATGGGACATGCAATTTGCCCCGGGTATCTGCCAACAGTGCAGTATCGGTTGTAATACTAGCCCAGGTGAGCGCTATGGTGAAATCCGCCGCATTGAGAACCGTTATAATGGTTCAGTAAACCACTATTTCCTATGTGACCGCGGTCGTTTTGGTTATGGCTATGTCAACCGTAAAGACCGTCCACGTCAAGCTGTGCTAAATAAAAATGGTGTAAAACAGGTTATATCGGCTATTGAGGCAATGCAAAGCGGTGCGCAAATTATCAATCAAGCGAAGAAAGTGATTGGTATTGGTTCACCACGTGCAAGCATCGAAAGTAACTATGCGTTACGAGCACTTGTCGGTGCAGAAAACTTCTATTCAGGTGTTTCTTCGAGTGAGCAACGCCGTTTAGCGCTGATGCAAAATATCCTGCAAAATGGCGGTATCTATACGCCAACACTGCGTGAAGTGGAGGGTTACGATGCGGTGCTGGTACTGGGTGAAGATTTAACTCAGACAGGTGCGCGTATGGCGTTATCTGTACGTCAAGCGGTGAAAGGTAAAGCACGTGAAATGGCGGCAGCACAAAAAGTCGCTGACTGGCAAATCGCGGCAATCATGAACATTGGTCAACATGCGAAATACCCACTGTTTATCACCAATGTGGATGATACCCGCTTAGATGATGTCGCCGCATTTAATTACCGTGCTCCTGTGGCTGACCAAGCACGTTTTGGTTTTGCTATTGCCAACATGATTAATGGCGATGCACCAGCAGTGAATGACTTACCTGCAGACCTCAAAGCGAAAGTTGAAACCATCGCACAAGCGCTTTCAAGCGCGAAAAAACCACTGATTATCAGTGGTAGTCATAGTGCTAGTGAGGCGATGATCCAAGCCGCGGCTAACGTGGCATTTGCACTAAAAGCGAAAGGTGCGCAGGTGGGCTTATCTTACTTAGCCTCTCATGCAAACAGTTTTGGTTTAGCAATGATGGACGCACAGCCATTAGACAGCGCATTAGCTCGCATTGAAGCGAACGAAGCGGATGTGGCTATCGTTATCGAAAACGACCTGTACCGTCATAGCAATGTAGATGCGGTTAATAGCGCATTAGCGAAGCTGAAGCATTTGATTGTTGCTGACCATCAGCAAACCGACATCATGGATAAAGCAACATTAGTTCTGCCAGCAGCAAGCTTTGCTGAAGCAGACGGTACGTTGATTAACCAAGAAGGTCGGGCACAACGTTTCTTCCAAGTCTTCGACCCAACTTATTACGACAAAGCTATCGTGATGAACGAAAGCTGGCGCTGGATGCATTCATTGCAAACTGAAGCACAGGAACGTGATGCAGACTGGTCGCAACTTGACCATGTGATTGCTGATTGTGTTGCTACACTGCCACAATTTGCAGGCATTGTTGATTCTGCACCAAAAGCCTCTTTCCGTATCCGTGGTCAAAAACTGGCACGTGAACCTCATCGTTACAGTGGTCGAACAGCGATGCTGGCTAACCAATCTGTTCATGAGCCTCGTCAACCGCAAGATATTGATTCTCCATTTGCTTTCTCAATGGAAGGGAACAACAGCCCAACGGCACCACGTCAGCAAATTCCATTTGCTTGGGCGCCGGGTTGGAACTCACCACAAGCGTGGAATAAATTCCAAGCAGAAGTGGGGGGCCATTTGTTATTTGGTGACCCAGGTGTGCGTTTGTTCAATTCAACAGAAAGTAAATTGGCTTACTTCACTGATATTCCAGCAGCTTATCAAGCGACTGAAGCTCAGTGGGTGGTGGCGCCGTATTACCATCTGTTCGGCAGTGACGAAATGTCACAGCGTTCAGACGTGATCCAACAGCGTATGCCTGAGCCTTATATCATGCTGAATGCGCAAGATGCAGAGTCACTTGGTTTGACAGCAGGAACAAAAGCTGAATTTAGCCATGCAGGTCAAGCATTTAACTTAACTGTACGCCTCAGTAATCACCTATCGACTGGTCAAATTGGTTTACCATTAGGGATGCCGGGTATCGCACCTGTTCTGGCTGGCGTGTCAGTCAATAATCTGCGGAGGGGAGCATGATGGATTGGATTTCTCCTGAAGTAATGGAAGTCCTTATTTCCATACTTAAATCTGTCGTCATTTTATTGGTTGTTGTGACTTGTGGAGCCTACATGAGTCTGGGAGAGCGCCGTATTCTCGGTCTGTTCCAGAACCGTTACGGCCCTAACCGTGTTGGTCCGTTTGGGATGGGCCAGTTAATCGCGGATATGTTCAAAATGCTGTTTAAAGAAGACTGGATCCCACAGTTCGCGGATAAGAAAATCTTTACGCTAGCGCCAGTTATCGCATTTTGCTCATTATTCCTTGCATTCGCCATCGTACCTGTTAGCCCAACTTGGCACGTGGCAGACCTGAATATTGGGATTTTATTCTTCCTGATGATGGCGGGTCTAGCGGTGTATGCGGTGTTATTCGCTGGTTGGTCAAGTAACAACAAATACTCTTTATTGGGGGCGATGCGTGCGTCAGCACAAACCGTGAGTTACGAAGTGTTCTTAGGCCTTTCTTTAATGGGCGTGGTTGCACAAGCAGGTTCATTCAACCTGATTGATATTGTTAACTCCCAAGAAGGCATGTGGAACATCATTCCTCAGTTCTTTGGCTTTGTAACTTTTGCGATTGCAGGTGTTGCGGTATGTCACCGTCACCCGTTTGACCAACCAGAAGCAGAGCAAGAGATTGCGGATGGTTATCACGTTGAATACTCAGGGATGAAGTTCGGTCTGTTCTTCGTTGGTGAGTATATCGGTATCGTAACGGTCTCTGCTCTGATTGTGACGCTGTTCTTTGGTGGCTGGCATGGACCATTCTTGCCGTCATTCTTGTGGTTTGCGATTAAAACTGCGTTCTTCATGATGATGTTTATCTTGATCCGCGCTTCTTTGCCGCGTCCTCGTTATGACCAAGTGATGTCTTTCGGTTGGAAAATTTGTCTGCCGTTGACACTGCTTAATCTGCTGGGTACCGCAGCAGTGATTTTATACAACGCTCAGTAAGGGGTGATTGAACCATGACATTAAAAGAGTTATTGGTCGGTTTCGCCACCCAAGTACGTAGTATTTGGATGGTCGGCCTACATGCGTTCGATAAACGCGAAACGCAAATGTACCCAGAAGAGCCGGTTTATCTACCACCCCGTTACCGTGGGCGTATCGTATTAACACGCGACCCTGACGGTGAAGAGCGTTGTGTAGCCTGTAACTTATGTGCGGTGGCTTGCCCTGTGGGTTGTATCTCACTGCAAAAAGCTGAACATGAAGACGGCCGTTGGTACCCCGAGTTTTTCCGCGTGAACTTTTCGCGCTGCATTTTCTGTGGCTTGTGTGAAGAGGCTTGCCCAACTACGGCAATCCAATTAACACCTGACTTTGAAATGGCCGATTGGAGACGTCAGGATCTGGTTTACGAAAAAGATGACCTACTCATTTCAGGTCCGGGTAAATATCCTGATTATAACTTTTACCGTAAATCGGGTATGGCGATTGCAGGTAAAGACAAAGGTGAAGCGGATAACGAAGCGAAACCGATTAACGTCAAAGACCTGTTGCCATAAGGAGCGATATTCATGGAATTTACATTTTATATCGCCGGCCTAGTTGCCATATTAGCAACTTTGAGGGTGATAACTAATACCAACCCGGTGCATGCACTGTTGTATCTGGTTGTTTCTCTGCTGGCTCTGTCGATGGTGTTTTTCTCTCTCGGTGCGTATTTTGCTGGGGCTTTGGAAATCATCGTTTATGCAGGAGCCATCATGGTCTTGTTCGTATTCGTCGTCATGATGCTTAACTTAGGTCGCTCAGTGCAAGAACAAGAGCGGGCTTGGTTAACACCAAAAAACTGGATTGGTCCCGCGGTGTTGTCTGCCGTATTACTGGCCATCTTAGTTTACGGTATTACCTCTTTGTCTTACGAAGATGGGATTAAAGGTACCGTGATTGGGGCGAAAGAAGTGGGTATAAGCCTATTCGGGCCTTATGTTCTAGCTGTTGAGTTGGCTTCATTGCTATTACTGGCCGGTTTAGTTGTCGCATTCCACGTTGGGCGTGACCGTAAAGAAAACGGCGCTGACCTTGTCAGTGTACGTAATGCGGAGGAGCAAAAATGATACCTCTTCAACATGGTCTGATTTTAGCAGCGATTTTATTTGTAATGGGACTGAGTTGTCTCGTTATTCGCCGCAATTTGCTTTTCATGCTGATCGGACTGGAAATCATGATTAACTCTACTGCTCTGGCATTTGTTGTTGCAGGGAGTTTTTGGGGGCAGCCAGACGGCCAAATTATGTATATTTTGGCGATTACATTGGCTGCAGCGGAGGCGAGTATTGGATTGGCGTTGTTACTGCAACTCCATCGTCATCGTCAGAACCTGAATATTGATAAAGTCAGTGAGATGCGCGGATGAACCTACTCTATTTAACTATTCTGTTGCCTCTACTTGGGTCGGTGTTACTTGCCTTCTCTCGTGGACGCTGGTCAGAAAACGTTTCTGCCATTATAGGTGCGGGGTCGGTCGGCTTAGCGGCGCTCGTAGCACTTTATGTTGGCAATGAATTTTTAGCTCAACCTGTTTTATCAAATGGTGGATATGAACCATATTCACAACAACTTTGGACTTGGATGTCGGTTGGTACTTTCAACATTCCATTTACCTTAGTTCTTGATGGTCTGTCTCTTACCATGCTGGGTGTGGTAACGGGGGTGGGCTTCCTTATTCATGTGTATGCCTCTTGGTATATGCGTGGCGAGGAGGGTTACTCACGTTTCTTTGCCTACACTAACCTGTTTATCGCGAGTATGGTGGTTTTAGTTCTCGCCGATAACATGATGCTGATGTATCTCGGTTGGGAAGGGGTAGGGCTGTGCAGTTATCTGCTGATTGGTTTTTACTATACCAATCCAGACAACGGTAAAGCTGCGATGAAAGCCTTCTTCGTGACCCGTATTGGTGATGTGTTCCTTGCCATCGGTATGTTTATTCTGTGGAATGAACTGGGCACGCTGAATTTCAGCGAAATGGCAGTATTAGCACCTCAGAAATTTGCTGAAGGTTCGAGTGCTATCAACTGGGCTACCTTAATGTTATTAGGTGGTGCAGTCGGTAAATCAGCACAGTTACCATTGCAAACATGGTTGGCTGATGCGATGGCAGGCCCAACGCCTGTTTCTGCATTGATCCACGCCGCAACCATGGTGACCGCGGGTGTTTACTTAATTGCACGTACACATGTTCTGTTCCTGTTAGCACCTGAGGTTTTACATTTAGTGGGTGTCGTTGGTGCGGTCACATTAGTACTAGCTGGTTTTGCCGCATTGGTACAAACGGATATCAAACGTGTTCTTGCTTACTCAACCATGAGCCAGATCGGTTATATGTTCTTGGCTCTGGGAGTACAAGCTTGGGATGCGGCGATTTTCCACCTGATGACACACGCTTTCTTTAAAGCGCTATTGTTCCTCTCAGCAGGTTCGGTGATCCTCGCATGTCACCACGAACAAAACATCTTCAAAATGGGTGGGCTACGTAAGCAAATCCCATTCATTTATGCTGTGATGTTAATCGGCGGAAGCGCACTGGCTGCATTGCCATTGTTTACCGCAGGTTTCTACAGTAAAGATGCAATTTTGTGGGGTGCGCAGCTTGATGGGCAAACGGTGTTGTTATGGGCAGGTATCCTTGGTGCATTAATGACTGCAATTTATACCTTCCGTATGATTTTCATCGTGTTCCACGGTGAAGCAAAAATCAAAGCGCACAAGGTTAAAGGCATCACTCATACATTGCCACTTGGCATTCTGGCTATCCTTGCAACGTTTGTTGGTGCATTAATTCACCAACCATTAGAAGGAGTATTCCCTGCTGAAGCCGTAGGAAGTGAAGACGGTAAAGTCTTACTTGAAGCGATTTCTGGCGGGTTTGCAATCGCGGGTCTGTTGATTGCTATATTCCTCTATCTATTCAGACGTTCCATTGTTGATGCTATCGCGAAAACAGCAGTTGGCCGCTTTTTCAGTGCATGGTGGTACCAAGCATGGGGATTCGACTGGCTGTATGACGTAGTCTTTGTGAAACCTTTTAAAGGTATTGCATGGCTATTGGAGAGCGATCCGATTAACTCACTGATGAATATCCCTGCACGCTTATCAAGTTTAGCGAATAAAGGGCTTGCGGTGAGTCAAAACGGCCAGATCCGTTGGTATGTTGCCTCATTGGGGCTGGGTGCAGTGCTGATTCTTGCTCTGCTGCTTTTGGTTTAATTAAGGGACACATTGCGCCATGCTATTACCTTGGCTAATACTTATTCCCTTTATCGGAGGCCTGCTAAGTTGGCAGGCTGACCGGTTCAGTCACCGCGCTCCACGCTGGATTGCGCTGGCGACAATGGGATTAACACTTATTCTTTCCGTGCAATTGTGGTTACAAGGGAACTATTCTCTGGTTAATCCACAAGGCGTTCCACAATGGCAGTCTATTTTCTTTATGCCGTGGATCCCAGCACTGGGAATCAACATTCACTTAGCGATTGATGGTTTGTCACTATTAATGGTCGTATTGACGGCTATTATGGGCGCGTTTTCGATTCTGAGCTCATGGAGTGAAAACCAAAAGAACCAAGGTGCATATCACTTTAACCTGCTGTGGATTATCACAGGGGTGATGGGGATTTTCACTGCGGTTGACTTGTTCTTATTCTTCTTCTTCTGGGAGATGATGCTGATCCCGATGTATTTCCTAATTGCCAATTGGGGGCACAAAGGGTCAGAGAGTAGAAAACATATCAACGCAGCTACCAAGTTCTTTATTTATACGCAGGCGAGTGGTTTGATTATGTTAGTGTCCATCATTGGATTGGCACTGGCACACTTCAACTCAACAGGCACATTAACATTCAATTACGACCAACTGTTAGGCACACAAATGTCTAGTAGCGTCGCATTTATGTTGATGTTAGGTTTCTTTATTGCTTTTGCCGTTAAAATGCCATTAGTGCCATTCCACGGTTGGATGGCGGATACGCAAGAACAATCCCCAACCGCAGGTTCGGTGGACATTTCTGGTATTATGCTAAAAACCGCGGCTTATGGTTTGTTACGTTTTACTTTACCACTGTTCCCAGAAGCTTCTATCCAGTTCACGCCAGTTGCGATGACACTGGGTGTGATCAGTATCTTCTACGGTGCATGGTTAGCGTTCAAACAAACCGACATTAAACGTCTGGCGGCATACAGTAGCTTATCCCATATGGGGTTTGTGACAGTAGCGATTTATGCAAGTTCAGTGTTAGCGTACCAAGGTGCTGTGATCCAAATGATCACCAACGGCCTGTCAGGTGCAGCGCTGATTATCATCAGTGGTCAACTGTATGAGCGTACACAAACGCGTGATATGCGCATGATGGGTGGGTTGTGGAAACGCATTAAATGGTTACCAGGAATGTCCCTGTTCTTTGCCGCGGCAACGTTAGGCATGCCAGGTACAGGTAACTTCATTGGTGAGTTCATGATCCTGTTCGGTAGCTTCAGCCAATTCACATTAGTGACCTGCATTATGGTATTTGGTGTGGTGTTTGCTTCTATCTACTCGTTGTGGATGATGCAACAAACTTACTATGGCACACCAAAATCAGAAAAAGAAATGAAAGGGTTAACTGCGCGTGAATTCGGTGTGCTGCTGGCTCTAGCTGCTTTACTGGTTATTATCGGTTTCTATCCACAACCAATTTTAGATACTTCAATTGGTTCAATGGAAACATTGCATAACCTGTATTCTGCTTCACTTACAACATTAGGGCTGTAATTCGCCATGACAATAACTCCTCAAGAACTGATCGCAATATTACCACTGATGATCGTCGGGTTGACGGCAGTGGTTGTGATGCTGTCCATTGCGTGGCGACGCGATCACCTGACCAGCGCCGCGCTGACAGTATCTGGTTTTATTATTGCGTTGCTTTCACTGATTTGGGTGGCTGATGGCTACCTGATGGATGTGACTTCGCTTATCCGTGTTGATAACTTTGCACTATTCTACAGTGCATTAGTCTTAGTTGCAGGTATCGGTACTAGTATCTTTGCTTACCATTGGCTAGAAGGCTTTGGTGACAATAGAGATGAGTTTCACCTTTTAGTCGCTATTGCTGTGGCGGGTGGTGTGCTGTTATCTATGTCAAACCATATGGCGTCAATGTTTATCGGTATTGAACTGATTTCATTACCATTGTTTGGCTTAGTTGCTTATACCTTCGAACGTCGACGCACCTTAGAAGCAGGGATTAAATACATGCTGTTATCCGCAGCAGCGTCTTCATTCCTGTTATTTGGTATTGCATTACTGTATGCAGAGTCAGGCAGTTTAAGCTTTGCCGCGGTCGGTCAAAGCTTATCTGACAGCCAAATCCATGCGCCATTAATTATGATTGGTTTTGGGATGCTGATTGTGGGCTTCGGTTTTAAATTATCGTTATTCCCATTCCAGTTATGGACACCAGATGTTTACCAAGGTGCTCCTGCGCCAGTATCGGCATTTTTGGCAACAGGCAGTAAGATTGCTATCTTTGCCGTGCTAGTGCGTATTTTTATGGAAGCGCCAGTGACCAATAGCGACACTTTATCGATTGTTATCTCTGTCATTGCCATTGCCTCTATTTTATTTGGTAACTTGTTGGCAATTAGCCAAAAAAGTGCAAAACGCTTACTAGGTTACTCATCTATCTCTCATATGGGGTATTTGTTGGTAGCACTTGTTGCTTTACGTACCGTACCGGAATACGCCCAAACAACCATCGCTATTTACCTTGTAGGTTATCTATTTGCAAGTTTGGGGGCCTTTGGGGTAATCAGTATCGTTTCCAGCCCTTACCGTGGTGATGACCAAGATGACTTCAGTGCGTTCCGTGGCCTATTCTGGCACAAACCTGTGTTAGCAACGGTCATGACTATTATGATGCTATCACTGGCAGGTATTCCAATCACATTAGGGTTTATTGGTAAATTTTATGTGATTGCATCCGCAGTGAAAGCTGAATTATGGTGGTTAACTGGAGCTGTGGTGGTGGGTAGTGCAATAGGTTTGTATTACTACCTACGCTTTATGGCAAGCCTATATAGCCGTGATGCAGAACACGCAGAACGTTATACAGGCCCTGAAAAAGCGACATTGGGTACTGTGGTTGCCGTTATTTGTGCCATTGCAGTTATTGCATTTGGGGTTTGGCCACAACCACTTATCGATATCACATCAACAGCTCTTGCTGTGATTAACTGACGGTTAAACACATCATGTTGATGAAAACCGGTTACCTCAACAGTAACCGGTTTTTTTTAATCTGGAAGTTGCAATTGGTATTGATATTCCACCTCATTTAAATAGGTCATAAATATCTTACTTGCGACATGAATATGCGGCACATTCAGCGTTTGTTCAGATACATGTTCATTAATAAAGTCGCACCAAGACTCTAAATAGTTCCTCAGCAGGTTAGCTTGAGTAATGACTGACTGTACATTTAGAACGATAGTGGAGATTTCTTCTGATAGACTGATGAGCTTAGACACCCTGAAAATATTCGTATCAATCGCATTCATTTCCCCTTTCAATTCGATTATTAGGTCACTTAAATAGAGCCTAACATCAACAAGTTGCAGAAATTCTAAACCGTCATCAACCACAGCTAAGAGGTTTTTAATATAGCGTAGAGCCATCTTTAAAATCTGTTTTTTGTTTTTCGGTATGTCAATAGAATCTATCGATTCTTGATTTAAAAAGTATTTTTCAAAGAAATCGGTAATTTTTGTTTTTAAAATAATATCTTCAGCGGCTTTAATAATAGAGTGTTGTTGATTAACCTCATTAATTTTCATTTGAATATTTTTTTTGGCGGAGATTAACAACCCTTTTTGGTTATTATATTCTTGAAGTTTATTCTTATTTGGCTTATCAATATTAAATGTTTGCAATGAATCGGTGGTGAATCGTATTTTATAAATGAATTTTTCTAATTCTAATTTTAGTTCAATGAGGTCTTCTATAAAACCAACCGTTAATATCTTATTCTTTAAATTCTCAATGTTATCAGGGTGATGGTTGTCATTATTGTTTTCGTTTAAATCATTAAATATTATATAATCTAATTTTATTTTTATAATTGGGATTGAATTTCTAATGAGTTGATTAAGACTTTCTGTTTTAATGGCGATTTTGTTTATTTTATCATAAATAACATAGTCATAATTTTTAATGTTCTTATTAAAATCAATGATGCTATTTGATATACATCTTAATTGGTATACATCAATGGAGGGCAATACAGGGATTTCGTTGTTATCATGCATATTCGTACCTTTTATTTAGAAGTGTTGTCATTTATTTGTAATTCATCAAATAATGTAATTAAATGAACTGAGTATTCTTGTATTTTATTCCAAGAGCTGATAACACGTTTAAATTGGGAGATAAACCTGATTAGTTTGTCTGCGTTATTAATTCTTTGAAAAACTTCAATTGATTGAGTAACTTCAGTTAAAATAACCAACCACATATAGTCTAAGTGGTCGATGGCTAGCCTCGCATCCTTGATAAACCCTTCAATTTTATGTAGGTTAATTTGCATATCAAACATCGTTTTTTGGATGAGTTTTTCTTGGTTAATTTTAGTGTTGATTTCTTCTATTTCTTTTAGGATGTTATTCCTTTTTATTCTTATGACTTCTGCTTTTGAACCAAAAATACTGCTTGTAATAATAAGACCGATCACCCCACCAGCAAGCCCTGTAAAACAGAGTTTCACAAAATGGTTATATTCCTGATCAAGTTGCTGAACCTCATTTTTTTTAATTTCAATCATTTCTTTTAAGAAAGGTTCTGAGCTTTCATTATTACTTGGGTCAAGTTGCTGATAGAGACCTTTAATATTGAACAGTAATGATTCAACATGCTCGAAATTAGAAAGGTACCCCCCTGTAATATATGCCCTAAAATCAGATACGATATTTTTTATTTTTATCGTTTTAATTGACTGGTTTTTTATATCACTTTTAATTAAATTTAAAATGCTTACAAGCTCAGTCGCAATTTGTTGGTCATCGCTTTGATAAATGATTTCATCAAGTTTATTTTCTGCTAGGTCATCCAAATTATCAGACACTCTTTGTAAAATTGGCATGTGATTAATATACTCAATGACCTCATTACCAGTCTGAATGATATTTCGGCTAGTGAGTGAAAGATTAACAGATTGTTCTTTAACATGTTGTTCAACATTATCCCATGAATTAGCATGGTCGCGAATATTTATAATTGCCGTGGCTATATCATTAGAGTTAATAGGTAATACGGTTGAATCGGTAATGCCAAACCATTTTAAAATATCAGGTTTTTTCAATGGTAAAGAAAGGGCAAATTGTACATGCTGATGGATGTTGAGTAAATCTTCTAAAGTAAAAATGCCTGCAGACCGAGTGGAAAGTGAATCTTGATTTGTTAATAATGCTAATGTTGCATTACCTATATTTTCTTTTTCGATAATTCGGTCGTAATTTTCATGTGTATTCATTATTAATTCCAATTTAATTAAGTTAAAGGAGAAAGTTGAATTTAGTATTAATAACTATAATTATGATTGTAATACCGGTTTATGATGGTCAAGTGATGAAGATTTTATAACCATTAACCTACAAGAAACTGGAAAAAAGGTTGATAATAAAAAATGAAAATCAGAGACAAAAAATAATTTATAGCTATAAACAATAATATTCTGTTAAACAAACTCCCATTAAATGGGAAAGAGAGGGTTGTTACCTAATACAAGGCAATATTCATTCAAAGGGGAATTCCTGATGGAATTGTTAATTTAATCCTGAAGGTAAATTTTGGGGTACAAGATGTTTCAAAATGAAATAGACAAAGGGGGAAAGTGCCAATGGTTTAACCATAGTCAGCAAAAGATAAAATGACTATTATCAATAGATTAAATTAATATGTAATCACCTAATATATATAATAAACTATACTCATAAACTGAGAGATTTAGCGGTCAACAAGTAACAACATGAATGTCTTAAATTCAACCCTTTTATACTGTCTGTGTGATCGCTGGTGGCTATTTGGTGACATGGTGCTTACTGTGGGTCATCAATGTATTAAAAAATTACATTGCGCTATATAATAATTCAAAGTGAATCTGTGTGATGTAGCTGTAGGGATCGAAAGTGACATATAAAAAAATTGATAAAGTGATAACGGAAATTTTGGATCATTTGTCTACATTGACACTCAAAACGAAAGAGCATACTCGTCTTACTTGGCAACTGGATGGGCAACTTACTTTTCCAGGGCTTCCATGGTTATCTGAGCAAAACTGTTATCCGCAGTTCTATTGGTATCAAAGAACTGGCGCACAGGAGTGCAGCGCGATTGGAATGGTGAAATCATTTCATTCGATTGATGATGCACAAGCTTTTTTATCGCAACACCCTGAAAACCCGGATATGCGTTTGTGGGGGCTAAATGGTTGGAATGCAGTCGGGGAAGGTATTCCCGAAACCTTAAAGCAACAGGCCACGTTTTGTTTTTTGCCTCGTCTTGAGATCCATCGATTTCGTTCAACCGTTCATATAAGCGTCAATATAGATGGGGAAGAAGACCGACTGAATGCACTCAGTTTTGTACAACAATTAACGTTAACGGCTAAAACGACATTAGCTCTTACAGCAGATATTATTGCGCAGGAACATATTCCTATGCGTGATGAATGGTGCCGTTTATTGAATTGTGCAATTGAGGATATGAAAGCAGGGAAAATGGAAAAAGTGGTGATGGCACGAGAGACTAAATTAACCCTGTCTGAACCGATTGCAGTCGCTGAACTTTTATCAAAAAGCCAGCAGGTTAATCATCATTGCTACCATTTTATGATGGCTTTTAATCAGCATTCAGGGTTTATTTCTTCTACGCCTGAACGTTTATACCTACGTCAAGGTGAGCAGCTTAATTCTGAAGCCTTAGCGGGAACGGTGGCAAATGACCCTGATGATGTCATTGCTGCTGAATATGCAAAATGGCTAATGGAAGACAAAAAAAATCAACATGAAAACCTCGTTGTAGTTGATGATATTTGCCAGCAGTTACAAGGTGCAGTGACAGGGGTCGACGTTTCTAGTGCGAAAGTCATTCGTTTAAGAAAAATTCAGCATCTTTACCGTTCGATAGTTGCAACTCTTGTCATGCCTTCTGATAGTGACTGTTTACAACGTTTACAGCCAACCGCTGCTGTTTGTGGGCTACCAAGAAATGTTGCGCGGCAATTTTTGGCTAAAAATGAACCTTTTTCACGTGGTTGGTATGCGGGAACAGGTGGGTTTATTAGCCTCAATAAAAGTGAGTTTGCGGTGTCTTTACGTTGCGCACAAATTGAAGGTGAGCATGTTTCTCTGTATTCAGGAGCCGGTATTGTGAGTGGTTCAGACCCTGAGCAAGAATGGATAGAAATAGAGAATAAAGCGGCTGGGTTAAAATCTTTATTTGGAAATAGCGAAAAACCATAAAGTAAAAGTGGTTATTTTCTTTTTATTTTCAATTAGTTCATCAAAAATTGTCCTGAGATCAAGAAATTTTTCTTAGTCAGTTTAAACTGATTGATAATTAATAATTTGCTGAGCATATTATGTCTAATTCTGCTTTTAATATCCGTTGGGCTGAAGTGATTATTGAAGCGCTTGCTCGTCACGGTATGAAACATATTTGTATTGCGCCAGGCTCACGCTCTACGCCTTTGACTCTTGCGGCAATTAATAATGCAAAATTACACTGCCATACGCATTTTGATGAGCGTGGTTTAGGGCATTTGGCCCTAGGTTTAGCGAAAGCGAGCAATGAACCCGTTGGTGTTATTGTCACTTCAGGCACTGCTGTCGCTAACCTTTATCCTTCATTAATTGAAGCGGGCTTAACGGGGGAGAAAGTTATCTTCCTGACCGCAGATAGGCCTCCAGAATTAATTGATTGTGGTGCTAACCAAGCTATTCGCCAAGCCCATATTTTTGCTTCACATCCCGCTCAGTCATTAATGTTACCGCGCCCAACGCGCGATATTTCAGCCAAATGGCTGGTGTCAGCGGTGGATAACGGTATGAATCAACTCCATCATGGCGCTTTTCATATTAATTGCCCATTTGCTGAGCCGCTTTACGGTGAAAGTGAAGGCGATTATGAATGGCAGCAGACATTGGGTGACTGGTGGAACTCAAATCATCCATGGCTAAGTGAACCCTTAACTAATTCTGTTGCGCTCGTAGCTGATTGGTATTTTTGGCGACAGAAAAAAGGGGTTGTTATTGTCGGGAGAATGAATGCAAATGAGGGTGAAAAGGTCACTAAATGGGCTGAACAATTGGGGTGGCCAGTATTAGGTGATGTATTATCACAAACAGGGCAACCTTACCCTTGCGCAGATTTATGGCTTCAACACCCCGATGCTATTCGTATTTTAAAGCAAGCAGAATTAGTCGTGCAGTTTGGCTCAAGCCTGACAGGAAAACGGTTATTGCAGTGGCAAGCGAGTTGTGAACCACAAGAATACTGGGTAATCGATACAATTCCACAGCGCTTAGACCCTGCAAATCATACTGGTCGCAAATTAACATGCTCAATTAAAGGTTGGTTAGAAAACCACCCCGCACAACCCCGCAGCTTATGGTGTGAGGAGCTTGTTACCTTAGCGCAGAAAGCACAACACTACGTGCATCAACAGTTAAGCGAGCAATTTTCAGAGGCCGCCATAGCGCATCAGTTGCCCGAATTATTGCCATCTCGCGGGCAGTTATTTGTTGGCAATAGCTTAATCGTACGCTTAGTCGATGCTCTAGCTCAATTACCGATGAACTACCCTGTGTATAGTAATCGTGGCGCAAGTGGCATTGATGGGCTGATTTCAACAATGGCGGGAGTGCAGCGAGCAACGGCAAGGCCAACGCTCGGGATTGTTGGGGACCTTTCTGCATTATATGATTTAAACAGCTTAGCATTATTACGTTCACCTTCAGCACCAACTGTTCTGATTATTGTGAACAATAATGGTGGGCAAATTTTTTCTATGTTGCCCACACCGGAAGAGGCAAGAACAAACTATTATTGTATGCCGCAAAACGTGAGTTTTGAACCTGCCGCAAAAATGTTTGGTTTACAGTACTGCGCCTCAACGGATTGGCATTCGTTGAAAGAGACTATCCAGCAATTTTGGCACAATCAGCACGGTACATTACTTGTGGAACTGGTGGTTGATAGCGATGAGGGTGCTCGTACTTTAAAACAATTAGTCAGCGATATCTCGGAGTTATAATGCTGTCAGCTCAATATTATCACACGAATGCTTCAGGCCCTTGGTTAGTGTGGTTACATGGGCTACTGGGCAGCGCAAATGATTGGCTTCCAGTGATTGAGCAATTCAATAACTACCCATCATTAGCGGTCAATTTGCCGGGTCACGGCGCGTCGAAATCGGAAACTAATCATGGTTTTTTGCATTTTGACCAACAACTTAGTGCTGTATTACAGTATTATCAAATCCATGAATATTACCTAGTTGGTTATTCATTAGGTGCCCGCCTTGCAATGCATTTTGCCTGTTATCATCAGCCAAAGGGGTTATTAGGCTTAGTGATAGAAGGGGGGAATGTTGGTTTGAACAGTGAGCAAGAACGGGTAGAGCGCAGAGCAAATGATGCTGCATGGGCACAGCGTTTTCGCTGCGAACCGATGAAGCAAGTTCTGGATAGCTGGTATCAACAAAACGTGTTTGCTGACTTATCACCACTGCAACGCCAACAGTTAGTTTTATTACGCCAACAAAATAGCCCACAAGGAATTGCTGATATGTTAGAAAATACATCATTAGCAAAGCAACCTTTTTTGGCTGACAAATTGCACCAACTGGATTGCCCTTATCGCTATTTCTGTGGCGATAGAGATCAAAAATTTCGAAGCGTTTCGCAACAATACGCTTTGCCGTTAACGCTGATTGAAAATGCAGGGCATAATGCTCATCGGGAAAACCCAATAGGTTATGCGGCTGCACTTCACCATTTTTTATCACAATGTGGTTAAAGGAATCTGATAATGATTTATCCAAGCGAAGAAAAATTATACGCGCCAATTGAATGGCAAGATTGTTCTACAGGGTTTGAAGATATTCGATATCATAAATCTCCTGAAGGGATTGCAAAAATTACGATTAACCGCCCTGAAGTGCGTAATGCTTTCCGCCCACAAACTGTGAAAGAGATGATCCAGGCATTATCTGATGCACGTTATGATGACCAAATAGGCACTATTATTTTAACTGGTGAGGGTGAAAAAGCTTTCTGTGCAGGGGGCGACCAAAAAATTCGTGGTGACTACGGTGGGTATCGCGATGAAAGTGGCACACACCATTTAAATGTCTTAGATTTCCAACGCCAAATACGTACCTGCCCAAAACCAGTTGTGGCGATGGTCGCCGGTTTCTCTATCGGCGGCGGTCATGTTTTACATATGATGTGTGACTTAACTATTGCGGCTGATAACGCCATATTTGGTCAAACGGGCCCTAAAGTTGGTTCATTTGACGGTGGCTGGGGCGCATCGTATATGGCACGTATTGTTGGGCAGAAAAAAGCACGTGAAATTTGGTTCCTATGCCGCCAATACAATGCACAGGAAGCATTGGAGATGGGGCTAGTCAATACTGTAGTTCCTTATGCCGATTTAGAAAAAGAAACGGTACGCTGGTGTCGTGAAATGCTAGAAAATAGCCCGATGGCATTACGTTGTTTGAAAGCTGCCTTGAATGCAGATTGTGATGGTCAAGCTGGCCTGCAAGAACTGGCGGGTAATGCAACAATGCTATTTTATATGACAGATGAAGGTCAGGAAGGGCGCAATGCTTTTAACGAAAAACGCGCGCCAGACTTTTCTAAATATAAGCGTAATCCATAATGCGTAAAGCCACACTCTATTCGTTCAGCCTGCCAATGGAGGCAGGCGTCATCCTTCGTTATCAGCGTTTAAAAACTCGTGATGGGTTATTAGTCTGCTTAAAAGAGGGCGATAACGAAGGTTGGGGGGAGATTTCCCCTCTACCAGAGTTCAGTTCAGAAACATTAGAACAAGCAACCGCCGAAACTATTGTTCGATTGAATGAATGGATAAAACACGGCAAAATTTCTGAAAGTCTATTGCCTTCTGTTGCATTTGGTTGCAGTTGTGCACTTGCAGAATTGACTGGTGAATTGCCTGAGTCAGCGGATTATCGCAAAGCTCCTTTATGCAGTGGTGACCCCGATGATTTAATTCTAAGCCTTGATGCGATGGATGGTGAAAAGGTGGCTAAGGTCAAGGTTGGGTTATATGAAGCGGTACGTGATGGGATGGTCGTTAACCTATTATTAGAGGCAGTACCCGAGCTTAAATTGCGTTTAGATGCTAATCGGAGCTGGACTCGTGCGAAAGCTGACGGTTTTGCGAAGTATGTTAATCCTGACTATCGAAGCCGTATTGCATTCTTGGAAGAGCCCTGTAAAACCCGTGAAGAATCGTTGAAATTTGCAATGGATACGGGGATTAACATTGCTTGGGATGAAAGCGTGCGTGAAGACGGCTTTAAAGTCGAAGCGCAGGAAGGGGTTGCGGCAATTGTGATTAAACCAACATTGACGGGTAGCCTTAATTATTGCCGCTCTTTAGTTGAGGATGCGCATCGTTTAGGCTTACAAGCTGTGATTAGCTCATCCATTGAAAGCAGTTTTGGTTTAACACAATTAGCGCGTGTTGCACAGTGGTTAACACCAAACACTATTCCTGGTTTGGACACCGTTTCATTGATCCAATCGCAATTGATCCGTCCTTGGCCCCAGTGCGAAATAGCTGTTCAGCAACTCGATGAATTAACGGTCGTATGGCAGAGTTAATCCATTTTAATGACTGGCCTTGGCAACATTGGGCCAATCTTTACCCCGATTCAATCGCATTATTGACGGATTCTGAGCGTATTACTTGGAAAGCCTTAAGCCAACAGGTCACCGACCTTGCCAATTACTTTTCAATGCAAGGGGTCAATCAAGGGCAATGTGTTGTCTTACGAGGTAAAAACTCTGTCGAATTGTTGCTAAGCCAGTTAGCTCTTATTGCTTGTGGTGCAAGGGTGTTGCCTCTTAACCCGCGTCTACCAGAAAGGTTATTAGGGGAACTATTGCCACACCTTGATGTGAGTGCTGCTATTGATTTTACTGGTGAATCAAGTGTCTTAGCTGAGTATCGAAACTTAGATTATCAGCAGTATTATCATTTTATTGATGATAATGCTTTTCAGACAGTTGATTTTTTGACCGCATTAGAACAACCCGCAACACTCATATTAACTTCCGGCTCAACCGGCTTACCAAAAGCCGTCGTTCACAGTGTATTTGCCCACTTATGTAGTGCAAAAGGGGTTGTCAGTGTGATGAGTTATCAACAAGCGGATTATTGGTTGCTTTCTTTGCCGCTATTTCATGTTTCAGGACAAGGTATTATTTGGCGCTGGCTACTCCAAGGGGGCAGTTTAGCGTTGAAAACCTCACCATTGGCAGAAGCCTTGCAGGATGTTACGCACGCATCCCTAGTTCCAACACAATTATGGCGTTTGTTAAACGAAGAAACTGCCAGTCAGCTTGTGTTAAAAGAAGTTTTGTTGGGGGGGGCGATGATACCTACGACACTCACAGATTTAGCAGAAAGCCGCGGAATTGCTTGCTGGAGTGGTTATGGGATGACTGAAATGGCATCCACTGTTTGTGCTAAACGTGCAAATGGTAAAAAAGGTGTCGGCTTACCATTAAAAGGTAAGCAAGTACGTATTATTAATGATGAAATCCAAATCAAGGCAGATAGCCAAGCAATAGGGTATTGGTTTGATGGTGAGGTCAAGCCGTTAAACTGTATTGACGGCTGGTTTAAAACCAATGATAAAGGCGCTTTTACTGAAGGTGAGTACCAGATACTCGGTCGATTAGACAATTTATTTATCAGTGGCGGTGAAAATATTCAACCAGAAGATATCGAATCCGTCATAAACTCTCACCCTGATGTCAGCCAAAGTTTTATTATTCCTGTTGATGATGAACAATTTGGTCAACGGCCAGTCGCAGTCATTGAAATTAATGAAACAACGGATTTAAATAAACTGGCAGATTGGTTGAAAGATAAACTCGCCTCCTATCAATATCCTACAGCGTTTTATTATTTAGCTCCTGAGCTGAAAGCTGGCGGGATCAAAGTTTCTCGCCAACAAGTAAAACACTGGCTATATACAAAGGCAGTGTTTAGTCATTAAAAAGTGGCAGGGATTCTCCTGCCACTCAAGCGAATTATTTTTTCAGAGCGTTTAATGCTTTTTCCACGCCTGCACCATACTCAGGGTGAACTTGTTTAAATAACCCAATTTGGCGTATTTGGGTTTCTTCTGTTGCGTCAATCAGTTCCCCCGCAATACGTTTAAACATTCTTTGATGTTCTGCATCATCCAGTAGTTCATACAAGGCGCGAGGCTGGCTGAAATAGTCTTGGTCTTCACGATGATCCCAATGGTCAGCAGCACCTTCGATAGATAATGGCGGCTCACTGAAATCCGGTTGTTCTTGGAATAAGCCTGCTTCATTTGGCTCATAAGTGACATTATTGCCACTATTGCCATCCACACGCATAGCTCCATCACGATGGTAATTGTGGAATGGGCAGCGAGGTGCGTTTACAGGGATTTGGTGGTGGTTGACGCCAAGGCGGTAACGGTGCGCATCGCCATAAGAGAATAAACGCCCTTGTAACATTCTATCTGGTGAGAAACCAATACCCGGGACGATATTTGCTGGGCTGAATGCTGCTTGTTCGACATCAGAAAAATAATTATCTGGGTTACGGTTAAGTTCAAAATAGCCAACATCAATTAATGGGTAATCCTTATGTGGCCAAACTTTAGTTAGGTCAAATGGGTTATAAGGAACTTGCGATGCTTCTTTCTCAGGCATGATTTGAACCTGTAAGTTCCAGCGAGGAAAGTCACCTTTTTCAATAGATTCAAATAAATCACGTTGTGAGCTTTCTCTATCTTTACCGACTAATTGTTCTGCTTGCTCATCAGAGAGGTTTTGGATGCCTTGTTGGCAGCGGAAATGGAATTTGACCCAAAATCGCTCGTTATCACTATTGATAAAGCTATAAGTATGGCTACCAAAACCGTGCATATGACGGTAACTTTGAGGGATGCCTCGATCACTCGCATCAATGGTCAATTGGTGCAAAGATTCAGGTAACTGAGAGAAAAATGCCCACTTATGTTCCATAGTACGTAAATTAGAGCGTGGGTCGCGCTTAACCACGTGGTTTAAATCAGGGAATTTCAAAGGGTCACGGAAGTAAAAAACTGGAGTATTGTTACCAACCATATCCCAGTTACCTTCTTCTGTATAAAATTTCAGTGCAAAACCTCGGATATCACGTTCTGCATCTGCGGCACCACGCTCACCTGCAACGGTAGAAAAACGGGCAAACATTTCGGTTTTTTTTCCAATTTGCGAGAAAATTTTTGCCCTTGTGTAACGGGTAATATCATGTGTCACCGTAAAGGTACCGAATGAGCCTGAACCTTTTGCATGCATGCGTCTTTCTGGGATCACTTCACGGTCAAAATGAGCCAGTTTTTCTAAAAACCAAACATCCTGTAATAACATAGGGCCGCGTTTACCCGCGGTCATGACATTATTATTATTGGCGACGGGAGCGCCAGAAGCGGTAGTAAGCCCTTTCTTTTTCATCAAAATACTCCTAATTCTGGATTAAATGACTACACAAACCTAACTAATAAGTTAATCTTTTGTAAAAAAATAAAATCATTACTACAATGAACCTATAAACCAGTATAATTACCATGGTATTAATAATCTAATTAATATGACCAATTACTGTGATTAACATGGCAATAGTGGTATTTATATTACTGTTATTGAATGATATACCTTTGATTTGATAAAATTATTTGAGAATTTGTCGTGTTTTATGTATAGCTTGAGTAAATCTGAGTAATAAAGACTGAGGATTACGTAAAATTCGCGTAGTATCCGCATGTAATAATTTGAAGAGGATAAGATAATGCGCAAAGTATTGTTATTAGCAGCGGCCATGTCGCCATTTTTTGTTGGTACTGCACAAGCAGTTTCAGTTAGTGCTCAAGCAGGTAAACATTTTACGGAATTGTCCGCTGGGTTGGGTAACCCAAATGCCGGTTTAGCGTTTAATGGTTCTTGGGCGCGCAGTGACCATGATGGTCAAATGGGGAGCCTCGGCGCTACATTTGGTTTGCCAATTGGGCCTTTTTCTGCTCATGTTGGTGGTAAAGGGTTATATTTATCGCCTGATAACAATAGTAATGGTGCTGCATTAGCTGTTGGTGGTGGGGTAAATTGGCAAGCTTTGCCTTCATTAAATATTTATGGTGAAGCTTATGGTGCTCCTGAGCAACTGACATCAGGCAGCAAATCGTACGTAGAAGCTAAAGCGGGCGCACGTTACACGGTATTCAAGCCGTTATCTATTGATGCTGGGTATCGGTTAATTGAAATGAAAGGTAGCCATGGCAACAACAGTGATAAAGTTGCAGATGGTTGGTATGTGGGAGCAGGGCTTTCATTTTAAAACTTTTCTCGTATTTTAATCAGTTCCTAATCCGGGATTAGCCCCTTAGATTGGGAACTGATAATTCCACCTTATTTTTTATTATCATAAATATTCTTTATTTAAAAGCCGCTTGAAACAAAATAATAACTAAGCTTATTTATTACGATGTTGCTCACATTGCACATACTAATAGCTGTTAGAGGGTTACTGTAATGAAACCAGTACTTCACGGCTTAACCCCGTGCTTTCCATAATAATTTCTAGGCTAACCCCTTGTTTAAGTAAATTACTCGCCAAAACAATTGTTGCCTCTTCTCGCCCTCGCTCAATGCCTTCAAGTAGACCTTCTTGGCGGCCTTTATCCTGTAACCGCTGTGCAATATTCATTATAGTTTCCTTATGTTTTTCGGTTTGCTCCCCCAATGCCTGCACAATATGTTCGAAATTAGTGGAGTCCAACGCAATGAACAAATAATTCAAGATAGTCACGATATCATTATCGCTATTATAGTGTTGATTAAGTGCCTGTGCCAAGAGCGGCAGAACTTGCTGAAATTCATCCCGTAAATACTTATGTTTCATCGCCAGCTCCATGACAGCGACTTTCCGATGATTAACCAATTGACTATCCTCTATTACCGTGACATCTACCAATGGGAATGGCTGTGTGTATAGCCCATTAGCGATATCTGGGAGTGTAAAACAATCCGTCCATAATTGCGTATAGGGGTATGGAGACCGCCCACCGTGATAAAAAAGAACTGGCACTACAAGAGGGGGCGTCTTATTACCTTGTTGCAGATGTTGGTTCATCGCTAAAAACGCATAATGCATTAAACGCCAAGCCATAAGTTTATCTGGGGTTGACTGGTGTTCGACTAAAAGATAAAGGTAACCTTTTCCGTGGGTTGTTTGCACTGAATATAAAACATCGGATAAACGTGAGCGCAGTTGTTTATCAATAAATGAAGAGTTAGTTAGGGCTAGCGTATTAAAATCACATAATGACTTAATATGATTAGGGAGGTGAATATCAAAAAAGTCTCGGGCATTCTCAATTTTCGTCATAAAGCCTTTAAAAGCGGCATCATGTGCAGTAGATATCCGTTTTTTCTGCATCCAATTATCCTTATTGGCAGCCAATGATAACAAGCAGTAACGTCACTACACCACAATAGAATAAGCAGACAAAGTTGTCTGCTCGGTATTATTTACTGATAAGGAGTGATATTTTGGAGGTGAATTTTAAGAGGTGTATTAACGTAGAGTAAAATATAGGAGTGATGAATGATTGGGTTAATGGATAAAGGTAATAACAATAAAACTCAATCCTGAGTAAAAGACTTCAAATGGCATGATATTGAAGTCTTTTACTTTATCGAGAGCTTACCCAACGTTTGGTAAAAAACCAGCAACAATAGCAAATTGGATAGCGATGACAGCGATACCGCAAAGTAGCACTAAACCTAATATTGGTGTGCCACCCTTAACTTGGTATTCACCTTGCGTTTCAACTTTACGCACCCGTAAGGTTAAGAGCGCAGGGATAATCAGTGCAAGAACAGACAGTGCAACAGCAGCATAAGTTAAGGCCTGCACGAAACTGCTAAAAAATAAGGCAGCTAACAGCGGCGGTATGAAGGTTAATAAACCTGTTTGAATGCGACCAAATAGGTGGTTACTGCGCTTAAATAGGTCGGCAAGATAATCAAATAGGCCAAGGGCAACACCTAAAAAGGAAGTCGCTAAGGCTAAATCCATAAATAAACTAACAGCGATATTTACACGGGGTGTAGCCACAACATCACGGATTGCAGTCAGTAGCCCGTTTAGGCCAGATTGTTGCGCAAGGATCCCGATAAACGTATGAGAGGGAATTGACCCAAGCGTTGCGATTTGCCACAGAATATAGGCGACTAGTGGGATAGCACTACCCGTAATAAAAATCATACGTAATTTACGCACATCACCATTCATATAGTTCACCAAGCTAGGCACGCTTCCATGGAACCCAAATGAAGTGAATATAACGGGCACGGCAGCAAGAAGTAGGCCTTTTTCAACTGGCATTGTGCTTAAGTTAATAGCTTCGGCATGGGGCATCATCACGACTAACATAATCACTAAAAAAACAGTTTTTGCAGTGAATAAAATTCGATTAATAAAGTCTACAGAGTGGGTGCCTATGCAGACAATCGCACCACCGATAATTGTGAACGCAATAATGGCAGTATCCGTCGAAATGTTAATACCCCACCATGAAGAAAAACTGTCTGAAATTAGAACACCGGCACCGCCAATATATGCAGTCGTTAAGGCGTACATTAATAACAGCATACTGAGGCCTGTTACTATTTGCCCTGTGGGACCTAGATATTTCTTAGCAACAGACCCTAATCCCATGTTGGCTGGGTTATGTTGATATACTTCAACTAATAGCAATGAGGTATAGCTCATTAACATCCACAAACCAACAAGCAAACAGACGATGCCTGTGAAACCGACACCTGCAGCAGCAAGTGGCATTGCCAGCATCCCAGCCCCTATTGTTGTTCCTGCAACGATTAACACACTGCCAAGCGTACGATTCTTCACAAGTTCCTCTAATTGAAATTAATTTATTAATAAGTGCAGCAGATTATGCGATTGCACGTGCGCTGTCAAATGTAAATTACAGGTGGTGTATATATATATTTACACCTTAAATTTAGTTGAGACTAAAAGAATGGCTAAATAAATACAGGTTAATTAAATGAAAAAATAATGAGAGATAAACGTAAATTCAAAGAGGAGGCATATGTTAAAAAATAGAGGGTAATTAATTGATTTTTCTATATAGACTAATTAACTGGGCAGTATGGCAGTTACTTAAGGTGAATTGTGTGATGGGGCTATAACAAAAGCATAAAAAATAAAATTAAATTGATTTTGAAATTATCATAAATCAAATTAATGAATATAAATCATCCGGATAATATAGGGAGACATATCTATAAAGGATGAAACTATGGACTTCATGATACAACTTGCCATTATCCTTGTTTGCTTGTTTTACGGAGCAAAAAAAGGTGGGATGGCGTTAGGGCTTTTGGGTGGTGTTGGTCTCGTAATTTTAGTTTTTGGGTTTGGCTTACCGCCAGGAAAACCGCCTGTTGATGTTATGCTTGTTATCATTGCTGTTGTTGCCGCATCAGCAACGTTACAAGCATCAGGCGGTTTAGATGTCATGCTGCAAATTGCAGAACGATTACTACGGAAAAACCCTAAATACATCTCTATTGTGGCACCATTTGTGACATGCATTTTAACCATTTTGTGTGGTACAGGGCATGTTGTTTATACTATTTTACCTATCATTTATGATGCAGCGATTAAAAACAATATTCGACCAGAAAGACCAATGGCTGCAAGTAGTATTGGTGCACAAATGGGGATTATAGCTAGCCCTGTATCAGTGGCTGTTGTTTCACTCGTTGCAATGTTAAATGGGGTGACGATAAACGGGCAATCTCTTGAATTTCTAGATTTATTGGCCATTACTATCCCATCAACATTATTAGGTATTTTAGCTATTGGTATCTTTAGTTGGTTTAGGGGGAAAGATCTTGATAAAGACCCCGTATTCCAAGAGTTTATTTCTGTCCCTGAAAACCATGATTATGTATATGGTGACAGTGTGACATTACTGGATAAAAAACTGCCTAAAATTAATTGGGTAGCGATGTGGATTTTCCTAGCATCTATTGCAGTCGTTGCATTATTAGGCGCTTTTTCTGAATTAAGACCACTAGTGAATGGTAAACCACTTTCTATGGTATTAGTGATCCAGATGTTTATGTTATTGGCAGGAGCGCTAATTATTATCATCTGTAAAACTAATCCAGGGCAAATATCGAAGAATGAAGTTTTCCGCTCAGGGATGATTGCTATTGTTGCGGTATATGGTATCGCATGGATGGCTGAAACCATGTTTGGTGCACACATGGATGAGATCAAAGGAACACTTGGTTCTTTAGTTAAGGATTTCCCATGGGCATATGCGGTTATTTTACTATTGGTGTCTAAATTCGTTAATTCACAAGCAGCGGCATTGGCAGCGGTTGTGCCTATCGCATTAGGAATTGGTGTTGACCCTGCTTATATTATTGCTTCTGCACCAGCTTGTTATGGTTATTATATTTTACCAACTTATCCTAGTGACCTTGCAGCGATTCAATTTGACCGCTCAGGAACAACACGTATCGGTAAATTTGTTATCAACCACAGTTTTATCTTGCCGGGGTTAATTGGGGTGGGCGTCTCTTGCGTATTTGGCTGGGTATTTGCCGCTTTATATGGTTACCTATAAACCGATAGCAATCTCATAAGATGAAAAGCGATTGCATGGAAAGTCAATTACCATGCAATCGCTAACGATATTAAACTATCAACCAATTTCAATGTCAGAAAGCGGGTGGCAACAACAAGGTAATATTTCACCTTCTTGAACAAATGCCAAAGGTTTACGCTTATAGCCGACTTTTCCACGTAATAACATCACACGACATGAACCACAGTAGCCTTCACGGCATTGATATTCGACAGGAACACGACTATCTTCGAGAGCTTCCAATAAACACGAATGGATTTCAGTATGGAAGGGGACTTGAACACCCTGCGTTAATCGCAGGGTGATTTTATGGCTAGCCATAATTACAGTTCGAAGTCGCTCAGGTCGTCGGTATCGACTTGAGAGTCAATTTGACCAACTAGGTAAGAACTAACTTCAACTTCTTGAGGTGCGACCTGTACGTTATCTGAAACTAACCATGCGTTAATCCATGGTATCGGGTTGGAGCGCCCTTCGAAAGGTAATTTCAAACCTACCGCTTGCATACGGATATTAGTAATGTATTCAACGTATTGGCATAAAATATCTTTATTTAAACCAATCATTGAACCTTCACTAAATAGGTAATCAGCCCACTCTTTTTCTTGTTCCGCTGCTTGTACGAACAAGTCGTAGCATTCTTGTTCACATTCCGCTGCAATTTCTGCCATTTCAGGGTCATCTTGACCTGAACGCAATAGGTTAAGCATGTGTTGAGTACCGGTTAGGTGCAACGCTTCATCACGCGCAATTAGCTTGATGATTTTTGCATTCCCTTCCATCAGTTCACGCTCAGCAAAAGCAAATGAACAAGCAAAACTAACATAAAAACGGATGGCTTCTAGGGCATTGACACTCATTAAGCACAGGTAAAGTTGCTTTTTAAGTTGGCGTAGAGAAACGGTGACTTGCTTGCCATTACAATTATGAGTGCCTTCACCAAACATATGGTAGTAGTTAGTCATTTCGATTAGGTCATCATAAAAACCAGAAATGTCTTTTGCACGCTTTAAAATTTCTTCATTTTCAACAATATCATCAAAAATGATGGCAGGGTCATTTACGATATTACGAATAATATGCGTATAAGAACGTGAGTGAATAGTTTCAGAAAATGCCCACGTTTCTACCCAAGTCTCTAACTCAGGAATTGAAATTAATGGCAACAGAGCCACATTTGGGCTGCGACCCTGAATAGAGTCAAGCAGCGTTTGGTATTTCAGATTACTGATGAAAATATGCTTTTCGTGTTCTGGCAATGCATTATAGTCAATGCGGTCGCGCGACACGTCAACTTCTTCTGGTCGCCAGAAAAATGACAGTTGTTTTTCAATCAGTTTTTCAAAAATAGGGTATTTTTGCTGATCATAGCGTGCCACGTTAACCGGCTGGCCGAAAAACATCGGTTCCAGCATTTGGTCATTTTTCTTCTGTGAAAACGTTGTATATGTATGTGACATAACCATTCCTATTAAATTTTACACGCGCCGCCTTCGCAATCGGAATCTGCTGACTCAACAACTTCTTCCAGATCACCTTGCACATCTTCCGCGCCATCGCGGGTGTTGTGATAGTAAAGTGTTTTCACACCAAACTTATAGGCGAGCAATAAATCTTTTAGCAATTGGTTCATTGGTACTTTACCGCTCTCGAAACGAGTTGGGTCATAGTTTGTGTTTGCAGATATCGACTGGTCGATAAATTTCTGCATGATACCAACGAGTTGTAAATAACCGCTATTTGAAGGCATTTGCCATAACAGTTCATAAGCACTTTTAAGATTTTCGTAATCAGGGACGACCTGACGTAAGATGCCATCTTTAGATGCTTTAATACTGATGTAACCACGTGGCGGCTCAATACCATTAGTTGCGTTTGAAATCTGGGATGATGTTTCAGAAGGCATCAAAGCAGATAATGTAGAGTTACGCAGACCATGTTGTTTAATGTCTTGGCGAAGTGCTTCCCAATCATAATGTAAAGGCTCATTAGTTAACTTATCGAGTTCTTTTTTATAAGTATCGATCGGTAACACACCTTGTGCATAAGTGGTTTCATTGAACCATGGGCAAGCGCCTTGCTCTTTTGCTAGTTCATTTGAGGCTTTCAACAGGTAATATTGAATTGCTTCAAAGGTTTTATGCGTTAGATTATTTGCACTGCCATCGGAGTAACGAACACCATGTTTTGCCAAATAATAAGCATAGTTGATCACGCCAATACCTAAGGTACGACGGCCCATAGACCCTTGCTTCGCTGCAATAATTGGGTAATCTTGATAATCGAGTAGGGCATCTAACGCACGGACAGCTAACGTGGCTAATTCTTCTAACTCATCAAGGCTTTCAATTGCACCTAAGTTGAAAGCAGAAAGTGTACATAGCGCGATTTCACCATTTTCATCATTAATGTTATTTAATGGTTTTGTCGGTAATGCAATTTCTAAACACAGGTTCGATTGACGAACGGGTGCAACTTGTGGGTCAAATGGGCTATGTGTATTACAGTGGTCAACGTTTTGAATATAAATACGACCAGTAGATGCACGCTCTTGCATCATTAATGAAAATAGCTCAACGGCTTTTACGGCGGTCTTGCGAATATTTTCATCTTGTTCATATTTCACATACAAGCGTTCGAATTCTTCTTGATCGGCAAAGAAAGCGTCATAAAGACCCGGCACATCAGATGGGCTGAACAACGTGATATCTTGGTTTTTAATCAAGCGTTCGTACATCAATTTATTTAACTGAACGCCGTAGTCCATATGACGAACACGGTTACCTTCAACACCACGGTTATTTTTTAGAACCAATAAGCTTTCAACTTCTAAGTGCCAGATTGGGTAGAATAATGTTGCTGCACCACCGCGGACGCCACCTTGAGAACAAGATTTAACCGCTGTTTGGAAGTGCTTATAAAATGGTATACAGCCAGTATGGAATGCTTCACCACCACGAATAGGGCTACCTAATGCACGGATACGCCCTGCATTTACACCAATTCCTGCACGTTGTGAAACATATTTGACAATGGCACTTGATGTGGCGTTGATAGAATCAAGGCTGTCTCCACATTCAATTAGAACACAAGAACTAAATTGACGCGTAGGTGTACGTACCCCAGCCATAATTGGCGTAGGTAGTGAAATTTTGAAGGTAGATACGGCATCGTAGAAACGGCGAATGTAATCAAGACGTGTTTCTTTTGGGTAATGTGAAAATAGACAAGCCGCAACTAATATATATAAAAATTGCGCACTTTCGTATATTTCACCAGTTACGCGGTTTTGTACTAAATATTTGCCTTCGAGCTGTTTAACCGCAGCATAGGAAAAATTCATATCACGCCAATGGTCAATAAAACTATCCATTTGCTCGAACTCTGCTTCGGAGTAGTCTTCCAGCAAATGCTTATCATATTTCCCCATTTCAACGAGGTGTTTTACATGTGCATACAGTGCTGGTGGCTCAAATTGGCCATAGGCTTTCTTGCGTAGGTTAAATATCGCAAGACGTGCGGCAAGATATTGATAATCTGGTGTTTCACCAGTAATCAAATCGGCTGCTGCTTTGATCATCGTTTCGTGAATATCAGAAGTTCTGATCCCATCATAAAACTGAATCTGTGAACGTAACTCCACCTGAGAAACAGATACGTTACTGAGGCCTTCAGCAGCCCAGGTTATTACCTTGTGGATTTTATCGAGATTAATGCGTTCTTTATGTCCATCACGTTTTGTGACTAACAGACTCTGGTTCATGAGCAAATGCACCTTGGTTGAACAACAAATAGTGTAATGCAAACATAAAAAAGCCCATGGTTAAATGCCATGAGACTAGTTGTGTTATGTTTTGCCTTACTACTATATGTAGTAGTTTGTTGAGAATACCATAACAAGATAATGTTAATATGCGATTTTATCAAGTGAACAAATTGCGGGGTTCTTGTGGATAACTGGTTGGATAAGAAAATAGATCATGTCGGTAAGCTGCATGGTAAAAGGAACTAATAAAAAAAAAGCTTCCGACATGAGGACTAAAATAAATTTTGTAAATTGCGATCGTTTGCTGCTTTCTTAAACGTACTGCTTGCGATTTATGCTTTTCGCGACTAACAGGCTATTCGCTGATCGTGTGTAGCATATAATTGACATCCACATTTGGGCCAAGCCAAAATTTATCAGTCATAGGGTTATAGTGCAACCCTATGATATGTTTATCTTTTAACTGTGTTCCATCGACCCAGCTAATCAATTCTGATGGGCGAATAAATTTATTCGCATCATGAGTCCCTTTGGGGACCATTTTCATCACATACTCTGCAGCAACAACTGCCATCAACCAAGCTTTTTTATTACGATTAATAGTAGAAAAAATAACATGGCCACCTGGTTTAACTAATTTTGCGCAGGCTCTGACGACAGATTGTGGGTCTGGCACATGCTCTAGCATTTCCATGCAAGTTACAACATCATAGGCTTGAGGGTGTTTATCTGCATGTTGTTCAACCGTTTCTTGAACATATTCAACAGGAATACCTGACTCAAGCGAATGCAAACGTGCAACCATTAAAGGTTCCGCGCCCATATCTAGGCCAGTAACCTCCGCACCTTCACGCGCCATACTTTCTGATAAAATGCCGCCACCACAGCCTACATCAAGAATTTTTTTACCGAAAATCCCCTCTACACGTTGCATGATGTACCCTAAACGTAATGGGTTAATACGGTGTAAAGGGGCGAACTCGCCTTCTAAATCCCACCAGCGGGATGCGATGGATTCAAATTTTTCAATTTCTTGTTTATCGACATTAAGATACGCTGGGGTTTGGGTATCACTCATTAAAGAAGCTCCTATTTTGATCCTATTACCCGATAGACCTATTATTGATAGCCTGATTTTAATAGGGAGGTGATAGGCGCCCGTTTATTATTGAAGGTTAAAATGCAGACAATAACTGAGTTATCGCAGCTATTCATTGCAGAACCTTCAAGTTTCGGACACATAAACTTAATTTTCCGCTATTATACATAGCTTGAAAGACAAATACCCGTCTCTTATTTTTATTAAATTGGCGAATTGTGGTATAGTTCTACTCTTTGAATCCGAAGTTATGAGGGACAGTGGTTCCATGAGCGAGATTGCCAGAGAAATCACACCAGTTAATATCGAAGAAGAGCTTAAAAGTTCGTATTTGGATTATGCAATGTCCGTTATTGTCGGCCGTGCACTTCCGGATGTTCGAGATGGACTGAAGCCAGTACACCGCAGAGTACTATTTGCGATGAATGTATTGGGAAATGATTGGAATAAACCCTATAAAAAATCTGCCCGTATAGTCGGGGACGTCATCGGTAAATACCATCCACATGGTGATAGCGCTGTTTATGAGACTATCGTTCGTCTTGCACAGCCTTTCTCTATGCGTTACATGCTGGTGGATGGTCAAGGAAACTTCGGTTCAGTTGATGGAGACTCAGCTGCGGCAATGCGTTATACGGAAATCCGTATGGCGAAAATTGCTCATGAGCTACTGGCTGATCTTGAAAAAGAAACCGTTGATTTCGTTCCAAACTATGATGGAACAGAGCAAATTCCTGAAGTAATGCCAACGAAAATCCCTAACCTTTTAGTTAATGGGTCGTCAGGTATTGCTGTTGGGATGGCAACTAATATTCCTCCTCACAATTTAGGGGAAGTTATAAATGGTTGTCTTGCCTATATAGAAGATGAAGATATCAGTATTGAAGGTTTGATGGAGCACATACCGGGCCCAGATTTCCCGACTGCTGCCATCATCAACGGTCGTCGTGGTATCATCGATGCTTATCGTACAGGGCGTGGTAAGGTTTATATCCGTGCTAGTGCAGAAGTCGAAGTCGATGAGAAAAGTGGCCGTGAAACCATCATTGTCAGCGAAATACCTTATCAAGTGAATAAAGCTCGCTTGATTGAAAAAATTGCTGAACTAGTCAAAGACAAACGTGTTGACGGTATCAGTGCATTACGTGATGAGTCAGATAAAGACGGCATGCGTATTGTCATTGAGGTAAAACGTGATGCGGTGGGTGAGGTTGTCCTAAACAACTTGTATTCATTAACTCAGCTGCAAGTTTCTTTTGGCATTAATATGGTGGCTTTACATCAAGGCCAACCAAAAATACTGAATCTAAAAGATATTATTGCTGCTTTCGTTCGTCATCGTCGTGAGGTTGTTACACGCCGTACCATTTTTGAACTGCGTAAAGCACGCGATAGAGCTCATATACTTGAAGCGTTAGCGATTGCATTAGCGAATATTGACCCAATTATCGAGCTGATCCGTAAGGCACCAACGCCAGCAGAAGCCAAAGCAGGGCTGATAGCAAGGTCTTGGGACCTTGGTAATGTGGCTGCGATGCTAGAGCGTGCAGGTGATGACGCGGCTCGTCCAGAATGGTTAGAAGAACAGTTCGGTGTTCATGATGGTCAATATTTCCTTACTGAACAACAAGCACAAGCTATTCTTGATTTGCGTTTGCAAAAGTTAACGGGTCTTGAGCATGAAAAATTACTCGAAGAATACCGTGAACTTTTAATTCAAATTGAAGCTCTGTTATTTATTTTGCGCAGCCCTGAACGTTTGATGGAAGTTATTCGCGAAGAATTAGAAATTATTCGTGATACATATAATGACCCTCGACGTACTGAAATTACCGAGAATACCGCGGACATCAATATTGAAGATTTAATCAATCAAGAAGATGTGGTCGTTACGTTATCTCACCAAGGTTATGTGAAGTATCAGCCTCTGTCTGATTACGAAGCACAGCGTCGTGGAGGGAAAGGTAAATCGGCAGCGCGGACGAAAGACGAAGACTTTATTGAACGCCTCTTGGTTGCCAATACGCACGATACCATCTTGTGTTTCTCAAGTCGTGGTCGCTTATACTGGATGAAGGTTTACCAATTACCAGAGGCCAGCCGTGGTGCTCGTGGTCGTCCAATCGTTAACTTATTACCACTTGAACAAAACGAACGCATTACAGCTATCTTACCTGTACGAGAGTACGAAGAGGGCTACAACGTGTTTATGGCGACTGCAAGCGGTACGGTGAAGAAAACGCCTTTACAAGAATTCAGCCGTCCAAGAAGCGCAGGTATTATTGCGGTTAACCTAAATGAAGGTGATGAACTCATTGGTGTTAATTTGACCGATGGCTCAAATGAAGTCATGTTGTTCTCTGCGCAAGGTAAAGTGGTTCGCTTTGCTGAAGATGCAGTAAGACCGATGGGGCGCACTGCAACAGGTGTTCGTGGTATAAAATTAATGGATAACGATAAAGTTGTCTCTTTAATTATTCCTCGAGGGGAAGGCCATATCTTGACTGTAACAGAGAATGGTTACGGTAAACGTACTGAAGCAGCAGAATATCCAACAAAATCACGTGCAACTCAAGGGGTTATCTCCATTAAAGTGAGTGAACGTAACGGGAATGTAGTTGGCGCCATTCAAGTCGATGACACTGACCAAATCATGATGATCACTGATGCAGGGACGTTAGTTCGTACTCGAGTGTCAGAAGTCAGTATTGTTGGTCGAAATACTCAAGGTGTTACTCTGATTAGAACTGCCGAAGACGAAAAAGTTGTTGGCTTACAGCGCGTTGCTGAAACGGAAGATGATGAAGGTTTAGATGATGAAAATGTAGACGAAAACACCATGGAAAATGGTGTGGATGATGCAGACATCAATGAACAAGATTAATCATTTCGTTTAATCTACTCAACGGGCAGCCGATCACGCTGCCCGTTTTACTTTTCTAATTGATATCTCTCATGGTTTTTATTACTTTTCATGTTTATCGCTTTTTTATCATGTGATCGAGTATAATTAACGGTCATGGTATCGAATATACAGGAAGGCGCTTGAGATATTTACCCTCGTTTAAAACATCACTTAGACTCTCTCGAGATTTATTTCGTATCCTCGGCTTGATGTTGTGGGGGATGGGCGTTTTTATTACTTTATTTTTTCTTTATTCACAATTCAATGAGTATAAATCTGACATACGTCAGCAATTTTATTCAGGGCATGAGAATCTTCAGGCTTATATTCAACAAACCGGTGCGACCTTAAATTCTATTCAGTCAATGACTGAACAATATAAAACTAAATTACAAGAATCTGGGAATGGAAAGGCTACATCTACAAGTTTTATGGATTTGCCTAGTGCATCAAACTATTCTTTTTATAAATTAACCGCCGATACAGATTGTGATTATTTTAGGAATAGAGCTGAAAATTATTTACATGCTTTCGAACAATTAAATTATTTCTGGAAGGATAGTATTGCGGCTCCACAAGCCTTAAATCATGTATTTTTAGTCGGTTCAAGAAGTTATTGTATGGTGGATTATCCGATCCGTTCTACAATATCCGATATTGAGATATTGAAAAAAGTGAGTTATGAGAGTGTACGCACCTATCAGGGACTAAGGCTGAGAGGCAAAGAGCGTAATTTGTTCACTATTGTGCATGGCGCCCAACCCGATAACGGCCAAGTCTATCTAATTCAACCTGTTAATCATAAAGAGATGTTGCTTGCTTTTATTGGTCTAGAACGCTCAATCAATTTGAATCAATTTAATATAAGTAAAAATAAAGCAGTTGAAATATTGATGGTGAATAATTATAACCAACCTGTTTTATATTCACCGGTAGATATGAATCCTAAAAGTTCAGCACTGTTGAATATCGCAGAGCCTTCTTTTTTTGGCTTTAATTCTGATTATTCAAAATTAATTTTTAAGAAGCGTTTAGCCCCTTCTCAAGTAACGGTTATTTTCTCAATAGCAACATCTCAAATACTCGCGAGCTTAGAAGATACTATCTTCTACGGGATAGTACTTAATATTTTTACTGGTGGGCTTATTTTCTTTCTAATCTGGTTGTTAGAAAGAAAAATGTTGGAGCCAGCTGCGAATACCGCTATTCGCCTCGAAGAACATGAACAATTTAATCATAAAATTGTGGCCTCCGCGCCTGTGGGGATCATTATCTTACGGTTAACGGATGGTGGCAATATTCTAAGTAATGAGCTGGCTCATGATTATTTTCGCTTATTAAGTGATGATGATAAGCAGCGGATTTTGACAATTATTCGCCAGAAAGCGAGTAATTATATTGATGTTGTGACAACAAATGGTACACATTTACAGATCAGCTTTGTGAATTCTCGTTATCAAAATGAAGATGTCGCGATTTGTGTTTTAATTGATATCAGTATCCGTGTGCAAATGGAGAAATCATTGCAAGATATTGCTGATGCTGCAGAGCAAGCAAACCATGCAAAATCGATGTTCTTAGCAACGGTAAGTCATGAATTAAGAACACCGCTATATGGGATCATCGGTAATATTGAATTATTGCAACGTTATGAGTTATCCGAAAAAGCAACGCGTTTAGTGTCCACAATGGATAATTCTTCTTCATTACTGTTGCAAATCATCAGTGATATTTTGGATTTTTCTAAAATTGAATCTAAACAATTGAAAATAGAAAATAAACTTTTTAATTGTCGGGAAGTATTTGCATTTGTATTAGCTAACTATTTGCCATTAGTGACCAAGAAAAAAATATCGTTGTATTCTTATATTGAGCCTGACATTCCTGATTTAATTCTCAATGATTCAGTACGGCTACAGCAAGTGGTTTCTAATATTGTTAATAACAGTATTAAGTTTACGGAATCCGGTTTTGTACTGTTGTATGTTTGGAAAGATGAGAATTATTTGAAGGTCGAAATCCGAGATTCAGGGATAGGCATGACTCAAGCAGTGGTGATGCAATTATTTGACCCATTCTTTCAAGTACATGACCAAAACAATACCGGACATAAAGGAACAGGTTTAGGTTTAGCTATATGTGAAAAACTAATCAACCTAATGGATGGTGATATAGAAGTTAGTTCCCAAATAGGTCTTGGAAGTTCATTCACAATACGTATCCCACTTTATGGGCAAGAGTACATTAAAAAAACGGTTCCCGATTATCGTACAGGCTATCGTATTGCTATTTCGTGCCAAAACGAATTCTTAATGAATTTCCTATCACGGCTATTAGCACATGAAAAATTTATAGTAGTAACTAATAACTCTATCGACAAAACAATCGATTATGACCTGTTGATAACCGATTGTGAGCATAAAGGGGAAGTGAGAAGCACTCATCATATTCAGTTGTCGAGCTTCTACGCAGGTGATCTTTATGAAGCAAAATCAAATGAATGGGTTTATAACACATATCAATTAGATAAGTTACCCGTATTAATTGATAAAGTTATTATGAAAACCGTTGAGAATTCACAGAAAAATGTTAGCTCGAATGAGCAACTAATGGCAGATTTTTCTTTGGGTGAATACCATGTACTTATTGTTGATGACCACCCAATCAACCGGATGCTTTTGAGTGAACAATTAGCCAGCATCGGCTTTACAACGGGTACTGCAGTGGATGGGTTAGATGCACTGAAATACTTAGATAGCCATCATGCTGATATTATTTTAACGGACGTTAACATGCCAAATATGGATGGTTATCAGTTGGCAAGAGAGTTACGCCGCTTAGAATGTAATTTACCTATTGTTGCACTAACAGCGAATGCGATGGCTGAGGAAAAACAACGCTGTATCGATGCGGGTATGAATGATTGTTTATCAAAACCAACCACTATTGCTATTTTGCGCGAGACATTGACCCGTTTTTGCTGAGAAATGAATGGAGTAAAAAATAAAAACCCGTAACCGGGTTTTTATCGTGTAGTAAAAGAACTTAAATATTACTCTGAAGGCGAGTTATCAATGCTGACAGAAGAAAGATAGTTCAGTAAGGCAATATCATTTTCAACGCCTAATTTCAACATTGCTGATTTTTTCTGGCTACTAATTGTTTTGATACTACGATTAAGCTTCTTAGCAATTTCAGTGACTAAGAAACCTTCAGCAAATAAACGCAGAACTTCACTTTCTTTTGGCGATAAGCGTTTATCACCGTAACCACTCGCATTGACTTTTTCTAACAATTTACTCACACTTTCAGGGGTAAACTTTTTACCTTTCTGTAAGGCCGCTAATGCTTTAGGTAAATCTGCTGGTGCGCCTTGTTTTAACACTATACCTTCGATATCCAGTTCTAGAATTGCACTTAGAATGGCTGGATTATTGTTCATGGTGAGAACAATAATTGAAAGGTCAGGATAATGGCGTTTAATGTATTTGATTAACGTAATACCATCGCCGTATTTATCACCTGGCATAGATAAATCAGTAACTAGAACATCAGCGTTTAAGCGTGCTAAGTTATTAATTAAAGAGGTTGAGTCCTCAAATTCACCTACGATATTCACCCATTCGATTTGTTCAAGTGATTTTCTGATACCGAAAAGAACAATAGGGTGATCATCGGCAACAATGACATTTAGGTTATTCATCTTATTGGTTACCTTCTGGCATTAGTTTTTTGACTGAATTATCCAGCATGCTAATGCATTTTCTTATTTCCAATCCGTTTTCATCTGCTATATAACGCTCTAAATCTTCACAAATTTTATGAAGAACTGTGAATTCGAGCATAGCAAAAACTCCTTTTAAACGATGTGCAGTGTTTTTCAATTCGGTCAAATCCTCAACACTTTCACTATTATACAGTTTATTAATATCTATCGGTACTGTTGTTATGAACAAATCTCGATATCCACTGTTAGCTAAAACTAATTGATAACTTTTAATTGCATTTTCCATTTCTCCATCAGGGTTAGATAATGAAGTTTGAGATTCAACCTCGTTAGGTTCTGGTAAGCGTGAACATTCATCTTCGCTATCCGAATTTTCGATAAGTAATGAAATTGCACTAATAAGCTCATCAGCAAAGTTATAATTAACCTCTATGTAGTGAGGTTGCAACTCGTGCATTCCAGAAAGATTACCATTAATTTTGATAATGTGTTCAAAACATTCTTCATTATTATCAGTGATCAACAGATCCCAATCCGTATGCGGAGAACTTTCATTTAAATCAAGAAATTCTGCGCCATAATTGGCTAAGGTATTTCTGATAATACGCGAAATATCTGCATTATGAATATTTAACCGCACGTAGACATCCTCTAATAAAGCAGGATAATCCTTAACAAGGAGTTCATTGGTCGCTGGAAGTGTAATCTCATAATGTGTGCCTATCGCATCGCTAGTACGAATCGAAAATGTCCCATTCATCCTCTTTACCAATAACTTACATAAATAAAATGTCATACCAGAACGAGTGAAGTGAGATGAATTTAGTATTTTCCCAAGAAAAGGACTTTGCAAGTTATTAAGTTCTTGGTTACTAAGCCCTGAACCACTATCTCTAATGTTAAGTAAAACGACTCTTTTTTCTGAATCATAAGATAGCGTGAAAGATATCTTCCCAAAAGAGGTTGTTGCAATAGAATAATCCCAAATGAGTTGTATTAGATGCTGTAAATAAGCCAAATTGGTTTCAATTAATGAATCAGGATTGATATTGTTATGAAAATAAAGGGCTAACCCTTTATTATTAAGACGCGATAGGTTTTGTTTCAAAAACTGATTAACGACATTTGCAATCGAAATTTTTTCACTTTTTAGTGGAGTTGTTTCTGATTCTAGCTGATTTAGCAACCCTATATTTTCAAACCAACGGTTAATATAAAATAGCTGACTTTCTATTTCTAAAACAAATTTTTGGTTATTTTCACCTGAAATTTTAGCTAATTTAGTTAATTGGTCGTCAATTTGGATAAGGGCAGGAAGTATTTCACTACACATATTTTCAAATACAACCTTGCGCATTTGGATATTCTTTTTATATTCACGGTTGGCTAGTTCTTGGCGTTTTTGAGTGAGAGCTTCCTTGTCTTTATCTACAATAATAAACATGACAGTATTTGCTTTGGTTGCACTTTCAACAAGTACGATCTCATAAACAATATTTTCAATCGAAACCTGAATAACATCATGATTTTCGATTGCCATCTCTTTTATATGAACCAAATCCATTGAAGGTAGTAATTGATTTGCAATGTTATTGCTAAGGATTTTTTTGTTGGCATTAAAGTCGTAGACTAAAATACCATAGGCAATATGGTTAATCAGGGCATTGTTTAGCGCTTCGTTAAAATGGAGTTCTTGTAGCATGTTGGTATTGGGAGAAATAAGCCGTTTACGAATAAAAGCCATGATCAACAAAGCAAGGAAAATCATGATGAGCATGCCTGTCATTAACCAAAGGTTAAAGCTCACCATATTAAAAATAATGTTTTTTAATGAAGTATGATAATAAAGCTGATAGCTAGTCCCTTCAATAGGTTGCGAAAATATTAGGTTTGTTCCAACCCAAGAGGTATGAGACTCATTACTGCCAGTACTTGATGGGCGTGTATTAATGGTGAAAAAATCCCCATTAAGGCTTGCTGGGATCAGCGAATTAATGGAAATATCAAACGAAATAACACTGGTTAGCTGCCCTGGAGAGTTGAACATCAAGCGATATGTATAATAGAAGAGGTTATCTGGAGAATACTTTTGTATATTAGATATAATTTCTCGTCTATCTAACAGTGTCGACTGAGTCAACATATCCGCACGCTTTTCTTCAGCAGTTAGAGTCAGATAGCTTTCCTTAAAACGTAGTTCAGGCTTAAGTATTGAATGAGTAGTTACTAAAACTAAAGTATTATCTAGCCCATTAAGATAATACATTGAGTTATATTCATTGCGTGCACCCCAGACAATCTCCATATAATCAGCTAGCTTAGTGGCTAATACATTATTCGCTTTTTTATTATTCCCAAATACAATCGCATCAATAGTTTGGTTTGCACTACTTAACCAAAAAATATCATGGCGCATTTCTGTCACGGAAAGTTTATCTATAGCAGTGGGAGTTGTTTTATCATTGGCAAGCTTATAAATGTGGCTAGCTTGGTAGCGGTAGTCTTCGATTTGATACGCTAACCTAGTGGCCATACTACTTAATGAGGTCTGGCGGTTTTGCACCCATGCTTGATAGTAGTTAAATAGTGATAAAAACAGCATCACAATTAACAACAGAATAAACGCAGCAAAAATACGTGAAAGAGTGCTTGGTTTTAATGATGATTGTTTGTACATACTGTAGCGTGCGTTCCCATAGGCTAAAAATTATTAGGTTAAAAATCATACGCCTAGAGAAATGATAGACACCGATTTTGCACAGATATTACCATTATTTTTCGCAAATAGAGAGTAATTGAGTGAAGATTAGCCAAACGAAGTAAAAAAATCAATTTTTTTACTTTCAGGGGTAGACAAGGCGTCGGGATTCCTCCATAATCGCGCCCCATGGAGAGATGGCCGAGCGGTCGAAGGCAGCGGTCTTGAAAACCGCCGATGGGAAACCATCCTAGAGTTCGAATCTCTATCTCTCCGCCATATTCGCCGGCTTAGCTCAGTTGGTAGAGCAACTGACTTGTAATCAGTAGGTCACCAGTTCGACTCCGGTAGCCGGCACCAAATAAGAACCCGTTATCTCATAGAGATAACGGGTTTTTTCTTGCTTGTCATTCAGGTCATTCTACTGCTTTAAATAGTCGATGGGACATATTTGAGCTATCACAGAACATTAGCTTGTCGACCTTCATTGCATACTCAGTTAGATGATTTAGTACTAAATAGGTATCGCTTCCCACTCTCATTTTTCCAACGTTAGCCGTTGGTGCCTCATATTCCCTCTAATCACTGCGATGCTTTAACATGAGTAGGTAAAAACTATTAGTGTTTATCTGGTAAAAGTATAACGTGAGAAAATATTTGGTTGCTTATTCATAGCTGAGGGTAGTGTTTATACGGATTATTGATATAATACTCACTGTTTAAGTCAGCTTATATTGTTGTGGCATTCATTCGTTATGGCATTCATGTTGAATTTAACAGACGAAATGCAGTCTAAAATAGCGTGCATTCTGCAAAGGCGAAGTATTGGGAGATATAATGTACGCCACAAACCCGTTTTCACTGAAGTTGTTCCATCCAAAATATGCAGTAACATGGTTAGGGGTATCTCTTTTATATTTATTGGTACAGTTACCTTATACATGGCAAGTTTGGTTAGGGGCCTTCTTGGGGAAAAACTCAAGGTATTTTATTAAGCGAAGAGTCTCAATTATAAAGCGAAATTTAGAATTATGTTTTCCAAATAAAAGTAAAAAAGAAATTGATGATCTAGTCACCGAAAATTTAAAATCATTAGGTATTGCTCTATTCGAAACTGGAATAGCATGGTTCTGGAGTGATACAAAAGTTAAAAAACTGTTCCAAGTTAAGGGAATGTCAAATTATTTGGATGCAGTGGCCAAAAATAAAGGTGTGATTATTGTTGGTGTGCATTTTATGTCGCTAGAGCTAGGTGGTAGGATCATGGGGCTCTGTTTTCCTGTTAATGCGATGTACAGGCCACATAACAATAAAGCAATGGAATACATCCAGACTAGAGGCCGCTGTCGCTCCGGCAAAGGAATGATTGACCGGAAAAATCTCAGATTCATGGTTCAAGAATTAAAAAGCGGTAAAGCAATATGGTTTGCTCCAGACCAAGATTTTGGTAGAAAAGGAACTATCTTTGCCCCATTTTTCTCGGTTAAACATAGTTCCACATCAAAAGGGACATCAACCCTTGCTCAACTGTCACATTCGCCAACTCTTACTGTTACGTTATTAAGAAATAAAAGCGGCGTTAAATATGACTTAATACTGGGAAAGGAAATACTTGGATATCCGACAACAGATGCTTTGCTGGATGCTACAACGATTAACTCAGTGTTAGAAGCTGAAATAAGAAAGGCTCCTGAGCAGTATCTTTGGGCTCATAGGCGTTTTAAAACTAGACCTGAAGGGGAGGCTTCACTGTATTTATAAATTTGCTATTCAGTAAATTTAAATCAAACAGTGAGATAACCTGTTTAAATATTATGATTAGTAAGTGGTGAGTATTTTTTGATGCTATTAAAGCAAACCCACCAAATATATGATTAATGATTTTATTGTAAGAAAGCCTCGTATTATACGAGGCTTTCTTATTAGAACCAGTTGTGTAGTAATAAAAATGATAATGAAAATATAAAAAGTACCATAAGATGCTGGAGTAATTTTAAAAATAAAAGGAATCTTCTTAATTGGTTCATTCTTTCCTGCTTGTACTAATTAAAAATGACTTATTTAGCGTAGTAAAGAAATGAACAAAAAACGAATATAAAATAATTTTTTTGAAAAAGTGTGATGTAAATTAAATTTTATTAAGTAAGAGGTAAGTATAAATAACTAAATTAAGTGAGTTTTATAAGGGATTTATATTAGTTGATTAATGGTGATATAAAAATAATAAAAATGCTCTCTATAAATTAATATAAAGAGCATTATCCTTTTTATATATTGAAATGGCTAAAAGGATTGTTCATATTCAAGTGCTTTTTTCTTATCATATTTGTGTTCCCATTTTGCAACTACTAGTGCAGCAAGGGCATTACCTACCACATTAAGGGCTGTCCGGGCCATATCAAGAATACGGTCGACACCAGCGATGAATGCAAGACCTTCTAATGGGATACCCACACTGCCTAAGGTGGCGAGAAGAACAACAAATGATACACCAGGAACCCCTGCAATCCCTTTAGAAGTGATCATTAATGTGAATACAAGTATTAATTCTTGCCCGATAGAAAGCTCAATACCATAGAGTTGGGCAATAAATATCGCAGCAATACTTTGATATAATGTTGAACCATCTAAATTGAATGAATAACCAATTGGAATGACAAAACTGGTAATCGATTTTGGTGCCCCGTATTTTTCCATTTTATCCATAATACGAGGGAGTACTGTTTCAGAGCTTGCTGTTGAATAAGCAAGCAATAATTCGTCTTTTAATATTTTCATTAAGGTGAAAATATTTATTCGACAGTAACGAGCGACTAAGCCCAATACAACTACCGCAAAAAATATAATTGCGCAGTGGACAAGTATGACTAATTTTAATAGTGGGACTAATGATGAAAAGCCGAAATTAGCGACAGTAACTGAAATTAAGGCAAATACACCGATAGGGGCATACATCATGATCATGTTAGTTACACGAAACATGGTTTCAGAAAAAGTCTGTAGCACATCAAGTAATGGTTGTTTTTTCTCTAAAGGCAAAGAAGAAAGCCCTAAGCCAAATAAAACAGCAAAGAAAATGACTGGAAGCATATCACCACTTGCCATTGCTGAAAAAATATTACTAGGAACTAAAGTCAGGATAGTATTAATAATCCCTGAAGGGTGGCTTGCAACTTCTTGGGTTGTTTTTTCATACTGGGATATATCGACTTGTGTTAATTGTGACATATCAATACCAACACCGGGTTGGAATATATTGGCGAAAGAGATCCCGACAATAATAGCAATGGTAGTAATAACCTCAAAGTAAACGATAGTTTTAAACCCAAGGGACCCTAGCTGCTTTGTATTTCCAACCCCGGCTATCCCTACTATTAGAGTAGAAATAACAATAGGAACAACGATCATTTTAATTAATTGAATAAAAATCTTACCAGCTGGAGACAGAATATTCAGAATAAGCCAATCTTTGTATTCAGTATTATCATGTAAAAGCGCCCCAGCAATAACGCCTAAAATGAGAGCTACCAATATTTGCCACCCTAGGCCAAATTTAAATGGTTTCTTTTTAGTTACTTGGTTTAATGTCATAGTGGAATCTCATTATATAAATAATATTTATGTATATGCTTTTTTATTATCATAAATTTTATAACCAATATTCGATAAAACTACAACTATTAACTCGAAAAAATAGAGTGATTACATTGGGTGATTTATTTCATTATGTATATTTTGTTATTATGTTATGTATAAACAAGTAATTATGTAAAAATATATGACTAAATGTATCTTTTAAGGAAGGGGAGATGTTAGAGACGTGTGTTGTGTTTAAGTAACTATTGGTTATTATTTTTTTAATTAATTATGTTATTAATGTTAATTAATTTGTCATAAGACTTAATTATGGGAAGGTAATGACTTAAAGTGTTTGATTTGTTGCAGGGAATAGAAAATATAATATAAAAAATAAATTTGAGGATATTATTAATTAACAATTAGTTTTTGGCGATTATCTAACTGCCGAAAAATTAATCGAATCTATGTTGTATTATCCCGTAAAAAATATTCTGCATTAATTTGTTGAGGATTGGCTGCGCTTATATGCTGCAAGTAATGTGCGCTCTGATAAATCAAGGTAGCTACGTAGGGCACTGGCTGCTTCTACATTACGACCAGAGTCTAATAATTCAAGAATAGATTGGTTTTTATCAATATAAGGGGCATAGAGAATTTTGGGGTCATTAAGGTGACCAAATGCTAAGCGTAATTCTGCTGAAACATTACGATACAGCTTAATTAGGCGTTCGCTATCTGATAACTCGACAATCGCGGTATGAAACTGCATATTTGCGGTTCCTACACCAACCCAATCTTCTATTTTTTCATGCTCACGTGCACAGCTGACTGCCTCTTTCATTTTTTGAACCGCGGGGTGTAAAGCATATGCATGAGTGAGTGCATCACACTCGATTAAGCGGCGTACTTGATAGATGTCAATAATAGCAGCCATATCAGGCACAGAAACAAATACGCCCCTATTTGGTGCGTAGGTAAGTAAGCCTTCTTGAGTGAGAACCCTAAACACTTCCCGCAAGGTGTTGCGTGAAATATCTAACACTTCACTTAATGTTGCTTCAGATAAGCGCTGACCTGGAGTGATTTCTCCCGCCGTAATTTTATAGCGAATAGTTTCTGCAATAGTCACGGATAAGGTTTGTGCAACAGGTTGTTTTTTCATAAAAAGAATAGTTTTAATTTAGCGATTAAATGAGTCGCTATATTCACATATTCGAGTTAGAGCGGCAAGTTTCCTTGCACAATGAGCACACTAGACTCATTTTTTGCACTGATATAGTGAAATTAAATAATTTTGCATCATTTTGGTGCTGATTATTTTGTAAGAAAGTAGACCGACTTCAATAATTTGTTAAAAAAGTGATCACGTCTTGGTTTTTAAATCATCAATAACGATTTTTATTGATTGTTTATTCAGCATCTCATATTAATTGTTCAACAATCTATTAAAGATAGATTAACAATATCTATAACAAGTAGAACAATGGCACGATAATTGCCTCAATGATCATGACATCAACAATCACATCAATAATTAAAACAATAACTATTAGAGGAGTATGCATATGGCCGCTCAAGAAAGCGCATCAACGACCGCAGAGTATGTGAAAAGCCGCCGTTCTTCATTAATAAGTGCAATTTTTTTGATGGCAACTTCTGCCATAGGTCCTGGATTTATTACACAAACAGCAACCTTTACTGTCACATTAGGTGCGGCATTTGCGTTCGGTATTTTAGCGTCTATCGTGATTGATTTTGTTGTTCAGCAAAATATATGGCGAGTCGTGACATTAACGAAAATGCATTCATCAGAAATTGCTAATGCCACAATCCCAGGAAGTGGCTATTTACTTGCCATATTGGTTATTTTTGGTGGGCTTATTTTCAATATTGGTAATATTGCTGGTGCAGGTTTAGGGCTAAATGCACTTGTTGGTCTCGACCCAAAATGGGGAGGGTTAATCAGTGCATTGCTGGCGATTTATATTTTCTCATCCCGTAAAGCAAGCACATTTATTGACAGGCTCATTATTGGGTTAGGTGTAGTGATGATTGGCCTAACGTTATTTGTGGCTATTGCATCAAACCCACCTGTTGGCGAGGCTCTACGTCAAAGTGTATTACCGGATACGGTTGATTTTGCCATGATAACCACCATTGTCGGGGGAACCGTTGGGGGATATATCTGCTATGCAGGCGCGCACCGCTTATTAGATAAAGGTGCAGTAGGGATTGAAAATATAAATATTGTGTCGAGTGCAGCAACCAAAGGCATCTTAGTTGTTGGTTTGATGCGCTACATTTTATTCCTTGCGATCTTAGGTGTGGTTGCAAGTGGTGTAACGATTGATATTTCAGGGCATGCGGCTAACCCTGCATCTCAAGCATTTCAGGCAGCAGCAGGTAACTTTGGTTTACGTATTTTTGGCTTAATTTTATGGGCTGCGGCACTGACCAGCGTGATTGGTGCAGCTTATACATCAATGAGTTTTTTAACGGCATTTAAATCATCAATTACCGAAAGGCAGCGTAATGTCGCGACCATCCTATTTATTGCTATTTCATTAATTGTTTATTTATTTATGGGAACAGCGCCTGCCGCATTATTAGTATTTGCAGGTGGTTTCAATGGGTTAATCTTGCCTATTGGATTGACCTTGTTTGTTTATATTGGTTGGAAAAGAACTGATTTGATGTCGGGATACCACTATCCACGTTGGTTATTATGGTCTGGGGTTATTACCTGTGCCTTAACTTGGTATATGGGTGTTATGTCTGTCAGTACAATCTTTAATTATCTGAAGTAACCCAAGGGGCGATGATGAAAAAACAAATCGATTTAAACAGTGACCTCGGGGAAAGTTTTGGTCAATGGAGTATGGGGAATGATGCAGCGATCCTTCCCGTGGTTAGCAGTGCTAATGTTGCTTGTGGGTTCCATGCGGGGTCACCAGAAGGCATATTAAAAACACTGCAAGCGGCTCAAGATAATGGGGTTGTGGTCGGTGCTCATGTTGGTTATCCCGACTTAGTTGGTTTTGGTCGTCGTAATATGGATATTGCTACTGATGAATTAATGGCGGATGTTATTTACCAGATTGGCGCTCTGCAAGGGCTAGCTACCGCCGTTGGGACTCAAGTACGTTATGTTAAGCCCCATGGGGCACTGTATAACACGATTGCTCACGATAAGCGCCAAGCGATGGCTGTGATTAATGCAATGTTAGCTGTTGATAATCAATTGATATTAGTCGCATTAGCGGGCTCGCCATTGATTGAATGGGCAAGAGAAAGTGGGTTGAATGTGGTGGCTGAAGCCTTTGCGGATAGGGCTTATAACAGCGATGGCACGTTAGTTTCACGTCGATTAGAAGGCGCAGTTTTACATGACCCGCAATTAGTTGCACAACGCATGTTGCAACTGGTTAACGAAGGCGGGGTGATGTCAATTGATGGCCAATTTACTCCGATTGAAGCTGGGTCGATTTGTGTACATGGGGATAGCCCCGGTGCGTTAGAAATGGCACAGGAAGTACGTAATGTATTAGAAAATCAAGGCATTGAAATTCAGGGTTTTGTGCATAGAAGGGATAGCTAATGACGCAACTTATGAAGGCATCGCAACAAGCGATTGATGCGGCACGCGCCGCCAGAGAAGCTATTCGTAGTGGTTATGATAAACCAACAGCAGGGCTTGCCAGCGGAATGACACAAGCCAATATGATAGCCTTGCCCCGTGACTGGGCGTTCGATTTTTTATTATACGCACAGCGTAACCCTAAGAGTTGCCCAGTGCTAGATGTATGCGAAGCAGGGAGTTGGCAAACAAGCCTTGCAGACGGAGCTGATTTACGGACAGATATTCCACGTTACCGTGTTTGGGAAAATGGGCAGTTAGCTGCTGAAATTACAGATGCGACAGAGATTTATCAACAACATCCAGATTTAGTCACCTTTCTTATTGGTTGTAGCTTTACATTTGAAACGCCAATGATTGAGGCGGGTATTGATATACGGCATATCACTGATCAATCGAATGTCCCCATGTTTAAAACGAATCGATTATGTCGCCCCGCGGGGCGTTTGCAGGGGGAATTAGTTGTTTCAATGCGCCCAATCCCCGCTGACCGCATCGCGGATGCCGTGAGTATTACTGGGCGCTTTCCCGCGGTTCATGGAACGCCTGTTCATGTTGGTGCACCTGAGCAGCTTGGTATTCAGGATATTATGCGCCCTGATTTCGGTGATGCCGTCAGAATTGAAAAAGGGGAAATTCCGGTATTTTGGGCATGCGGAGTGACGCCACAAGCGGCAGTAATGAAGTCCGGTGTTCCTTTTGCTTTGAGTCATGCACCCGGTTATATGTTTATTACTGATGTTCCTGATGCTGCATATCATATATAGAGGTGCCCATTGCGATTTTTACCCGTCAATTTAAGTGCTTTCATGGTTGAATTGGATAGCCTTGAACAAACAATGGCACTGACAGACTCTTTAACAGAGATACCAATTCATGGGGTTGAAGAAATAATCCCCGCAGCGCGAACCATTTTAGTCCGCTATAACCCGTTTATTGCGGAAGAAGACAACTTGGTTAAATTGATTTCCTTGAGGGATATCACCAAAGCTAAAGCGAAGGCTAGCAAGCTTGTGACAATTCCTGTCCATTATAATGGGCAGGATTTACCTGATGTTGCCCAGTTCCTCGGTGTTTCTGTTGATGAGGTGATCCGGCGACACACACAAAATGAGTATCAAGTTGCTTTTAGTGGTTTTGCGCCGGGTTTTGGGTACATGGTTTCTAAGCATGCTCAGTTAAATGTCCCAAGGCGCCAATCACCTCGAGTGCGGATACCCGCAGGTTCAGTGGCTTTGGCTGGGGAGTTTAGTAGTGTTTATCCGCAAGCAAGCCCCGGGGGCTGGCAGTTAATTGGTGTAACCGAGTTATCAATGTGGGATATCAACCGCCCTGAACCAGCCTTAGTGCAGGCAGGGACCCGGGTCAACTTTGTTGATGCACAGAAAAGTCAGGTTAGTTATAGCTTACCCACAAAGAACCTAAGCATAGAGCAACCTGAAAATACGAAAGCAGACATAATCGTGTTGGCTACGGGTTTACAGACGTTATTCCAAGATTTAGGCCGAGTAGGCCAGTCGGCATTAGGGATTTCAGAATCCGGTGGTATGGACAAATCAGCACTACGTAGTGCTAATCGTATTGTGGGGAATTTATCTGACGCAGCGGTATTAGAAATTACTCAAGGTGGCTTTAAAGCTCAAATAAATAGAAATTTAGTTGTTGCTGTTACAGGCGCCTCCTGTGTGATTGAGGTGACAACCGCTAGCAATCAACAATATCAAGTTAATCCTTATCAACCTGTACATTTAATCAAAGGGGATGTGATTAAACTTGGGAGTCCAAATAAAGGTGTACGCAGTTATTTAGCTGTACGGGGTGGGTTTAATGTTAAACCTATTTTATCCAGTTGTTCATTCGACACTTTGGCACAGGTTGGTCCTGCGCCTCTTAGGGTTAATCAGGCACTAAGCATTAAGACAAGCTCACCGATATCAGCAGTTTCTTTATCAGAAACCCCTGCATTTGATTACCCAGATGCAGATGATGTTGTTGTGCTTGATGTGGTTTTAGGCCCTAGAACTGATTGGTTTACAGAGCAAGCCATTGATAAGCTAACAAATCAATTGTGGCAGGTAACAGCCGCATCAAATCGTATAGGTTTGCGTTTGTCAGGTGAGAAACCTTTTGAGCGTAAAAAATTACAAGAATTGCCGAGTGAGGGGACTTGTATAGGCGCTATCCAAGTTCCTGCGAATGGCCAGCCAGTTTTATTTTTAAATGACCATCCATTAACCGGGGGTTACCCAGTTATTGGGGCCGTATGTGAATATCATTTAGATTTAGCAGGGCAAATTCCTGTCAATGCAAGAATACGCTTTAATCCACTTGGTGAATTTAAAAAATTACATGGGAGTGATGGTACTGATGAACAAGAATAAAAAGACACACAAAGTATTGATTGCAAACCGAGGTGAAATCGCTGTGCGTATTATTCGTGCTTGCCGTGATTATGGTTTCCAGTCTGTTGCGGTGTATGCAGACAGCGATATTGATGCATTACACGTTAAAATGGCAGATGAGGCATATGGGCTAAACGGGAACTCACCTGCACAAAGTTACTTAAATATTGAAAAGTTAATTGAAGTCGCTCAGAAGTCAGGTGCGACGATGGTGCACCCAGGTTATGGCTTTTTGTCTGAGCGTGCGGAATTTGCCCGTGCGGTGAATGATGCGGGTTTAATATGGATAGGACCAAGTGCGGAGAGTATTGATATCTTAGGTGATAAGGTTCAGGCTCGCCATATTGCTATGCAAGTAGGAGCCCCACTGGTTGTGGGGACGAAAGACCCGGTTATTGATGCGCAGGAGGTAGTTAAATTTGCTCATCAACACGGTTTGCCTATCGCAATAAAAGCTGCATTTGGTGGAGGTGGTCGAGGTCTCAAAGTCGCGTGGCAATTACATGAAGTTGAAGAACTTTATCATTCTGCTGTACGCGAAGCGGTTGCCGCTTTTGGGCGTGGTGAGTGTTTTATTGAACAGTTTTTGCATAACCCGCGCCACATTGAAGCACAGGTGATTGCAGATACACATGGTAATGTGCTGGTGGTGGGGACAAGGGATTGTTCATTGCAGCGTCGTAATCAAAAATTGGTCGAGGAATCACCCGCGCCATTTTTATCTGAGGAACAACAGCAACAAATTATTAAATCCTCAACAGATATTTGCCGTAAAGCTGGCTATGTTGGCGCAGGCACCGTTGAGTTTTTACTGAGTCAGGACGGGACGTTATCATTCTTAGAGGTGAATACTCGGCTACAAGTTGAGCATCCGGTAACTGAGGAAACGGCAGGGATTGATTTAGTGATTGAGCAATTACGTATTGCCGAAGGTTTACCTTTAAGTATTAATGAGACTCCGAAGCCTCGCGGTCATGCTTTTGAGTTCCGAATTAATGCGGAAGATGCAGGTAATGGTTTTTTGCCAACACCAGGGACAATTACAACTTTTGATGTTCCAACAGGGCCTGGAGTTCGTATTGATAGTGGTGTTGCTGCTGGTACGACGATCCCAGGGACATTTGATTCGTTAATGGCAAAACTGATAGTGGTGGGAAATACGCGAGAACAAGCTATTTCACGCGCCCGTCGCGCTTTAGCAGAGTTTAAGATTGAGGGGGTCGCATCGGTATTACCGTTCCACCGTGCGGTCATGGAACAAGCCGACTTTTGTGACCATTTTAATGTGCATACACGTTGGATTGAAACAGAATTTAGTGTGGAGATCCCCCCTGCAAAGCGCCAAATTCCATCTGCAAACCATCAATTGACTCGCACCTTTATTGAAATTGATGGCAAACGTTGTGAATTAGGCTTACCGGCGCAGTTAATGTCCGGCCTTACCGCAAATAGTGTGTCTCCAACTAATATGATACCACCTAACGGTGAGCTTCAAGCTGCTAGCAACCCTGATGCGGTGAATGCGCCTATCTCCGGTGTGTTGTTTAACTGGTTGATCCCTCAGGGGGACAATGTCGTAGAAGGGGATGTTATTGGCGTAATGGAAGCGATGAAAATGGAAGTGCAAATTATTGCTCATCGTACTGGAACGCTGAAATACCATGCAAATAAAGGTGAGTTTATTGAAGCGGAATCTCCAATTGCTGAAATTATCTAACATGTAATAGTTGTATGGCTTGGGCTGGAAAACGGCTCAAGCTAACGAGACTGGCGCTTAGGTAACGACCTTAATGGTGGGTGTGGTGCAGGAACCGCATGTTGTTCTTCAACGGCCATCTCTTCACTATCACGATAAACTTCACCGCAGAGAAAATAAAGGTTTGGTCGTTTTGATTCTAAGTATTTTTTTCGGCTGACACATTGCTCTTGTGTGAAAATGGTTTCAGTCACGGGCAATGCATCACATGAATCTGTGCCGCAAGGACTAACCCATAATGCCCAACCAATAAGTACCATATGTCCTGCCATTTACATTGCCTTCCTTAAATAAAACCAATATGAAACGCTGATGAGTTATTACGACTATTGAGTATCGGCGGCACCTGATTTACTCACACATTATAAGTGGAATTCTAACATTGAGTTAAATAAATGTATGTATTTAGACATGAAGAATGGCCATATTGACACTAAACAACAAATAGCCAGTGGTAAAAAATAACGGTTACAAAATTCACGAGTAGTCAGTGCATGATTTTTTAGTGATAGCACGCAAAGAAACAAAATAATTATCTGCAAATAGCCATTTTTAGAGCTCAAGCCTATTAATTAAAGTGATTTTTAACTAGGATTTAAATAACCTCTATTAAGAAAAGTGATAGGAATAAATTATGAATACCATGGAAGACGTGCTTTCCTTTTGGTTTGAGGAATCTACGCCCAAACAGTGGTTTGAGAAAAGTGCTAAATTTGATTTGGCGATAGCACAGCGTTTTTCGCAAATCTGTGAGCGTGCAGCTAAAGGTGAGTTGGCTTATTGGCGAGCGTCTATACGGGGGCGGTTAGCGGAAATCATTGTGTTGGACCAATTTTCACGTAATTTATGGCGCGATACGCCAAGGTCTTTTGCTCAAGATGGTATGGCATTAGCTTTAGCTCAAGAGGCGATTAAACAGCATGATTATAATTTGCTGACCTTATCACAACGTAAGTTTATTTTGATGCCTTATATGCATTCGGAATCTAGCTTTATTCATTTGCAGGCTGTTGAACTATTTCGCATGTTAGGTGATGACGCGACTCTGGATTATGAAATGCGCCACAAGGCTATTGTTGATAAATTCGGGCGTTACCCGCATCGCAATAACATTTTAGGCCGGGTATCAACACCAGAAGAAGTTGCATTTTTACAAGAACCTAACTCTTCATTTTAGAGGCACTTGAATAAATGCATTGCTAAATGGGCCCTCAGCTATCTATTGAGAAGCTCATTTAGCAACATTAATCATTTAGCGAAATAATTCAACTTTCGCGGGGGATAACCCTAATTCTTGTTGTAGTGATTTTAAATATATCTCAGTGATTTGGGCTAGGCATGGATAGAACAGTGTTTCTGTTTTGGACTGCTGAACGAGAGCTAAGTAACGGTACGCCCAAGGTAATAAATGTTGCTCAAATAATACCGTGATTGCGGCTTCTTGCCCTTGTTCTGCTAAAGCTGAAATTGCCATCATCATTAAACCAAATTGGTCTTCAGGCTCACGGACCCCAGTATCTGTAACTAACCCTTTGCTTTGTAAGAAATTACGATATTCTGCCGTTGATTCACCCATGACAGTATTGTCATGCTCTAAGTATACTGACCCCCATGGTGGAGCTGGCATACTACCTTGTCCTTCAAATAGGATTGAATAATCATAGCTAATTTCATCTGCTTGTATTGCTGATAATTTGGTGCAAAGTTCTTGTATTTGTTCTGCGTCTTGCCATGAATATAGGGTCGGGATTTCAGGTAACACGGGGAATAAGTTTTTTAAAGTTTCGGATTGGGGTGAATAATAGAAGCAAGCACCCAAAATGCGCAGTAATGTCGTATCAATCATTTTATATCCGTTAATTTATCCGTCATATTTTGAGCTACAGCAGTGTTGACTGCGCTCGTCTATTCAGGCCGCATACTAATGTATGCTTTCTCAGTTATATTCATTTGCCTCCTAGCTGTCATTCAAACTATTTAGGGTAAACGAGTTAAAGCACAATATATCTGGCAGCTTGAATTTAGTCAGGGCAATGAAATTAAAGTAAAGAACCCCAAATGGGGTTCTTTGATAAACAACTATAACATAGTAACAACAATAGGTTACATGGTGATTTGCCACAAGTTGTAGAACGCAATACGACCGGCAAGTTCAGCTAGTAATACTGCTGCTGCACAGGTGGCTAAAGTCGCTTTTGGTGCGCGTTGCTTTAAGGCCATACCAACGAAAGCCGCTAAGGCGATTGCCAGTACAACAACTTGAAATCCCCAAAAACCAGTTTGTTCACTACTCAGTGCCGGACCTGTTTCGGTTAAGAAAGCTTGGTAACTAGCTCGGCTTGCAAAAATAGCAAATGTACCGACCAGAAACGATGCAATACCTAAACCTCGAGCACCAATAACAATAGCTAACGCACCGCCACCGACTAACATGGTCATCCACATTTGTAAGGTGGTGTAGCCCGTATTCCAGTTAGCAATAGTTGCGATATTGTAGACTTGCGGGATTGACCAAACAAAAGCAAGCCCTGAGATCACCGCAGCAATATTTGCCAGCTCACGCAATAGCGTGTGCTTGAAAAATAAGGTGAAAAACAGTGTTGCGGCAGCACAACCAACAAAAACGCCACTTAAGAAGGCTTCATTACTCATTGGTGAGCGGCCAACGCCAAGCAGCATATTGAAGAAACGTAGGGGTTGCCCTACGTGTAACCCACCGATACCTAAGCCGATGATCATGATGATAAAGGCAATAATATTGGCTGTTTTTAATTGGTTATCGTCAATCGAACCCATTTTACGGCTTAAATAAGCAAGCAAGAAAAGCCCAGCGGCTGATTGTCCTAAGACAGTGAAAAAAACCAGTGGTAATTCATGCATTTTACACCTCCGCAGGGTTTTTTAGTTCGCCACTTTTATCGCCAAATGGCTTCGCATCTTTATGTGGCTTAATGACAATATTTGGGTTTGTTAGGCTAGGATCTGGCATTGGAGCAATACCACATTCAGTGCCATGTAGTTCACGTAGAACATTAATATCATCAAAATCTAAAGCACGCTGTGGGCAAGACTCAACACAAACGGGTTTCATTCCTTGTGCCACTCGTTCATAACATCCGTCACACTTGCTCATCAATTTTTTCTTTTCATCAAATTGCGGTGCACCATATGGACATCGCAATTCACAGTAGCGGCAACCAACACAAATTGATTGGTCAACAACGACTAAACCATCTTCTTCCCGTTTATGCATGGCGCCTGTTGGGCAACCCGCGACACACGTTGGGTTTGAGCAATGGTTACATGAAATAGAAAGATAGTAATTGAAAACGTTTTGCTGCCATATACCATCTTGTTTTTGCCAACTACCACCACCAAACTCATAAACACGACGGAATTTGGGGCCTAAATCTAAATCTTTTTCATCCTTACAACTGACTTGGCAAGTTTTACAGCCAGTGCATTTTGTGGAGTCAAAGTAAAAGCCATATTGTTTCATCATTTAACTCCTTAAGCGCGTTTAACTTCAACAAGGTTGGTATGTTGTGGCGTTCCTTTTGCAAGTGGCGAAGGAACATGTGAGGTTAGCGTGTTGATACAACCGCCTATATCTAACCCCTCATTATTGAGAGCTCGCCATGCACCTTGTGGAACAGCGATAACACCGGGTAATACACGCTCTGTAACTTTCACTTTGATTTGAATACGACCACGGTCATTAAAAATTTCAGCAATATCACCATTGTTCAATCCACGTTGTTGTGCATCGATTGGGTTAAGCCAAAATTGGTGAGGAATCGCTTCACGCAGCATGGCAACGTTATAATAAGACGAATGCACATGGCCTTTATCGTGGAAGCCAGTCATTAATAACGTATGTTTTTGTTGCGCTGCTTGTGCTTCAACGCCTTCTTTATTCACACAATATTCTGGAATTGCAGGAATACGCTGACCTTCTGGTAATTCCCAGTTTTTCACACGTTCAGCTAATTGTTCCGAGTAGATTTCGACTTTACCTGACGGTGTTTTCAACGGGTTGTTTATTGGGTCTTCACGGAATTTCTGTAATGCGACATTTTCTGCACTATTCAGGAATTTACGGTCGATGATACCCGCACCATCGGTTTCACTGAACTCAGGTAAATGCGGCATTTTTTCACGCGTTTTGTTATAGCAGAACTCAATCCACTGTGCGTATGTACGCCCTTCGGTAAATTGTTCTTTAACGCCCATTTTTTCAGCGATTTCAGCTAGGACATCATAGTTAGGGCGGTTTTCCCATAGTGGCTCAATCGCATTTTGTAGGCGAACTAAGTAATGGTAGGCCCCACTTGCATAGGAGTTATTAATCAAATCGTTAGTTTCAACGGTTGTTACATCCGGTAATAGCAAGTCTGCATATTTTGCTGATGGGGTGTCATGGTTATCCCAAACTAAAATGAATTCACATTTTGATTCATCTGCAAGAATTTCATGGGTTTTGTTTAAATCACCATGTTGGTTACCAATCACATTACTTGAGTAACACCACATAAACTTGATGTCGTTATTTAATTTATCGACACCTTTGATACCTGCGTTTTCAGCCGTAAGCTCTTTACCCCTTACAATGGCTTCAGACCACATATAAGTTGGGATCAGTGCCTTGACTGGGTTAGGTAAGCCAAAACCCGCTACAGGATATGCATAGCTATTACCCCATAAACCAGTATTGGTACCTGCACGACCGATATTGCCAGACATTAGCGGTAACATCATAATTGAGCGACAGGCTTGCTCACCATTTTCGGTGCGTTGTAAGCCCCAACCTTGTGAAATCCATGCGTGATTAGCATTACCAATTTCGCGAGCAAGTTGTTTTATCCGCGCGACTGAAATTCCAGTCAGTTTGCTCGCCCATTCTGGCGTTTTAGCTATTCCGTCAGGGCCATTACCTAAAATATAATCTTTGTAAGATGCATTGCGTGGCGCAGAAGCGGGTAATGTAGATTCATCCCAGCCAACACAGTATTTATTTAGGAACTCTTCATCCGTTAGCCCTTCTTGGATCATTACATAGCCCAATGAAGCAACTAATGCCGCATCAGTCCCCGGGTAAATAGGGACCCACTCAGCGCCAAGTGTTGTCACACTATCGGTGCGGCGAGGGTCAATAATAATCACTTTTGCTTTGCTTTTGTCCAAGGCATTTAGCGTTTCATAGAATTGACCACCACCTGACATACGAGTTTCTGCAAGGTTATGACCAAACATGACAACTAAATCTGAGTTTTGGATCTCAGATAAATAAGACTCTTCAATGCCGCCATACACATAAGGAGTAATTTCCATTAATTGAGCGTATGAATAAGTCCCATAGTCACCTAAGAAGCCACCCGTTAAACTTAATAAACGTTTACACGCTGCACGCCCGTGCAAGTTCGCCCCTGTAGAGCCGGAGCCATACTGATAATAGATGGCATCACTACCATACTTATCAATGGTATATTTCAACTTCTCAGCGATGATGGTAGTGGCTTCATCCCATGTGATTTTTTTGAATTTCCCTTCACCACGTTTACCAACGCGTACCATTGGGTATTTTAAACGATCAGGGTTATAGGTTTTCCAACGAACTGAGCGACCGCGTAAGCATGGACGAATTTGGTGTTCGCCTAAGGTAGAGTCGTCATACATGGTCTCATTTGAGATACGGCTGATAACACCATCTTTAACATGAACCTTTAATGGACAACGGCTACCACAGTTAACTAAGCATGCGCTATAGCTGATTTTTTCGCTGACTTCGTCAGGCATAATTGCTGGTGCTTTTGCTTGTGCAGCAAAGGGAAGGGGGATTGAGCCAGCAACTGCGGCGACACCCGCAACTGTTGCAGAGGTTTGTATAAACTCCCTCCTGCTCAGTTCTCCAAATTGAGTATTTTTTTTAATTTTATGCATTGACATTGCCTATATGTAAATAACAACATTACTATCTTGTTTTATATGTTAAAAAAAGTTTCTGCTGAGTTACATGACTTACATCAATGTTACCCCTGATAAGTAAAATGTATTTATATAATTTATAAGGCTTTTTTCTGTCAAGAAGAGGGGGGTAGTTCTGTTTTAATTAACTATCGCTATATTTGATTTTATATAATGGTAGGAGGGGAAAGCAGGCAAAAGAGGGATTTCTCCCTCTTTAAATTACTACTTTAGTTGTAGATAAATAAGAAATATTAACTAATCACTAAGTGTTAACTATTTTTCTGTAGATTTACCTATCATTCTAACATCATTTCCGGTAGGTGATTGATGTACCGCTAAATTAAATTGTGGCAGGATAGAAAATATATGGTCAAAGATATCGGACTGAATTCGTTCATACTCGACCCATACCGTTGTATTAGTAAATGCATATATTTCTATTGGTACACCATTTGAATCTGACTCAAGTTGCCTAACCATAATCGTCATATTTTTATGAATATTCGGATGGGATTTCAAATAGGCTTCAATATAAGCACGGAAAGTCCCAATATTGGTTAACTTACGTTGGTTCAATGGGATAGCTTTATCATCAGGAATATTAGAATTATAAATTTGAATTTCTGATATCTTTTTATCGAGATAAGGCTCAAGTAAATTGGCTTTAATGAACAGCTCTGTTTCATCAGGTTGTAAAAAATGCACGCTGTTGGCATCTAATCGGACACTACGCTTAATACGGCGGCCACCTGAATCTGTCATTCCTTTCCAGTTTTTGAACGAATCGGAAATGAGAGCATAAGTTGGGATTGTTGTAACGGTATTATCCCAGTTTTGTACTTTCACAGTCGTTAAACCAATATCGATGACTGCACCATCAGCGCCATATTTAGGCATTTCTAACCAATCACCAATGTTCACCATATTATTGGCTGAAAGTTGTATCCCTGCGACTAAACCCATTATAGGGTCTTTAAAGACTAACATCATGACCGCAGTCATTGCCCCAAGGCCACTTAAAATAATTAGCGGAGATTTGCCAATTAATAGGGCGATGATCATGATACCAATTAGAATAGAAGCAATTAGCTTAATACTTTGGAATATGCCCCGAAGTGGCAGGTGGGCTGTTCTTGCAGCCCGCTGCAATACACCGAGGATAATATCAAGAATAGAGTAAAGCGTTAATAAACCAAATAATAAACACCACGCCTGTGAACCGACTTTAAGAACAGCTTGTGCCGTTGAACCAGGATGCAACCATAAAGTTGCTTGGATATTGACGACCACCCCTTGAATAACAAACGCAAAGCGATTGAAAAGGTTATGTTGAGTAATTAAGTGAGGCCAACTACCTGCAAATTTTTGCCCACGCTTTTCTAACCGTGGAAGTAATAGCTTATGCAAGATAAGGTGTAATACACAGGCAACTATGAGAATTAACCCGAGCACCATGAGTAAAGAGGCGAGGTTAGCATAATCTTGGTTGAATTGACGTACCCAGTCTAGCAGTTGCTGCTGCATGTTTTCTCCTTCTATGTCGTTCTGTGATATGTTCCGCTATAAATTCTTTTTTAATCGATAAACCTTATCATATGTATAGTAAAATTTCATCATTGGTAATATTAAACACTGTCCTAATTTTCATAAGTAGTATTAAGTATGAGTAAATGTATTACTGAATATAAGGGATAAAGGGCATCAATTATAAATGAAGGTATTCTGTAAGTTAGGTGAATGGATAACATTTACATAACATTACTTACGATAAGCATTATCTGATTGTGGTGGTTCATTACTAAGCATAATGTTCTATAAATTACACGGCGTAGGTCTAATTCTGTAGGAGCTTGTTATGAACACATTTAAATTGAAAAAATCGGCATGTTTGTTTCTCTTGCAGTTCATCTTATTGCCTGCGGTCTTTATTACGCCATTAGCAGCTAACTCATCCCCGAATGGTAATCAGGGACAAGGGAATGGTAATCATGGCGCCGGAAATGGCAAGGGACATCAGAAAATCCATGGTAATAATAAAGGGGCTCATGTCCAAGCAAAAAATAATGCTAAATCCAATAAATATTATGACAAGCAAAGAAATGCTAATGTTAATTTTACCGTGAGTTTTGGTAACGTTAGGCCTTTAGCAATTGAATATGGTTTAACCGGATATCAAGGTTTACCACCGGGTATTGCTAAACAAGTTAGTCGGGGGAAACCACTTCCTCCAGGTATTGCTAAGAAATCACTACCAGCGGGTTTCACCTCTCAATTACCAGTGTATGTAGGTTATGAATGGAAAATAAGTGGAAGAGACTTGCTTCTTGTTGCGGTCGGAACAGCAATAGTCGCGGAAGTTATTGAAAATGTTTTTGAATAAAAAAAACGACCTTGATTTCAAGGTCGTTATGCAAAAACTATGCAAATTAACGCTAATGATGAGGTAAATAAACGGTTCGGTTGATTAAAAAATAAGTTACATAAAACGTTTTGACAGCAATTCAACAACTTCTTGTACACTACTGATAAATTCTTTAATGCTATTCATCATTGACTCCGAATATGAAAATGTGATCCAGATCACTTAAGGCTATTTTAGCTTTCAGCGTGTTAATGTCAAGGTGATATATAAAATATATTTTAATTTTTAAACATATTTTTAAACATATTTTTAAGCTGAAATGGCGTAAATGGGTTCAAGTGTATTTGCCTGCAAACCTACGAGAAATAATCATACAAAAATGAAATATGTGAAGGGATAAAAAGCATTAATTTCAATATGGTGTATGGTTAATCTTATAAAAGATAAAAGTTGATTGATAAAGGAATCTATCTCAATGATTACTTATGTTAACGGTCAGTTCTTACCTGAAGAACAAGCGTCTGTATCGGTTTTTGACCGGGGGTTTCTCTTCGCAGATGCCGTGTATGAAGTGACGGCCATTATCAATGGTAAGCTAATTGATTTTGAACATCACATGGCTCGTTTACAGCGCTCATGCAAGGAGCTACAACTTTTAATGCCTTGTAGCGTAGCGGAGTTAAAACAGATTCATTTGCAGTTAATTCAACAAAATAGCTTACAAGAAGGGCTTATTTATTTACAACTGACTCGTGGTAATGCAAAAGTACGTGATTTTTTATATCCAGAGACAGGTACTAAGCCAACCTTAGTATTATTCGCACAACAGATGAATATTATTGATAGCGTAAAAGCTAAGACTGGAATTAAAGTGGTCACAGTGGAAGATATTCGTTGGCAACGTTGTGATATTAAAACGGTTTCATTGCTTGCGGCGTCAATGGCAAAAGAATTTGCTAGGCAGCAAGGCGCTGATGATGCTGTTTTTATTAAAGATGGTTATATTACAGAAGGAAGTTCTAGTAATTGTTTTATTGTGAATCGTGATAATCAACTACAAACTCGAGGCTTGAGTAATATAATTTTACCTGGAATTACTCGCCGGGCTGTTATTGAACTTGCTGGGGAGCAGGGAATAGAGCTTATTGAAAAGGCTTTTACACTAGATGATATGTTAGCAGCAAAAGAGGTATTTATTACTTCAGCGACAACATTAGTTTGGCCTATTGTAAAAGTAAACAATCAAGTTATTGGTAAAGGTGAGCCGGGAGAAATTGCAATCCGGCTACGTGAAATTTACCTACAAAAAACCCAATAAAATAAGCAGATATGGAGGTGGATTGATTATTTTATTTGCATAAATTCTTTAACAGAAGAAATCGATATCAATCCTTCTAATGCCTCAAGACTTTGCTCATGAAGCTCAGGTGTTGGGGCTGCGCATAAGTCTTCTAAAACTGTGACATAGTAACCTAAGTCATGAGCTTGTCTGGCACTACTTTGAATCGCTTTTACTGTACTGACTCCGCCAATAAATAGCTGTGTAATGTTATTATCCGTTAGCCATTTATTTAGCTGGTTACCAGCAAATGCGGATACACCTTTTTTAATCATTACTAGGTCGCGAAAATGAACTTCTAAGTCATTTACCCAATTACAGCCATTTTCACTTAATTTTAGAGCGCCTATGTTTTTAGCGTGCTGAAACATGGGGGAGCCGGCAGGTATATCATGGTAATTATCCGCAAAGCCAACTTTAACCCAAATAATCGGGATATTATGATTACGTGCATGGTTTGCTGCTTGGTTTGCTTTTTCGACTATTTTACGAGATTGAGTTTGTTGATAACTTGAGTTAGATAAGCCATTTTTACCAATTATTTCTTCGATAAGATCAATAATTATTAATGCATTGGACATTATTGCCTCTTTATATTGTAAGTATATTAACTTAAAGAGGCTATTGTAAAGGTTAAGTAGAAGCTATGCTGTTAAGTCAATAACATAATTGGATTTAGGGTAAGTCAATAATAAACCCGATACCCTTATCTTCTAATCCATCCGTCACTCTAATCACTGCGCCTATTTTTGTTGCTAAATTATGGGCTATGGATAAGCCTAACCCACTCCCAGTTTCCATTGTTCCCGGTACTCGATAGAAACGGGAAAAAATAAGCTGTCGACTTTCTTCGGGAATGCCGCGTCCATTATCTTGAACTAAAATAGTGGCACCAAAAGGAGTAAGGTCTTTTAGGGTAACTTTTATTTTCCCATCTTTAGGACAATATTTAATCGCATTTTCAATCAGGTTAGTAAAAATATTACTCAAAGCAAGCTTGTCGGTGAGTATATTAAAGGAATCAGAGCTTTGAAGCTCGACATCAATATTTTTGTTAATAGCATAAGGTACATGAGTGGCAATTAAGTTACTGATGAGCATAGGTAGGTCGATATTTTCTTTATTTAATAAGAAATCCTCAGTCTCTAAACGGGCAAGGTCAATTAATTGATGGGAAAGTGACGCTGCACGATTTAATGTTTCTTGCATGTCATTAATAATTTCTTCTTTTTCTTTCGGATGGTCGATCTGCATTAATAAGTGTAATTGGGCGATAACGGCTGCAATCGGAGTACGCAATTCATGAGCAGCATCTGCCATAAAGCGTTTTTCTCGTTGGTTTGCGGCATCAACACGTGCCATTAAATTATTAATAGCAGCAATAATAGGGCGAATTTCTTTGTATTGTTCTTTGGTTTCTATCGGCGTTAAATTACCGGGCTGACGGCTAGAAATAAGTTTTGCGGATTGCCTTAAAGGACGCAGGCTAAAATATGCGGTAATTAACATAGCAAGTAGCATGATCCCTAAAATAAAAGCGAGTGGAATAGCCGTGCCTTCAGCAGGAGTACCTAACAAAGATTTTCTATCACTATAAGATTCAGCAATGACGATTTCAAACGTGTTATTTTTATTCCATGCAGAGGTAAAATGCCAATCTTTATGTAAAGCCGTTAGTTCGGCTACTGATTTAAGAGATGGGACAAGCAGTTTATCGTTATTGCGATAATAAACATTTCCTTGTTTATCCCTTACTAACATGAATGGGCGATAGCTTATATCATCCCCATTTTCCATGGCTTCCATATATAAGGCTTGTAAGCTATCAGCTATTTCATTGAATTGTTCAGGGTCATCGGAAACCACGCTGAGTGTTCTAGCGAAACCTTGTGTAATTATATTTTGTTGTTCATTTAATTCGTCATGAATAGCTGGCCAATAATAAAATTGTAACCAGCCAACTAATAACAACCATAAAAAAATGACAGAGGTAATTTGTAAACCGAATGTATAAATAAAAAATGATTTAACCTTCATGGCTGTACTTCTTTTTTAATAAGTAACCAATACCTCGGATAGTAATAATACGCTCTTTTCCTATTTTACGGCGCAGATTATGAATATGAACCTCTAAGGAGTTGCTTTCTATATCATCTACACCAAATAGACGTTGCTCTAAGTCGACTTTTCTAACAACGTTATCGGCATTTCTTATTAATTCATACAATAGTAAATATTCTTTACCAGATAGAAAAAGTAATTGACCGTTAAGTGAAACTTGGTGATTAACTGGATTTAATTGTAGGTTATCTAATTGCCATATTTCAGACGAAAACCCAGCCATACGGCGGCTAACTGCTTTAACTCGAGAAATAAGCTCTGGCATTGCAAATGGTTTCGTCAAAAAATCGTCCGCCCCTGAATCTAAACTGGAAACCAAATTATCCATTTGATTTCTAGCCGTTAGAATAATAATTGGGATAGATTCCCCCGCATTACGCCATGCAATTAACTCCTGATGACCATCACCATCTGGCAAGCCTAAATCTAATAACATCAAATCAAAATTCCGAGAAGCGAGTTGTTGCTTTGCATCAGCCAGTAGTCGTACCCAACATGGATTGAATCCAGCAAGTTCCAGCCCTCGGCAAAGCGCCTTCCCCAGTTGGAGATCGTCTTCTACTAAAAGGATATTCATTTTATCACCTCTGCTTACAAGTATAAGCATTCAAACACTGACAAACAACATATCTAACTCTTGGCTTAACTAGATTTAAGCTTATCTTAAGGATAGTTTAACCGCTCTTTAAGGTATAAAAAAATAGTCTGTTTATGATTATCCTACATACTAAGAATAAGGGCATTAAAATGAAAAAAACCTTATATGGAGTAGCAATATTCATTGTAATTATCCTGATAACATTGACTTTTATTACTAAAGATTATAATAAAATGCCAGTTGTAAGTATTTCAAATCTAGCGATAAGTGAGATCTCAACTTGTACAGAACTAAAAAAATGTATTTCTCAAATTAAGATTGCAGATAATAAAAAAGATAAAACAAGTTTATTAAAAGTTATTAAGGATTTTTTAAGGAAAAAAATTTACTAATAATAAATGAATGTGATTACGGTATGAATGGGGCTCATGCTAAATACTGGGATAGGGCGTTATAACTTAATTGGAATATAGGCAAAAAGTAGGTTAACAGGCCAATGATTGGGATAAATAGCTTAACAAACTTTAGTACGAATTTTAGCTTTATAAAAATAAAGGAATGAGTTAGTAGTAAACAGCATTCCTTTATTTAGGTACCGATTATTCTGTAATTTCTTCGGGAACCCAGCCGTCATCCATCCAAATTTCCTCCAATATTTCTTCAATACGAGTTTTATCCTCCGATATTTTTGTACCTGAAATATTTACACGTTGTTGAGAGCTAAAGCCAACTCGAGTGACCATATCTGGATACTGATTCTGTAGTTTACGTAAGATCTCAGACTCAAGAGCATGTAAAACAGTTGAACTTGGTTTCTGTGGTGCATTTTTATCAAATAACACTTCAATCCGTAACATAATGACCTCTAGTAAGGACTGTATTAATATACAGTATTTTTAAATGTATCAGTGTGAAAAGTCAATATCGATAAGTAAATATTTTATTGGTAAAAATAGAGTCAGAATAATATTAATATAAAACAAAAAGTTAATGTTACTTCTTTCGCTGCTTAGGGCAATAAACGGGTTGTCAGGCAACAAAAAATCCGTATTCTTAAGAAAAAACAGGGTTTATTAAAGTGAGTTTAGTCTAAATGTTACGATCTAGCCGTATGTCGAGGGAAAATATTGAGGAAATAAATGCCATTAATCAACTTTATGATAAGGCATTTCCTTTGTACGAACAGAGAAGTTATCAAGGGCGTAAAGCAGTATTAGGCCAAGATGACTATTACTTATATTACTTTGCTAATAGCTCTATTTTTGTTGGTTTTATAGGTTGCTGGAAAATTAATGATTATTTCTATATTGAGCACTTTGCTATTTCCGCAGAATTAAGAGGGCAAGGATATGGTCAAAAAGTATTGAAACAATTTTGCGGGAATGTAGGTAAAGTTATTCTTGAAATTGACCCTGTAATTGATGAGATAAGCAAAAAAAGGCTCAATTTTTATCAACATTGCGGGTTTCAACGAAATCGATACTCGCATACTCATCCAAGCTATTACCCAGAAAATAAGCCTCATCAGCTCGAAGTATTAAGTTATCCTAGCGCCATTAGTGATGACGCATATCGGCTTTTTGCTCATCAGTTACAACAGACGATTATGGATAATTCGTTGTTATAATAAGGGTACCTAGATAGTTTTAACTCGGTTATAGTAGTAAATGAGTTCTGGGTCATTATCGTCTAGGTTATCAATATAGCCGCTAGGAACAAAGCCAGTTTTCTCAAGGAGCTTTTGTGTAGCCAGATTTGACTGATTAGTCGATGTGAAAATTTTATCCGTTTTGCTTTGCTCTTTTAATTTATTAATCAGTATGTGACCAAAGCCTTGACGCCGATATTTGTTATTTACCATTAATAATTCAATAAAACCATGTGAATAAAAATGATGGGTTAATACACCATAAGCCAATATTTCATCATTTGCTTCTAATACAAAACACGCATTTTGCTTTACCCACTGCGTGATTTCCAGCAGTCTTTCTGGTGTTGCTACAGTATCAATAAGAAAAATAGCGCTCACATCATGAGATGTGGTTAATCTGAAATTTATATTCATTAGCTATTGTGAGCCTGCCTTTGTGTAAATGGAATCACAGTTTAGTCTTTAGTCGCATGAAATCAATAGGTTGTTATCAATCTATAGAATTATTGTTTTTGGTGACAAGACCGATTATATGATTAAAATAGCAAATAAACACGGCTATAACTATGAGTATTGAAAGCTATAGCGGGTATTAATATCCCCTGATTAACTCACCAACAGATGAATCAATAGCGGATTCGATACGCCAACGCTTTATGGATATGTTCCCAAAATATCTATCGATAAGATTGATTTTTAACATTTTTCTCTCACCTTGATCTTGTTTTTAGTACTGTTCTAATTATTTTCACTGTATCGGCTATTGTTAAGTTTAAATACTCACTGTATTAATAAAATCTAATATAGTTAAAAACAATATTACAAGATAAGGGGGCTGACAGATGATTAAACTGGAAATAAAACAATAAAAACGCGCCTTACACAATGTAGCCCGTTTTTATTGTGAGAGTAAAAAAACAAGGAATAAATCAGTTATTTTACAGGTGGTACTTTTACATCTAGGTCATATAGTCTTAGTATTGAAGGAGCATCATCTACTTCTGAAAATTTAAGCTTCACTTTAGATGCCGCTCTTTTGGGAATACTAATATCACTTTGAACCCCATTTAAATAAGATGTAAACCCATCTTGGTCTAAGATATAAATGTTATTTTTATCATCAAAATTTGTTAAGCGAATAGCTGACTCTGATTTATTTTTTATAGCTAATGTCAGCAGATACTCAGTATCAGCAGTTTTTTCAGATTTTAATACTTTTATCTCAGTGTATTTATTCAGGTTTTCCAAGTCGTAAATGATAATAGCACCATCAACGCTGCTCCCAGAAGCTCTCCCTTCATCAATACCTTCCTTGAATCCGGATAGTGCATCTTTACTTGAACTTGTTATTGATGATGTTATTGATTTCATGCCATCTTTAATGAGGCTAGTGTCATTGTTACTATCAGAGAGAGCGTATGTGGATATAAGTAAAAACATATATGCTAATTTTTTCATTGGTACCCCAAAAAGTTTTTTCAAATTATAGCAATAGCATATGATAAATATATTATGTAATGAGTAGTCTTATTCTTAGATTAATCAGTTGAACAGTCAGCTGTTTTTGAAATGCTCGCATTTTTTCGACACATTGGTTTATTATGTTGGATAATCAACCCCCTACACCTAGTCACATTTAAATAAGCGGAGCTATGTAGAATTTAAAAAGATGCTCACCTAACTAATTAGTCTGGACTTACTAAACCACTAAGGTATTTTTTGTTCTCTTAGGGGCTTGTTTCTGAATATCGAATATAATGCAGATCTTTGGTTACGGAATTGTCTTATTATTTTACTCAATATGGGAGTTTAAAATCATTAACGGATTTAATACTTTTATATGATGGAGCATTACATGAGTAAAATTAAATTTATCCCTGCTATTATTTTAGCTTCTATTTTCATGGCACAGCCTGCACTGGCTGCTAAAACAGATACTTATAACTGTGAAGGTCAGAAAATTAAAGCGTCATTCCCAAATGATAAAATCGCAGTAATCTTATATTCCGATGAAATTATAGTCCTGAATGAGGCACCAAGTGCAAGTGGTGCAAGATATACGGGTGAAAGCTTTCAATTGTGGTCTAAAGGTAAGAATGAATTTAATTTAGCAACCATATCAGAGGATGATATTGTAAACGGAAAGACCTCTGACGATAAAGGCCGTACGTGTAAATTGGTTAAATAAATTCAATTACTTTATCAATAATCTTAGTAATAAGGACTACTCTATTAAGAGCCCCCAATTACTGGGGGCTTTATTCGGTCGTGTAAAATCTTACCTGTCTATAGACCTAATTGAAAAGTATTCTAAGCTAGCCTAGTCAAGGCGAAAAATTCACGTTTTGAAGCACTAGGGTTACCCAGCCGACTAGGCGTTGAACTCATCGACTAAAAACATAAACTAATGGCTACGAATATTTTAGTGATACTGATATAGGTATTTTATATTCATTTGGTAGTTTATTAAAATCAATAATGTGTTGATCAAAATCGGTCACATTACTTTGCCCTTTGCAATCATTATTGGATAGCATTTTACATGTGGGTTTTATATTATTAGCATTAATACCCAACCACTCTGCAAATAATTGAAATAAATTAAGCCCATTTCTTTGTGCTGATATTATTTTACGGCCAACAGAATTAGAAGATGTAATAAATAAAGGGTCTTCAAAATTTTGTTTACGTTTATCACCATGAATTAAATCTTGTTGATTATCAATAAAAGACAGACCGTGATCTGCAAAATAGAGCATAGACCACGAGTTTTTACTCTTTAATAATTCTGAATATATCTGAGACAGTAGTAGATCAGTGTTTTTTATACTTTGTACGTAGCAAGATAAATCTTTGCCTTTATAAAACTGCTGATATGAATTTGAAATTCTTGCACAAAATGGTGAATGGCTACCAATCAAATGGATCACAATCAGTTGTTTCTGGAAAGTTCTTAGTACTGCCACTGAACTAGGACAAGAAGAATCTGAACATGTGAAGGAAATAGTAAAAAAGCCATAGAAGCTCAAAAGTGGTTTACTGAGTTTGGGCGCTACAAGGCGGTAAAGCCAAGTGGAAGAGAATATAATTAGAGCTTCCCGATATCTCGGTCCTTAAATTTAATGGTGCTACTAACGAGCTTTTAATTACCTACAGTGTTATTAGTCGCAACTGTCGACATGCTGTAATGACCGCCTGCCTATACCTTTATCCCTCTGAGATATCGACTATTATTTGTTGTTGATACATGTAAAGTATCCGCAATAACAAACACGAAGATTGATTTCGGGGTACAGTTAGCGTGGACTTATCCAAGTCCTAAGAATTTAGCTAATGCTCTTGCTCAGGTTAATGTTAATTGTCCAGATACTGGTAAGTATTTGATCTCTATTAAGCCAAACAATGCTCTAGTGGATGGAAATTATACTGGAATGGTGCTGGACCCGTTAGATGGAAATTCAGATGATTTGCCTTATATAGCCACATCGATTGATGCGACTGCTAAAGGTGATGAAGTTTGTATTGCTGACTCTTCTCAAGCCATTAATTATACAAAAAGTAAGCAGATTTATAGCTCCGTTGGGGGAAATTTTATTCAAGGGTTAAACTTTGCTTTATGCGTTAATGGAAAAATAGCTCCAGGAAAATACCGCGGTAGCTTAGATGTCAATTTTCTGGTTGGATAATACAGTTTCTGTATAGCTTATATTCCGTATTAGGTCGCTTATGCGGCCTTTTTGTTCACTTCAATTTATACTCTTGCTAACCTAATACTCAGTGGGAATCTATCACTTCTAGGCTTGTAATCTTAATACGCTTCTTAATTGGGGATTTTGGCTTTATTTTGGTCTTTACGGTTAGTTACCATGAATTAAAACCAGCAGGGGAACGTGAAGCAAATCTTATTAAGTACTTTTTTGTATTAGGTTCATTCCTATCAATGTCTGCAAATAAACACTAATACGCCAGCTTGAGTGGTTGGGGCACTTTGATATTGAAATAGAAACTATTGCGATGGAGTTTTACCCCCATTTTACCCCGCTTAAAATTTAGGCATAAAAAAACCAACCTTAAGCGGTTGGTTTCTCTATAAAAAGTTGGTCGGCATGATAGGATTTGAACCTACGACCCCCGACACCCCATGACGGTGCGCTACCAAGCTGCGCTACATGCCGAACTTTGTTTTATACTACTCAATTTGTCTCTAAAAGCAATAGACTAATGATACGACTGGTTGATATTTAAGCATTAATTCTCATTAAAACGCTTTAATTCTGTGAAAATTTTCAACAGCTCAGCCAAATCTGGTTTTTCGTCTTTTTCGATAGCCCCTTGCTTATCGTAGATATTAAACTGACCATTATGATCCATATAGAGCGTGGCGGTATCGGTAGTAATAACGACATCATCATTGTCACCAGTGATCACCCATGGATAAACGCGTTGATTACTAAACAAATCCTCACCCTGACTATAATCATCAGGCGGGTTGTTTACATGTAATAAACGCTGCATTAACGTGGTCATGACATCTTGATGGCTTGTAAGCTTATCAATCTGTTGAGCGGGTGTATTTGGCCAATAAATAAATAATGGCACTTGCATTTTGTCACGATTGAAGCGTTTATTATTCAACCATTCATTTTCTGCTTTTCCATTGTTATTGTAATTTGCAGTCACGATAACAATGGTATTTTGTAAGCGACCATCACGTTTTAATGTAGCCATCACACTGTTAATTTGTTCATTGGTTTTTGCGCTACCAGGGGCCCCTTTAATATTAAGGAAAGAGAACCAAGGGGAATCGTGTTTCAAATTACTTAGCCAGTGATTCCATTGTGAGATGGTTAAATTGTCGTTATCTGCAGTTTTTGCAGGTAACGAGTAGTCAGATAAAATAGCTTGCCTAAATAAAGGTGAATTGAATCCATCGGTCGAGAATAAACCAAATTGATAACCTTGGTGTTGCAGAGCCGAAATTAAAGCGGATGGATGCCTACCGTTTAAAATGTTATCAAAATAAGTTGATGATATTCCATAGAATAAGCCAAATAATGCGGTATCGTTACGCAAACCCGTTGTATAGTGGTTGGTAAATTGCGTACTAATCTCTTTAAACGCATTAAGTGAATTCATTGAATCCTGCTGGGACTTGTCCCCGAGGTCATCAATCACTAACAACAATAAGTTATAGCCAGCACCTTGGTCATAGTAACTTAACGGTTTTAGTGGGTAGTTTAGTTTCAATGCCGTAGGGCTACCTTGTTGGAATACGCGGTTTTGATGTTCGGTTAAGTTTAATAAACCATACTTATCAAGTAGCTTACGTGCCGTCATTGGTTGCGATAATGGGTAATTATAGCGTTGCATAGTAATAGGGCGATAAAAGTTGGCATCAGCCCAAGCATACATAAGGTGTGACATAATAAAAGTCACAATAAAAATACTCGCAAGCGGCTTACCAAAAGTTTGCCGGTTTAGGCTACGAAGTTTTTGCCAGCTCCAAGTGGCAAATAGCATCTCAAGTAGAAAGATAATAGGGATGCTAATAAACATTAACTGCCATTCACGGGCCATCTCCCCCTTGGTTGGGTTGATGACGAGATCCCAAACTTGTGGTGTTAGGTGAAGGCCGAACTGACTAAAAACACGTATATCAAAAATTAACAGTGTCATCCCTGCTGTCGCAAGGGCAACACAAAGTAGCCTCAGTAGCCTCTGAGACATCACAATAAAGGTCAGTGGAAAAATAATGAGTAGGTAAGCGGCAAAGACCACAAAACTAAAATGACCTAACCAACTGACGAAAGCATAAACACGACCAGTTAAGGTATCTGGCCAATCAAAAATAAACAGATAGCTACTGCTTAGTACAAGACTAAGCAGTATATTGAATAGTGCAAACCAGTGTCCCCAACCAATCATGGCAGAGACTTTGTCACGGTAGCGCAGGTGGGTGACCATACTGTTTATTTCATTAATCAATTAGTGTGATTGATCTTCTTTAACAGAAGAAAGTAATGCGTTTGCAAAGGATTCTGCAATCATTTTACGTTGCGCTGGCGCAACAGAAGTATTGAGCAGATTCGTTACCATATTACCTAACACCATAAGGGAAAGGTCAACAGGTGTATGGTTTTTTTCTAACACACTCACGAGGTCAGAAAGTAAACCTTCAACTTTTTCATCACTATAGCGAGATGATTGTGGCATAAATTGAGACATCCTAAATTAATGAAAGCTCCATATCATAGCGTATAGCTGCTGTTTTTTCTTCTTTCTTCGCAACAAATTTTCGTTTAAGTGATAATAATGTTTATTCAGATTCGTAAAGTGCGTATTAGTTCAGCATTTTGAGGTTGAAAAAAGAACAAATGATAGTTTCTATTGCAGAGTGATAATATCAGTGTTTGAATACGCGCGACAATATTTCTGCTATAAAAAAGGAGCCAACAATGAGTCTGGAAATTACCCAGATAGCTTTACATCAGTTGATTAAGCGGGATGAACAAACCCTTGAGGTGATGTTACGGGATTCTTTATTAACAGCGGATGATGTCGTACAGGACATGATGGCAGAATTACACCGAGTCTATAGTGCAAAAAGTAAAGCATTCGGTGAGTTTAATGAAGAAAGTGAACTGGCTGATGCTTTAAAGTTACTGCGTAAAGGTGAAGAAGAGTTTTTAGGTTTCAGCCGTGCGATGACGGTACGTTTAAAGGATGAACTCGCTAAATACCCCTTTGCTGAAGGGGGGATCGTTCTTTTCTGTCAGTATCGCTACCTTGCTGTTGAATATCTTTTGATTTCAGTTTTGAGTAGTTGCGATAGCATGTTTGTCACGGACACTTTAGATTTAGGAACGACACATTATTTAGATATACCTCATGCGGATATTGTCGCTCGTATTGATTTAACCGAGTGGGAAACAAACCCTGAATCAAAACGTTATTTAACCTTTTTAAAAGGGCGGGTAGGGCGTAAAGTCTCTGATTTCTTTATGGATTTCTTGGCGGCTTCTGAAGGGTTAAACGCAAAAGTACAAAATAAGGGGTTAGTTCAAGCGTTAGATGATTTTTGTGACAATGCTCAAATGGATAAAAATACGCGCCAAGCGTACCGCCAGCAAGTCCATAGTTATTGTACTGAACAACTTCAATCAGGCGAGGAAATTGAATTGCAGGCATTGGCAAAAGAGTTGCCAATGGTGGAAGAGCAAAGCTTTGATGATTTCGCACGTCAAAATGATTATCAACTAGAAGAAAGTTTTCCTGCTGATAGAGGAACACTAAAGCAACTGACCAAATTTTCAGGAAGTGGAGGGGGGATCACTATCAGTTTCGATGCTATGTTGATGGGGGAGCGTATTTTTTGGGACCCAGTAACTGATACATTAACTATTCGTGGTACCCCACCTAATTTGCGTGACCAGTTACAACGACGTGGTAGTAAGTAAAATTACTGAAGTAAAATTAGTTCTTTGCCAGAATAGCGAAGGCTAAAAATAAATACCCTAGAAATAAATAACGCCGCAATTGCGGCGTTATTTACTCGGCGTCCCGAAATTTCTAAAGCTCGGCTGTGGGCTTTAATTAAGCGCGCAGGAAGTCAATGTGCGTCACTTTTGGCTTAAATGGGTGACGTTGAACAGCCTGAACTTTTACTTTAGTTTCTTTACCATCGATAACCAGATTCAGAACTTCGTAAAATTCTGCTTTGCTTTCTTGGTTAATGATTTCATCGTGGTTTAAAGTCACAGAGATAGGCTCTTGGTTGCCACCGTAAACGATAGCTGGAAGTTGGTTATCTCTGCGCAGGCGGCGGCTCGCACCCTTACCCTGCTCTTTACGTTCAATTGCATTGATAGTTAACATTACTATTTCTCTATAAAAAGAAAAGATAAATCCTGCTACAGGCGACCCAGCAGCAGGTTCGAGATTTGGCCTAAGAATATTTCATTCAGAGAATGTGATATATGAAGGCGGGCGGCATTTTAACGAAAAATCCGCCATCCAGCAATCATTAAGATCGCCTTAGCTTTAAGATAGGCTGTCAGCAACGCGAAAACGCCCTTGATAATCGAAGATTTTTTCACGTATTTCCCAATAGCGTTCTTTTTTCCGAGCCACGATAAATTGTGGATAACGTAATAATGATTGTTGTAATAAAATATCATTAGCATTATTCCACTTAAATGGAACCCCAGGCGCACGTTGATGTTCGCGTAAAAATCGAAATTCAAAGGCTTGTCGCTGAGCTGGTGTTGTTAAACGAAACCTTTCAGAAACGCTGGTTCCGTCCTCATCATAATAATTAATCTTAAGCCATTCACCTTTTGCATCATGCCCTGTCAACAGTTGCATCCCACCGCAACGTAAAATTAGGGCATCCTTTAATTTAAGTGCAGCTTTTAGCATATCATCAGGGTCAGTGAGGACTTCTTGGCATTGTTGGCAACGACGTGCGGCAATATCATTTTCTGCGCCACAATGGGGGCACTGTTTAAATCGAAAACGGAATTCACATTGTTGTTTTTGTCCGTGTTGATTTTCTTCCCAACCTTGGCAGCGACGACCATAGTGTTCGATAATTTGCCCATCAGAAGTGCATTTCCCCCAAAAAGTATTGGCAAATTGGCATAATGGGCAAAAAACTTGCACGGGTACACTCGTTGAATTGGGTTTACTTGAGCCGACTTCCGGTCGAAATAGGTCATGAGGGTTGCCTGCATAATCTAAAATGAGGCATTTTGTTTTCCCGGTGGCAAGTCGCAGGCCTCTGCCGACAATTTGTTGATACAAGCTTACGGATTCGGTAGGGCGTAAAATAGCTATTACATCAACATGGGGGGCATCGAAGCCCGTGGTTAATACAGAAACATTGACTAAATAATGTAATTGCTTGTTTTTGAAACGTTGAATGATGTCTTGCCTATCAGCAGCGGGGGTATCTGCCGTCACAAGCGCAGCCGTATTTTTAGGTAGATAACCCAGTATTTCCTTTGCATGTTCTACTGTTGCCGCAAAAATCATACAGCCTTGTAATGGCGTTGCATACTCAACAATTTGAGAAACGATTTTTGGCGTGATCCTTTGTTGCTTTTTAAGTGATAAATTGAGCTCTTGTTCATTAAAAATACCAGATGAGCTCAGTGAAACCTGACTAAAGTCATATTGCAAAACGGGCATATCCAACCGTTCAGGAGGGACGAGAAACTTATTTTTAATCATATAATGTAGTGGCAATTCATAAATACATTCACGGAAAAAACAGTTTTCATCGCCCCGCACCATACCATGATAGTGGTATTGGTAAATCCAGCCACTGGCAAGCCTATAAGGCGTCGCTGTTAACCCCAAAATACGTAACGTAGGGTTATGAATTTGTAAGGCTTGAATAATTTGCTGGTATTGGCTTTTGTCATTCAGGCTGATACGGTGGCATTCATCAATGATAATTAAAGAAAAGTGAGTATTGAAAGCATCAAGGTTCCGGGCAACCGATTGTACACTCCCAAATACGACCTTACTTTGTGAATCTTTTTGATTCAGTCCAGCGGCAAAAATATCAGCCTGTAAGCCATAAGCGAGGTATTTTCCATGGTTTTGCTCAACGAGTTCTTTAACATGGGCTAACACAAGAACACGACCACGCGCAAGGCGAGCTAACTCTGCGATGACTAAGCTTTTCCCCGCGCCAGTAGGTAGAACAATAACCGCAGGTTGGGTGTGCTTGCGGAAATAATGCACTGTTGCATCAACGGCTTCTTGTTGATAAGGACGTAAAACAAAAGACATATTATTCAGTATAGAGTTAATAAGTTGGGAAAAAGGCGTTAAATTTAATTTAAAACCATGGCTCTGTCTAAAGATCTGAGTTGCTGCTAGGAAACTATCCCTTCACTAGGGTTATTGATATAATGAATTATGTGATAATAATCACAGCAACCTTTCATTCTATATTCTGACAGTTGAGTGCTATTGTACGCCTCACTGGCATTCCATCAAGTTAAGAGAATCTATGCGACTGGATAAATTTTTGTCCCAGCAATTAGGGATAAGCCGCAGTTTGGTAGCGCGTGAATTGCGCTCAGGGCTGGTGACAGTTGATGATGTAATCGTCAAATCGGGAGCCTTTCAAGTTACGACCGACCATGAAGTCGCTTATGATGGCAATGTTCTTGTGCAAGTAACGGGGCCTCGTTACTTTATGTTGCATAAACCCCAAGGGTATATTTGCTCGACAGATGACCCAACGCATCCCACTATACTTTATTTTATCGATGAGCCGCTCGCTCAAAAACTTCATTCAGCAGGGCGCTTAGATATTGATACGACAGGGTTAGTATTGCTAACTGATGATGGGCAATGGTCTCATCGGATTACATCACCAAAACATCATTGTGAGAAAACCTATCGTGTGCAATTAAGTGACGATATCGCAAATGGTGTGGCTGCACAGTTTGAGCAAGGTGTAATGCTTAACGGTGAAAAAACCGTCACTAAGCCAGCCAAACTTGAAATCATTAGTCCACGTGATGTTAGATTGACGATTAGCGAAGGGCGCTACCATCAGGTAAAACGTATGTTTGCAGCGGTGGGTAACCATGTTTGCGGCTTGCATCGGGAACGAGTCGGGGAAATATGGCTCGATGATTCGCTTGAGCCCGGTGAGTATCGGCCGTTAACTGAAGCTGAAATTAACAGTATTAATGTATCACGTAAATAAAATGCAGGAGTTTAAAGAGTGCAACAGCAGCGTTCATCCTATTTGGGGCTGATATTAATTTTAGGTTTATTATCGATGTTAATGCCATTGGCTATCGATATGTACCTACCTAGCTTTCCGACGATGATGCATTATTTTAATGTAGATGAAGGGCGTATTCAGATGACGCTTAACAGCTACATTTTTGGTTTTGCTATTGGGCAACTATTCTATGGTCCGATGGCGGATAGCATTGGGCGTAAGCCAGTAATTTTAGGTGGTGTAATTGTCTTTGCTATTGCATCTGCTGCCTGTGCAATCACGGAATCCATTGAATCATTGATCTGGTTACGGTTCTTACATGGGTTTGCTGCTGCGGCTGCGAGTGTGGTGATTAACGCATTAATGCGCGATATGTTCACTCGTGACGAATTTTCAAGAAGCATGTCATTTGTGGTGTTAGTCATGACGATTGCACCATTATTAGCCCCGATCCTTGGGGGAGAACTAATGCGTTGGTTCTCATGGCATGCGATTTTTTGGAGCATTGCAATCGCAGCAGTGATAGCGGTTATTTTAGTGAGTTGTTTTGTGCGAGAGACACTACCTGCCGCTAAACGGCAGAAATTCCATGTCGGCACTACACTCAGGCAGTTTGCGACGTTATTTAGAGCTAAACAGGTTTTGTTCTATATATTAGCTAGCTCATTTTCTTTCGCTGGTATGTTCTCGTTCTTAAATGCGGGCGCATTTGTTTATATTGATTTAAATGGCGTGTCACCGCAGCATTTTGGCTACTATTTTGGTATCAATATTATTTTTCTATTTATTATGACCACAATAAATAGCCGCTACGTTAGGCATTTTGGCGCGGAAAAAATGCTGTACTTTGGCATTATTATCCAATTTGTGATGGGGTTATGGTTGTTAGCGACGACTGCTTTTGCGCTGGATTTTTGGACTCTAGTCATTGGTGTGGCCATTTATGTTAGTGGGATAGCGATGATCACATCAAACGCAATGGCTGTTATCTTGGATAATTACCCACATATAGCAGGGACTGTCTCCTCCTTAGCTGGAACCATTCGTTTTTCAATTGGGGCTCTGGTCGGAACATTGTTATCTTTGATACCCGCTAAAAATGCATGGCCAATGGTTGGGTCAATGGTGGCTTGTGTTGCATTATCCATGCTATTTGTTTTATTGGCGAAAAGAACAAAGTAATTTCATTAATTTTTCAGTTTCACGGATGAAACTGAAAATGTCATAGATGTCTATCCTTCCTTTTGTCCGATTATTCCGAATTGATTCAGTTCATCCCATAAGATACAGCTATTCTCAATGTTTATAGCCACCTTTAATTCGTTAAATACGAATAGTAAAGTAGGGGGATTAAAATATTTGGTGAAAAATGATCTAAATCAATTACCGTTAGTAGGTAATTTGTTAAATTTATGTTTTTTATCACACCGTATTCTTTGCTGTAACAAGTTGGCAAAAATTTGTGCGTACTTCAAAAAATAGCTTAGTTATTGCGGTTTTTATGTCAAAGATGTAAAAAAAAGTTAGGTGTTTTGTGGTGAATGTTGAGTTCAAATATCAAAAAAAATTTAATATTTAATTAATTTACCATAAAAATTGATGTGCAATGATTTGTGTCACAAAAATTTAACGACATGTTGTATTTTTAATGTTATATTTAGGTTTTAGAATTTAACATTACTGTTACTTTTGTGGTTGTTAAAAACTCGGTTTGAACGATGAGTTAGTTTAAAGAGGGTTTTATTCACGTTTAAATAGTATATAAGCGTAATAGGGTTGGTTCGATCCTCGTGTTAGGTCTAGTGGGGCGGTAACCCCCGGGTCACTTGGCTAAATACTAAAATGTTTTAATAGGATATCTTTGTGGAAAAATCAGGTCTTTCGGTGGTGCACAGGCTACCGCAAAGCTACCGCTGGTTATCAGGCAAAATAGGGACTGATGTTGAAGTCGTACCTATGAATGATGTCGATAGCGATAAGCTTGTGGGGCTAAAATTACTTAGTCATGACTGTGCAACAGATTGTATTGCGATGCAGCAGTTATCTGAGTCGTTATCGGATATGCAAATTGCTAATGCTATTTTGGAGTGGCAGAAAGAAGTGTGCTTGTTCATTCACGCAAATGATGAATTAGCAGCTATGTGTCGTTTGAAAGCCTCTGGTGTGGCTATTGCAGAGCTATCATCTGGTTTTTATTGTGCTTAATTTGAGTGCAAATAAATATATATGGGTTATTTATTGATTTACGTTATTGCTAATGTATCGGTGATAGACGGTGGCGATTTGCTCTGCTGCTAAGTTGCTTTACTAAAATACAGACTGATATTATTAGGCACTTTTGCGTACAGCGTCTCTCATTTTTTTGATGGCGTTAAATAACAACCGCTAGGCTCAGAAATTAAATATGAATTACCAATAAAAAAGCTTCCAGTATCTGTTACTTGGAAGCTTTTTTATTGGTAAGGGGATAAGGTATGGCAGAAAGTTAGGACCCGTTAATGATCCGACGGCTAGCGTAGTACCTTTTGCTCCAGTAGGAATTCGTCATTTCAGAAACAATAACGCCACTGCTTGTGGAGGCGTGAACAAATTTTTCATCGCCGATATAGATCCCAACATGCTTCATTGTGCGACCTGTTTTAAATAAAACGATATCGCCAACTTTTAAATTATTACGTTTTACGCTTTTACCCGAGTACTCTTGTTCTGAGGTTGTGCGAGGGAGTTCCACACCAAACTGTTCAAAAAATGTGCGCTGAACAAAGCTTGAACAATCCACACCTTTTTTGGTTGTGCCACCGAGGCGATAAGCAACACCTTTCCAGCTTGCATATTGGTTCATGATTTTGGATTTAGTATCAACACTTTGTACTAGCTCTTCGAATTCATCTTGAGATGCCATAGTTAAAGAGTCCCCCGCGGAACCATTTAACATACGTACATCTGATTTAGCAGTATTTTGTGTATTCTTAGCTGACTTAGGATTGGTACATGCTGTGAGTGTCACGGCGATAGCAATTGCCGGTACAATGCGCCAAGCATAGCGCTTAAGTTTTTCAGATGTTAACATTCTTATATATATCCCTTACCATTCTTTTATCGCATTATCGTGTAAATAGACACGACAAAATTAAACCTATCCTTGTGAAAAACGCATTTGGCGATAAGAGTGTGTTTTTCGCAAGAAATGTTTATGACAACAATTTATAGCAAACAACCCAAACTAGGTGTTGTACGCTTTAGCCATTTTCAATGACTTATTGAGTATAGAACAGATACCAATATTTACTAAAATAATTTTACGTGAATTGGTAGCCTAACAAGCCTGAAAATAAACCTTAAAGAGCATACATAAACAAAGCCGAAATGGCGAGGCAATAGGTCTATAATTTACAAAACATTAGATAGAACTGCCTATTCACTATTGGTTTATGTGATTTCTATCATATGTAAGGGCATTTTGCGCGGTATTGCACCGTTTTGAGTAAATAAAGTATGAACTTGTTCACATTTTCTTACGTCTTGTTTCAGTCTATTTACGAAGTAAATGCCTAACATCTACCTCTAATGTAAAGAAGTTTAAATTTATCTAAGTTAGAAAGGTTTTTAGTCATCAAGTCATGCACTAATTATAGGTGGCCGTTAGGTGATTGACTTTAAAAAATCATAGCTACTGTTTATTTATCAGTATTCTGATAACAAAAAATACTTATATTGAAGTTTTGATTAATTTTAAATCTAAAAAATGAATGGTAGTAAGACAGGTATTGAAAACTATATTTTGATTTGAAATTCTCTATAAAGCCGATTTTCAAAATCTGCGAAACGACGATTTAATGTTGAACGCGCAATAGTGGTTGAAAAATAATCTAGGGGGATCAAATTGGCTGAACCAAGGTTATCAATAATAAAAAATTGTCCGTGAGGTTTATAGCCTAATTGATAAACAATATTATAAGTTTTTAGTGCCATTGTTGCTATGGCTTCTTCATAGATTGTTTTTTTAAATTGTTCATAGGCAATTCTCATATTTTTTTTATGTTTTAAAAGTATGTTTTTATTTTTTAGGTAATACTCTAATGTATGTGAAACATTCCCTGTTTTATCTTTAATGAGTTGGAAAACATACCCTAAGCCGAAATTAGTTTCTTGGGTTCCATAATAATGAGAAATAGTGTTGGTACTTAAACTTTTTTTATATAACCGCTTGTAATAGCGTATTTCTCGTAGCGTTTCTTTATCACTTCTCCCATTTAAATGCACTTTGATGCATAAATCATCATACTCTGGATGTTGATAGCAAGCACGTTGCCGACCCGCAGCTATCAACTGTTTGGGGGATAGGTAAATTTTAGTAGCAAGGTTTTTTTTCATATTAATAAATACTTATTTTATAAGTTAAATACAAAAATGATTTGTAAACAATAAATATGACGTTTTTTACAATATATAGGGCTGATTTTAATAGATAAAATTCTAAAGATGTTGCATTTCGTGTGGTAATAAAAAAGTCATTTAAATAGGTGATTTTATTTTGAGTAATAACGATTCAAAAAAATAAAAAACTACGACTATAAATGAAATCACTAATATTTCGTTGAGATTAGTATGTCGTCCTCAGTCACGCAGAGTGAAAAATATTTTAAGTATAAATAAATCACGAAAAGTGACGATAACTTAACTTTAAGAGGGCGATTCTTATGGATAACTCAGTAAAAAAAATTGTAGCGACTATTTTTACAGTAACAGTATTGGTTTCAAGTTTTTCGGCAGTAGCATCAAAAAATAGTGGGATGAAACGTGCTAGCTCTGGTGTCATTTTATTTACAGGAGCGATTGTCGCGCCACCTTGCATGATAGAAGCAACGCCTAAAAGTGTGATAACCAAATGTTGGAGTGATACTGGAGATGAAAAAACGACGTCTGTTGATATTCGAAAACTCAGAGGGCAAACAACACTACTTCCTAATTCAAAGGGAACTCAAGAGTTTAATTGGATAAACAAAGACCATACATTGGGAATCTATACGATTAAATATGATTAAACATGAGTGAAGCCGAAGAGCAGGTCGTTAGGAGGGGATAATGCTAAGTGATTGTGGCATATGCCTATGAACAATTAATTCATAGGCATATAAGGTCATAGGTTAGATAACATATTGTAATTAATCACAACGCCCCATATAACGGCGTTCAGGGATATGGATACGAATTTTTTCGCCACTCGATAAATACTCAGGAACTTGGATAGTAAGCCCTGTAGCCATAGTCGCAGGCTTAGTTCTGGCACTCGCTGATGCACCTTTAATGCTAGGTGTTGTTTCCATTATGACCATATCAACGGTTTGAGGAAGTTCTAAAGCCAAGACTTGACCTTCTATGGTAAGCACTTGCATTCCGGGCAAACCCTCTTCAGGGATGAACAATAGGTCTTCTTCAATATCTGATTTTTTGAACATGTAAGGAGTGTAGTCTTCATTATCCATAAAAACATATTCATCACCGTCAATATAAGAAAAAGTCACTCCACGGCGTGTTAACGAAATCGTTTCTAAAATATCATCTCCTTTGAAACGTTCCTCAACTTTTTGGCCAGTTTTGATATCTGTAAAACGCATTTTATACAAGGTACTTGCGCCACGAGCACTAGGTGCTTGAATATCAATATCTTTTACAAGTAGTAATTTGCCATTATAGTTAACTGCTAAACCGCGTTTAATTTCATTGGCCTTGGCCATAAATAACCTTCTTTGGGGTTGTCAAAAAGAGTGCGACAAAATTACTCGCAGATAAGCGATTAGGCAAGATGTTGCGGTTAATTTTCGGTGAAAAATTTTATGGGGGAGGGAATGGTGAATATTGCGTAAAAGCGATATTCACCAAAGGCCGTTAATAAATAGGGAGTAAACCAGCTAAAGATAGCAAATGTGCTACAGCATTAATCACACCAAATAAGATAACGAAAACAATAATAAATGTTCCACCAGGTGCTTTATAACTATTATTTGGATAGCGTACACGGCTCGCTTTTGCCATTAGAGCAGGGACAATTACCGCCCAGATGGTTGCTGCTAGCCCTGCAAAACCAATGGCATAAATAAAACCATTTGGAAAAATTAACGCAAGGATGGTAGGCGGTACAAAGGTGACTAAAACAGATTTGAAACGCCCTTGTTGATTGTCCTTAAATTTAAAGAAGTCTGCAATAAAATCAAATAAGCCAAGAGAGACACCTAAGAATGAGCTGGCTAACGCCATATAAGAAAACAGGTTTAGGAATTGTGAAATAAAACTGTTTTTCGTTGAGATATTCATTTGAGTCAACAGGGCATCAATATTATTGCCACTTTCTCTTATCTCAATAAAGGCAGAGCGTGGGATATTGCCTTGGATGGCATACTGCCACAAGATATAGATAACAACCGTAATGGTTGCTCCAAACACTAAACTCATGACTACACTGCGACTGTCTTTATTATAATATTTAACTAGCCCAGGTACATTGCCATGATAACCAAAAGAGGTTAATAAATAAGGTAATGCGGCGAGAGCGTAAGGTAAATACTGATGATCACTTTGTTCAACTTGGTTAAATAAAATGGCAGGAGAAGCCGTTGAGATCATCCCACCAATTGACATGATAAATGTGATAACCATACCACCGATTAAAATGGTACTTAACCTATCTACAGCACGAGTAGAAAGCCAAACAATAAAAGCGACGATGAAAGCAAAAATAAAGCCTGCACCCGCTTGTGGAATTTGTATATGACCTGACAAGTTTGCGGTAATGATAGAACTACCCGCGGAAATGTAGGCGTAAGTCAGTATGTAGAGAACAAAGGTGACGGATAAGCTATTAATTGAATTCCAAGTTGTTCCCAACAGGTCTTTGACCATAGTGTGAAAACTGGCTCCAGCAGGGTAATTCATATTTGCTTCTAGGATCATTAACCCCGAAAGTAACATACAAATAAATGTATAGATTAATAGCACGACTGAGCCTGAAAACCATACACCTGAAGTCACCATTGGAATTGAAAACATACCCGCACCGACTGCAGTCCCTGCGATAATCATTGCACCACCCAAGATGGAAGGGCGTTTGTGTTGTGTTGTAGTATCAACGGCCATGGTGGCTCCTAATAGAATGTTTCACTGTACTAGCTAAATGATACGGTAAGCACATGACGTTGTAAATATGGTAAAGGCAATTAAATAGGAAAAAGCGAGTAATAAGAAAGAGATGAATAAAAAACGTACAAACAAAATCGTTTATACGTTAAAGGTTAATATTAGGCTTTATGGTGATAAAGATTCTGGTTTAGCCAAAGGTCAATGGCATTGCGGCTGGCTTCAAAGTGAGGCTCAGGTAATGCATCAGGTGAAACCCACATTAGGCTTTCACATTTGTCTGTTTCCATTATTTGAGGTGCAACTTCACCATTGTATTCAACATGCATACAGATAGAGACCGTATGCTTCCCTTCTTGTTGATAAGTTTGCAAGTTATTACTGATACCAAATACGGTTGGTGCTTGAATATCAATACCGATTTCTTCTTTTATTTCACGAATAGCGCAATGTTCGAAAGTTTCCCCAGGGTCAACATGACCCCCAAAAATTGACCAGTAAGGGGCATGTTTACTGCTGCGTTTACCCATGAGTATTTGCCCGTGCGAATTGGTGATGATCACACCGACACCGACGACGACGTTAACAGGCTCAGACATATTTTCTCCTGATTATTTTATTTTTTAGCGCGCTGATTTTGCCATGGTACAACAGAAAAACAAGCAGGGAAAAATACAAATATCACTGAAAACAATATGCTTTAATGTTATAACTATGATTATATTTTAAGATACGATAATCATGATAAGGGAGATTAGTGGTTATGACTCGCCGGGTTGCTACAATTACATTAAATCCTGCTTACGACCTTGTAGGGCTGTGTTCTACAATCGAAGTTGGTGAAGTCAATTTAGTCAAAACCGCTAGCCTCAATGCGGGTGGTAAAGGTGTAAACGTAGCGAAAGTGCTGCGTGATTTAGGCATTGATATCACAGTTAGTGGTTTTATGGGGAAGGATAACCAAGAAGAATTCCAACATTTTTTCAGTGAAAATGGGATGGCTAATCGCTTTAGTATGGTACCGGGACGTACACGTATTAATGTAAAACTTACTGAAAATAATGGGGAATCAACAGATTTTAATTTTTCAGGTTTTGATGTAAGTAAAGAGGATTGGAACCGCTTTTCTACAGAGTCATTAAATTGGCTAGGCCATTTTGATATGGTTGTCGTTAGCGGCAGTTTACCAAATGGTATTGACCCTGAAGAATTTACTCGTTGGATGACCAGACTTCGGCAATTATGCCCATGTATTATTTTTGATAGTAGCCGGGAGGCCTTGAAAGCCGGTCTTAAAGCATCACCTTGGTTAGTAAAACCGAATAGACATGAATTAGAGAGCTGGGTTGGTAGAAAACTTCCTGATTTAAAAGATGTTATTGCAGCAGCCCATGAATTACGTGATAAGGGCATTTCTCATGTTGTCATTTCATTAGGAGAAGAAGGGGCTTTGTGGGTAAATGCCTCAGGGTCTTGGTTGGCCAAACCACCTCATTGTGATGTGATAAGTACGGTAGGGGCTGGGGACTCAATGGTTGCTGGGCTTGCTTATGGTTTACTCAATGGGGAGTCGAGTGAGCATACATTACGTATGGCGACGGCTATTTCCGCGTTATCAGTTTCTCAGCCCGATGTTGGGCTAAAAAATCGTAATAAATTAGCGGATATGATGGCTAAAATTGAGATGAAATCATTGTAATTGGTGAAAAATAGCCAGTTCGCGGCATTAACAATGTGGTGTTTTCGATATTATAGTCAAGCTCTAGGGTTAACCTAGAGCTTAACAATAAAGTATTAGTTTTGTTGCTGAGATTTCAACCATGCAATTTCTTGCGGCCAAATATCTGGGTTGATCGTTTCTAAAATCAAAGGGATACCATCAAAACGCTTATCTTGCATAATGTAGGTGAATGGTGTGAAGCCAATATTTCCCTCACCTAAACTGTGATGGCGGTCAACACGGCTGGCGAATTCGCTTTTTGCATCATTAAGGTGCATTCCTTTCAGAAATTCAAAACCGACAATGTCAGAAAATTGTGTAAAGGTGTTATCGCAATCTTCAATCGTGCGTAAATCGTAACCTGCTGCGAACGCGTGGCAAGTGTCAATACAAACGCCAACACGGCTTTTATCTTTTACACCTTCAATAATTTTAGCTAAGTGAGTGAAGTCAAACCCCAAGTTAGTACCTTGCCCTGCCGTATTTTCAATAACAGCAGTGACACCTTCTGTTTCAGCAAGAGCAATATTAATCGACTCGGCAATTCGAGCTAAGCAGTCATCAACCTCAATTTTTTTTAAGTGGCTTCCAGGATGAAAGTTAAGTAAACCGATGCCTAATTGTTCACAACGTTGCATTTCATCAATAAATGCAACCCGTGATTTTTCCAAAGCTTCAAACTCTGGGTGACCTAAGTTTATTAAGTAACTGTCATGGGGGAGAATTTGCTGTTTGCCATAACCGTATTTTGTACAGTTATCTTTAAACTTGCGGATCACTTCTTCACTTAGTGGTGCGGCTTTCCACTGGCGTTGGTTTTTAGTGAATAACGCGAAAGCCGTTGCTTCGAGTTCATGGGCGCGAATAACAGCCTGATCAACGCCACCAGATGCGCTGACGTGTGCTCCAATATATTTCATTTTTGACTCCTTTTTGTGGGAGTATGCCATTAATAAGCTAATAAATGAAATCAACAAAAAAGCCACCGGTTAAGGTGGCTAATAATAAGAATATAAATCGTTAAAAGATATTTTGGATCATCACATTAATTAATAACCCACCCACAATTAACCAAACAAATAAAATCAATGCCATCAGTAACGGCTTAATACCTGCTTGGCGAATGGCACTAACATGGGTGGTTAAGCCTAATGCGACCATCGCCATTGCGAGTAAAATAGTATCTAATGCGATGATTTGTTGAACTAATACACTAGGCAATAAGTGTAATGAATTAAAACCTGCTACAACGATAAAGAATACAGCAAACCAAGGAATAGTAATTTTGCTTTTTTGGTTGCTTGCCGTTTGATTGTGGCTTGCTTTTCGACTCAAAAAGGCAGATAAAATAATTAAGAACGGTGCAAGCATCATGACACGGATCATTTTAGCGATCACGGATGCATTTTCTGCGTCAGTACCTATGGTGTGACCAGCAGCAACAACTTGTGCAACTTCATGAACCGTTGAGCCAATATAAATACCAAATGTTTCTTCAGTCGCAGGGAACCAACCAAAGTGGGCATTTAATTGGTACATCCAAGGGTAGACAAATATACAGATTGTCCCGAATATGACGACAGTTGAAACGGCAACCGCGACTTTACTTGCGGAGGCTTTTACCACCGGTTCAGTTGCCATGACTGCTGCAGCACCACAAATACTGCTTCCTGCACCAATCAGCAATGTTGTTTCTTCATCAAGACCGAATACTTTTTTACCCAGCCAATAAGCTAATAAGAATGTCGATGTTAATGTTAAGGCATCAATGATGACGCCTGTTGCACCTACATCAGTAATTTGCTGAAAAGTAAGACGGAACCCGTACAGAATGATCCCCGCTCGAAGGAAATAGTGCTTAGCAAATTTAATACCACTGTCACAAGATTTGCTCGCAACAGGATAAAAAGTATTACCAACAACGATGCCTAATAAGATAGCAAGGGTTAATGCACCTAAACCGATATCCATAAACCAAGGCTGTTCGCCGAGGTAAATTGAGATAGCCGTTAAAATACCAGCTAAAATAATGCCAGGTATTAATTTAAAAATAGGATACAGGCTATTTTGCTCTAAGCTGTTAGCTTCACTTTTATTCATGACAATGCTCTTCATTACCGCTTATAAGATTTGGTAATAAGCATATAATAAAATCAATAATAATTTAAATTCATTATTTGTGTATAATCTATCGAAAAAATTGATTATAAGTTTCTTCTGGAATATTGCTAATAAATCATTAATATTAACAATATTATTACAAATACTAAAAATCACGTTGGGGCTTACCTTTATGCGAATTACACTTAGGCAACTTGAGGTCTTCACGGAAGTATTAAAAAGTGGCTCCACGACGCAAGCATCTCAATTATTAGCACTTTCTCAATCTGCAGTAAGTGCGTCGCTAACGGATTTAGAAGGTCAATTAGGTGTTCAGCTATTTGACCGCGTGGGTAAACGACTTGTTACAAACGAGCACGGAAGGCTTTTATACCCTAAAGCATTAGCATTATTAGAACAAGGGTTAGAAGTCGAGCAATTATTTAAGAAAGAGATGGGCGCCGTGCGTCTCGCAGCAAGTACGACGATTGGCAACTATATGCTACCGGAAATTTTAGCGGGTTATCGTCATGACCACCCTGATATTCCTTTGGAACTGTTTATTAGTAATACAGAAGAAGTTATCAAAGGTGTCATGGAGTTTAGAGCCGATGTCGGTTTAATCGAGGGGGTTTGCCATAGCCCTGAGTTGATTTCTAAACCGTGGTTAAAAGATGGATTGGTTGTTTTTGCTTCACCACAAAACCCACTAGCAAATAAAAAAGTATCACTAAAAGATTTACAAGATGCTCCATGGATTTTGCGGGAAAGGGGCTCAGGGACAAGAGACGTTCTTGACCAACTATTATTTGCTCACCTTCCCGGGTTTCATATTTTAATGGAGCTTGGAAATTCAGAAGCGATTAAACATGCTGTTCGTTTCGGTATGGGGATCAGTTGTTTATCAAGGCGTGTTATTGAAGAACAATTGGAAAATGGTTCATTAGTGGAATTAGAAATAGAAGAACTGCAATTAGAAAGAACCTTATATTTGATTTACCATCGTCAAAAGCACCTTTCGAACGCGATTACTAATTTGCTAGCCTACTGTAATTAAAAATCCTCGTCATCTTTTAACTTGTCGCGTTGTTGGCTGCAATCGACTATCCAAGTCACATACTGGTGTATGCTCCTTGGATAGTCTCATTTGCTGTCTAGCGGCAAGCCAAAATATTTAGAGGATTGCAATGAATGTGTTGTGATTGCGATAACGCGTTTTACTTATAATTTGCTACGGATTATGAAGGTATCTTATAACAGCAAAGAGTTGCTTAGTTCTGGCAGTCTATTTTGCTAGAATTCCTCCGATATTAGCTGAATAATAAAATACAGGGAACAAATGTCAGAACAACATACCAATACTATCTCGCAAGGCGGCCCACAAAAGCTACGCCGTGAATTAAAAGCACGCCACCTTGCGATGATTGCTATCGGGGGCTCAATCGGTACCGGTTTATTTGTCGCATCAGGTGCAACCGTTGCACAGGCAGGTCCTGGTGGGGCACTTCTTTCATACGCTATCATCGGTTTAATGGTTTACTTTTTAATGACCAGCTTAGGTGAGTTAGCTGCTTATATGCCAGTTTCAGGTTCATTTGCGACCTATGGTGCTAAGTATGTTGATGAAGGCTTTGGTTTCGCATTAGGTTGGAACTATTGGTATAACTGGGCGGTCACTATTGCGGTTGACCTTGTAGCAGCGCAATTAGTGATGACTTATTGGTTCCCAGATACCCCCGGCTGGATTTGGAGTGCAATATTCCTTGCTATTATTTTCTTGCTAAACTTTATTTCAGTTAAAGGGTTTGGTGAGGCTGAATATTGGTTCTCCTTAATTAAAGTCACTACCGTCATTATTTTTATTGTCGTGGGCGTGTTAATGATTTTCGGCATCATGAATGGTGCAGAAAATGCAGGATGGCATAATTGGGAAATCGGTGATGCACCTTTTGCTGGTGGCTTTTCAGCGATGATTGGTGTTGCAATGATTGTTGGTTTCTCCTTCCAAGGTACTGAACTAATCGGTATTGCTGCAGGGGAATCAAAAGATCCGGCAAAAAATATTCCAAAAGCGGTACGCAAGGTTTTCTGGCGTATTCTGTTATTTTACATTTTTGCAATTCTGATTATTAGTTTGATCATTCCTTATACCGACCCTAATTTATTGCGTAATGACGTTAAAGATATCAGTGTAAGTCCATTTACATTGGTATTTGAAAATGCAGGTTTACTCTCCGCAGCGGCAGTAATGAATGCCGTCATTTTAACCGCGGTTTTATCGGCGGGTAACTCAGGGATGTATGCATCCACCCGTATGTTGTATACCTTAGCGCGTGAAGGTAAAGCTCCGCGTATTTTTGCCCGCCTATCAAAAGGTGGCGTACCACGCTATGCTTTATTAGCTACAACAATTATTGCCGGTCTATGCTTTTTAAGTTCGATGTTCGGTAATCAAACCGTTTATTTATGGTTATTGAATACGTCGGGAATGACGGGTTTTATTGCATGGTTAGGAATTGCGATTAGCCATTATCGTTTCCGTAGAGGGTACATCGCACAAGGTAAAGATCTTAACGATTTACCATATCGCTCAGGCTTCTTCCCGGTCGGCCCTATTTTTGCATTTATTTTATGTTTAACGATTACGTTAGGTCAGAACTATCAAGCCTTCTTAGAAGATAGGATTGATTGGGTTGGGGTAACCGCGACTTATATCGGAATTCCGCTATTTTTAGCCATATGGTTTGGTTATAAAATTGCCAGGAAAACCACATTTATTCGCTATAAAGACATGAACTTTCCAAGTTACAAAGAAAATTTAGATAAATAAAATTCGTATCTTGTTTACTAAAATAGCACCTCCATTGAGGTGCTATTTTTTTATCACGCCAGAATAAAATGTTAGAAGTGCCAAATTAGCAGGTTAATTTGGCAAGATGCATAACTTTTCGATATGGCTCACACAATTTCATTGAGTTAAGTCATGTTAGATTCAATAATCGTATTGATAAGTATTCTTATTTGCTTTATTGTTACCGCAATAAAAAATTCAGTCAATGAGGTTGATGGTGGAGCTTAATACTATGTCGTCGGTAGCCAAGAAATCAGTAGCTAGGTCGGTAGTAAAAGGAATAAGTTTAGCATTATTAGTGAGTGCAAGTTTGAACTCGTGGGCCGCTACTGTAACTGATGTTGCAGGCCGTACTGTTGAAGTCCCTGATAATGTTAACCGTATTTTACTTGGCGAAGGGCGTTTATTTAGCGCTATAGCTCTCCTTGAAGGTGATAAACCCATTGAACGTATCGTAGGCTGGCAAGGGGATTTGCGTAAATTAGACCCGCAAACGTATGCGGTTTATAAAGCGAAATTTCCAGAGATTGATAATATTCCTCTAATTGGTAATACCAGTGCCGATAGTGTCAGTTCAGAAAAAGTATTAACACTAAATCCCGATATCGCCATTTTTGGTCTGTCAGGGCATGGTCCGGGCAAAAATAGTGAATTAGTGAACCAGTTAGAAAAAGCGGGTGTGCCTGTCATTTTTGTCGATTTCCGTGACAACCCATTGAAAAATACATTGCCGAGTATGCGTTTACTCGGTCAAGCGTTAAATCGGGAACAGGTAGCCAATAAATATATCGATTTTTATGAAAAAAACCAAAAGCTAGTCACCGATATTACCGCTAAAGTTCCGGAAGATAAAAAACCGACGGTGTTCATTGAATTAAGAGCCGGTGCTTTTGAAGATTGTTGTGGTACTGCAGGTGACGGTAACATGGGGAACTTTATTGACTTAGCGGGTGGGAAAAATATTGCTAAGGGGGTATTGCCCGGCGCATTAGGTACAATGAACCTTGAGAAGGTCATTGCATCAGACCCCAGTATTTATATCGCATCTGGTGTCAAAGCGCCGGGTAGCAAAGATGTTGGTGTTCAATTAGGCGCTCAAGGTACTTTAATTGATGCGAAAGAAAGTCTAAAAAGGGTCACAGAACGTAAAGGCATTAATTCATTATCAGCCATTAAAGATAAGCAAGATTACGCTATCTGGCATAACTACTATAACTCTCCATACAATGTGATTGCGACACAAGTATTTGCTAAATGGTTTTATCCTGAGCAATTTGCGGATTTAGACCCGCAAAAAACACTTGAACAGCTGCACAGTGAGTTTCTCGCAGTAGAACCAAGTGGTGTATATTGGGTCAGCGAAAAGCAATGAGAGTAGGTGGGAATTAATGAGTATTACAAGTGAACCGATAGCAGCTGCAGAGCAAGCCATCAAACAAGCTGATAATGGTGTGAAGCAGCATTATCAAAATATGTTACGCCGTAGGCTAACATGGATTGGGGTTATTGTTGCTGCAATTTTATTATCTTTAATTATTGATTTTACGTTGGGCCCTTCGGGCTTATCTCTTGAACGATTGTGGCAAACCTTGGTAACACCAGAAACGGTGGATGCAGGGACTCGGGTTATTGTTTGGGATATTCGGTTGCCATATGCATTGATGGCTGTTGTTATCGGTATGTCATTAGGGCTTGCTGGGGCAGAGATGCAAACGATTTTAAACAACCCGCTGGCGAGCCCATTTACTTTAGGTGTATCAAATGCGGCGGCTTTTGGTGCTGCTCTAGCCATTGTTTCAGGTATCGCAATTCCAGGGGTGCCTGACCAATGGGTAATATCGGCAAATGCCTTTATTTTTGCACTACTAGCAGCGTTGATGTTAGATGCGGTTACCCGCTGGACTCGAGTTGCTACTTCCGGTGTGGTTTTATTTGGTATAGCTTTGGTATTTACATTTAATGCATTGGTTTCCATGATGCAATTTATTGCGACGGAAGATACCTTACAAGGGCTTGTTTTCTGGACGATGGGGAGCCTTTCAAAAGCGACATGGGTAAAACTGGGCGTGATGGCGCTAGTTTTCGCCTTAGTTTTCCCAATTGCGATGATGAGTTCATGGAAGTTAACGGCCTTAAGGCTCGGTGAGGATAGGGCTATTAGCTTCGGTATTGATGTCCGGCGGCTAAGGCTGACAACGTTATTGCGGATCAGTATTTTGTCTGCATTGGCGGTTGCGTTTGTTGGGCCGATTGCCTTTATTGGGCTGGTTGCACCACATATTGCCCGTTTGATATTTGGTGAAGATCACCGCTTTTATCTGCCAGCAAGTGCATTAATTGGAGCATTAATTTTATCGATGGCATCTATTGCCTCGAAGAACATTATTCCAGGTGTGATTATTCCTGTGGGTATTGTGACATCGTTAGTGGGTGTTCCGTTCTTCTTAAGTATTATTTTACGTCATCGGGGTAATGTATCATGAGTGGCTTGATTATTAACCAATTTAATGCAGGCTACCCAAAACGTGCAGTGATTGAAAACTTATCGACCGATATTTTACCCCGAGGAAAGATCACGGTATTACTTGGGCCAAATGGGAGTGGTAAATCAACATTATTACGCTCTTTAGCTGGCTTAAATAAGGCAACGGGGCAGTTATTATTGGACGGCTTGGATCTCACGCAGCAGAATTTTGCTCAACGTGCGCAAAATGTGGTGTATTTACCGCAAACATTACCTGCGGGGGTTCACTTATATGTTTTAGAGTCTGTGATTGTTGCTCAGCGTGCCTCGGGTGGTTTGAGTAATCAAAATAATAAAGACGAAGTCATGCATTTATTACGCCAACTTGGTATTGAACATTTGGCATTAAGTTATTTAGATCAACTTTCAGGTGGCCAAAAACAATTAGTCGGTTTGGCACAATCATTAATTCGTCAACCAAATTTATTATTATTGGACGAACCTTTAAGCGCTTTAGATTTAAATTATCAATATCATGTGATGGATTTAGTGGCAAAGGAAACTAAACGTCGAAATATAATTACCGTTGTGGTTGTTCATGATATTAATATTGCGTTAAGGCATGCGGAACATGTATTAATGCTTAAGCAAGGGAAACTCATCGCACAGGGAGAGCCTGCTGAGGTTATCACGCCTGAAAGCCTTGCAGAGGTTTACGGTGTAAGAGGGCGTATTGAAAGGTGTTCGCAAGGGGTACCTCAAGTGTTAATTGATGGGCTAGTTGATAAATTAGCAAGTTAATACCGCACAATAAATGATGTGCTTGTGGCGTCGTGCGGCAAGCACATTAATAAAGAAAAAGGGGCAATATAAAAAAACAAACGAATTAAATATTAAGATTAATTACCCACAGGAAATTTAATTGATTTATAAATGGTTTTTTACCATGAATTTCTTATGGGTATTTAAATATCCAAATAATAAAAAGCGTTTTAAAATTTAATGCAATCAATGTGAGCAAATCAATTCATATATAAAAAAATATCTCTTGGAGAGTTGGGAATGGTTGTTTTTAATAAAAGAAAAGTTGCAATTAGCATAATTGCCGCTATCGCTGCGACACCTGCATTTGCTGATGACAGTAAAGATAAAATCTATGTAACGACTGCATCAGGTTATCAGCAAAAAATTGAAGATGCCCCAGCATCCATTTCAGTAGTAACGCGCGAACAACTTGAAACTAAAGCTTACCGTGATGTGACTGACGCTTTAAAAGATCTTCCTGGGGTACAAGTCACCGGAGGAGGAAGTAAAGCTGATATTAGTATTCGTGGTATGGATGCTAAATACACCATGATTATGGTTGATGGAAAACGAATTGACTCACGTAGTACCCGCCCAAATAGTGACGGTTCAGGTATTGAACAAGGCTGGTTACCGCCATTACCAGCTATAGAACGCATTGAAGTGGTGCGCGGACCAATGTCTTCACTATATGGCTCTGATGCGATGGGCGGTGTCATTAATATTATTACACGTAAAGTAGGAAAAAAATGGAACGGTAGCTTGCGTGCAGATACGACAATTAACTCTCATCGAGACTCAGGGAATGAAGGACAAGGCAGTTTTTATGCATCAGGTCCATTAGTTGATGGTTTGTTGGGAATGAAAGTGAATGGAATTTATTCAAAACGTTGGGAAGATAAATTTGTTGGTGGATATAATGAGCAAAAGATAGGAGCTATTGGAACAACTCTGACATTAACGCCGGATGAATTTAACACCTTTGATTTTGATTTCAAACATGATGAACAAGAAAGAAATACAACAGCTGGAAAGTCAGGCAATTTAATTTGTACTAAAAAAGTAAATGAAATTCCAACAAAGTACCGTTGTGAAGATTCAAATGTAACATATCGTAAAAATAATTACGCATTAACACATAATGGTATTTATGATTGGGGGGCAATGGAAACATTTGTTCAACGTGACGAAACCAAAAACCCAAGCCGTAAAATGGAATATAACGATACATTGGTTAAAAACCAGACAGTCTTTAATCTTGGTGACCACACCTTAAGTATTGGTGGCCAATATCGTTATGAAGATTTGCGTGATAAAGGTAACAAATTAGCTTCGGCAGGGGGAATTGATTCGTTAACTCGTTATAGCTGGGCATTATTTGCTGAAGATGAGTGGATGATGACCAATGATTTAGCGTTAACAGGCGGCATCCGTATGGATAAGGATGAAAACTTTGGGTCACATTGGACTCCTAGATTATATGGAGTCTGGCATGCTACTGATGAGTGGATTATAAAAGGAGGGGTTTCTACGGGCTATCGCTCTCCAGAATTAAGGCAAGTCGCTCCTAATTGGGGACAAGGTACAGGTGGTGGCGGTGACCCCGCTGTTATCATCGGTAATCCAGCCTTAAAACCAGAGAAAAGTGTTACTGAAGAAATTGGTTTTATCTGGAATAACCAAGATAATTTAAATGTTGGTGTGACATTCTTTAATACAGAATTTAAAGATAAAATAATGGAAATTCGCAAGTGTACTGATTCTACGGGGGATAAACCAGGGACAGTTGCAAGTGGCGAATGTATGTATGATGGTGAAGCTTATAAATTTATTAGCAGCCGTGAAAACGTCGATAAAGCTAATCTAAGAGGGGCAGAACTGACTTTTAATTGGGATATTACCAGTGACCTCATTTTTGCCGCTAACTATACCTATTCTGATTCTGAGCAAAAAAGCGGAACATTTAAAGGAAAGCCACTGAGTCGGACACCAAAACATATGGCGAATGGTTCGTTAACTTGGCAAGCAACTGAAGACCTTCAATTGTGGAACCGTGTCAACTTTAACGGAAAAAGTAGCTCTTATCTTTCTAGAACAAGTATGAGTGAAGAAAGACCTTCTTATACGTTTGTTGACATAGGCGCTAGCTATAATATCGATAAAAATATTAATTTAGTGGCGGGTATGTACAATATCTTTGATAAGCGCTTGACTGTTGAATCAAATGATAAAGTTCTTGATGGTCGTCGTTACAACTTTGGTATCAACTACAACTTCTAATCGTATAATTAATCTCGATTAATCCAAACCCTTTGGCTTCTACCAAAGGGTTTTTTGCTGATTAAAACCTGATTAAAACCATAAGAAAAAAAAGTTATAAGCAGATAGGACAAAAAGTCAGAAATAATCAAAATTTCTCATCGAAAATAGGGTGATTTGTTAACAATTTAACTTGCTATTTGTGGTTATGGCGTGCAAAATGCGCGAACTAAAAAATAACTGATGCTTAATCAAATGAAGCATCGGTTTTTTTGTTTTTAGGAACGTTCATTCTAGCGGGGCCGGACATAGAGCCGGAGAGATAATTTTAATATTTACGTGTAGCAAACATTTTACGCTACCGATTTGAGGAATGCTTTTATGGCTTACTTTTTCGCATTCGCAGCAGGGCCAGGCGCTGGCGGCTGCCGTATCGATGACTACGGGGCTCTCGGTGGCTTCGCTCACACGCCTTTCTCCCTTTCTTCGTTTTTCTCTGCCTATAGGCAGATGCAAAGTCTTCCCAGTAACTGTCGATTAAGCCGAAGTAGTATGCAATCGAAAGTTATGGGAGGGCTTGATAATGTCAAATAATACTCCAATTCCATTAGACATTGGTCACAACCAAACCGGTGCGAATAATCGCGTACAACTTGCAAAAACGTTAACGCTTGTACAAGTGGTCATGATAGGTATCGCCTATATCCAACCGATGACCATCTTCGATACTTTCGGTATGGTATCAGATAAGACCGGTGGACACGTTCCAACTTCATACATTATTGCATTAGCGGCGATACTGTTTACGGCTCTGAGCTACGGTAAGCTGGTGAAACGCTTCCCATCTGCTGGCTCAGCGTATACTTATGCTCAAAAATCAATGAGCCCGCATATCGGCTTCTTGGTGGGCTGGACATCTTTGTTGTCCTACATTTTTATGCCAATGATTAACATATTATTGGCTAAAATTTATTTGCAAGACATTTTCCCCAATGTGGAGCCAGCGATATTTGTCGTTGGGCTGGTTATTTTAATGACCGCGGCTAACTTACGTGGTATCAACGTAATCGCCAACCTAAGTACAGTCATTGCGATTATCCAAATTGGGGTAATGGCCGTGTTTACAGGCTTAGTGATCCACGGTGTTTCAAATGGCGAGGGGTCGGGAGAAATTTGGACCTTTAACCCATTTGGTAATGAAAAAACTGAAATGATCCCATTGATAGCTGGGGCTACCATTTTGTGTTTTTCATTCTTAGGCTTTGACGGTTTAAGTTCATTGTCAGAAGAAACGCCAAACGCAGGTAAAGTGATCCCTCGTGCTATTTTCTTAACGGCACTTATTGGGGGGGTTATCTTTATTACGGTTTCCTTCTTCTTACAACAATATTTTCCAGACGTATCACGCTTTAAGAATATCAATGAAACTCAGCCAGATATTATGCGCTTTGTTGCTGGTGCATTCTTCCAGTCAATTATTTTGGTATTCTCATGCGTGACAGTATTAGCTTCAGGAATGGCAGCCCACGCAGGTAGTGCTCGTTTAATGTATGTAATGGGCCGCGATGGGGTATTCCCAGAAAAAGTTTTTGGCTATGTTAGTCCAACATGGCGTACACCGGCATATAACGTATTGATGGTCGGTTTCTTAGCGTTAGGGGCAATTTGGTTTGAAATGGATTTTGCGACCGCATTAATCAATTTCGGGGCATTAATTGCATTTACCTTTGTTAATATTTCTGTGATTAGCCAATTCTTTATCCGTGAACGTCGGATGACAGGTTTCAAAAATATTTTGAATTACTTAATTTTACCTGTTATAGGTACACTAACAGTGTGCGTTTTATGGTTAAATATTGAAGAAGATTCAATGGTTTATGGACTGATTTGGACAGCAGTTGGTTTAGTTTATATGGCTATACTGACTCGCATGTTTAAGCGGCCTATGCCGCAGATGAGTGACGTGTAACTCTATTCTTCATATTTCGCGCTGTAGCTGCGTTGCGTTCTCAAAACGACATGGGTCACATACTTATGTATGCTCCCCATGATCGTTTGGCTCCGCGCCTTGCTACAACGCGAACTATTTTGAATATACAGATTCAAGAAAAAGACAATCTATTCTTCATACTTCATACTTCATACTTCATACTTCACACTGTAGCGGCGTTGCGTTCTCAAAACGACATGGGTCACATACTTATGTATACTCCCCATGATTCGTTTGGCTCCGCGCCTTGCTACAACGCGAACTATTTTGAATATAGAGCTGCTAGGAAGTCGTTCAAATCAGTACGAAATTAAAAATAGCGCCTTGGGCGCTATTTTTTTGCCTGTTAAGAATTATTTAAGATAAAACGTGTAGCCTATCAACATCATAATATTATGTGATACTGTTGTTACAATGAATAGTTCACAAATCATCATAAACATGAATTCGATTAAGAAGGCACACAAATGAATGATGTAAAAAAACCTGAGAATCAACGATTATTACTCACCCTCAGGAATATTGTTGGTAAGAAAAACATTCTAACAGAACCTCATAAGACAGAACGTTATCGCAAAGGTTTTCGATCAGGCGTTGGGGATGCAATAGCGGTTGTATTCCCTACAACACTGCTTGAGCAATGGCATGTATTTAAAGCGTGTGTTGAAGCCGATAAAATTGTTTTAATGCAGGCGGCAAATACCGGGCTGACAGAAGGCTCAACACCAAGCGGTTATGACTATGATCGCGATATTGTGATCATCAGTACACTACGTTTGAACCAAATACAAGTCCTTCCTGAATTCAATCAAGTGGTTGCGATGCCGGGAAGTACGTTATATGACTTAGAGAAGATTCTTAAACCCTTGGGGCGTGAACCACATTCGTTGATTGGCTCATCTTGTATTGGTGCATCTGTTGTGGGCGGGATTTGTAATAGTTCTGGTGGCTCCTTAGTGCGTAGAGGCCCCGCTTATACCGAGCTTGCGTTGTATGGCCGAGTAAATGATGATGGTAAAGTGGAGCTTGTGAACCATTTAGGTATTGATTTAGGGAATACCCCAGAAGAAATACTGACTAACTTACAAAACCGGGGTTATAGCAGCGAAGATGTCCATGTTAGCGAAAAACTAGCTTCTGATCATGAATATGCACAGCGTGTTCGTGATGTTGATGCAGATACGCCGTCTCGCTTTAATGCTGATGAACGCCGTTTATTTGAAGCATCCGGTTGTGCCGGCAAATTAGCAGTATTTGCAGTTCGTTTGGATACTTTTCCAGCGGATAAAAAAACACAAGTATTTTATATTGGCTCAAATAACCCCGATGTTCTAGAAGATATTCGTCGCTATATTTTGAGTGAGTTTAAAAATTTACCCGTAGCGGGTGAATATATGCACCGTGGTTGTTTCGATATTGCAGAAATTTACGGTAAAGATACCTTTTTAATGATAGATAAATTTGGCACGGATAAAATGCCAATGTTTTTCACGATAAAAGGCCGTATTGATGCGGTATTAAATAAAGTCCCATTTTTACCCTCTAATTTAATTGACCGTACTATGCAAGTACTGAGTAAATTATGGCCATCCCATTTGCCGCCGCGAATGAAAGAGTTTCGTGACCGTTATGAACATCATCTAATGCTAAAAATGGCAGGTGATGGGATTGATGAAGCTAAAGTTTGGTTAAAGTCATATTTCGCAACCGCGGATGGTGGTTATTTTGAATGTACCCCAGAAGAAGGTGCGAAAGCTTTCTTACATCGTTTTGCAGCTGCGGGGTCAGCAGTACGATACCATGCGGTACATAATAAAGACGTAGAAGATGTTTTGCCGTTAGATATTGCGTTACGACGCAATGATAGAAACTGGTTTGAAACGTTACCACCGGAAATTGAAAAGTTATTAGTCCATAAACTGTATTGTGGTCATTTTATGTGCCATGTTATGCACCAAGATTATGTGTTGAAAAAAGGTGTGGACCCAAAAGAATTAAAAGAAAAAATGTTAGCGCTATTAGATGAACGAGGGGCGCAATACCCAGCAGAACATAATGTTGGTCACTTATATAAAGCGGCACCACAGTTAAAATCATTCTATAAGCAAGCGGACCCAACGAATACGATGAATCCAGGTTTAGGGAAAACAACGAAACGGAAAAATTGGGAAGGGGATTGCGGTTGTAGCCATTCTAATGAACATTAAAACCACATTAATCTAAAATAAAAATGGGCAACGATTTTGCCCATTTTTTTACAGTTTAGCTAGCCAACTCCATTGCATAATTCACCAGTGCTTTTAATTGCTGGCAACGCTTTTCATCGTGCTGATGTTCAGCAAGTAACATCTGTATTTGTTGCATATATTCTGTTAAGCGTGCTTCACTAAAGTAATCTCTGCGATGTTGTAACCAGCGTTGTTGCTCATCATAGGATAAGGTCGCTGGGAAATTACGTGCTTTATAACGAAAAAATAATTCCTTCATTCGCTTATCTTGAAAACTTAAATCTAAAGCAGGTAATTTTTGTGGAGGTGTTTCACGAATAATATCCATGGTTGACCTGTCCGACGGGCTAAAGAAACCATTATATATTTGTGCATCGACATCAGTGACTTCGTCATAGATTTGTGGCTCACTAAATAGCTCTATTAGTTTATTACGAATATCAGGGTTTTTACGCAGAGTTTCTAAATTACGCATGCAGAGGTCACGGTCTATCCCTGTGCGTAGTGCATCATTGGGTCGAAGCGTTTTTTCTGGTGCTAATATTGGGCACTTATTAATATGCACAAGTTTGACTGGGACAGGAGACGCTCCCGCAAGTTCGGCCTTAGGCGTATACAGGCGGGTACGTAATTGCTGCACATCTAATTCGAGTAATGGGGAGATATCCGCAGATAAGTCACACATAATCACGGCATTGCGGTTGTCTGGGTGCCATGCGAGAGGAGCAACTAGGCTTATATAAGAGCGTAATGCACCGAACATTCCAGAAACATGAACAAGCGGGGCAATATCAACAATATCAATTAGTTGGCTTATTTTGTTTTTGTTTCTCATCTGATAAAAATAATCAAACATCCGAGGCTGAGCGGCTTTCAATAACTTGGCCATATTGATTGTAGCCAGTACATCAGACATCGCATCGTGAGCATTTTCATGGGCAACCCCATTGGCTTTGGTTAGGTGCTCCAAGCGCATGCTTGGTAGGCCATCTTCATTTTCTGGCCATTCAATTCCTTCAGGGCGAAGTGCAAAGCAAGCTCGCAAGGCATCAAGTAAGTCCCAGCGAGAGTTTCCTTGCTGCCAACTATAAGCGTATGGGTCATAAAAATTACGGTAGAAAATATTACGAGTCACTTCATCATCGAAACGAATATTGTTATAGCCCATAATACAGGTATTCGGCACACTGAAAGCATGGTGGATACGCTTAGCAAATTCAGCTTCATTAACCCCTTCGGATAATGCAAGTTGTGGCGTGATACCTGTGATCATGACGGCTTCTGGTTGTGGCAGATAGTCATCAGCAGGTGCACAATAGAAAACCTCAGGTTCTTCAATGATATTAAACTCTAAATCGGTACGAACACCCGCAAATTGGGCCGGCCTATCTAATGCAGGCCGTTTACCAAAGGTTTCATAGTCATGAATAAAAAAAGTGGGCTGTTTTTTATTATCTTGCAACGTTTTCACCGTTTTGATGGGTTATAAGTTGGTTCTGATAGTGATGATTTTGTTGGTATTCACTATGCTTTGTGAGTTAATGATACCTTATCTGCTGTGAAAGCTAAACTCAGACCGCCTGATTTAGTGTGGGACAATGAGGTCATGCCACAATGGGATAATGCTATTTAGTACTCGAACTTCATTCTATTTTTATTGTGAGTTTAGTCACGAATATTTATTGTTAACGTTAACAAAAGTGAGTAACATCACAAATGGCAAGGTTTTTTGTAGTTTCATGAAAATGTTAACCTTAACATTGCGGCAATAAAAATTATTGATAGGTGATTAGATATGAATAGTGGCTCAAAAAAGTATTATGCCTCTTTGAGTGCATTATTGTTTTTTTTCTTTTTTACATGGTCATCTACATTTTCGGTGGTTGCAATATGGCTACGTAAATATGTGGGCTTAGAGGGGTCAGATACGGGGTTTATTTTTTCTTGTATCTCGCTTGTCGCTCTCTGCGCTCAACCTTTATACGGTTTTATACAGGACAAACTAGGGCTACGGAAAAACCTACTATTATTTATTGCTATATTATTAATCGCTTCTGGGCCATTTTTTATGGTTTTTGGGTCGTTATTAAAATGGAACCTAGTGCTTGGTAGTATTCTTGGCGGGCTATTTATTGGGATGACATTCCATGCAGGGATCGGCGTTCTTGAGTCATACACTGAAAGAGTGGGGCGCTTACGAAATTTTGAATACGGTAAGGCAAGAATGTGGGGGTCTTTAGGGTGGGCTGCTGCGACCTTTTTTGCGGGGCGTAATATTAATATTGACCCTGACTATAATTTCATTATGGCGACCATTTCTGGGTTAATATTTTTAGCCATATTACTTAATTTAAAGACAGCTAATGCGGATGCATATAATAGCCTTGAACATGGGAAACCTTCAGCAATAACGATAGGTGACGCATTGCAATTATTGGCTTTACCCCGTTTTTGGGCATTGATACTGTTTGTCTTGGGGACCTGTATTTATAGTGTTTATGACCAGCAATTTATGGTGTATTTTGCCCATCAATTTCCAGATGAGCAATTTGGCAATGAGATGTACGGTTATCTAAATTCGTTGCAAGTTTTCCTAGAGGCTGGGGGGATGTTTTTAGCGCCGTTTATTGTTAACCGTATTGGTGCTAAAAATGGCTTGTTATTTGCGAGTTCAGTGATGGCTTTGCGGATCATAGGTTCTGGCTTAGTTGACGGACCAATCATGATATCAGCAATGAAGCTATTACATGCGGTTGAGCTTCCCATCTTGTTAATCGCTATTTTTAAATATAACAGCCGCCATTTTGATAAACGTTTATCATCAACATTGTATTTAGTTGGGTTCAGTTGTGTAACTTCGATTGTTGCAAGCATTTTATCGCCATTAGCAGGATGGGGCTATGACAAAATTGGCTTTGCGGATACTTATCTTGTGATGGGGGCTTTTGTGGTGGTGACAACGATATTGTCTGCTTTTTGTCTTAGAAGTGACGATATTGGCGATCAACCCATAGATAATGCGCAACAATTAAACGCCCAAGATAAAAGCGATGACGAAAATTTAGTGCTAAAAGTATAAATCAAGGTACTTTTCGAACGAATAATTAGATAAATATGCGAAACGTACTTGTAACGCGGTAGGATTAGAATGTATTGTGTTAATAGATAATAGGTTTTAAATATTGACTAGAGGGTTTTAAACATGGACAACGCTAGCAAGCCGTCTTTCCAAAATGTACTGGAATTTGTGCGTATGTTTCGTCGTAAAAACAAGATCCGTCGTGAAATTACTGACAATGAGAAAAAAATTCGTGATAACCAGAAACGAGTTTTGTTACTGGATAACTTAAGCGAATATATTAAGCCTGGGATGTCAATTGAAGAGATCCAAGCAATTATTGCAAATATGCGTAGCGACTATGATGACCGTGTTGATGATTATATCATCAAAAATGCAGAGCTCTCCAAAGAACGCCGTGAAATCTCTAAAAAGCTAAAAGAGATGGGGGAGTTACCGAGGATTGATGTTAAGTAAGTGATATTATAAGTGATAAGCCGAGGCAACCTCGGCTTATCAAAGTAACATATTGAATATAAATAATATGTTACAGTATGGTCACTTTAGCATGGGGGCGAGTCAAAAACTAAGTAGCCCCAAGTATTTATCGTTGAACTACTGTAAAATCAAAGTATTAACTTGTTTAATCAATTCTTGAGCTAATCGCTCCATTTCATTTTTATCGATAAAACCCATCGTTACCGCAGCTGCAATCAACTGACCTTCACTATTAAAGACAGGGCATGCGATTGATTGCGCCCCAGGGATCCCCTCTGTTGGTTGATAGCGCACGGCATAGCCTTGCTTGATGATTTTCTCCAACTCTTGCGGGGAGTAATAATTTGATTGAAATTGGTTGTCGAAAGCAGAGTAAATCAGCCCTGCCGCGCTTTTTTCTATCGGTAATGGGGTGTTGGGTAAAAAATCAATCTCAACATTTTTAAAGCTACGGTTGTACGTCACTAATGAGAGTGCTTTTCCTAAACGTGTGGCGACACCAGTCGAAACGTTTTGCTCATCACGAAATTGAATCAAGCTTTTATTGATGGTTTCTAGATAAGAACTCTCAGGTTTAACAAAATTAGCTAAAAAAGTTAAGTTACGCCCTAAACCATACCGGCTTGTTTGTGTGTCTTGATATAACATTTGTGTGCGACACAATGAAACCAAGTATTTATGTAAACGGCTTTTCGATATGTCACAGCCTTTTGATATATCAGCTGCGCGCGCAATGCCCCCATTTTGAGCAATATAATTTAAAATGCTCACCGCTATATCAACAGAATTAACACCTTGCAGAGAATACATAGATAAACCTCAGTTTAACAAGTCCTCATATTTTACCATGAGTTGCCCTAAGCCGCTAACAACCATCACGCATAGAATACTAATACTAAAGAAGTAGTTAATTTTTACTCATAAATAATGAGTGTATTTGATATTACTCAAGTTCACCATTTGTGAATGAGGTATATATATAGTGAACTTTAAAAAGCAATGTCGAGGTTTACTATAATGAAAACAATAAATGAATTACGAATAAAACGCCGAACTCTATTAAAAGGGCTCGGCGTGGTTGGTTTAGCTACCATAGCTCCTTGTTCTTTCGCTGAGGCGAATAATAATCAACCTTTACCTAGGGTGAGATTAAAACTATCTGACTACAAAACCTTTCGATCAACTTGTGCTATGGAATGTTTGCACTGCAACCTTACAGCGTATACATACCAAGGTAAGTTGATGAAAATACAAGCAACTGAAGGGTTTAATGTTAAATGTTGTTTAAGAGGAATGAGCCGGACTAAATGGGTTTATCATGACCAACGCATAACAACACCACTATTAAGGGTCGGTGAAAAAGGGAAAGCTGAGTTCAAACCAATAAGTTGGGATGAAGCTCTCGACCTTATCGAAAAAAATATCAGAGAAACGATTACCAAATATGGAAATGAAGGGCTATTCATATCGACCCATGCCGGAAATATGGATTCTATTAAAAATGATATGGGTAAAGCGTTTTTTGATTATTTAGGTGGCTCAACAAAGCAAGCGGGCTCTTTATGTTGCTCGGCAGTCACTGCTGCGATGATACCGATGCTAGGGCTACGTTATGCCGATACGCGGGATACCATCGCGGATAGTCGTTATATTTTGTGTTGGGGGAATAACCCAGCAGTGACGATGCAAGCCTATTTTAAAAACTATAACCAAGCCCGAAAAAATGGAGCTCGGCTGGTGGTGATTGACCCTCGTTTTAATGAAACCGCAGCAAAAGCAGATGAGTGGATACCGATTATACCGGGTACTGACACCGCACTTGCTTTGGGGATGATCAAAATTATCATTGAAGAAAACCGTATCGATGAGGATTTTCTCAGGGCTCATACTGGAGCCGTGTACTTAGTTGATGATAAACAACAGCAAGTTAGGCAAGATAATAACGATAAAGACAGTTACTTAGTGTTTGACCTGTTAAGTGGGCAATTGGCTCGCCATGACACACCGAATATCAAACCCGCATTATTCCAAAATGAATTACCGGATAACCTGGGTTACACCACGGTCTTTGAGCAAATTTACCAGCAGGCAAAAGGTTGGGATGTCAAACGTGTTAGTGAAGAAACCGATGTTCCCGTTGAAACTATCGTACGCCTTGCTCGTGATTATTCATCGATTACACCTTCAATGATTGTACAAAATATGTCCGGTGCTCAGCGCACAGAACATGGGGCTTATGTGGCTGCTAGCCAGTTTTATCTTGCACTACTGACAGGGAATATAGGTAAGCGCGGGGCAGGTGTTTGTGATGCGGGTGGTGCTCGTCAAATGGCGAATTTTAGCCCGATAGTGCCACCTGCACCGAATGCCAAAAAAATTACCCCTATTCCTGTTGCTAAAGTCGGCGACTATATTGTGAATGATAAACCTCATCCGATTAATTTTTGGTGGATTATGACCATGGGGGTAATGACGCAATTACCTAACACGAATAAGGTTCGAGAAGCATTGAAGAAAGTCCCATTTGTTGTGGTAGCGGATAATCTAATGAGCTCCACGGCACTGTATGCAGACCTTGTATTACCCGTCACTACAATCTTCGAAGATACCAGCCTAATGGCCGGAGTTCGCAGCCAATATGTACAATTAATGGAAAAAGCCGTTGAACCAGCTGGGGAAGCAAAACCTGATTATTGGATTTTTGCCCGCTTAGCAGAACGATTTGGTTTTGGTGAGGTATTTAATCAACCGATTGAACATTATATCGATGCTTGTTTAGCTGGTTCTGGGATCACTCGTCAGATGCTGGAAAAAGGTCCTGTACGGCCTGTTGAAGGGGATTGGATACCGTTCAAAGATGGTGTTTTTAGAACATCAACCAAGAAAGCACATTTGTTTATTGAAGATTGGCAAAAGAAAAATTTCTCACCTGTCGTTGCTTACTACCAAGTGACTGAATCGGTGAAAGGTTCCCCTGAGTTAGCTAAAAAATACCCTTTAATGGCGGTGCAACGTAAGTTGGCGCGGAGTGTACACTCAAGCCATGGCATGAATGAATGGATACTTGAGGTTCAGCGCAACCAGCCTAATGTGTTAATCCACCCAGAAGATGCAAAACAACGAGGTATTAAGAATGGTGAATGGGCAATTACATTCAATGACCGAGGCGAGCATCGCGCTATCGCGGTAGTGACTACTCATATTAAAAAAGGGGTTATTTCTCTCGATAATGGTTGGTGGGAGCAGCAAGGGGGAAGTAGTAGTCATGTCACGAATGACCAAGTGGAACATTTAGGAACCGGGCATTGCTGCAATAGTACGTTGGTTGATGTGAGAAGGGAGGCTTAGTCATGGCTAAACAATATGGTTTTTTAATCAATACTAAAGATTGTTACGGTTGCCGTACTTGTTCAATGGCGTGTAAGTCGGAAAATGTGACACCACCAGGAGTACTTTGGCGCCGAGTTCGTGAGTTTAATAGTGATGCTCCAAATACCCAAGCATTTATTACGATGTCTTGTAATCACTGCGATGACCCTCAATGCTTAAAGGTTTGCCCTGCGGATACCTATACAAAACGAGCAGATGGCATAGTCGTCCAAGACCATGAAAAGTGCATAGGTTGCCAGATGTGTATTATGGCATGCCCATATCACGCGCCTGTATTTGACCCAGTAGAAGGTAAAACCAGTAAATGTAATATGTGTGCGGAACGGTTAGATGAAGGGTTATTACCAAGGTGTGTGGAATCTTGTCCAACAGGGGCTATCGAATTCGGTGAAATTACAGAACTACGTAAAAAACACACAACAAATTGGACGCTGTTAGAACAACGTTACAATATGCCAGACCACACTATCAGCAATCCAAATATTGTGATTATTGGTATGGAGGATTAATCATGGATATTAAATATATGGAACTTCCTCTGGTATTTTTTACGGTAATGAGCCAGTGGGGAATTGGCGCTATTCTTGCATTAACTATTTATCAAATGAATGCTAGCAAGGAAAATATTTTATCAGGCGGAGTGCTACGCAGAGCAGTATTAGCGATTTGGTTAATCGAGGTGATCGGCTCTTCTATGTCAATGGGGCATTTGGGAGTACCACTAGAAGCGTATCGCTCCATACTTGGGTTAAGCCATTCATGGTTGAGCCGTGAAGCGGTGACATTTATTTTATTAAATGGTCTTGTCACGTTATGGGCACTCTCGTGTTGGGTATCACCCCAAGTGAATGTGCGAAATCAGTTACTTGGCTGGTTAAGCGCTCTTGGTGGTATGGCGGCTATTTTTGTAACTGCACAAGTGTATTATCAAATGGTTGCGCATCCATTATGGCACACGCCAGCGACGCAAATCGCGTTCATTGGTAGTGCGATTGTCCTTGGTTTTAGTCTAGTTGCCTTATTCGTTATTGGACAAGGGAAACCATTACTATCCATTATCAAAGTAGGGGTGCTGATAGGTGTTATGTTGGTATTAGCTGCGCAAATCATTCGCTTGCAATTACCCGCTAGCCAAGGAGGAAGCTATTTACTATGGTGGCAAGTTGTAATGAGTATGCTATTGCCATGTATTGTGGCAATGAAAGCATATAAGGAACGACCATCGGTTATGGTAATGGCTTTGGTGATGTTGGCGATTTTTAGCGGAGAATTGGCCGGCCGTGCGCTGTTCTATGGTTCGGTGATGATCCAAGCACCTTGGTTCTAAAAATCCTCGTCATATTTCACCTTGTAGCGTTGTTGGCTTCACACACTCGCCCTAGTCACATACTGATGTATGCTCCTAGGGCCTCGTTTAGTTTGCCGCCTAGCTACAAGTTGAACTATATAGAGGATTAATTTACTTGAAATTTATTTAGGTATTCTACTTGTACTTTATTTAGGGATGTAGCGTTGTTGGCTTCACACACTCGCCCTAGTCACATACTGATGTATGCTCCTAGGGCC
>NZ_JBIPDG010000004.1:0-352006 GCF_044006275.1 Providencia sp. 2024EL-00732 | reverse complement strand
AAAAAATGGAGTATGCCAATTCAAAACTGGAAACAGGCGATGAGTCGTTTTATTATTGAGTTTGGTGACCGCCTAGACGGTCACATTTAATGAAAGGCAAATACACAGAATTATTTACAGGGTCTAGGTGTTAGGTGTTAGGTGTTAGGTGTTAGGTGTTGGGTGTTGGCCAGATTATAAAAAACAGCGCTATACAATAATATGCAAGCGCTGTTTTGATGTAATAATTAAGATTTATAGCCCTTTATTGGCCATAAATATTTACACGATCACGTAATTCTTTACCTGGTTTAAAATGAGGAACATATTTACCTTCTAGCTCCACTTTATCACCAGTTTTTGGGTTACGGCCAACGCGTGGTGCACGGTAGTGAAGAGAAAAACTGCCGAAACCACGAACCTCAATACGCTCACCACCGGCTAACGTATCAGCCATATGCTCAAGAATTTCCTTTACAGCTTCCTCAACGGTTTTTGCTGAAAGATGAGACTGCTGGCTAGCCAGTCTTTCAATTAATTCAGACTTGGTCATAGTACCTCCCTAAACTACCGTTACAAAGGGGCAATTCTATTACTGCCCCCACTTAATTATTCGCCTTTAGCTGCTTTGAAAGCTTCAGCCATTGCATTGTTGCCGAATGCAGTATCTTCTTGTTTGTTCACAGCTGCGACAGCGTCTTTCTCATCCGCTTCATCTTTAGCACGAACAGACAGGTTGATTACACGGTTTTTACGATCAACACCAGTGTATTTAGCTTCAACATCATCACCAACGTTCAGAACCAGAGTTGCATCTTCAACACGGTCACGTGAAGCTTCTGAAGCACGCAGGTAACCTTCAACGCCCAGAGTCAGCTCAACTGTTGCACCTTTAGCGTCAACTGCGATTACTTTACCAGTAACGATAGCGCCTTTCTTAGTAGCTGCTAAGTAGTTATTGAATGGATCTTCAGCTAACTGTTTAACACCTAAAGAGATACGCTCACGCTCTGCGTCAACTTGCAGAACAACAGCTGCGATTTCATCGCCTTTTTTGTATTCACGAACTGCTTCTTCGCCTGCAACGTTCCAGGAGATGTCAGATAAGTGAACCAGGCCATCGATGCCGCCGTCCAGACCGATGAAGATACCGAAGTCAGTGATAGACTTGATTTTACCTTCAACGCGGTCGCCTTTGTTGTGAGTTTCTGCAAATTGCTGCCATGGGTTAGATTTGCATTGTTTTAGGCCTAAAGAGATACGACGACGTTCTTCATCGATATCCAGAACCATAACTTCAACAACATCACCAACGTTAACAACTTTAGATGGGTGGATGTTTTTGTTAGTCCAATCCATTTCTGAAACGTGAACCAGACCTTCAACGCCTTCTTCGATTTCTACGAAGCAACCATAGTCAGTCAGGTTAGTAACGCGACCAGTCAGCTTAGTGCCTTCTGGGTAACGTTTAGCGATTGCGACCCAAGGATCTTCGCCCAGTTGTTTCAGACCCAGAGAAACACGAGTGCGCTCACGGTCGAATTTCAGAACTTTAACATTGATTTCATCACCAACGTTGACGATTTCGCTTGGGTGTTTAACACGTTTCCAAGCCATGTCAGTGATGTGCAGCAAGCCGTCAACACCGCCAAGATCAACGAATGCACCGTAGTCAGTAAGGTTCTTAACGATACCTTTAACTTCCATGCCTTCCTGCAGGTTTTCCAGCAGTTGATCGCGCTCAGCGCTGCTTTCAGATTCAATTACAGCACGACGAGAAACAACAACGTTGTTGCGTTTCTGATCCAGCTTGATTACTTTGAACTCAAGCTCTTTGCCTTCCAAGTGAGTAGTATCACGAACTGGGCGTACATCTACCAGTGAACCTGGTAAGAACGCACGGATGCCGTTAAGTTCAACAGTGAAACCGCCTTTAACTTTACCGTTGATAACACCAGTTACAGTTTCAGCTTCTTCGTAAGCTTTTTCCAGCATCAGCCATGCTTCATGACGTTTAGCTTTCTCACGAGACAGGATAGTTTCACCGAAACCATCTTCTACTGCATCCAGAGCTACATCGATTTCGTCGCCAACTTGGATTTCTAGCTCACCCTGAGCATTTTTGAACTGTTCTACTGGGATAGCAGATTCTGATTTAAGACCTGCGTCTACCAGTACTACGTCTTTATCGATGGCAACAACAGTACCACGAACGATAGAACCAGGACGAGTTTCAATATTCTGCAGGGATTCTTCAAAGAGTTGAGCAAAAGATTCAGTCATATTAATGATCTTCAAGAGTTTTTAATTAACGTCCACTTAGCTTCCCGCCAAATGGGGTTGTTTCACATACCCCACAACATTCCATGTCGCAAGGTTGATGCTATGCTAATAAAATAATCAACATAGCGGTAAGTGCGTATATTATCTAATTATAAGCTAAAATAAAGCCTATTATCACGATAATTGTAGAATTTTTTTTGCATAGGTGCGTGCTTTTTCAATAACTTCCTCAATTGACATACTTGTGGAATCCAGCACTAATGCATCTTTCGCAGCAATAAGGGGCGCAACTGAGCGATTGCGATCACGGTAATCGCGCTCTTCAATTTCGCTTAAAAGACGTTCAAAATTAACATCAAAGCCTTTCTCTTGCAACTGCTTCATGCGACGATGCGCTCTTTCTTGCGCAGAAGCATCAAGGAAAATTTTCACTGGGGCATCAGGGAATACAACAGTTCCCATATCTCGACCATCGGCAATTAACCCAGGGAATGTTCTAAATGCACGCTGGCGTCGTAATAGAGCTTCACGAACACGGGGAAAAGTTGCTGTTTGCGAAGCCGTATTTCCAACGGTTTCTGTTCTAATCTGATTTGAGACATCCTCACCTTCAAGGATCACTTTTAAGATATTCCCTTCAGGAACAAAGCGTACATCTAAATTAGCCGCTAAAGGAACTAGCCCATCCTCAGATTGAATATCAACATGATGATGTAATGCAGCTAACGCGAGTACACGATAAATTGCACCGGAGTCTAGAAGTTGCCATCCAAATTCATTTGCTAATGCTTGGCAAAGTGTACCTTTGCCTGCTCCGCTAGGTCCATCAACGGTGATTACAGGGGCTATCGCCACCATAAAAAGTCTCCTTTTCTGCACATAGCATCCGCTACCTGCAATTAAAATCAGTAGAGGTATTATACCAATTCATCAACTTTGTGAAATAAGCAGGTTCTGATGATTGTCAGGAAATAAGAGAATATTGATTAAATTAAGTTATTGTTGGGCTGTTACTGAACAAACATATCAGCCCAACAAAAGTATTAACTTAGGCGAGCAAGCTGCTCGAAGTAATCTGGAAACGTTTTGGCAGTGCAACCTGGGTCTAAAATAGTGACAGGGGTATCTGATAACGCCACTAATGAAAAACACATAGCAATACGATGGTCATTGTAAGTTTCAATTTCTGCGTGTTGTAATTTTTTGGGTGGAACAACACGGATATAATCATGCCCCTCTTCTACTTCAGCGCCAACTTTTCGTAGCTCAGTGGCCATCGCGTATAACCTGTCAGTTTCTTTTACACGCCAATTATAAATATTACGAATAACTGTTTCGCCTTCAGCGAATAACGCGACAGTCCCTATTGTCATTGCTGCATCAGGGATTTCATTCATATCCATGTCAATACCGCTCAAAGTACCACGTTGACACTCAACGTAGTCATCACCCCAGCGAATCGTCGCGCCCATTTTCTCCAACACGTTGGCAAACTTAGTATCACCTTGCAAACTATTACGGCCAATACCAGTGACACGTACAATACCACCTTTAATAGCAGCAGCGGCTAAAAAGTAAGAAGCCGAAGAAGCGTCACCTTCCACTAAATATTCACCAGGTGATTGATATTGTTGCTGGCCTTTAATTACAAATTGTTGATATTGATGATTTTCAACAATAACACCAAAAGTTTTCATTAATGCTAGCGTTATATCAATATAAGGTTTAGAGACTAACTCACCAATAATGGTAATAGTCGTATCTTGCTCTGCACGAGGAGCCGCCATTAATAATGCCGTTAAAAATTGGCTAGAAACCGAACCATCGACTGAAATTTTGCCACCGACAAAACCGCCTTTTAAACGAATCGGCGGATAATTTTCTTGTTCTAAATAATCAATAACTGCCCCGCCTTCCCTCAAAGCATCCACTAAGTGCCCAATGGGGCGCTCTTTCATACGGGGTTCTCCGGTCAGAATAATATTATTGTGGCTCAATGATAATGCCGCTGCCAGCGGGCGCATTGCTGTCCCTGCATTACCTAAAAATATTTCTAGTTCATCCGAATGGGATAAGTTACCGCCTAGACCTTCCACGCAACACCGTGTTTTATCATCCGATAATTGGTAACTAACCCCTAATTGGCTTAATGCATTCAGCATATGGCGAATATCATCACTGTCTAATAAATTAGTCAGTACGGTCGTCCCTTTAGCCATCGCAGCAAGTAACAGTGCACGGTTTGAGACACTTTTAGACCCTGGCAAATTAATTGTGCCATTAATTGAAGAAATTGGTTGTAATGTCAGGGATTGCATAAAAGGTGTTTTCTCCAGTGAAATTGCAAGTAAAATCAACCGAGCCCTATTTTCTTTTTAGTTAGCTACAAGAGGGCTCGATTATTAGCTGAACATCCTATCAGCCAGTTTATACTCGTCATTTTTCAGGTTGCATGCGTGTTGGCTATTTTCGTTTATCACCGACATGCAACCCAAATTATGTAGAGCTTAATAAAGAGTGTTATGCGTTATGGCGTTCAAAATCTGCCATAAAATCAACCAAAGCCTGTACACCAGCTAATGGCATAGCATTATAAATGGAGGCTCGCATTCCGCCTGCCACTTTATGACCTTTCAGTGAAAGCAGGCCTTGTTCTTTCGCTTCTTCGATAAATTTGGCATCCAATGCAGGGTTTTGCATTTGGAATGGCACATTCATCCAAGAGCGGTTTTCTACTGCCACACGGTTTATATAAAACTGGCTATCATCAATAGCATTGTAGAGTAATTGTGATTTTTCATAATTACGCTTCGCCATTTCTTGTAAGCCACCTTGTTCTTTCAACCACTTAAAGACCATACCTGATAGGTACCATGCAAATGTTGGCGGTGTATTGAACATGGAATCATGTTTTGCTAGTAATGTATAATCAAATACTGATGGCGTCTGTGGAGAGGCTTTGCCCAGTAGGTCTTCACGAATAATGACAATTGTTAACCCAGCAGGCCCGATATTTTTTTGTGCACCCGCATAGATTATGCCAAAACGGCTGACATCAATCGGTTTTGATAAAATAGAAGATGAGTAATCAGCAACAATAATTTTGTCTTTCGGGAAATCAGGTTCTTCGTGGAGGGCTAAACCGCCAATCGTTTCATTAGGGCAATAATGGACATAAGCAGCATCGTCACTTAAAGGCCATTCACTCATTGGTTTTAGGCTCACAACGCCATCTTTTTCTTCAGCAATCTGAATGACGTTAGGTTTGCAGTATTTCGCTGCTTCTTTCGCAGCAGATTCTGACCAATAACCACTGACAATGTAATCAGCCGTCGTTTTGCCACCTAATAAGTTCATCGGGATAGTAGCAAAGTGGGCACGGGCACCGCCATGACAAAATAGAATTTTATAATTACTTGGCACATTTAATAAATCACGTAAATTTTGCTCAGCTTCTTTTGCAACTTCAACAAATTCTTTTCCGCGATGACTCACTTCCATCACTGAAACACCTAGACCTTGCCAATTACAAAATTCTTGTTCAGCACGACGCATGACTTCGACAGGCAGCATCGCTGGACCTGCACTGAAATTATAAACCTGACTCATTGACCTCACCCTATCTTCAATAATTATGATTAATAAAACTCACTCAGATGCTTCAAGTTGTACCACTCCACGCCTTTAGCTGCAACGCTTATTGTGAATTGATAGTAAAAAGTAATAGGGGAATTTTGGGTAAAATAAACAAAAGAATTTTGTTAATCTCGTCACATTATCGACAACCATAATTTTATGAAGAGATTAACAATAAATAAGGAATAATATCCCGAATCATCTTGTCGATTTTGTCTTCGGGATATTTATTGAAATGAATTTTTTATTTATAAAAAGCGGAATTAACTAATTACTTTACTAACGATCTCGATAGCTTCTTTTTCAATAAGGCGTAGATGTTCTTCGCCACGGAAACTTTCACAATAAATTTTGTATGCTTCTTCTGTCCCTGATGGCCTTGCTGCAAACCAACCGTAATCGGTCATAATTTTTAAGCCACCTATCGAGGCGCCATTACCAGGTGCTGCGGTTAAGCGCTGTGTAATTTTATCACCCGCTAGCGTATCTGCGGCTACCATTTCTGGAGATAATTTACTTAACTTAGCTTTTTCTTCGTGAGTCGCTTTCGCTTGGATACGGTTGTAAATCGGTGCACCAAATTTTTTCGCGAGGTTATTATAGCGTTGCTGAGGGTTTTCACCGGTAACTGCTGTAATTTCTGCGGCTAATAAACAAAGAATGATACCATCTTTATCCGTTGACCAAGGTGTACCATCAAATTTCAGGAATGATGCCCCTGCACTTTCTTCCCCACCAAAACCGAGTTGACCACTAAATAAACCATCAACAAACCATTTAAAACCAACCGGTACTTCTACCAATTCACGACCAATATCACTGACAACTCGGTCAATCATCGCACTAGAAACCAGCGTTTTACCAACAGCAACATCTTTCCCCCACAGAGGCCGATGCTGGAATAAATAGTCAATCGCAACAGCAAGGTAGTGATTTGGGTTCATTAACCCATCAGGGGTGACAATACCATGGCGGTCGTAATCAGGATCATTTGCAAACGCCAAATCAAACCGTTTTTTCATCCCTAATAACCCTGCCATAGCCCAACTTGATGAGCAATCCATACGGATAACACCATCATGGTCAAGTGGCATAAAACGGAAAGTTTGGTCTAGTTGATCATTTACGATTTCAATATTTAATTGATAATGCTCAGCAATTTTTTTCCAATATTCGATACCTGAGCCACCTAGTGGGTCAACACCGATTTTTAGCCCTGATTTGGCGATGGCCTCCATATCAACAACTTCGCCCAGTGCTAATACGTATGGCATAATTAAATCTTGCTGAATAACATATTCACTTGCGATCGCAGCATCAAAACTTAGGCGCTTAACCCCCTCGAGGTTATTTACCAGTATTTGATTAGCATTTTTCTCAATAACCGAAGTTAAATCTGTATCCGCAGGCCCGCCATTTGCTGGATTATATTTAATACCACCATCTTCAGGTGGATTATGGGAAGGCGTGATCACAATGCCATCAGCAATATTTTGGTGTGACTGGTTGTAACTTAAGATTGCATGGGAGATGGCTGGAGTTGGTGTGAAACCATTGTTCTCCTGAACAATTACATGAACTTGATTGGCTACTAGCACCTCAACCACAGTAATAAATGCCGCTTCAGATAAAGCATGTGTATCTTTACCCACAAAGCAAGGGCCTGTTACCCCTTGTGTTTTGCGCAAATCAGCAATAGCTTGTGCAATTGCCAATATGTGATTTTCATTAAAATTTTTACGTAATGAGCTACCACGATGCCCAGACGTACCAAATTTAACCGCCTGAGAAGCGTCCCCTGCTTGCGGCTGCTGAGTATAATATTGAGCGGTTAATTGAGCGACATTGATCAAGTCACTTTGAAACGGAAGCTGCCCTGCACGTTCATGTATTGTCACTGGTTTTCTCCCAAAGCACTGATGCTTTGCTTTTCACATCAGTGATATTTCAGTTTTAAATGGTATTACTCACTTTTTCAATCACATTCGCAGGGAACTGCATTTCCTGCATGATGGCATCAACCATACTACGTTTGCGATTAGTATTTGTGTTCGTGATCACCCAATAAGGGGTCCCCGGAATATGACGAGGCTTAGACTGTTTACCCGCAGCAAGCAACGTTTGCTCATCGCCGGCAAAATAAATACGAGTTCGACCATGCATTAATTCTGTAGCGCTCGCAAAGCGCTTAGCATCTAAACTGTATAATGTGGACAGAATTAACATAAACCGGTCAATTGCTTTGCTTTTTTCTGCATAAGCATCGGATAACAATAATTCCCTAACAACCCTAACTGGGTTTTGTGCAACAGCAGGTGTACTCATCGCCAGTTCAGTTTTAGTTACTGGTTGTGCCTGACCGACTTCTTTTACTTGTACTGGCTGCCCGGACTTGAAATTTAACATACGGCGCAAGATATCCGATGCACTTTCACCGATATGCTGTGTATGGCTCGCAATATAGCGGTAAAGCTCTTCATCAACTTCTATCGTTTTCATTTTTTCCCAGTACTTTATTTTAACTAAAATTTGCGGTGTGATTATAAGACAGATTTAAAAAAAACAAAACAATTAAAATTTCAATAACTTAAAGTAAACACTCCTTTAAGTTTAAAGATAATTCAGTATGTTATCATACCATTACTTTACTCATTTCATCACAGTGACCAAGTTCAATTTTCTTAAATTCTTTGCATAAAAGCATTCTATTAACCCAATTATTGAATTGTTCACCCTCCGAAGAAGATTATTTGACTATTTGGATTTTATCCCTAGCCATGCCATGATAAAGCTACTTGTATCACTGATAAATTGATAAAACAAATATGACTGTGTTACTCAACCATACTATTCATAAACCTGAAAATCCAATCTCTAATAACCCTGTTGTATTAATTCATGGGCTATTCGGTGACCTGCATAACTTAGGCGTGTTAGGCCGTGATTTACAACAATATTTTGATACTATTCAAATTGATGTTCGCAATCATGGTGATTCATTTCGTGACGACCAGATGAGTTATCAACAAATGGCGCAAGATGTGATTAACCTTATAAAGTCATTAGGTTATAAAAATGCCATTTTAATTGGTCACTCCATGGGGGGGAAAATAGCAATGGCAGCAACGGCTTTAGCCCCTGATTTTATCACTCAGGTAGTTGCTATTGATATCGCCCCTGTCGCTTATCAAGTTCGCCGCCATGATAAAATCTTTGCAGCTCTGGATGCAGTTACTGCGGAGCAAGCTAAAACTCGTCAAGAAGCGACAACCATTATGCGTCACCATATCAATGAAGATGGCGTTATCCAATTTCTCCTAAAATCTTTTAAGCAAGGTGAATGGAAGTTCAATTTGCCCGCACTAAAAACGAATTATGAGAAAATTATTGGTTGGGAAACCGTCCCTGCATGGAATAAGCCTGTATTATTAATTCCTGGAGGAAATTCACCTTATGTACAAGCCGAATATTCCGATGAAATCGCTCAACAATTTCCTAAGGCCAAAGCTTGGGTTGTTGCGGATACTGGTCATTGGGTACATGCCGAAAAACCGGATCATGTGTTAAGAGCAATCCACCGTTTTTTGGCTATTCCAAAATAATAAATCATCATGAACGAGATATTGAAGATGAACTTTCATTCTCAATATCTCTAATAAGGTTTATTTTTTAATTATTTTTTTTCAAACTAAACAATAAGACTAACTTCAATACACAGATAATTGTAATCACTGTATTATCCAAATTTAAAAGCCCCTTCTTCATCGCCAATGTTAAATTGATTTTTTCAATATGCATTTATGTTTATGCATATAATAAAACCAAGGGAATGATTAATACAAAAAATGGAAACCGCCAAATCACAATCAACATTATATTTTATTAGTGTTATCGCCAAGTTGTCAGGGCAAATAAACCCTAAAGAACTTGAGGAAACGCTAAAGCAGTCTATTAATTATAATGAAAAACTCAAAATCATTAAAAAAAAGTATCATATTAACTGCAAGAATAAGCATCAAAAAAATAAAGATATCGCCAAAATAGTCTGTCCGGCTATTTTATATAACACTCAGGGTGAGGCCTTCTTATTAGCTAATCGCAATCAAGAACAAGTCTTAGTACAACAAATGGGTAACCTCCCCCCTGAGATTTGGAGCATTGAAGAGCTACAACAACGATGGAATGGTGATTGGTTGCATGTAAACCTGAAGCAAGGGCAATTTGATATATCTTGGTTTCAAGCAGAGTTTATGAAATATAAATCTATTATTTTATGGGTTTTGTTTTTTTCATTTATCTTACAAATATTAGCTTTGGTTTCTCCTATTGTTATGCAAGTTATTATGGATAAAGTATTAATTCATAATAGTTTAGTGACATTAGATGTGCTAATTTTCGGTTTAATTGTTGCTGCATTTATTGAAGTTATACTAAAAGGGTTACGTGAATACGTTTATCATCATACGGTTAATCGAATAGACATGACATTGGGTTTAAAATTAGTTAATCATTTACTACGGTTACCTATTCCCTTTTTCAAAAACCGTCAAATAGGTGCAATTGTTACCCGTGTAAAAGAATTAGAAACTATTCGCGAATTTTTAACGAGCAGCTTCTTTACATTATGTGTTGATGTATTATTTTTATTTGTATTTATTTTCGTGATGAATTTAATATCAACCACTCTAACATTAATCTTTCTATGCTCTATTCCTTTTTACCTTTTATTAGCTTGGTGGTTAACACCTAAAATTGAAGCCGCCGCTCAACAGCAATTTACTAACATCGCAATTAATACCTCTTTTCTTACCGAAAGCATCAATGGTATTGAAACAGCCAAAAGCTTATCGGTAGAACCTAATTTTACTCGCCGATGGGATGGTCAAACATCCGATATGAGCCATACTAATTTTGTATCAGGGCAAATAAGCTCACGCTCTGAACACTTAGTCATGGCTATTGAAAAAATCACCAGTGCTATCGTTTTATGGGTTGGGGCATCTGAGGTATTAGCTTTACAAATGACTATTGGCCAATTTATCGCGTTTCATATGATGGTCAGCCATGCCAATCAACCTTTAGTCAAACTCGTAAAATTATGGGGGGACTATATTCGTACAGGTGTTGCTATTGAAAAGCTATCGCAAATTATTAATCTCCCCGTTGAACAATCCAGGCAAGAAAACAAGCAGTCAATTCAAGGGAATCTATTTATAAAAGATGTCTCATTCCGCTATCAACCCAATATGCCTTATATCCTTAAAAACTTTAACTTAAATATTAAAGCAGGGGAAACCATTGGCGTTGTCGGTACTTCAGGCTCAGGGAAAAGTACTCTAGCTCGGTTACTGTTACGGCTTTATACCCCTGAAAGCGGCGCCATTTATGTTGATAACATGCCTTTGTCGGCAATTAATCTACATTCACTAAGGCAACAAATAGGTATTGTATTACAAGAAAACTTTTTATTTAGCCAATCTGTTTTTCACAATATTGCCCAAACAGCCCCCAATGCTTCGATGGATGACGTCGTTCATGCAGCGAAGATGGCCGGTGCTCATGACTTTATTTTAAAATTACCTATGGGATATGACACCGTACTGGCTGAAGGGGGGACGTCTCTTTCCGGCGGTCAACGACAGCGTATTGCCATTGCACGTACCTTACTTGCTAACCCTAAAGTCATTATTTTTGATGAAGCCACCAGCGCTTTAGATGATGAATCCCAAGCTGTTATTCAAGAGAACATGCATGTTATTGCAAAAGGAAGGACAGTTATTACCATCGCCCATCGCTTATCAACCATTCGCCACCATCAGCGAATTATTGTCATGCAACGTGGAGAAATTATAGAACAAGGCAGCCACCAGCAGCTTATTGAACAAGGTAATTTCTATAAACATTTATGGACCCTGCAACAATCCTTAAAACCGGACATGGACGTAAAATGAAACATCGATTAAAACAAAACCGCTATAACAGTTTTTTGCCTTCCCATTTGGCAATTTTAAAAACCCCCCCTTCCTATTTGGCCTTGTGGGTGGCAATATCAATTAGTTTTGGTATTTTCATTGCCGTTGCTTGGTCATTTTTTGGTAAACTAGATATTCAGGCAACTACCCAAGGTAAATTGATTGTTTCTGGGCGTACACAATTAATTCAAGCGTTTGAATTAAGTCGCTTAGAACACATTCATGTGGCAGATGGGCAAACCGTCAAACAAGGTGATCCATTACTTACGGTTAATGTGCTAGGCGTCGACCAAGATATTCTTAGCTTAAATTATCAACATAATTTCCAAATTGCCGAAACTCTCATTCATCAAGCCCTGTTATTGCAACAACCGATTGATCAATTACCTCAATTTCATCAATTAACTGAAGCTGAGCAAAAAAGTGCCCTCTCTAGTTACCAAACTCAACAAATAGAGTTTGACTCTCTCATTAATGAAATTAGTAATGAAATTCAATTAAATATTGTCAATCAGCAAGCTAGGAAAAATGAGTTAAACACGATTAACGCGCTAATCAATAATATAAAGCAACGACTTGATGCTCATCATTCATTAACGCAGAAACAGTTAATCAGCCAGAAAGAATTTTTAGAACAAGAACGAGAGCTACTTATCGCTAAAAAAGAGAAAGTTACCAAGCTCTCTGAATTATCCATTCTTGTCAGTCAGCACCATGCCTTAACTGAAAAACAAAGTAGGATAAAGGCACAGAAAAACCAAGAATGGGATGAAAAATATAAGCAAGCGGCTTTTAAACAAGCCTCCTTAGAACAAGAACTATTAAAAAATCATGAAAGAAATCAATTAGAAATCATCCGAGCTCCTGTTGATGGTACTGTTCAACAATTAGCCACTCATACTTTAGGGGGAGTACTACAACCCGCTCAGCAATTAATGGTTATAGTGCCTAATAACCATGTTCAATTAGCTGAAATTAAAATTTTAAATAAAGATATTGGCTTCATTCATGAAGGTTTAAAAGCCGAAGTCAAAGTCGATGCCTTTCCTTACACCCGTTATGGCACCATTGACGGTGAGGTTCTCTCTATTTCACGGGATAGCACGCAAGATGAAAACCTTGGCTTAGTGTTCTTAGGTCAAATAGGCCTTAATAAAAAACAACTGTTAGTTGATGGTGAACAGATTGAGCTCACTCCTGGGTTATCTATCGTGGCCGAAATAAAAACCGATAAGCGCCGAATTATTGATTACCTACTTAGCCCTATCAATGAATATACCTCGAATGCAATGAGAGAAAAATAATCGATGGAACAGATAAACAACCATGGCTTGGATGCCTTAGTTTGGGTGGCTAATTATTACCAAAAGAATGTTTCGACAGACCAACTCAGGCATTCAATTGGTATGCAAACTCTTTCGCCTACAGAGTGGGAGATCAGAGAATGTGCCAATACACTAGGCTACGAAACAGAACTCATTGCTATACCATATACACAGTTAGCAACCATCCCCCTTCCCGCGTTAATCTATACGCAAGGGTCATGGCAAATCTTGCAACAAGAAAAAGACCTCGTACTCATCAACCCTGTAAACAACGAAATCAAGTTAATTCAGGCTGATGATTTTAATAATGAAGCTGAAATCGATATTTTATTGCTTAAAGAGCAACAAGAGCCAGAGCAAAAAAGAGCTTTTGGGTTTAGCTGGTTTGTTCCTTCTATTTTGCGTCAACATGTTAAATTACGAAATATCTTTATTCTATCAGCCATTATTCAGCTTTTCGCCTTAGTTAGCCCTCTACTATTTCAAAACCTTGTAGACAAAGTTTTAGTGGGGCGAAGTTTATCCAACTTACATGTTATTGCATTGGCAATCTTCGCTATTGCCGTTGCTGAGCCAATATACGGTTTTATTCGCAATAAAATTTTTAGTCATACCAGTAGCCAAATCAGCGCCGAATTATCAGGGAAAATCTATCGGCATTTAATGGCGCTCCCCTTAAATTATTTCAAATTAAGGCCAACAGGGAAAATCATCGCAAGGATACGTGAGCTAGCGCATATACGGCAATTTCTGACTGGCTCAACTTTGATGCTATTTATTGACTTCATTTTTGTGATCCTCTTTATTGCGGTTCTATTTTCCTATAGCAGCCTAATGTCATGGATTTTACTCGGTTCGATGGGGGTTTTCTTCATTTTATGGATGATACTTGGGCCAATTATTCGTCAGCAAACTGAAAAGTCTTATCAAGCAGATGAAAATGGGCTCACGTTTCTTACCGAAACCATTACAGGAATTGAAACGGTAAAAACTACAGCAACTGAAAAATATTTTAATCAACGATGGAAAAAAATATTCAGTAAACAACTGAGACAAAGCTTTAAAGTCTCAATGCGCAGTGAAGTAGCCTCTCAGTTAATGACATTAGTGAGTAAAATTACAACTGCAATTATCTTGTGGGTTGGGGTCAAAGAAGTTTTAAACGGTGGAATATCGCCTGGGGAACTCGTCGCCTTTAATATGCTAAGTGCCCATGTTACTCAGCCCGTGCTAAGGTTTGCACAAGTTTGGCAAGATTTTCAACACACTATAATTTCACTTCGCCGTGTTGGGGATATACTCGATAAACCAGTTGAAAATGAACGCAAAGGCATTGCGAGCACTGCCAGCATTCAAGGGAAAATTGAGTTTCAAAATATTCGTTTTCGTTATCAACCTGATATGCCAGAGGTTCTCAATAACCTGTCGCTATCCGTTAAAGCAGGGGAATTTATTGGGATAACAGGCCCTTCCGGGTCAGGGAAAAGTACTCTGACAAAATTATTGCAGCGTCTTTATGTACCACAACATGGTCAAGTTATTGTCGATGGCATGGATTTAGCTGTAGCAGATACGGTTTCATTACGCCGCCGTATGAGTGTTGTTCTGCAAGAAAGTATGCTATTCGTCGGCTCTATTGCAGATAATATTCGCTTAAGTGCCCCGCAAGCTTCGGATGAAAAAGTTATTCATGCTGCAAAATTAGCAGGCGCTTATGATTTCATAATGGAGCTACCTGACACGTTTAATTCCCCCTTATCAGAAAAAGGCCTTAACCTATCAGGTGGGCAACGTCAAAGAATAGCTCTGGCACGTGCTTTACTAACAGAACCAGATATTTTGATATTAGATGAAGCAACTTCGGCATTGGATTACGAGTCACAGGATGTGCAAATATTGATTAACGATTTTTAGCTAACAAAGCCGCACTACAAGCCAGCCAGCATTTTTGCGATTTGCTTATTTTTGCCTATTTTTATCTATTCCTCTCATTTTTGTGTCACAATTTCGGCACAGCTCGTCACAGTCATTTTCCCTTCATGCTATACTCCCCTCACTCAATTCCCAACAGAAAACAATCATGCACAATCTCGCAGAACTACCAAAAGAAGATAAAGACAAAGTTAATGTCGATTTATCCGCTTCAGGTGTCGCATATAAAGAAAGACTCGGCAAGCCAGTTATCGATGTTGAAGTCGAGCGACAACAGCCCGAACACTTGCGCGAGTATTTTCGTGAGCGTTTAGTTTATTACAGAGAATTGAGTAAGCGATTTCCGCAGGGGTATGAATATAATCAAGATTAAAAGTAGTATCTCATTTGATGAATAGTGAACTTCTCCAAATTGATAACTTTATCAATAGCTGGGCCTGCATACATTTTTGTTGACGAGTCACCATATGGATTCACAAAAGTACGCTGTAGACCATTATTTTTAAGAGATGAACTCCACATTATCCCAGCTGTATAAAGCCCGTCAGCACCCTGCATTTCAAACTGATTTACTGGATATTTAATATCAACAACAGCGCCATCAACTAAACTATCTAACTTCACGAACTCGGGTACTTTAATTCTCCTAAAATATCCACTATTGACTGTAAACATCGGGCAATACGCTAAAGAGACTTCAAAGCCTTCTGTTGGCGCAAAGGACCCAGTAAACTCATGCGTACCATCTCCATTGAACTTATGCTCTGTGAAGCAATCTATTTTTTTTGTATCACTCCATTTTATTTGTGTTTCTTGAATAACGCGAAATGATTCGCATGAGAACATTTTCCCTGTAGTTAGCGATGCCTCTTTATTGTTGACAATAAACTTTTGTAATGATGGAGTCTCTCCACCATGGCTTTCACCTCCAAACAACCCAGAATCAAGCTCTTTAAACACATAGCACATTGCCCCTGTTTGGGTCGGTCTAACTAGATAGTTTTGATTGTATATAGCGAAATTTATTGTATCTATATCATCTGATATATCAGTGTCAAATATTGCATTTATTCCCGCTATATATGCCCACGCATTACCTGTTGTAGTAAATCTAACTTTAATATTTTCGCCAGGTCTTGGGTTTTTTATCTGATGAATGAACGTAGCTAAAACTGGTGAATCAGTTGTTGAGTCAATTGTTTCCGTTGATAAAACTTTATCCCCAATTCTAATCTCCGCTTTTATTGAACTATTTGTTGTTTTTGTTCCAGCTAGGAGTACATTGATATTGTTTAATCTTGTGTTCGTTTCAAATTCTATAAATAAAGAACCAGCGCCTCCACCTTGAACTTGATGAAATTTTACACTATTCTTATTGTTTCCATTAATGAACTGATTTGGTATCAGTGAGTAAGAATCTATCCAAGTTGAACTTTTATCTGATAATGCGCTCTTCATCGTGAGTAAATGAGGTGCTATGAATGATTGACCCAATCTCCAAACTGGACACCCGTTATCACCTAATCCTGAACCAGAATACCCTCCAGTAACAATACGCTCACGCAACCACCAACCTGATTTTGTTTTTCTATATGTATTTATTTGACCGTTGTTATTAGGGTCTGAATTGATAACTTCAACAGCTATCCTGCCATTTAAGAATGACTGCATAGACTTAGGGAACATGGAGTTTGCAGATAAAGCTATATGTTCATTAGTCTGTATTTTTTCTTTATACTCAGTTAAAACTTCCTGAAGATTTCCATCATGCGATCCTATAATTTCAGCACCTGAACTTGAGTCCAGCTCACCCCTTAAACTCGCATCACCAACACTCACCCAAGCGCCTTTACCGATACCGCCAGTTGATTGCGGAATTGAACCTGCTGGAACTTGTTTTGGTAAGTCACCGTCCCAACGGTAATATTCACCCGTGGTTTCATCACGAAGAATGTGATTACGTTGAGTTAATTCATTATTCGGTAAATCAGCACCCTGTTGAAAGCTGTCGATGGTAATATAGCCAGCCGCGACAATGGCGGTATTCATATCGACTTTGAATTTCTCGATTAACTCTTTGAATAACCACTCCATCCCTGCTGCTGTTAAATGGCAATTTCCAAAGCGGTCAATGTACTTTCGTTCTAGTGATGTAGCCCATATATCCAACAACCCTGAGTTAAAGAAAAGGTCTTTGATATCCGATGATGGAACTGGCTTTTGTGTTGGTTTAACTTCTCTCATGCTTATTTTTCCAATAAAAAAGCCAGCTCTGATGGCTGGCTTGTTGGTTAATGATTGCTGTTATGCGTTATAGTTTGGTTTTGCGTCGAAATATTCGGTAGCGGTTATTGTGTAGCGCTCTCCACCTAGCGGGCGTTTATCAGTAATTACCCATTTGATGTTGTCGGTTTCCACTGATGTGGCGATAACGTACCGTGAAGGTGACTGCACTCGATACCCATCGTAGAAATTGAGCTCAATATCTTCTGGCACGTTTGCGATAAAGCCAAACTCAGTATCTTGCCTTGGCTCTGCTTTAAACTTCTGAGTTGTGTAACCCATCGAATCAGTGAGATATACCCACATTTCCTCATCAAATTTGATTTTCTCGCTAGTTGTGAATACCTCTCCGTTTCTATCAGTGATGTAACCAGCTTGCTGATTTGAGTCGTAAGTATCAGCTATCAGCACCATGTCTGATGGGTACACATTTCCACCGTCTGCAAGAGTTGTCAGACTGATACTTGTTCGTTGGTGAATAAGTCTGTTGGCTTCTAGCAGCGCTCTGTCCATTCCTTGGTAGCGATTTCTGCAACCCTGTAAAACAATCTTATTCGGAGTGCGCGATAGCCCTTCTGTGATGCCGTTTTCATCAACTCGAAAGCGGATGTAGTCTTTCTTATTGCGAACTGGCTCGACATACTCCAACTCAATCCCGTCATATCCGCTAGGCATCGACATGTCATACGATATCTTCATATCGTTACCTGTGATGTTTGAACGATTGAACGTGGTCATTGGGAATTCACTGGACTGTTCGCGCGAGAATGTAAGGACTGCATTATCGAAATAAGCGGCTACTCTTGCGGCGTTACAGATAGTTTCAATGCGCTGACCGAGTGATATATCTTCATCGTCAAAGGTGAAATCAAAATATCCTAATCGTTCATCTGGCAAGCTATCGAAAATACGATACAGCCCGTCAATATCTATGTTTTTCTCACTTTCTCCAGCGGTAATCAGCCAAGTATGAAGAACTGCATCAGCAAAACTCCGTGATGGTCTAAGTGTATAATCAACTTGCTTTGATACTCGGTCATATGAAATAACCATGCGAGTGGCTAGCAGGTTATACTTTCGCTCTCTTGCTCCAGTAGGAGCTTCCGTTGCCCTGATAGAAACTGTCGCTATCGTGTCATTATCAAAAATAACATTCTCACGCACTCTGACAATGTGAGCGTTTTCGATTTTCATGATATTCCTATCACTGCTGTTGTTTAGCCTTGTTAGCTGAACAGCATACCTTCCATCGCCACTACTTGGAGTTAGTTTGTTTGTTTTGTAGTAATTTCTAGCGCCATTATTTGCATAAATCGATGTATTAAAGCTTCTACGAGTTCCAGATATTTCCTCATTTTCATGATTAATCATCCAGTAATCCACTCTTGATGTACACGTCTCCCCGTCATCTAGTTGAGCCTGAAGATGCACCCATAGTTGATTACCATTCACTGGAGAGAAAAACGGACCAACAGTTAAATACTGGTTGTCATACAAAATGAACTTTGTTGTATTAACCCTTGTATTTGATGGTAGCTTTGATAGGTCACTGCCAGATAATTCATCAAAAAAGAATGTGTAGTACTCGACAGGATCGATAATAGCTCCGTCGTCACTCTCCGTGAATGATGTAAGTCTTGCGTTAACTTTTATATCTTTTGTGATTGTTTCAGTATCAGTGTCCCACGGGTTGGTTTTTTCTTTTGGAACTTCATAACTAACACTTATTGTCATTGATATGTATCTTGGAAACACAACTTGAGTAAAGTAATCAAAGTCATCTTGTTTCACAATTTTTGAAAATGCATTCCCACCCATTAATACAATCTCAATAACTTCATCAGCAGATGCTGTATGCCTTGGGATATCTTTACTTTCATTTGGACCAGGCAACTCTTGCCCGTCGATATCAGGAAACTCAAAACCTTCGTTAATCAGCGGGATAACTTCTTTTGGTCTGTATATCTTGTAGCTAGCACCTGCCATCGCCGTGAAATCAGATTCGGCAAATCGGATGCTTTCCGTTTTATATTCGCCAATGCCGATGTTTAGCCACTCGGTTACTGTCTTGAGGTTGTTATTGTACTCAAACATTGACTGCTGAATGAGGTCAGGGAACGCCCTTACTTGACCGTGTATCTCTGGTCTTGCCTGATACGCTCTAGCAACGTTTGTTTGCCCTGTGAGTCGGTTGTTTGGGCTGTCTTTAACATTCGACTCTGCTGCCGAGAATGACGGTGTTTTCGGTGCAAGAAACGAGAATACTTTCGTGACCAAGTTAAACACTGGATTCAGGATATCGCCTATAACACCCTTTGGCTGGTCGAATACTTGAATAAAGTGAGTCGGTGTTATCTCGAAATCTAACTCATCATCTTCTTGCAGCTCACGCCCGTTAACGAGAATGACAACGTCACTATGCAACTGCTGATGCACTAGAAAATCGCTATAAAAAAAAGAGCCGACTTTTAAATCAACTCTTTCTTTAGGTGTTCCCGCTATTCGTTGAATCTCAACTATCGGCATATTTCATAAACTCCAATTTCGTGAATTTCTTCTCAAGCACAATGAGCCTATCCATACGCACAGCTCCATTCTCGCCACGACTATGAAATGCATTGCCATCGATAATTAATCCGATGTGAGCTGGCTGAGAGCCGCGATATCCAATGAATATCCCATCATCTACTGGATGCTCGGTGCGCTGCCAGAATTCGACCTCATTCTCATAGCAAGTAACGAAATCATGGTCAGACTCGTAACCAGTGTCATGATGGATTTCCGTACCTAGTACGTACCTAAAATACAACACGACAAGGCCCCAGCAGTCACACGAATCAAACGTACACGCACGATTCTTCCACGGCTTGCCTATCATCTTGTTTATGAATTCATTTCTCGTCATTAAACAGTCTCCAAGCCTGTGAATTCTTCCATCGTGTAAATGCGCCCAATGTTCTTATTCAGTGGGTTATTCATCGACAGCGTGACAGTGACCGACTCGGCATCAAGTGAGCAGTCTTTCACGTACAGCGACCACTCGCTTATCGGGTTATCTTTATCGGCTGAATCAAACAATCTAAACGTTGCGATAATTGGCTTCATTCGAGTGTTTGACCGCCATAACTTGAGCTGCTGCTTAAAGTCCTGCGCTACTCGACTAAACTTAACAGAGGCATCGATAATCGGCGTTTTGCTTTGCTGGCTTTCAGCAAGTTCAAAGTTACACGGCTGATACTCAACACCGCCCAATACCTTAGGCTCTATCTGTAAGCTGACTAAATGAATATTTCCGAATGATGGGTGATAGAACTGGATGGTTTCGTAGAATGCGCGCATTGGTCGTTGTGCTCTGTACTCTCTTAACTTCATTCTCCCCCCTTGCATCTAGGTAATCGCTCAGTGACGACGATATCGAGCAAGCCCCATTCTTCAGGTAATAACTCGACAATCAGGTCTCCGAACTCATCATCTGTATTGTTCAGCTTTCGGCAAATAATGCTTCCCGTCCATGTCACCACACCAGCAACTATCGACGTCTGCACTGGCATTTGAACGAAGTGAACTATTTGCTCTTGCAGTCCACTACCGCCCAAATCAATCTCCATGCGAAACCATCGTTTGCCGTTATCAAGATAGTTAGGGCTTCGTAGCCATTGAGCAAAGCGCCTTTCCTGCTCTCGCCTTAACACCCACCGCACACTCCAAACGGTTTTTAAATCATCCGTAAGAGGCTGGAAAATAGGAGCGCCAACCTGTGGCTGGTCAGTCCTAAATCCCGTGTCGATGGTCATGTTTTTGTCTGCCCTAATCGGCAATGGCATACCGCGAGGGTAATCAATAATTTCGTCCATCGTTACCTCATCCGAGTCTAGTTGTTGCTGTTGTATTTTGAATTATCGAACGATGCATAGGTCCCTTCTCATGCATGTCAGTTAGAAACGCTTGAACTGTCAATGTGTCGCCATTTTGTGTTGCTTCGGCTTCAAATCGGTGATTACCTGATGAATGGTCGTTAAATATAATATTCAAATTGATATTTTTGTTACCGCCCGCCTTATCCGCAGGAATAACCTTCCCTGACTTATTCGGAATGAAAGCCTGTTTCCCGTCGTAAGTCTGGAATATTTCAGATTCACCCGATTCATTAATACGGTATGGATTGCCTCCTGATACGTTACCGCCGTAGCGACGACCGCCGAGTAATGACATTGATTGACCAGCTAACATTGACGATTGGAAGGAAGCTAATCCGCTACCTGCTGCCGCCCCACCCGTTGCTATAGATGCCGCTATTGCTGCGGGTGTCCAAGCTGCCAACGCTGCCGCGCCTCCTGCTACTGCTGCCGCTGCGTTCGCTGTCTGTGCTGCAACTCCCATCGTTTTACTGATGATAAAGTTTTTCAGCATCTCAACACCGACCTGCACGATTGAGTTAACGACACTGTTTAGAATCGTGTTACCCAATGAGCGCATGGCATCAGCTGCCGACATAGTACCCGTCATTAACCCTGTCATTACATTGGAAGCATTACCAGCGAACGAATCAACCGCAGACGCCAGCATTTCGTAGCTTAATGATTGATTCCTCATTAGCTCCCATTGTGCGGCTGTTTGCTGTTGTTGGTACTGATTATCCATCGCTGTAATAAGCGCTCTGTATTGCATGTCAGTAGCTTGTTTTGCTGCTGTAAATTGCTCATGCGACATTTGCTGTTTAGCGTAGGAGTTTTCTAGTAACTGCTGCTCTTGATTGTAATACTCTCTCATCAAGGCGAGTTTGCGCGTGTTTTCGTTCTGTAATGCTTGTACAGGGTCGAACTTAGCACGGTTCTCTGCTACTGGCGTGATGATATTATTGGCTGTGGCCTCTGCGATTTTAGTGGCGTATTCAGACGCGATTTCTAACCTGCTGCGCTGTGATTCTTCAAACGAAATATCACCCATTTTCAGTTGTCTTTCTATCTGTGCCAATTCATCAGTTTTCAGCTTCTCAGCTTTGGCGATAACATTAGCTTCTAGCGCGGCTCGTTTATCTGCTAATCGTTGCTGGATATCGTACAACTCACCTGCTAAACGCTCCGCTTCTGCTATCTGCTCAGGACTTGCCTTATCGCCTAGTGCCTTGCCTGCATCATATTGCGCTAACTTCTTAGAGCCTTCTTCATAGCCTTTATTAAGGCGTTCGATTTCAGCTATTTGGCGTTGAATTGCCTTGCCCGCATCATCTGATGTTTTGGTTGATGCTTTAGATTGCTTTTCGTGCTCCCGTTCAGCCTCTACCAAGTCATAGTATGCTGTGGATTCTGCTATAATCTCATTCCTTTGAGTGGGGTTATTTGTTACCTTTTCAGCCTCCATTTCTGCCTTTCTGATTGCTCTCTGGCGCTTATCTTTAATCTTAAGAAGCTCATTTTGCTCCTTAAGATTTAGTATTGCTTTCTTACCTTCGTCTGTTTCTGGCTCTTCTCTTTTGGCATCATTCAGATCCCTTTGAGCATCTGCCGCAGCTTTTATTTTTTTCTGCAATGCACCTATCGCAGCACCCATTTTCCCAGCAACGCCAGACGCATTATTCATTGCATCATAAAGCTCTTTATTTCTTGTTGTCAGCTCACCTGTGGCGTCAGAAACATACTGTATAGTTCTAGCTAGTTTAGCTTGTGCCTCATCAATTTCCTTTGTCTTGATTGCAATTTCACGCTGCTGCTTTTCTAGTGACTCTGACTTTCTCTGCCAGTCGGCTGTGTTTTTTATCGTCCATTGATAGTTATCATTCAGGGTTTGTAATTCTCCCTGTAACTTTTCAATAGCCTCACGTTGCACATCAATAGAATTACTTGCCTCTGCCACGTTACCCATTAGGGCAACATCCGAAAGCTCCTTCATTCTGTTTGTCAGTGTTTCAATGGAGTCAGCAAAGTCCAATGACTTTTGTTTGGCTGTCTCTGCTTGCTGCCAGTAATACAAGAGTGCCCCACCTGCCAACATGGCCACGCCAGCGGGACCACCTACTAGTGCCATTGCAGACTTAAGAACTCCGACAGCTCTAGCACCTATAGCACTTGCTGCATTTATTCTGTCTTGAGATGCCGCAACGGCGTTATTTGCTTGTACAAGAGCTAATTTAGCCGCTCTCTCTCTTTGTTGAGCAGCAACTATTTCATTCGATAATAAAACGCTTTGTTGAGACCGCTTATTTTGGTCTATGTTATTTTGAAGTCTTGCTCTATCTAACTGAGCATTACGAACTTCTGCCGCCGCTCTTCTCTGTGCTTGTTGTGCAGCTTCTAGTTGAGCGTTTGCATTTTCTTTAAAAGCCTTACTTTGATTCAGCGTTTGAACAGCAGAGTTTTTCATGGCGTTAGCGAGCGTGCCAAAATACTTAGCAGCACCTATCGCCACCATTGCTGTTATTGCAGTTGATACTTTATCAAAGTTTTCTGTTAGTACTGCAAAGCCAGCGGAAACCGTTCTTGTAATACCTAAAGATTGGTTTAATTCGCCATAATAGGCTTTCGCGGAGTTTGTTAGTTTGGTGAACCCGTCAGCAACAGTGTTGTCCATTGAGTCTGCTAAGGCATTGTTGGCTTCCTTAGCTCCATTCATTGAATCAACAAATAGCTTCATAGAAATACCAGTTTCCAATGCCATTTTTTTAACATCATTCTCAGTGACTTTTATACCACCTCGCAATCTGGATAATTCTTTTGCTATATCGCCAACGACAGAAGGAGTCGCATTTAATACAGAGTGCCAATCATTACCCTTAAGTGTGCCTACCACCATTGCTCTATTGAGGGCATTCATTGCTGATTCTGTTTGCTGTGTTCCTGTGGCGTTAGCTGTAAATGCTGAAGAAAGTGATTCTATATAATCAATTGTTTGCTCTGTATTGTATCCAAGCTCTTTCATTGAAGTTGCAGAACCAGCGTACAGTGACTGTACCGTTTCAACGGCCTTACCATTTCTGTTGCTTATTTTTACAAATCTATCTTGTATTTCAGCGTATTTTTCAACGTCTCCCTCAACAGAATTAAGGGCCATCTTGATGCGTGCTGCCATCTGCCCCCAATCATCTACAGCCTTTATAATCGCCCCAGCAGATAATGCAGAGCTAACAGCTAATGCGGCTTTGGAAAATGAAAGCATCGATTTCTCTGACTTCTCTACTGACCTTGACGCCTTGTCAAAACTAGTTTCCAGATCACTTAAACTGTTATCTACCTGCTTATTTGAAACCAACAGCTGCTCGGTGTCAGCCTTAATAACAAATTCAATCGAACCTGCATTTACTGTCATGATAACCTCTTGAAAAAAGAAAGCCCCGTCAAGTGACAGGGCTGTTAGCTAAAATAAAAAACCCCGCCAATTGGCAGGGTCTGTTAATCAGTTGTGAACTATTACTATTTTATTTTGCAGTTCATTAGAAGTTGCCCTGATTTGTCGGGATAAACCACATTGAAAATTCCCACTTTATTTGTAAATGCAACATTCAAATCTTCACCATCAAGAAATAAATAGTCATCGCCATTGCTGTCTTTCTTTTCACTAAGCTTTGGAGTTGTGAATTCGCCATTTTTCAGTCCCTTAACTGTAATGACTCTATTTTCGACGATTATGTTAGCCTTTGTTGTATCTTTAGGAAATGCGTTAGGATTGCCATTTGATATAACTTGGCTATTGGATATTTGATCCACATCACAGATATATTCACCATCGTATTTAGGGTCGCTTTCACCACACCCAGCCAGCAAAGCAACCACCGCAGCCACTGCTAATATTCTTTTCATCTCACCATCCCATCAATTAGTTTCAGTAATGTTAGCTTAGCGGGAGTGCAAATTGAAGCAAAAGGGAAAGCGCAGATTTCAGGCAATAAAAAACCCACCGGAGTGGGTTAGTTTTCTTTAACTTTTTGATTGTCATTTATTTTACTAAATGCTTTTTCTGCTTTTCTTAATACCTTATACGCTTCTTGCTTCGTGAATTTTTTGTTAATAAAATAATCAGCCTTCACCCTGATGCTTCTTGAAGATATAAGGTAATCTGCTAGAGATTTTGATAACTCAGAATCTATAGCTAATAGTTTTTGTATAATAATTTCATGCGTACCAACAATCCCAGAGCAGTCAATGTCCACATGCTCACCATCTACTATTTCTTTTGATAGATGCAGCATGGAGTAATATGCCATCCTTGCGCAATTTCTATAAGCTAATTCAGGATTTCCATTTATACATGCAGCATCAGAATTTCCATCATGCAATATGGATGCAAGATTTAATATTTCAAAAGGAGTTATCATTACTGATCACCTTCATCTACGAATAAGCTATATGTGACTAGAGTTTTTATTCTTGACGGATAATTAAGGTTAGATATCTCCTCTATTAACTCATCCTCAAGACAAATAGCATCATCTACACTAATATTTTCTGACAAAAAGAAAACAAATGAAATGAACTCATGACCATCATCAATATAATTCTCAACATCAAATACAGATATCGGAAGCAAACCAAAATCTTCAATTAATCTTTTTGATGTTTTTCTTGAGATAATATCCAGCGAATCAATGATGTATGATGATATGTTGGTTAAATCATTTTTATTATTGCACAAGAACCTAAATGTTTTTTCCACATTATCTTCTATGATACTGTTTTTGCTGTACTCTTCTTTGATTCTTTCGTAGCCTTTTAAATCACCAGAAAATAAGTACGATTTAATACCTAACGAAATCATAATTTCGTTAAATAAAGGAATGTCATACTTCTCCAATAAGTTATGAATTTCTCCAAACCTAAGTGAGTTTCCTAAAGCAGTAATTATATTTCCTACCAAAGGCCAAGGTACGCTGTCTTGGTAGCTCATTAAATCTTTTATGGCTTTATTAGCATGATAAAGCAAGCCATCAATATCTGACATGATTGAGCAATAACATGTTAACACTATATCACTTCTATCATCATGAGATTTATTCATAGAATCAATCAATTGAATAGTCTGCGCCATCTCAAACTCAGAAAGCATCCGACCTTCTTCTATGGCCTTATTGATTATTTTGATCACTTTGCTGCTAGACTTCAACGGCACAGGATTAACCATACGAGCCTCATAAATGGAAAATATAGAATTAAATGAAAATATAGTTAGCCAAATAATAAGCCCTTTAGCTATAAATCACAATAATTAAGTCCTTGGCAAAAAACCATCATCGCACCATGCAATGAAATCACTATATCACTTCATTATTATTTATAATAACTTGCCTTGTTATACGAACGGAAAAAACCTCAATCAAGAGGCATAATGTGTGATCTGGATTACAAGCCCATCCTTGGGCTGGGTGGTTAGTCTAATAACTTAGTTTCTGGCTTTTCTTTAAGGCTTAATAAGTTGCAGTAAATAACTCCATTCAGTTCAGATAACTGCTTGGTTACCTCTGACTCTAAGGCTGGATTTAATTTTTTAATTGCTGGCGCTAGTATGTTTCGCCATTCATCTATAATTGACTTGATGATATTGTGAGCCACAGAAGTATTGCTTAACAAAACATCTGATAGCAGCCTTTCTTTTCGATTTAAACTACTAGTATTAACTTCGTAACGATGCTGTAGTGCTTTTAGCCAAAAATAGGCTGCATCTATATTTACACCCATACCTCTAAGCTTAGTCAGCATTTCAATTAGTGGGTTCGGGTATTCAGCCATATTCTTAAGCATCTTTTGAGGATACCTATAGAATTCAGATAGTGATTTTGCTTTATCAACACCCTCAAGATCAAACAACCAGTCATATTCATCAAAGAATGACATTGGCATCGCAAGGCTTTCAAGTCCAACCTGTGGTAGCTGCTGTTTGGGAATATATTCACCTTCCATTACTAGCTTGTGAACATACTCAACCGCCATTGGTATCTGGTCGGCTGTGAGCTCATCAATTCCGCTAACATTAAATTGCTGATGTACCAGTGAATATGCTTCGGGGTACATAATGCCCTTTTTGCTCACGAGTAGATTAACAGCGTTCTTTAATGGGTTGCGTTCCTGAAACGTTGATTTGTGTTGTGACTCTTGCTTTTTAGCAAAATAGAAATCCTCTAGCGCTTCGAATACATCCCATGCGTTATCTGTATCTAGCATCTTGGCATGCCGCGCTGCTCCGCGCTCTGTCCAGAGGGCCAAACTTCTAGCTCTCTTTCCTACGATTTGATCATGAAATTTAACTGGGTAACTTTTAGTTACTCTGTCCTTAAAACCCTTTAACTCAACGCCTTCCAACTTAAAATAATGCTTCCCCTCTATGAATCTATCGGCGTTACGAGAGAAGTTCATTTTTACATTCGCTTCATCGGTTCCGTATAGCTTAGCCATGATTCCAGTTGTAATAACTGGTGTGCCGCAATGTAAAATTGATGGCGTCGCCTTAACTGAGTTGCTCACATCATTAATATTTGCTACATTATTCATAGTTCGTTTCCTGAATCGTTTCGGACTAAAATTGAAACCCTAACTATTGCAAGTAGTTGGGGTTTCGCTCTTATAGACACTGCCTCATCACACTTTGAACTCTGTCGTCAAACGACATTTCCAGCCTCAATAACATTTCCTGATTTTCAGATCGCCTGTTTTTGTATGCAGCCTCTTTGATTTTACAAACCAAATCTTCTGACATACGAACAACTTTCTGTTTATTGTTTGCCTTTTTCATCTTAAATTACCTTTTGTGATTCTTTGTGATAACAAAAAGTATCATTGTGATGATATCAAGTCAAATTTTTTTTGATAATATTGTGATATCAGTTTGACAACATAGGTAATGGGTAATGTCGCGCATAAGAGATATAGCTCCGTATACAATTAGAATGCCCGAAGGAATGAAGGATAAACTATCAGTTAGAGCCCATAAAAATGGTAGGTCTCTTAATTCTGAGATGGTAATGATACTGCAAGAGGCTTTGGAAAAATCAGAGTCAAAGCCACAAAGCAACGCAGAGCACCAAGCAGCAATCCAAGCAGAAGAGTTTAAGAAGGTTGTTTATGACTCCCTAGTGAAGCTTTACGACAAGGATAACAAATGAAAAAGTTTGATAAGGATATAGAGCGCATTTACACATTGAGCTATTCCAAGATTATTGACCTACATTTTAGGATGCAAGAAGAGGTAAAGTACCAATACAACTTGCGCCGTAATCCGCACAACCTTAAAGATGCTATTAGCGTTTGTGAGCAGGCTATGTCCATATCCAATATAGTGCTTGAAGCCATGATTGAAAAGAAGCGCGGGGAATGCGCTGAATACTTTTCAGTTACAGGCCGACGGTCGCCAGATAATAAATTCTACTACCCTTCGCATTATGCAGCCGAAACCCTTTGCAAAATATACAAAGAACTAGGCGAGCAAGAGAAAATCACAAATATTCAAAACAAAATGAATGAAGAAGGTTGGGGCTCTGGTCGATATGAGTCTGTAAACTAACTATTTTTAATGATGTCTTTCAATGTTTCCTTGTCAATATGAACAGTCATTTCTCCATACACCAAGGAACGGAAAGCCATATTTAGGCAAGTGATAAATCCATACACCCTACGGCAGAAAGAAGAAAAGGAAATTTTTATGTCTACACCACCAGTTAAGCTATCCTTTCCTGAATCGGTTAGTGCTGATTTGTGTACATCTTTGCTAGATAATGGCATGAGATACTCCGTAATAAAAAGCAGCCTAACAAAACCACAGCAATCATCTGGTCCATCGTTACAGGTCAATTCATCAACCTTACCAGAAGTCATTATTGAGCTCATCAACTCTACTGCAATTTGGGGTTCACTGGCATACGTTATAATTTCTCTTATCAGAAAAAATAAGCATAAGAAAATAACAATTAAACGGGATGGCGTTGAAATTGTAGTGCAAGGTGATGATATGGAATCAATGATGAAAGCTATTGAATATGCAAAAAATATTGAGATCATTACTACAGACAAGAAATAATTGGCTATGCGCTATTTCCTGTATTCTTTCAGAATAGCGCCACTTTCACTTAACACTCTGTAAACATCGCCATCTTCCATCTGAAAAATGATTTCACTGTATAATGCTGGCTGATCAATAGCACTGACAATAAGGCATCTACCTAGAGTCTCCCCAGCTTTGCATCCGACACTTAGGTCTTCAACATATTTAACCTTAGAGATTTTGATAATTTCCTCTTTCGGCTTTCGTTTCGGATCGCCACCATGAATAACTTGTAAATACATCCCCTACCTCGCATTATCACGCATAATAATTTTATCCGCCCAATCCATAGCTTCTTCATACCGCTTATTGGATGGTATTTTATCTTTCTCGCTGCGGGGAAATTTAGCTTCCATTGCAGCTCGGAAACCTGTCATTGTCATTCCCCATGCTTCCTGTTCGCTAATGCCTAGATGAGCAACAGCAAGATAGACATAAACGCGCGGGTCGAACTCGTTTGTGAATTTACCTTGTGGCTCTTCGTCTTCATCGGGCTTTTGGTCGCCCATGATGCCGTGTCGCATGAGGTGACGAGCAAGAGTGATAATATCCTGTAACTTCAAGCGCCCTTCTCGATAGCTTAACCAGCCTTTACGGTTGACGCTAAGATTGCCAATTAACGCACTGACTTTTTCGTTACAGCACTTTTCAATCACTTCTTTGCATTCCATGACCATATTAGCAAAGCAAATAGCCTCTGCATTTTTTGCTAGCTTAGGGTTTTTCAGGTTAGGGAATCGACCTCCGTGTACAGTAACGAAAATATCAGTTAATCGTGTGGGTGAGTTTTGAGATAGCCTAGCCATTGCCGAAAATGATGGGATTAAATGATATGGCTTACCATCGACAATCACCGCTATTTGCCCTACATCCGTTAATACTTGCATGAGACCTCAATAGAGGGGCTTACGCCCCTTAGATTAAGAGATGGTGACTGTTGCTTGACTTGAAGTAACGCTACCCGCAGAAGTTGAAGTAATGACGCAAGTATATTCCCCTGCATCACCCGCAACCGTTGCTTGCTTGGTGAATGTCGCAGCAGTACCGCCAGACACATTACTGTTACCTTTCTTCCACTGGTAAGTTAGCGCTGAGCCATCGGTAGATTTAGCTTCTACAGATAAAGTTAGCGTTTGCCCTACAGTTAAAGTCTGGTCTACTGGCTGTTTGGTGATTACGATTTCTTCTGGAATATCACGGATATCGACACCACCTGCGCTATTGGCTTCAATAGACCAAGTCGCTACATCATCGTGCGGATATTCATCACTCCAGCTAGTCACTAAGAAACAGCCTTCTGTGATATCTGTAGGGCTAACAATCTTGAACCATACATAAGGTTGACCTGATGTAGTTTCAGGGTTGTTAACGTGGCGCTTAAGCTCTTTCTGACCGTATAAAGACTCTTTACGAGATACACCATCACCCGAGAAAGTGACGTTTTTATACGAAACTAAACTTTCCTGTGTATTTTGTGGCGACATATCGCCCGTTGCGTCTACCGTTTCCCATTCAGTAGCAGACGACTTTCCGCGCATCATGCCAAGGCGACCGTAGTCCATTGGTGATGGTTTGTTCTCAGGACACGCAATTGCATAAAATACAACGACGTCGCGCCCTGTGAATGCACCTGATTCACATGCCATGTTTATTTACTCCGTTATCGTGAGATTATTGTGTTGAAATTGATTTCGAAAAAGGTGCGGTTTTCACTCATAAAGCTTGAGCCACCGCCTATAGGTCGCATCATGGTGATGCAGCCTGATTTGTAATCATCAATCATTGTGTTTCGGATCATCGATGCTAAATCATCAATATCGTCAACATTGGTTTCGTTTCTTGCAGAGATTAGAACTATCCTGTAACTATCATCAACAAACGCTTCTTCTGACCTGCCATCGCTCATATTCTGAATAAGCATAAATCTAACAAGTTGGCTATTCTCCGTTTCGTTCCAGAACCGCTTTTGCAACTTGTACCCAGCATTGAAGCCATGTGATTCAAGCCAATCAGCAATAGCGTCGAATACATCGCTTGACTTCATATTTTGTAGCCCCGTTTAATGATTTCCTGTATTTCTGGCGCTGCGTTTTCAAAACCTTTGCGTAAGAAATCAGGCTCTGCGTTAGGGTCCCAATATCGCCCCTTACCAGTACCGCCACCAAATGAGACACCACTTCGAGTTTTGCCAAAATCTTCTCTTGGCTGACCTTTAAGCTTCCCTTTCATCTGGCTAACCGCTGCGGCATAGTTGGCTGAATAACCCACTCTCGCCTCATAACCGCTGGGTATATTCTGCAATTGGCGATACTGACTGTTGATGAGATTGGATGTGTCGATAGGGGTAATTGCCGCAGCGTAGGCCGCGCCAGTGATAGATATCTCCTGCATAACTCTGGCGGTTCGTTGGGTAGCAATAAGCTCTAATTCGCTATTGATATTCCCTCTGACTCGCTTGATACCTTTGACTTTCACACCCATATCACGTCCTTATCTCATAATCTGGCTCTTCACCGAAAAAGCTCATATCATCTTCTTTAACTGTGATGATAATGTCAGCTCCTGCGACTCTCGGGTCAGATTGAGAAGTGGTATCACCCTTAGCAATGTAGAAGCCGCGCTCTGGCCTTTGTACATCCACACCGTTACGCTTCAACTCAGTGTAAAAAACGTTATTGGTAATAAACTCTTTCCCCATATCGTCTTTCACTACTTCGTTGCTAGATTGCCATGTGCAGTCGATAAGATATGGAGTGCCATAGGTGACTGTGTCATCCCATTTACCACCGCCACGAATGACAGGGTAAACAGTAGCGACATTGGTATATGACCAATTAGCTGTAGCGCTCATCGACCACCTCCGCACATACAGCCACCTTTAGCAATCCATAATCCAGCATGTGCAGTTTGAGTTGGATCAGATGGGATTAGACCATTAGCGCATCCGTACTTATCTAAGCCACGCAGAAGCGATGTGGCTGCCTTCCATCTATCACCAAAGGATTGGTACCGAAATGACCGTGACGCACCGTTGGGGGCTGATTGTGAGCTGATATACTTATCACCCTGACCAAGTGCCATGAGCGCAAGCAAATACATCTGAATCAATAGTGCGGTTGCCGCTGGATAATGATTATCAAGGCACTCCTGAATACTACCGACCTGCTCAATCAATGCGTCGAGAATAAAATCAGGCAACTCTATTCCCTGCCCCGTCAGGTATTCTTTGGCTTGCTCTTTTGTGATCATGATTACCTCACAAAGCAAAGCCCCCTTTCGAGGGCATAAAAAAACCGCTTTCGCGGCTATTCTTCTTTGTCTTTCTTCGGCTTGGCTTTCGGTGTGGCTGGAACTAATTCAGCAGCCTCAATTGACAACTTCCGCACATTTGGTTTCAGTGCTGGGTGAAGGTTTTCAATATCAACAACTTCACCTTTTTCAACACCATACCAAGGGATAATAACTTCATACTTAGCCATTTTTATCTCCTTAGCTTAGCTTCGCACCGTAAACCACACCAGACTTACCTTCGCCATCACGAGTAATTTGTAGACCTGCTGCGCTCATTATTTGGAAGTTGTAGTTGTCCTGCGGCATAAAACGAGGCTTAGGAACAACACCTGTTGCCATGCCAACTAATGGAGTCACTACATCTTTGCGACGCTGATAAGCAATGAACTCAGAGCCTTTAAGTGCATAAGTTGGGCGAATTTCTTTCACGCCAGCATATGGCAGCAATGTATCGATAACACGACCATTTACCACACTATTGCCAGCGCCTGCGCCAACCGCAACTACTGTAGGCTTAATCAGGTTACCCCATGCTTCGTAGCTCACCCACATAACATCGTAAACATCTACTTTGTTATTGTAAGCAGTCTGACCGAACGCGCCATTGAAACCGAAGAACGCTAACAGTGCCGGTAAATCTGCTGTGGTTAAATCGATATCTGCACCTGAAGTGCCTAAGTCAATCTTCGCTGTGTTGCGGTGATTCTTCAGACCCTGACCTTTGTAGCCATCAACGCTGATTTTGTCATCACCATTCAGGAAGTAATTAACAATCTTCTTGTTGAATTGGCGCATCTTCGCGGTTTGAGAATCCAACACTAAGTCGATCCCCACTGTGCTTAAACCTGCAGCATGACGCCAGTTAACACCATAACCAGCAGTAAACACTGGAATTGGGTCACCGTCTGAACCGTATTCAGTATGGTCGTGTGAATATGGTGCTTGACCATCGATACTGATTGATACATCGTCAGCAATATCACCAACCACATTGTACAACTTGGCAGTTTTACCAATCGGCAATACGGTTTGTAGGCCCATTAAATCATTAACGATTTCCATGCCCGTTTCTTGGTCGCGGAGTTGGATAATGTTACGGTCAATCTCAGCCCAAAATTCACGAGTGAAGCCGCCAACTTGGTTTGCCGCTAACGTTTCACCGTCCATCACGTTCTGATATTGGTTAATCATCAGATTATGCTGCGTGTTGTAAATATTACGTGTCGCCCACAGCCCTTCCCACTGACGTTGCAGTCGGCTATTTGTTGCTAAAGTTTCAGCAGTATAAAACATAGTTTTTCCTTTTAATTATGCAGCGGCAACAGTGCCAACACGGAAGCGAACTCGAATGAAATCCGCGCTAGACAGAGTTACTTCATCTTGGCTGTAGCCAATAACCGAATCGGTATCAGCAGTTGCCAAAGCACCTTGACCATCCGCACCAAATTTAATCGGTGAGTCTTTTTTGTAAGCACCAGCAGGAACCAATAAAGCAAGCTCTCGCCCCTCTTCTACATACTCACCGACAGCAGAGTCACCAGCTGGAATAGCATCACGAATTGTCAGCCCTTGGTGATATGCAGGATTGGTGATGTATATGCGACCTGTTAATGCTGTAGCTTGCGCAAACTCATCATTTGCATCAATAACTACGAAAGTACCGGGCAACACATTCGCCTTTGCTGCGCGAGTTTCTGTGATTGATTTGCCGTCAAGATTTACACGGCGGTAACGACTAGTAGCCATTATTGAGCTCCTTTAAAGTATTCCGCTGGGTTTGGTGCGCCAACTTGCTCCTGCTGTGCGCCTGAGTTGCCAGCTAATGATGCTGCTTCACCGAGTTGCTTGTGCATATCGATTAACGCTTGGCCTTGCAGTGAATTTGCAACCACTTCGCCATATTTAGCCGCTACCTCTTTGCGCATTTCTGTTTCTTCAGCGCGTTGGTTAGCGGTTAGTGATTCTTCTAGCTTCTGATGGTTAACTTGAAGCGCATCAACCTTTTCATTGATTGGCTTTAATTGCTCAGCAAAATTTGCCGCTAATGCCTGTGTGATATCGCCTACTAAGTCTTTCTTTTCTTCTTGAGTTAAAGGCATGTCGCCCTCCGTGCTATTGTTGATTGCAGGGCTTGCCTGCGGTTTGCCAAATACCGATTTAATTTTTTCGTTCAACTTATTTGTTATCACTTTCACCCACGACTCTTGGCGCTCTACTTCTTCGCCTTGAATGTCAAATGTGATAACGCCATCTTCGTTAGTGTAGGAATGTAATTTAGCTGTGCCGTTGTCTACCATGATGACTGCGTGTGTATCAGTGAAATCAGACACCCATACATATTCGTCACCAGTAGCAAACTGCTTGCGAGCTACCATCGTTAACTTGTGCTCTTTCTCGCGATAAGTTTCGCCAGTAAGCGCGCCGTTGTTGATTTGCATTTCGGTTGCTTGGTCAGCGTTGACCATCATTCCAACGCCTTGAGTCGGTGTTGCTGCACCAGATTCATGAAGTAAGATTGCGTCATGGTCCATGCTGTGGATTTTCGCAATCCAGTTATAACCTTGTGCCTTCTGCTCTTCGTTGGCTTCAAGTTGCTCCAAGAAAACAGCCACACTAGTATGAATTGGCTCTGAGCTTTCGCCGCTTTCTAACGCTTCCACTCTTGCCAAAACTTCGCGGCCACCTTCAGATTCTTTTGCCTTGTTTACATCAATCCACTTTTCGACATAGATTCGATTGCCAACTTTCGCAACATTACGATTCCATGCGCCTATATGCCCTTGGTTGATACCCTCAGCCGACAAAGCTGATACAAACTCACCATTTACCGTTGGATGTCCAAGTGGCGCGAGAGTGCCTTCCAGCCCCCTGTAATGAGCATCGATTTCTGTGCTTGGATATAATCCGCCATTCATAATGACGTTTGCTGGCAGTGTGTAGCTTGGGATGATGATGTGCTCACGACCGTTATAGGTTTCACGCCTGATTGATGCGCTATTAACCTTAGTCGTGACATTTACTTGAATCGGCATCGTTATTCCTCCGCCCATTGGTAACCACGTTCTTTCATGGCTTCTTTTTCCTCTTTCAGTTTATTGAGTAACGTATCGTTATACGGCCTACCCTCTTTGTCGGTCAGAATGGTCACTGTCGAACACTTGCAGTTGATTGAGTTACCATCTACAGCCCACCAATCACGCTGCTCGTCAGTGGTAAATATTTTGCCGTGACGTGATGCATGATTAGGTCGTGTTGTTGGGCTCAGTGCGGATATGTGGACCTGTCGAGTTTCAAGATTGAGAACTTCACTGGCCTCATCAGCTTCATCCATTCTTGCCCTGCGTAATGCCGTTGTGATTTCCGTTCTGGCCACACGATTAGCTCGACGAATTTCGATACCTGACTGCTCATTCAGATTTCTGGCTACCTCACGAGGATTTAGCCCTCTCGCTATGCCATCGGTAAGAATACGCGCCATATCTGCTTTGATTTGCGCAGACAGCCCTTTCATTTCCTCAAACACACGAGCGCGAACTAACGCCATCCGAAGTTGATAGGGCTCACTAAGTAATATCGTTGCTACGCTTTGTTGCGTTGCGGCATATGCTGTCGACTGCTGCGCTAAGTTTGCATACTCCTGAGCTGCTCCTCGCTCATATGCTGTGCTGACGTACTCATTGAAAAAGAAGTTATTGAATTCACCACCCTGCAATAACACCTCATCAACCATGAGCTCACCGTCTCTCAAGATGATTGAAAGATAGTTAGGGTCTAGGTCGAATTGGTATTTTTTATTAACTACTGGTTCGGATGGGATTCTATTGAGTAGCTGTATGTAGCCTTGTGATACTTTTTTAATGCGCCTTGCGAATGTCTTCATTGCTCCGCGCTCTAATTTATCAACCGCTGTCGGGTCGGCTTTCGTTCCTGCCCTTATCGCTGTTCGTATCTTCTGGATTTTCATCGAATTCACCTAGCGGGTCATCGCTGTCGTTTTCATGCCCTGCCGCCATCCTGATTTCCTCAACAGTGAATACTGGCTCACCAGTAGCTAGTGAAGTCTGATTAATACGACTCATCTTCTCTGCGCTATCGAGCTTCTCAGTTGCTGATTGCTCGTTAAGGTCATCCCAAATAACCGTCTTCTCTGGTACAGGGTCTAGCACTTTGATTCGTGTTAAGTGGTCAATGAAATCCTCTATTTCGAATGAAAGCTCACTTTCCCTGCGTGATTGGCAGCGTGAATTGAAATACTTCTGGTCTTCAGTGCTCGCTCTCTCGCCTGTTTGCATTCCGACAAGTATTTTCGATGGGATATCTAAAGCAGCTGCCGCAGTCTGTAAGTTAACGTTATAGGTTGGGGTCGGGTCAGCAACTGGACTAACCAACGGTGTAGCCGTAGCGCCTTGCGTAACCAACGTTACATCGTTACCCCTGTTAACCTCTCTTGTAGCTTCATTGAATTTCTCTTGAAGCTCATTAACACTTACGCCATACATCGCGGCTAAGTTGTTAAAGTCGATACTTTCGGCAAAGTTAATATTTAACTGTCTAGCGGCATTCTTGAGGAATGACTCACCAGAACCGCCCTCGACTTTTTCAAGGCTTACAAATGCGTTGTAGGCTGGCTCAAGGAAACCAATAGCATCAATTGAGTAGTCACCTAGAATGAACACTCTGTCAGGGTGAATATTGATGTTTCTAGTGCCACCATTGGGTAGTGACTCGGTGTATTGCCACATCTTGGGTTGACCGTAGTCAGGCGAATTAATATCTTTGACCCACTCAGTAGGCTTGATAGCACTGGCCCATGCGGGAGTTACCTTTTTAAGTAACTTTGACGATTTAACTTGCTCGTGCCATTTTCCTCCATCATTAATGTGAAGTATCAGCCCTGCATATCTACCAACTAATCGACGTTGGTCTGCTTCTTTAAATTCTCGCCATATACGCTTAGTTACTTGCTTTTTAAATTTGCCTTCCCACGAGGTTTCTTCCTTAGATTTATCTGCTTTATCACCTTCGATGACTTGAGGTGACGTTTTCCAGCAAGTTCCAGTAAGTTTTGTTACCCCGCCGTAAGCGATGCCGCCGCGTCTAAACAGGTTATATAAATCACTGAATGTCAAAGTTTGTTTAAATCCGTACTCGCACCACGCTGATTCACGCTTGGCGTCAATCCCCATAGTCGGATTAACCAAGGCCATACGAGCACGAGATATCGCGTCATTCATCGCATGATTGACGGCTAATTGTAATTTGTCGGTCATGTATTACCTCAGTAACCGTTTGGGGATCATCATTCCGATTGATACTGGCTCACTCAGCTCAGTCAATGCATAAACTGTGGCGTCCATTCTGTCTGGTGACTTCTTGGCTGTTTGCGGTACGTATTCCATCATCTGGTTTTCCAGTGTGAATAAATTACCTTTGTGACCAACCCTGCCCTGTGCGTATAAGGCTGATATTGGCTCAGCTCTGGCGAACTTACCCTTGCTAGCATGGATGCGAATGATACGACCTTTGAAACCTGCATTCTTCAGTGTATCTTCAGCCATATCACCGCCTTGGTTAGTTTCAATAACTATCGCGTCAGCCTTATGATGTTCATAGGCCCATATCGCTTTCATCGCCCAACCATTCGGAGAGTATTTACCACTGTAATCACCATCGACCGTGAATTGACGTTTATCACCACCGCCATATGCGCTAGCCACTGCAATTCCGCTTTCGTCACTCTCATCTGAATTTGTCGCTTGTGGGTCAATGGCTACTACTGTTCTAGCCAATGGCTCTATGATATTCAGTTCACGAGCCGCATTAATCATTTGCTCATTCCACAGCGCGCCTTCCTCATTGAATCTGCGAGGTCGTTGCATATACTGTGCTTCAAATGTTCTGCGATGTGACTCTAAAGCCGTTCGGTGTGATTCATTATGTTTGAATTCCCATAGCCATCCATCATCAAGGCCATGCTCGATAGGTATGGCGTGAGTGTTTTCAGGGAATAACTCTTGATACGATTGTGAATTATCAATGACTACGGGCAAGTAAAGGTGATGCCATCTCTCACCAGAGCCACCGCGCAATAGATAGCCGCTTAAATCGTGGTAATGAATGCGCTGCATAATCACAATCATCGGAGTAGTTTCGATAGCTAATCGTGATTTGATTGTCTCGTTAAAGCGATTATTTACACCATCACGGACGGTCTCGCTATATGCATCATCTGGCTTAACTGGGTCATCAATAACCAATGCGCCCTGCCACCCTGATTCCATGTGACCAGCTCGAAAGCCTGTTACCTGCCCTGCGGCTGACGAAGCATACACGCCTCCGCCAAACTCATTCCACCACATAGCCTTACTATCTGCATCATCACGCAAAGTCATTGGCCACATAGATTGAAACGCCTGTGACTTAACCATGCTGCGAGTTGTTGATGAGTTAAGCAATGCCAAGTTATGGGAGTATGAAAGATGCATGAAACGAGCGCGGTTATTTATCGCCATCCCTCGCCCCATCATGTTAATTGTTGCGAGTTCTGTTTTTGTATAGCCTGGAGGAACATTAATTATTAACCGTGTAATTTCACCGCTAATAACCCTGTCAAGCGCATCCTGTATTGCATGATGATGAGGTGCGACAATCATCTTACCGCCAGTGCGTTGCTTGAAGAAGTATCGAGAGAAGTATAGTCCGTCAGTCTCACACATCTTTGCTCTAATCAGGTCATCAGCAATCGTCATTTTCCATCACCCTTTTAATATCGTCAGGTGACATTGAAACAACCTGAACAGCGCCGCCATTCTTGCCTGTTAGTTCAACTATCTGCTTATCTAAACCAGTGAGCTTAGCCTTACCCATTGTAGCAGCAACAGCTGCGGACGATTGTGGGGTTTCGGCTGACAAAGCGGCCTTTCTAGCCTCCTCTAGCTCTTCTAACAAACTAGCCACCGTTACATCATGCTTATCCCTGTGCTCTTGTTGAAGCTCAGAAATCCTTACCGTAACCTTACCGTCATTCAATAACTCAGATGCTTTTACATGAATAGTTTCAGCTTTCATCTTTCCAGTGGCATACGCAGTTCGGTATGCCTCCGAAGCATTACCTTTGTTCTCTATGTATGCCTGACAGAAAGCCTCTTGCTTTAGTGTCAGTACCATATTCATATCCTCATAACAAATTAAAAAGCCCACCATGATGAGCTTTGTGATTAGTTATTCTGCTACTTCATCGTTGAATAGCGTTTTCTTTGTTTCCTGCACTCGTTGATAGACGGAGTCAACTTTCGTTACCGTATCCCCATTATCCATTTGAGTTGACCAAAGTTGGCAGAATAATTCATATTCCAATTGGTCATCTTTAATTAGCTTAATAGCTCGTGCTGTTGCTGTAGTGTTGTTACTGGTTAGCTTAAGTAAACCTAAGCGGATTTTCTCTTTTGCTGTTAGTTCAGTAGTCATAAATTGCCTTTCTTTAGGTAATAAAAAACCCGCACTAGGCGGGTCATTGTGAATTCTTGTTGTCTATTTAATATCCAGCGGCTTATCGCGCATCGACTTAGGTATTTCCTTTTCACCATACTCTTCGGCTATTGCCATTATCTCTCTGTATGGTCTAGCGAATGGGCCAACTACAACAGTGATATTTTGACTATAAGCTTCCTCTGGTGTCAGTTTCATTGTTTCTACTGTCATTACCAGTGCAACTTTTAATGCAGCGCCAGTCCAAGGTAAGTGCTTAATTAAATCGTCTTGTTTATCCATCATTTGCACCTAATTGGTTAAATTAATTAACACTATTTCATCATAAAAAAGGCCGCAGAGCGACCTATTCAGGCGATGCAACTTTTAGTGCATCGGTCATCTATTGATTTACAAGCAAAGCGAATTTTTACGCAGCCAATCTGTGCATTTCTTCTAGCAGTGGTTGTTTATGGTTTTTATTGAACAAGCCTTTTAGCGATTCTTTTCGTTGCTCAAAATCCCATCCCATCGAAATAAACACCGTGTTAGCTCTTTGCAACTCAGTTATTGCATGGATTTGCTGATGAGAAAGGTAGTCGCGAATTGGGTCGGTTTTGCCAATGTCATTATCTTTCCTGAATTTTGCAGATGATACACCAAGCACTATGCGGTTAATTAAGTCAGCTTCGTTACTGAAGTGATAATGTACTGGCTCCTTACCTTCTTGAAGCTTACTTTCTTTCACAGCATCAGCCATTGGCTTATATTCCATTCGAGCAATATTGCGCTCTATTTGAACTTTAGCCTCTCTCGCTGCTTTTTCACGGAACTGAATAAAGCTATCAACGAGCTTAACTTGCCCATCCCTTGCTTTTTCTCCGCCAATAAATGGCATTGCGATAAGAAAGCCGCGCTCAGTTAGCTCATAACAAGGCTTTTTTCTATTGGATTTATCAGTGTAAGAGGTCTCCTTGAAATCAAGGGCACCTAAATGAGCACTCTCAATCAGTGAGCGAATACTTTGAAGAACGTTATCGTGCCTTCTTCCGAATTCTGTTGATATAGTATTGGTTGATACTACTGGTTGGTTGCCAGACTTTTTAATTAATTGTTTCATGGTTAGTTCCTTTTAGAGATAAACCTTGCGCTCAGGAGTAACCAGCCCAAAGAGGGTTAACCAAACCACTACTGGTTATCCTCAAGGCTTATCCTGAAAGGTTCTTTGGTGTGTATGTACCGAGCGTGGCACAGGGTGAAATGCGTACTACTGATTACAAAACTTGAATAAATGTAACTTTCTTTTAACTTTACTTTCGTAACGTAACATTAAGAGGGGTATGGTTATTACATCGCTAAGTTATTAGCTTCATATATATTCCTACACTTTTAAGCCTCAACACCAGGGGCTATTTTTTTGCCATTAAAAAGCCCCCTAATTGGAGGCTCGTTGTTCATTTAATCCTCTATCAGTTGAAAATATTTAGAAATAATTTTGCATACTCTGAAATACATACTATGTTTAAAGTGATATTCATTTGTATAAGTAACATTTTTTAGCCCAACCCTGTGTGGGCTTTTTTTTATTTCATCACCTGTCGTTGTTGTTCAATTTCCCGTATTGCTTTCTTGTCCAAGTTGCACGATTTAATGACTGATATCAGTTCAATGTTGTATTCAGCGATATCACCCCACGTCATTTTGTCGGGGATATCTGGTATCGGGCAATCAGCTAGTAGGCTTGCAGGAATGGGAATGTGAGGCGCTAATACATATTCAGTCTTTATACTGCCGCATCCTGTTAATGAGGCTATCAGGAGCAGTAACAGGAGCGCAGTCATTGCCAATAAGAATAGTTTTGACGTCTTTCTTGGCTCCCTGTGCGTCCAGTGTGTTTTGTTGTTTAGCATCAATGGTTGCTCCAGAGATACGGTCAAAGATAGATATTGAGGTGTAGGCGTTGTCTGATATGAGAGATTGCTGGACTAGTGATTTAGTTAGCGACTTATTAGCATCATTTAATCCGCTGATTTCCCATCGCTGCCAAATAACCACACCAAAGAGTATCAGCCATGCAATGAATAGTGCTTTTATGTAGCCTGCTCTCATGTCACGACTCTTTAACTGACATCGCAGCATCGCCAATTGGCGGAGGTCGATTATCTACTTCAACGCCATCAGGCCACCGATAAGCAACAACTCGGTCAGTTCCAAACGCTTTGATGTTTACTGCGTCTGATTGATTACCACCCAAGATAAGAAGTGAGCCATTTGCAGTTTTGCCAACACAGAAACCAACATGGCCACCGCCTGAGCGTGAGAAGCGAACAATGCAGCCATACTTAGGCTCTGTTAGCTTTTGCCCAAACGTATCATATGAACTTGAAGCATCTTTACGAGGGGATTTAATACCAGCACGCTCTAACATGGCATTGACGAAGCCAGCACACCAAGGAACTTTACGCGCAGTGCCAACTAGGCCGCGCAACTTGCTATCAATCCACATTTGGTCGACTGCTTTCGAGCCTTCAGCGGTATGCTCAGACACGCCAATTTCTTTTCTAGCTTCAGTTAGCCATTTAGGTTCACCCACGGATCGCCCCTCCAAATATTCTATTTACATTCCCATCTGACCTGATTATCTGAATGCAGATAACAACGTTAATTGCCACCTCAAATGGGTCAGCCTTGATATATTCATCTGTTAATATGCGAAGCGGTATAGAGCCAAACGCTACAATAAGCAACCAAGCCACACACGAAGATGTGAATCTATACTTGGCGCCGTTGCGTCGATAACTCGCCAATCTCACCACAGCAAGAAAGCAAGCAAAAAAGTTTATGTATATGAGTAATGCGGGGATAGTCATCTTCGCCCCCCTCTCCACTTATCGATAGCAGAGCCAATCACATCATTAACAAACTTAGTCACAGCTTCAGGCTTAGAAATGGCACTCAATATTCCAACCAATCCAGCCGAAGAAAACATAGCCCCTACCGAGTTATCAATATTTCTCTCAAAGTAAGAGCTTAATAATCCAGTTGCGTCTTTAGCAGCTAAAACACCAATAACAAAAGACACAATAAAAAAGCAGATGCGTGTTGGTATTCCGATATCTTTTGATGAAAGAACAAATATCACAGCCCCAGCAAATGAGCCGATGACAATTCCAGCATCCATGCCGCTGAATAGACCGACTATTGAAACGCCCGCAAACGAGGCGGCTGTTGTGCCTGTTAACGGCTCATTCATGTTTCAGTCCTGTTTTTAGTTAATAGATAGCCGCGCACAATCTCTATGCGTCAATTTTCGTTTGGTTGATTAGAATTCTGTGGCGGCGTATACGAAAAAGGCCGCACTAGGCGACCTCTTGAATTTGAACTTGTAAGGATTACTTACAGGTTGAAGTAGCGTTATGGGAATTCCCATAACGGAACAATATCAACAGCTTAAACTATGCTACCCTCATTGGTGAGGGAACCAAAATAGAAAGCCCCAAACGTATCGCAAACCAGATTTCTCCGTTCTGCGTAGAGGTTATGAGGGGCACTGTTATTTGAGAGTCTGGCATCTCAGCATAAAGACAGAATAATGTTTGGCGACAGAGCCTTTATACAGATAAACCAGAATTGCCTTGATTGCTCATATATAACAATGAAAACCCTACTCGCTTTAGTGCCGCTATGTGAAAGATAGAAGCTGGCAAGTAGAGTTTTCATTATAGAAAAACCCCACCTAAGTGAGGCTCTATAAGCTGCTGACGTTGTTGTCACTCTTATCACATTAACAGCTAAAACTCGTTACGAAAATAGTTTAGCTGTCAAATGATGTTTTCTTGCACCATTCATCCATTTCTAATGTGACATTAGCCATGATTAAGCAAGCATCAATGAAGGTCTCAGCTATCATTAGCTTTTGTCTAATTTTTCCCTCAGAGCACTTCATATCTCTTGCAATGGCTGATTTGGATATATCTTTTATGTAATGTTTGTCTATTAAATCAAATTCATCCTTTCTCCCTACAGAGATTAGTTTTCCAATAGCTGCGTCAATAGCAATCCCATCATCATCACAACAAGATAATCTAACTCTTTCGCTTTCAGGGAAGAGACCGCTAAATCCAGCAGCTGTTGATGAGTATCCTACCTTGCTTTTACCCTCAGCAGCCCACCCTCCCCATCGTTCCAACACAAGTTGAATATCGCGCATTGTTCACCTCGTGTTAATTTGCGAGCTTTTGCAGGTAGCTTCAGGTTTAATACATTTCACAATAGAAACGGCACTATCTAATTCTTTGGCGAGACTGGACGTGCCTTTCACTCTTGTTTTATATATCGTCATTAACCGACCATTAATAACTACATGTCCTTCAGCGTTAACATCTTTCGAGTATTTTTTTACTGTTGCTCGATAGCATCCTAGGTATCTGGAAACTTCAGCCATATTCCCATATGTTCTGATTAGCAATTCAGGAATGGTTGTGATTTCAGCCTGCATCTTTCAGCTCCTTCAATTTCTTTCTGAATACCTCTTTGATGGTTTTGCATTCATCAATAGTCCACTTGTGGCGCTCATGATCACACTCGATAGACTCAACGGCTTTCTGCCCTATTCGATTAATAAGCTCTACGCGATATGGAACTAGATTCCCCGACTTATGCTGATTACAAACAACACATTGCCGATGGATGTTGCGCTCATCGAATCTCAGTTGTGGAGCCGCAGCGGTAGTCCGATAATGACCAGCATCCCACTGAGCAGATTGAAACGTTCCGCATGATATGCATGGCAAATCACGGTCTCTTTCTCTGATATATGCGTTGACGGCTTGTTGCGCTTGTTTAATCCAATAACTGCGGGGTTTTACTGCTAACTTGCGGGCTTTGAGTTTATCGCGGGCTTTTACTTCTTTTTGCTTCTGTTCTTTCTTGAGTTTGGCTTCTAGTTTTTCTCTCTCCTTACTTCGTCGCTTGATTGCTAATTCTGCTCCATGTTCCGGACTGCACCACTCTATATTTTCGTACTTGGGATGAAACCACTCTCTACATATTTTGCAGCGCCGTCGCCTTGGGTTAGCCATATTTAACTGCCTCCACAAAAATACAAACAGCGGTAACTATTAGGCCAACAATGAGGCCAAAGAATAATTGTTTCTTCATGCCCTAGCCCTCGCTATCGATTCATTAAATTTCTGTACTAATGAGTAATTAAAGGGCTCTTGTTTGTTATTTCGCTGGTATTCCCTTGCAGCGACACCTTTTCTTCTCCTTGATAGCTCATCGTTAATAGCATCCTGAATATTTCTTATAACTTCGTAATAAGTAACGATGCCGATTTTTTCTTTCTTTTTGGCTGCTCCAATCTTTGCCAACTGCCTAACCGTTTGGCCTGATACGTTCACACTCTTGCCGACTTCTTTCGATACTCTTACTGATGAGATAATATCGCCTACTTTAAAAATCTTTCCGCACTCAATCATATGTTGAATATTCATCTCTCTTGCTGCTCCTTGAGTTTCTGTTTGTCACCGATGCGCTGTGCCCACTCCAGCTCTCTCTTTGCGTCATCAGTGAATTTCACGCCATTTTGTGAACCGAACCAGTGAGCACATTCGATAACATCAGCTATCTGCTTTACTCGCATTTTGCTAGTACGTTCACCAAAATAGACAATGCCCCCACCTAGTCCGACAGCCGACCGTTGAGCACTACCGTTGACCTGTCTATTCAGCACAGTAATTAAGTCCTTCCAATCCTCTTTGTCGTACCACTGACCTTGCCACATGACCTGTTCAGACAAATCAGTAAGAGTTGCCCACATGCGGTCATTTTGTGCTTTGGTTCGTTTGGGTTCGGAGAGTTTTACTTCGTATGGCTTGGTTGAATCTATTGGTAGGTTTTGTATTGCTTCGATGGCGTTCTGTCTGATGTTTTTACTACTGAGATAGTATGTCTTTAGTGACATTTAACCTCCTGACTACTTAAATACCCGATAAATAATATATCCGTACAAAACCAGCGTGCCGATTAAGTAAAATTCCATCATTCACCCTCTGGCATTGGTGGGAGTGGCATCCAGTGAGTTACATCTTCAAGTGGAATGCATGAGTAAAAATCACCATCGTCCCATAATCCAGTTATAGAAAATAAACATAGAATAGTTGGCATTCCATTCCAAATTGCCATCACTCTAACGTCTTTCTCTGGCATTTTATTTGAACACTTAACCCAATTAGTTCCCTGCATTAGATGCCTCCAATGGATATTTAGCTGCGTATTCATCACATTTTTTCTGTACATACTCTTCACTTTTCCGATACTTAATGAATGCACACTGGATTTTCATTAACTTGACCATAACCTTTCCTCTAGGCATTAGTTTTTTCTTTTGTCGCAGGTGAGCCCTGAAGAACGGCATTGAATCTTGACTATCGATAGGGTGTTGCCTATCTGCTAATGCCATTGCTTGCAAATCATATCGCCTATTCAGCTCTGTTAACGTTGTTCCTTTCATCACTCAACACCTCTACTCTTTGTGACCGTAAATTATTGACATAGCGACAATTGATAGTAAAAAGTTAGACCACCATGCGCCATATTCACTCGTTGCCGTCATAATCAAAATGTAAGTGACAGCGATTAGAAATAACCAATCTGACATCTAGAAGTCCTTATGATTTGGTGTGTTACTTAACTTGGCTGCGGTAACTTTCCCATCCGAAATTAATCGTTGTCGGGCTACCCATTCTTAAACGGTCAATAACTCGCTCGCCCAGCACCTTTGAAAGCTCTGCGAATGCTAAGTTTGTCAGGACTCCAACTGGCTTTTTGTTTGCTAATCGACGGTCTACAACTTGGAAAATAATCAAATCCTCGTTGAGGTTTCCACGCTGCACACCAACATCATCAAGCACCAGTAAATCAACTTCGCACAGGTCATCGATTAGTTTCGATTCTGAGGTCTTGGCGTCCTTCTGGTAGGTTTCGCGTACTCGCATCATTAGGTCTGGCAATGTAGCGATTAGAATGCGCTTACCGTGCTGTATGAGGTGATTTCCGATTGCTGCTGCTAAGTGATTCTTTCCGGTTCCTGCATTGCCGCTGAATATGAACCCGCCAAAGTTTTTGCCAAAATTCTCAGCGTAATTCTTGGCTTTGCGTAATGCGGCTTGCTGCTCAGGTGTAGTGACTTGGTAGTTATCGAATGTGCAATCTAGGTGAAGCGGGTTTATTCCAGAGCGACCCATAATTTTATTCAGTCGAGTAACGCGATTTGCATCGGTGATCCGCTTTGAATCAATTTCGCCCTGCTCTCGTTGCCATGCCATGAGTTCTTCAGGCGTTTCAAACTTTGGCTTGATGTGTTCCGGCATCAGTTTTCTAAACCGAGCCAGTGCTTGCATTCCTGTGCTCATCAGAAGTTCTCCGGTATGAATTCTTGGGTTCGACTAGGTTGGGTAATGCGGTTGGCTTGCTGGTATGGTGTCTTTGGCTTAAATAATCCCTGCCATCCATTGGTAATCGATTTATTGATTATTTCTTCAGGTGAAAAACCTAGTTCATAACACTCAGTGAGTAATTTTATTTGTCCGCTAAATGTCTGTTTGGTTTTAATCTGTTTTTTAATTTCCTTCCGGTACTCAACCCAATTTCTCCAAGTCTCAGAATTTAGCCATTCAGGTATTGCCTCAGCCAATGGATCGAAACCCTGTTTTTTAGGCTCTGATTTTTGCTTAGGGGATATAGGGGTATTAATAGTTTCTTTTTTCTTTAAAGTATTTCTTTTGTGTGTCTCCAATCTAGAGACTTCATTTGTCTCTAAGTTAGAGACATTTTTAGTCTTCAAGTTAGAGACACTGTCTCTAGATTGATTTTTCCACGCTGAAACCTCTTTATTGACTCCAATTTTATTACCCTCAAGAATGAGGTAATTCATTGAAATCAATTCTTTCTTTGCCTTGTTAACGTTCTGTCTTGATAGACCAGAGACGTCAGCTAATTGAGAATCGGATATACGGTCTACTTTTTTGCCAAACCCATAGGTTTTTCTGATAATCGCTAACATCACTCTTAGCTGCCTAACAGTTAAATTACAGCAGGAAAGTGATTCAAGTAATTCATTGGCAATTCTCGTATATCCATCATCAGTATCTGCCACTCTCTTTGTCTCCTGCTGTATCGCAGGGAACTGGAATACTTCCGCTGTATTCGTCATGCCGCCTCCAATTGCTCTCTAGCCAGTAAACCTGCTATCCATTGAATGCCTTTAGGGGTAAATTTTGTTTGCGTGTAAGCGTGACCATTGTGAGGATTCTCGCCTGTTTTAACTTCAAATCTGTTGCAATCTAAATGCTCAGAATAAGGGGCGAGTTTTCCAGATAATGGATACATAATTCTTTTAGCCAACAAGAAATTACGAAAGAAGTTTTCTTTGACTTTTAATAGTTTGCATACCTCACGAAAACCTAATGAGCCAGTAGCTTGAACGTAGCGATCAACAAACTCAGCTTTAGGTGTTGCGATTGCTAATTGCTGCTCAATGATTTGTTTCTGTTCTGCAAGGGCTGCCGCCAGACGTAAAGCTTCTGGCAGCGTTTGAGGAATGAGGTTTTTTTGAGATTCAAGTTCTTGCCAGCGGTCAACTAATCGAGCGGTAAACTCTGGTGAAAGTTGAGCGACAACGATAATGCTATCTCGCTTGCCTTTTTCGCCTGAGAAAATGTAAAAAGTGCTCGGCCTACCTGCTGTGGGCTTTTCCCCCAATGGGGGTAAAGTTATTACCCCTCGCTCTGACAACCTTTCGATTGATTGCTTAACCTTGTCATGCCTTGATTCAACTAGTTCAGATATTTCTAAGCTAGTCATGGTTAGCGCACCACTGTTTACTAAATTAGTTATTTGATTCATAATTACCTCAATCGTTTTTGATTTAAATAAGTTCCATCTGAGCCTCATCGGTTGCCGCCTTTGAGGTTTTTCTTTTTGGGTATCTGACATGCTCTAGCATCTGAATTAATGCTCTAGCCTCATCTCCCTGAATAATCACATCTTGAATTGGCGCATCGAACCCTATTGCGTCCAGCAGTCTTGCTGCCTTCTCAACAAAGCCGTTCTCAGCTTGCCATCTAGTGATTTGGGATTCGTGTACACCGACAGCCTTAGCAACTTGCTTAGGTGTGGTTAAGATTATCCCTTTGCGAATACGAGCCTCAATAGCTCGCACGTTGCGTGAAATTGCGTAGTCCATTTGTTAAATTCCTTTTGACGTAGTTAGTCCGTTGCTCACGATCCTGTGAGTTAATTGGTTGCTCCAAGAGTGCCTAGAGCGGTTTAAGTTGTTTAAAGAGCGGTTGATTCTTATTTTTTACTACTTGGGAATGGTTTAATTTCTATGGCCTTAATTCCATTCTCAGTTTCAGTTAATAAAATATTTCTACCCTCACGAAGGGCTTTACTAATTGCTGTTTGGTGAACCCCAATTAGTGATGCTGCCTTTTCCTGACTGTTCTCTTTTACAAATTCAGATAAAGGAATTCTTTCCATGGTAAATCTCCTTTTTATTCCACACACAAATAATACTGAAAGTATTAATAAAGGTCAATACATATGGTATTAACACTTTTAATAGCTTTGGTATTAGAATTAGCGCTATGAGCAATAAGAACAAATTGACGACAGAACAGCTTGAAGATGCAAATCGACTGAAAGCTTTGTATGAGTCCAAGAAAAGGTCATTGGGAATAACGCAACAGCAGATTGCTGACATGCTAGATATTAGCCAAGGCGGTGTAGGCCATTATCTGAATGGTAGAAACCCGCTTAATGTTCAGATTGCTTCAGTTTTTTCCAATGTGCTTCAAGTCCCTATTGGTGACTTTAGCCCAACTTTGGCTAAAGAAGCTGAGATGATCACTAATGCACTCTCGCCCAACGTGTCTAATCCTAGACCATATAGACCTGCACCTAAATATCCTGTAATTAGCTGGGTGCAAGCTGGGTCATGGAACGAAGCGTGTGAGCCTTACACGCTAGATCAGATTGATGAGTGGTATGAGTCAGAAGTACATGTACAAGGTGCTGCATTTTGGCTGAGAGTTGAAGGCGACTCAATGACAGCTTCATCAGGGCAAAGTGTGCCAGAGGGTTCACTGGTCTTAGTGGACACAGGCAGAGAGCCAATAAACAACAGCTTGGTAATAGCGAAACTGACTGATTCAAACGAAGCCACATTCAAAAAACTAGTTATTGATGGCGGTCAGAAATTCTTAAAGGGCTTAAACCCTGCGTGGCCTATAACGCCAATCAATGGAAACTGTAAGATCATCGGCGTAGCTGTTCAGATGATGATGAAATTAGTTTAGTGGTCTGACGACACGTTTTAGGGTGTGGTTGATAAAGGATTGAGTGATGATAACATTAGGAATTAGAGCAGAACCAAAACAAATCTCATTTGTTGTTTACTGTAGCGATGAAAATAAACTGCTTTGTGTTGATAAAGTTACAGTACCGCAAGCACTAGATACGCCTGAGCAACTTAAATATATACGTAATAACATATTGGATGTGTTGAGAGAGTACAAGGTGGAGAGAGCAGCCCTGCGGGTGGCAGAAGGTATAGCGAAGAATAAAAGCCTTCCTCGATACTATCTAGAAGCAGTTATTCAAGAGGCTTTCTCTAGTAGCAATCTATCCGCATTTTCTATAATGAGGTCAAGCACAATAATAAAAGACCTGAAAATTAACAAAAAACAATACGACCAAATTTTAGATTCATCACAAAAAATTAAAGACATAGATAATTCTAAATTTAAAAAAGCAACCAATGAAGCTTTAATGGTTGCTATAGCGGTGGCCAGTCATGATTGATGCACGTATATCGTTTAAAGAAATTAGAGAATTAGATGAGCAAGGTAAAAACTCACGAGTATTCCTTGCATATGATAAGAACCTTGATAGTAATTTAGTTATAAAGGAAATAAAGAAAGATAAATTTGATTGTGATGAGTACTTTAATGAAGCAAGAAAACTATACCAAAGCAGCCATCCTAACGTTGTTCAAATACAATATGCAGCACAAAACGATAATTTTATTTATCTAGGTCTTCCTTTCTATGAGAGAGGGTCAATTAAAGGCTTAATGAACAGAAATAACCTCACATGTCATGAGGTTATAAGATACTCAATCCAGTTTTTAAGTGGCTTGTATCATATACATACTAAAGGGTTAATTCACTTTGATATAAAACCAGATAATATTTTACTCTCAGAAAGAAACGAGGCTCTTTTGTCTGATTTTGGCTTAGCTGAAAAAATCGATAACGATGGCTTCGCTACACCAACAAAGATATACACAAAGTTTCAGGCACCTGAAGCATTTGGTACGTATGATTTAGATTTTACTTTCGATATATATCAAGCTGGCGTAACAATGTATGTAATGGCTGTTGGCTTGTCTCAATTCGAAAAAGAAGTACAACAAATCATTAGCACCGGCAATCCCATTGATGAAATAATTAATGGTAGATTTCCATTAAAAAACTATCCGCCACACATCCCACTGTCAATAAAAAAAATAATCAATAAGTGCCTAGAAAAAAACACAAAGGATAGATATCAATCAGTTCAATTAATTTTGAATGATTTGTCAAAAATAAATAATTCAGACTCTCTTCATTGGCGAATGTTTTCTGAAAAAGAAAAGACAATCTGGATTAATGATGCTAGTAATGCTAATCTTAAGTTAGAATTTGACATTGTTAATGGTAGTTGTTATGGAACAAAGCTACTATCTAATGGTAACAGACAAAGAATATCAAGTTATTGCATGGATGCAGTAAAAGAGAGCGACCTACGTTCTATTCTTACCAAATAAGGTTTTATTATGAAAATCCGCGAGGCTGACAAGTTCCCTCGTAGACACGATCTTGCTACGGCATTAAATTGCAAAAGGAAAGCCAAGGCACTTTCAAGTGAAGCGAGAGAAGAAAGAATAAAATCATCAACAAGCGCACTTATGAACATGGAAAGTTACGTGCAGTTCAAAAAATAACCCCAGCCCTCCCCGCGAGGGCTTTTTTGTGCCCTATCCAATCTTCCCCATACTTCTAACCACTTGAGCGGCATCCCGTAAAGCGCCTTTATGTAAGGTGTTTGTTACCTCTTTACGGTATCGCTCAAGTTCATCAATAATCATTTCTTTGGTGATGGTGTCGGTATTGTCCAGTAGTCTAAATACCGCACCGCCCACTTCCATTACCACTTTTACTACTTGCTCGTCATCTAAATTCATAAATCCTCCCGAGTTTTACGACAATTTAGCATAGGTTTCGCTATATCGTGTGATTTTCCTCGCAAGATAAATAATTTTTGAAAATAAATTCCGTTTAAATTCAATCAAATAATACTTTTGGTATTTATTTTAATATCATTAGTATTGACCATGATTAATACCTTTAGTATTATTAATCACATCAAAGGCAAGCGGGATTAATCAGCAAGCCATGCTCTTTAAAAAACAGAAAAACATGATTCAGGCATTCTTGAATCACCACTGAGTGGTTTTTGGTGAGAAAAACTCAACCAAAGATCACTTAGGAGGCAAATATGGCAACTATAAAAGTCATTGAAAGAAGCAATTACTCTCAACGTAGATATGAGCGCAGGGCTGCATTTCTAGCTCGTAAACGTGAAGAGGTAAACACGCCAAGCCGCTCAGTGGAAGAAATATGGGATTCGATTATCAGGCCAGTAGACGAAACCGATGTGCTAGCAAACTTACTTATCGGGATAAAAGACATACCCGATGTACAACGCAAGCAACCACGGCTACGCAAGCCAATTATGAGTGATGGAAGTGTTACGGCAAGATAAAGCCCACGGATGGGCTTAAGTAAACATCACCAGCCATTGTGAGTAATTTTAGGGACATCGATTTTTATAGGGGGTGTTTTATTCATCTTAAAATCATTACCGCAGTTGTAGCAGGTGTAAAGATAATAGCCGCCGCTAGCCATTTTGCTAGCATTCGGTTGAAGTATGGATATTACAGAATCTGTTACGCACTTTGCACATATATAGTGAGATGGCTTATCTGTATGAAGAACGGTGTTATAAGCATAAACAAAAGAACCAGATTCAAGCTTTTGTGGCTCGTACTTCTTAAACTCACGATTAAAATTTTTAGCGCTCTTGACTTTTTCTTGCAGCTCAGAAATAAGCTGTCTGTTAGATTGTCGGTCATCCTCAAGCGCAACAACACGGTCATATAGTTCTGATGATTTATCAATCATTGCCTGAACTTCTTTTCTGACTTCTTCATCAATTTTCTTATCAAAAATCCTTTTACCCAAAGAGCCTATATCTTTGAGCATTTGATACGACGTGCCGATTGGCATAATTCAATCCTTTAATTACGTTGGGGTGATTGAATTATACACAGATTTCTTGCGTTGGGGAATGTAAGGAACCACCTCGCCTGACGTGGTTAAAAGCAGGTAAAGTTAACTAATTACAGTCCATTCTGTGGGCTGTGGTGAGTTGATTAATAGATAGGAGATAGAGATGGATATTACGATTGAGTGCGACAGTTTTCAATGCGAAGCGCGTGGCAATGGAGATGTTGAATTAATAATTAGTGGAGCCAACCTTGATGGATTTGTCGGCGCGGATGAAATTGTCAGTGAATACTCAGCAGGCACACTGCTATATGAAATGGACAATGACGACATCATCAAGCACCTTGAAAGCCAAGGGTATACCGTAACTGAAGACTAGCATCGTGTTTAGTTAATAACGGAGGGAGTATGACGATAGATGATTTCCACAATGGAAAGCTACCCATGCCGAAATTATTTAGAGTTGTTAGTGTTGAGCTTGGTGTGCTGCGTAGCGGTCTTGGTAGTGGTTATGGTGTCATATTTGATTGCGACGAAACTGTAATAAGAAAAGTTCGCAGAGTTAAATCAAAAATAGGCTGGCACTGGCAGTTGGTCAGAGAACATAAAGACCAAGAGATATGGGATTACTACATGGAGTCAGACAGGGAAAGTCTTAACAATATCAATTATGAATACGGACTGATGAAATAGTTAGGAGGGGGTATGACAGATAAAACAGGTGGAGCGGCTTTTCCTGCAAGCGGACATCCAGATATGCAGTTTGTAGCGCAGGAGGGCATGAATTTACGTGATTATCTAGCTGCTAAGGCTATGCAGGGTGATTTAGCTTCTCAGAGTGTAAGTCTAGGTCACTTTGCAAATGACTCTTCAGAAGAGTCACTAGTAAATAGAGCTAATTTCTACTACCGCATGGCAGATGCAATGTTAAAGGCTAGGAGTAATAAATGATTTCTATATCTGACTTAATTAATGAAATCGGAAGTGAAAATATATCTTTCCAGCTTTTATCAAAGACTATAACTGCTATAAAAGAAAGCACTGATAACACGACAGTCTCTTTTGTTACTGATGCTGATTTAGATGAAGAAGCTTTGGTTTTGTGGGTAGATAAAGATGTTTTTAATGAAGCATATGCAATATTAAAGGCTAGGGGGTGATATGGAATTTAAAGGAACGCCAGGGCCGTGGGTGATTGATGAATGGAGTATGACCGGCATTAATTCTGAAAGTAAACATGTTGCCTTAGTTAATTATTCCCATCATGGGCTTCCAAATGATGTTTACGAGGATGAACATGAAGCCAACGCAAACCTAATCGCAGCAGCGCCAGAGTTATTAAGTGAGCTCATTCGACTACGAAACATAGTTGCAAGCTACAAACAGGACAGTGGCGACAATTTAGATATCACTGACGCTGTTATCGCAAAAGCCCTCGGTCAGCAGTAACCCACCGCAACACATTTCATATCGCTATTAATAGTGAGGAATACGCACATAAGGAGCATAGGAAATGGCAAATGAATTAGTCGTAATTGAGAAGTCGACGGCGCTTGAAGTATTTAAGTCATCGGATAGCGTCGAAGATATCATTCGTAAAGTAGAGCAAGAAGTTAACTCTTTTATTCCAGATGTTAGCACTGCCAAAGGTCGCAAGGAAATTGCTTCACTGGCTTACAAAGTCGCTCAATCGAAAACTTACCTTGATGGGCTCGGTAAAGACTTGGTGGCAGAGTTAAAAGAAATACCAAAGCTAATCGACGTCAATCGCCGAACTGTGCGAGAGCGTTTCGATACATTGCGCGATAAAGTTCGACAGCCATTAACTGAGTGGGAAGCCGAGCAAGAGCGAATCGAAGCAGAAAAGCAAATGTTAGCGTGGCACGAAGAAGCGCTAGAAATGAATGAGGCTTTCGGCAAGGCACTTGCTGAGCGTATCGAGTCAGACCATGAAATCGCCCTGCTCATGAATGAGAAATTCGACCGTGATTTAGCAGAAGCTAAAGCCGAAGCAGAACGCCAACGTATTGCACACGAAGAAGAGCTGAAGAAACAAGCTGCGGAACAGGCAAGATTAGCAGCCGAACAAAAAGCACAGCAAGAAATCGAAGCAGCAGCACAGCGTGAGCGTGAAGCTAAGGAAGCCGCCGAGCGCGCCGAGCGTGAAAAGCAGGAAGCTATTCAACGTGCAGAGCAGTCAGCTAAAGAAGCCAAGGAAAAGGCTGAACGTGATGCCAAAGAAGCTCAGGAGCGAGCCGAGCGCGAGAAACAATTAGCTATCGAAGCTGAACGCAAGAAATCTCATGAAGCTGAACAAGCGAGACTGGCAGAAGAAGAACGTAAGCGTCAGGAAGATGCTAAACGTCAGGAAGACAAAGAGCATCGCCGCAAGTATAACCAAGAAACATTACAAGCATTAGTCAGTAACGGATTTGATGAAAAATTAGCGACTGAATTTATTAAGTTAGTTGCAAGTAACCAAATCCCCCACATGACAATGAATTACTAATACCCACCGCACCAACACCAGAACCTAAATAACAATCGCTATCAATTGATAAGTGAGGGATTCCCATGCATGAAATAAACGAAATAATCGAATTAAAGCGACAGGAACTCAGCTATCGACTGAATAGCGAGAGCTTCAAGGATGAAGTTAAAAACAAAATTAAGTGGGACTGGGTGGCTGTTGTTGTCGCCCTACTTGCCTTCATAACACTGATACCGAGGTGGATATGACATTGCACATAAATACAAAAGGCTATTACCCGTCAATAACGTTTGATAAAGACTTCAGGTTGTCAATTGAAAATCATGAAGTGCAAAAAATAGAGGGAGACACGGATGCTCTCTTTACTGCAATGGATGCACCGATTGAGGAGATAGTTGATTTCCTTTTAAAGCATGAATGGACTGATGCGCTTATGGAAGAGTACATCACCAGAGGGAAAGGAAGCCTAATATTTTCGGCAGTGGCCAAGTTAAGTAAGGGCGCAGCATGAGAATTTCAGAGTATGAACTCAAGCAAAGGCAGGATGCCGAGAAGCGACGCAGGGAGCGCGAGGAAGTAGAACATTACCACTGGCTGGAAAGTCTAGGATTGACGCCAGCAAAAATACCAGACAGTCACTTTAAGGGTGATTTTTAAATTAATTTAACAAGAGAATAATTATGAATATTTATATTGATATCGAAACAATCCCATCACAAGACCCAGTCATTAAGCAGAAGTTTTTAGATGAAGTCACCGCTCCTGGTCAATACAAAAAGCAAGACTCTATTGATGCATGGCTAGCTGAAAATCGCGAAGCAGTAGGTGAAGAAAACTGGAAGAAAACTAGCTTTGACGGCGGGCTGGGTCATGTTTGCGTGATTGGTGTGGCGATCAATGACAGTGAAACCAAAACTTTCTATGCAGAAGATTACTTGGCCAATGAAAAGAAAATCATCACTGATTTATTCGAACTAATTGATGCTAACTACGACCCATCAAAAAACATTCCACCTGTTTTTATTGGGCATAACATCGCAGAGTTTGACCTTAAATTCTTGTTCCAGCGTGCTGTAGTTCTTGGTGTTAAGCCGCCAAAAGTAATTCCGTTCGGTGCTAGACCTTGGGATAAATCGTTATTCGACACAATGACAGTTTGGGCTGGGCATAATGGACGCGTGTCGCTAGATAAACTCTGCTCTGTGCTTGGTTTAAATGCCAAAGGCTCTGAAACTGGCGAGGATATCGACGGTAGTAAGGTTTGGGATTTTGTTAAGGATGGCAAGATTTCAGTAGTCGCAGAGTACTGTAAGGGTGATGTTGATCGAGTTCGAGATATTCATAAACGCATGACATTTCAATTGACCGCCTAGTTTGGCGGTTTTTTGTAGGAGGTAATCATGAGTGAGGTATACAAAGCAATAAGTAATGTAGCCAAGGAGCTGGCTGAAACGGGAATTAAGAAAGGAAGCAAAAATCAACAACAAGGATTTATGTTTAGAGGCATTGATGCTGTCTATAACGCTCTAGCACCTGCATTGGTTAAGCATGGATTGCTTATTTTGCCAAGAATCATTGATCGCACAGTCACAGAGAGAACAACCCAAAAAGGAGGAGTATTAATTTACGTAACCGTCAAAGCTGAGTTTGATTTTGTATCTGTCACGGATGGCAGTAAACACACAGTCATGACTTATGGTGAAGCTATGGATAGCGGAGACAAAGCCACAAACAAAGCGATGTCTATTGCATATAAATACGCAGCCTTTCAAGCGTTCTGTATACCAACTGAGGAAACAGCGGTTGATGCTGACGCAGAGGTGCACAACGTAGCACCGAAAACACCAGAGCAAATATTAAGTGATTACACAGGCTTTTTGCATGAAGCAACTAGCGAACTTGCGATCACGAATGAGTACAAAAAAGTATGGAATGAATTAAGCGGTACTCACCAAGAAGAGTGCAAGCGACTAACTGGAATAAGAATTAGCGAACTTAAAAAGGCGGCGTAAATGGCAAGTAAAGGTGTAAACAAGGTAATTCTCATTGGTCACTTAGGCCAAGACCCTGAAATTCGATACATGCCAGCAGGTGGCGCAGTAGCAAATCTCACCCTAGCCACATCGGAAACATGGCGTGATAAACAATCAGGTGAGATGCGCGAAAAAACCGAATGGCATCGAGTGTGCATCTTCGGCAAGTTAGCTGAGATAGCAGGTGAATACCTGAAAAAAGGCTCACAAGTCTATATCGAAGGTTCTTTGCAAACGCGTAAATGGCAAGACCAAAGCGGTCAAGACCGATACACAACAGAAGTGGTCGTAAATATCGGCGGCTCTATGCAAATGCTAGGCGGTAACGACAATCAGGCAGGAAGCCAGCAGCCAGCGCGACAACCTCAGCAACAACAAGCGCCGCAGAATGATCCACCGATGGATTGGGATGACAATATCCCCTTCGCTCCTATCGGACTCCCCTACCCACGCCACGCTATTTATGTGATTTAACCAAAGGATATATTTGCAAGGATGCAAACAGGAGATAGATATGACAGATAAACTCAAAAAAGAAATAAGCAGCATTATGGATAGAGCGGCAATGGGCAATGCGACCGTCTGTATATTAAATCGCTTCGCCAGCACCGTTCAGATAGCATCATTTTTAATTAGCAAAGGGAAAGTGAAAGAAGCCACCGATTGGCTATATGGTGCTTTGGAGTGGGATTCTGAGGTTGATATTTTTAGCGACCTAAAAGATAGCGACGGTAATTCAGAGGATATTCAAACTTGGTTTGATAAGCAAATGGAAGGCGAAATTAGCTTTGCGGAAGCAATTGAGTTAATCCGCAAACATTACACAGAACTAGAAAAGCTACGGACAGCTTAATTTAACTCGCAGGGATGCAATGAATAAAAAAATGCCGCCACGGCGCGGACGGCAAGGGGACGTGCAGGAATGAAGCTTATAATTTATCTGTGTATGCAGTTTAAGAATAGTTAAGGCATGGAATTTAGCAAGGAAGACAGATAAAAAAAAGCCGACACAGGGAGGTCGGCGAGGACTACAAAAATAATTAGAAAGTTCAAATTAACTATAGGTCATAAATTAAAAACAATGATGAATTATTTTAATCATATCGATTAAATAGATGCAATAATAGGAATGAATATGAAGGTTGAACAATCTCAAGTGACTAAACTGGTGATAGCAGGCATAGAGCGTCACGACCCCATTCATGTTTACCTTGAAGATTACGGTGATAACAAAAATGGCAGAGTTACTATTAGCGAAAGTGGCGATTCATGGTCTTGTTTTTGGGGCTCTATGGGCAGCTCACTAGTTGAGTTTATTCATAGGATTAATAACCACTACTGGATAGGTAAGCTAGATTCTAATTTAAACTCTGAGATAGATGATGATAACGATGCAAATGCTGAATATGCTAAAAAGCAAGTTATCGAACTGCGCAAAGATGATGAAATAGACCAATACGAAGCAAGGGAGTATTGGGATTTAATTGAATCATCCGATGATGTTAAGAGTGATTGTTGCAATTGCTATATAGGAAGTAAGTTGCTTAGTTTGTTTGGCGATGATGCTTGGTATAACGATTGGCCTTCTATTCCCAACCCTAAATATCTAAGAATGGAATCGCGCTTAAATGCAGTTCGTGAGGCATTAAAACAAATAAGTGTGAATTAAGGAGGCATTTTGACAGTGGATTAGTCACATGGATGTGAGTATGATTCCTGCTTTAAATAAGGAGGGGTTATGAAGAGAAGTTGGTTGTTATACATAGCTTTGGGAGTTGCTATTTTTTTTGCTATAACTTACGCAATTTTCTTTTATTGGAATATTGATAACAATAATAAATGGAGTACATTTTTTAGTTTCACATCTACTTTTGGTATAGTAGCTACCATTGTTGTTTATTGGCTAGGTAAAGCAGATTTAGACAAAAAAGAAAAACGCTCAAATAAAATAAACTTAAAATCGATTAGCACTAGATTAAATCATCAAATTAAAATAAACACACATATAACGGAGCAATTGAAATCTCTATGTGAAAACATTATCAATAACGGAGAATATTTAGATATTAAATTCCATATAACAAATAATTTTTTACTTGTCGTGACAAGAGACAAAAGGCTTGATCTTATATGGAAGAATCCTTATGAACCATTTTCCATAATTGAAATATCACCTAAAGAATTAGAAGCCATATATAAAGATTTAACTATACTACCAAATAACAAACTCTTAATCGATTTGTTTAGTGAGTTTATAATTGACGCATATGACATACTATACGACTCAACGCTTCTTATTGAAAAAATAACAAGTGAATATAAAGTAGATAGTTTGTATAGCACAGTAATTAATTTAAATAATGCTTGTGATTCATTTTTAGAAAGGCAAGAAGAAATAAAAGATAACTTATCAAAACTCCCCCTGCACTAGCAGGGTTTTTTATATCTAAAATTCAGGAGGCACATTGAAAAAATATGATCTTATTTTAGCTGACCCACCTTGGCAATACAGCAATAAAGTTTCCAACGGTGCCGCCAATAACCATTACCAAACCACCAGCCTATTTGATTTAAAACACCTCCCCGTTCATACCATCGCCGCCGAAAACTCAGCCCTTGCCATGTGGTACACAGGCAATTTTGTACAAGAAGCATTTGAGTTAGCCAAAGCGTGGGGTTTTAAAGTTAAAACTATGCTCGGTTTCGTTTGGGTTAAATTAAATAAGTTGGCAATGGAAAGAATAACAAAGCAAATTCAAAACGGTGAGTTATTCGATGCCTACGATTACATGGATATTTTAAATAACGAAACGAAAATCAATGGCGGTAATTACACTCGAGCAAATACGGAAATATTCCTAATAGCTGTTCGTGGTAATGGCCTACCCCGTCAATCTGCAAGTGTTCGGCAAGTAATTTACTCATGCCTTGGTGATCATAGTGAAAAGCCAAAGGAAGTACATCACAGACTAGAAGAGCTATACGGAAACGTGCCACGCATCGAATTATTCGCTCGTGAGAAATTTGGTGATTGGGATGTATTCGGGGATCAGGTGGAAAGCAATATTCAATTTAATAACATATTGAAAATAGCATAGGTGAATTATGGACATTATTGACTCAGCAAACGAACTAGAGCAATTACACATTCAAGCCGCATTATCAAATCTCCAGCCAGTAATTAAATCAATAAATGGAATGTGCATCTGGTGCGAAGAAATGCCAGCAGCACCAAATAGCGCATATTGCAGTAAAGATTGCGGAGATGATTATGAGCAATATAAGCGGAAAAATGGATGATGTGATGCTTGAAAACGGACGCCGAAAGATAGCAAGGGAATGCCGTGACAAATTAAAGCAACTCAAAAAACTCAGCGATAAACAAAGTACAGCAATACTCAAAGATTACCTTCCAAAGTTTCAATTAACACTCAGCGAAAAACACAAGAAATTCCCACCGATTATGTGGTTGACTTGGTACGTCAACTCTATCGATAAGGAGATTAATAGTGGATGACAAATATTACACGGTAGAAGAATACTCAAAGCTACTGAACTTATCAAAAGGCACTATCTATAGAAAGCCATCGAAATACTACATGTTTAAAGTTGGTGGCTCATGGCGTGCAAACAAGGAAAGCCTGAAAAAGTTTGAACAGGCGCAGTTTAACGACAATAATGTCTATCGGCTGGCTGTAGTCGGTAGCGGGAGAAAAACATGCCGATCTACAAAAGAGGTAAGAAATACTGGGTTGACGTTACAGCACCAAGCGGAGAAAGAATTAGAAAACCTGCTGGCACGGAGGATAAAGTCAAAGCCCAAGAGTATCATGACAAGTTAAAACATGACCTATGGCAGATGGAGAAGCTAGATAAAACGCCAGATAGGTCATTTGAAGAAATGATGTTACTCACCTTAAAAGACGCTGAAGGGCAATCAACATACCAAACGAAACTTGCCTATGCGGATTACTTTCAGCAAATATTTAGGGGTAGAAAAATATCGACTATAACGAGCGATGAAATAGCCAACTCATTACCACTGTATAACCCAAAGACAAAGAGGAAACTATCCAACGCAACACAAAATAGATACCGCTCGTTTATTATGCGTGCTTTCTCTTTGGCTCACAAGATGGGATGGATATTAAAGTCATCGTACATCCCAAGAATGAAAGAGCCAACAGTTAGGGTTCGATGGTTAGAGAAGTGGGAGGCTGAACTTCTGCTTTCCAATATCAAAGTTAAGTGGATGAGGGATTTTGTTTCTATTGCTATTTTAACAGGCATGAGAAAAAGCGAAATATTATCACTTAAATGGAAGAGCGTAGACCTAGTTAGAAGAGTTGCTCATGTAACGGCTGATAATGCAAAGTCAGGGAGAGCTAGACCGGTTCCTCTAAATGAGGTGGCCATTGAAATTCTAAATGGAATTGAAAATGATGGTGACTATGTGTTTTCTAACGAAGGAAAGCGAAGGAGTAACTATTATCGTGAATGCTATTACCAAGCATTAGCTGATTCTGGCATAACTGATTTCACTTTTCACGACCTCAGACATACATGGGCAAGTTGGCACGCCCAAAGTGGAACTCCATTGATGGTACTTAAAGAAATGGGAGGATGGGAGACATTAGAAATGGTTCAGAAATATGCACACTTTAGCGGTCAACATTTAACCAAATATAGTGAGCATGTCACAATCTCGACACAGTCGAAGAATGAAGCCAGTCAAAAGCCACATCTAACACTTTTAACTGGCTGATGTACAACGATTAATTTCACACATCCAAAATTCCAAATCACTTCAACTTTAGATTACGAGTCAGAAGCGGCAATTATGGCAAATATGCCGCTAATCACCCAAGGCAGAACCGTTATTAGTATTGCTCATCGACTTAACACTATTATGCATGCTGATAAAATTTGTGTTATTTGCCATGGGGAAGTGACAGAAATGGATACTCATGAGAATTTACTCAAATTAAAAGGCCTGTATGCCAACTTATGGCAGCAACAGACACAATGATTATGTCTAAAAAAGCACCACCCATACTGTAAGTGGTGCTTTTTTGTTAAATGTGTGTTTTTTTTAACCTATTGAATACACTAGCCTAGTATGCAGCTATAGCACTAGGGGATTAGCTAGGGTATCATTGCGCGCTGAATTACTGGCACACCCCTTTAGCAGTTATAGACATGGCAAAAGAACAAACTGATCGTACTACTCTGGATTTGTTCGCTGAGGAACGAAGGCCTGGGCGACCTAAGACAAGCCCGCTATCACGGGATGAACAATTAAGGATCAACAAACGTAACCAGCTAAAACGCGATAAAGTCAAAGGATTGCGTAGAGTTGAGTTAAAACTGAATGAAGAAGCTGTCGCTGTATTGAACCAATTAGCTGAAGATAAAAATATAAGCCGTAGTGAATTGATCGAAGAAATTTTGATGTCACAACTTGAACAGGTTAATGAAGCGATACGCAAATAGTGTCATCTTGATAAATCACACAAATTTGACAGACTTAGACGCATTTTTTCGCCAGAATAAGGCGTAATATTATATTTATTTTCGTTCTAAAAGAGCTATAGAAGATCAGCACTAACTTCTATCTCCCTTAGAAAAACAAGAGGTTAATCACTTTATGGCAGTCATAGGCATTTTCTTCGGAAGTGACACAGGTAACACAGAAAATATTGCCAAAATGATCCAAGAAAGACTAGGCAAAGATGTAGCAGAAGTTCATGATATTGCTAAATGTAGCAAAGAAGATATCGAAGCTTTTGACATTCTACTTCTGGGTATTCCTACTTGGTATTATGGTGAAGCTCAATGTGATTGGGATGATTTTTTCCCAACTCTCGAAGAAATTGATTTTGAAGGTAAACTTGTCGCCTTATTTGGTTGTGGAGACCAAGAAGACTACGCAGAATATTTCTGTGATGCGATGGGAACCATTCGCGATATCATCGAACCTCGTGGTGCTGTTATTGTGGGTCATTGGCCAACTGAAGGTTACCACTTTGAAGTATCCAAAGGTATGGCAGATGACAATCACTTTATTGGTTTAGCCATTGATGAAGATCGTCAGCCTGAACTAACTGATGAACGTGTCGATGCATGGGTAAAACAAATCTCTGAAGAAATGTCCTTAGCAGAAATTATCGGCTAAGGCATATGAAATAGAGCCTAACCCATAGATCAGCTCACTTGTCGCTCTAAACGCATCATTCAAACAAGTGATCTAGTCTAAAATAGCCGATAAAGCATCCTAATAGGATAGGCTCTCAAGAGATTATCAAAATAATGAGACAAAGCATGGTTTCTATTTTTATTTTCCATGCCTATAATTGTAAAACAGTTTAGAAGACAACTGAATTTATGTTAAAAACGTCTCATTATTGTTAAATTTATGATTTAAGATACAGGACAAACCCGCATGACAGACAACAATAAAGCATTGAAAAATGCTGGACTCAAAGTCACTCTTCCAAGACTTAAGATTTTGGAAGTACTTCAAGAGCCTGAGTGCCACCACGTCAGTGCGGAAGATCTCTATAAAAAGCTGATCGACATGGGCGAAGAGATCGGGCTAGCTACCGTATACCGTGTATTAAACCAGTTTGATGATGCAGGTATCGTAACCCGCCATAACTTTGAGGGTGGAAAATCTGTATTCGAATTAACTCAGCAGCATCACCATGACCACTTAATCTGTTTAGATTGTGGCAAAGTGATTGAGTTTACTGACGAATCTATTGAAACTCGCCAGAAAAATATCGCCGCTCGCCATGGTATTAAATTATCTAACCATAGTTTATATCTATATGGCCATTGCGCAGATGGTGATTGCCGTGAAAATGCTGACGCACACGAAGCAAAAGAGTAAAAGAATCACAAGGTATTGCTACCCTATGAATAAATCATAGTAGCGACAAACGAAAAACCCCTGATAACCATGCTATTGCTAAATGTTATCAGGGGTTTTTATTTCCATAAATTATATTGTTATTCACACTATATTGGTGATTAAGCTCACTAATCTTCTGACAACTTTCACTTAAATCGCCAAATATCAGCACAGAGCTTGCATATTTAGCGCTCGATAATAAGTTGCAATTCAACCCAAATCCTTTATATTATTTTACATATGAATTTTCTTATATTAGAAATTATGCTGCCTTTATTAGTATAGGTACATAAATATCATCATAGATGATTTCCAATATATCAATAATATAAAATTTATATGTATTTAGCTTATTAACTCATTATAATTGTATTATCTTAAATTACAGTTATTCTTTAGTCTGTAACGAAGACGTTATATTACATTTTTTTTGTGTAGTCATTTTTTTTGACTAAACTCATTTATGTAGCTTTAGTCATTTTGTAAGAGATTAACTGATGAAAAAAACCTACCTTTTTCTTAATACTAGTTTTTTCTTCTGGTTTCTTACTTTGATAGGATGGTTTTTTAGTTACTCTGCCATCACCTTATTTTCATTTGTATTATCAATTTTGTTCTTGATCTTACACTTCAATCAAAAAAAGGTAAGTAAAATGTTCACCAAAAGACAAAACAAACCAACCCCTGAAGTAACCCCAACACCAACCGCTAGCACGCCCGAAGCACCCGCTAAGCTAGAAGAACAGATTACAATAGCAACCCCGACTATAAGTGAAGAGAAATCCAATACCATCATCTCAAGGGATGTCATTTTTGAAGGTAATATTACCTCTAATGAACAAGTACATATTTATGGCAAAGTGATTGGTAACATTATAGGGAAAAATAATACAGTGAAAGTCATGTTAAATGGCCAAGTTACTGGGAACATTACCAGTAAAGAGTTGATTGTTAACGGGCGAGTTGAAGGGGAATGTTTATCTGATTCGATAAGCATCGAAAATAATGGTGAAATTCATGGAACCATTCAATATAGTAATTTATCTATTAAGAAAGGTGGTATTTTATCAGGGCAAGCAAAAGTAAAAGAGGCTACTTTACATAATGAAAAAGTAACCCAATTAAAAGATAGGGTAAAACACGACCTTCACACCCCTACCGATAACATCGATAAAGACATCGCTTCTATATAATTATTAATAAATCTAAGTATTGTTTTAACCATTCAAAAAAGGTGAAATATATTCACCTTTTTTATTCAATCACCATTCCCTTAATATACGTATAATTAACTATTTCATTACATCATTTAATATTTAGTCTGTATGTTATTCCTATTTTTAGTAGATCACTGCCAAAATAATTAATTTAAAGCAGCAATCTACTCTCAAAAAAATTGATATTAAAATACAGTAAATGGCATCATCACCATAAATTTAATATCTTTTTCATCTTGGAAGATATTGCCATAACCACCGCCATAGCTAGGAATATCTGTATGGTTATCATATTTAGTAAAGTGCAACTTAAATAGTGTGTCTTTTGCACGGCCTGATTGTACTGTATATAAAATATCAAAGTTCCAAGCGCTTTCTCTTAAACGCACATCCTGAGCGTATTGTGAGTTAGTGCTCGGTTTTGCATCCCAACCATAAATATAGGATGTCCCAACTTTCCACCCTGCTAAATCCCAATTTTTTAAATCATACATTACACCTGCATACACCGCTTTTTCATTGTTCGCATTCCAATCAGAGCGGCCATCCCACCATATATCCATACGGCCGTTTGACGTCGCCCAACCCGGTGTCATACGTTGTAAAAAATAACCTTGGTTTCCTTCAGCTTTAACATATGTCCCTTCAACCTTAAAATCGAATTCGTCATAGGTATAACCTAATGTCATCGCTTGTAACCATGCTAAACCATCGTATACGTCATTAACGCCACCGTCTGAAACTTTATCTTTCGAGCCATAAAATTGATAAGAAAGACGTAAATCGCGGTCAACTACAGGTACTGCATATGATACCTTCGCAAAATACTGGTCCATATAATCCTTTGCTTGACCGTATGAACCTTCTAACACTAATGAATTTTTAAAATCATATTTAAAACCAATAGCATGTAAATAACTGATCCCTGTTTTACCATCCGCTTCTCGGAAATTGTACATATCACGATACCAAGGGGCTTTATAGCGGTCAGCCCATATGTACGACATGCTAAGTTCACCACTTTGCTCAAAATCAAATACCCCACCAACCTCTACCCCTCGGTAAGTTCCTGGCATATAGCTCCAATGAGAAGCAAGCAGTGTTTGCCCTGTTGGTTGAATATAGCCCCCTCTTCCCCAAAAAGGCCCATACTTCATTTTTGCCGCGGCTTTATAAATACTCACACCACTGCGGTCGCCTTTATATTTTTCATCCCAGCGTGTCTTTGCATCACTGAAACCAATTTCATTGGGAGCCGCAGGCCCACTATTGGATAATTCGATTGCGGTAAAACCAGCCAAATCTAAGCCAATAAAGTCCTGAAAATAACCTGAGGAAAAATCAAGGCTAGCGTTGAAAGTCGAGTGCTTAAGGTTATCTGCATATTTTTTATATTTGTCGCTATTTGGGTCTAAATCTTTACGTGAACGATCCCTTTGCCAATAGTAGAGTCCACCTTTTAGTGTCGAATCTTCCAAAAATTGCTCTGCTTGCATGATAGGATGATAACCAATTGGCAGCATAGCGATGGCTATTTTTAAGACGAGCAGTTTCCTGCCAGTATTGACATGTTTATTAACCATTCTTGTATTCCTCTAATAATTTTTAGTTTTAATTTTTCGGCCGAAATACGATTTAACTTTCCTTTTAAATCTAATAATTCACAATAACTTAAGCTATTTGTGATGTATTTAGCCTATTTTTTGCGACGCGAATTATCAACACAGATACTGGCTTTGTTGCCAAAATATGATCAGCGACACATTAATTTTTTTTAGTGATGGTTATCAATATTGATTACTCAATAAAAAATAAAATGTAACTATTTGATAAATAATTAAAATTAAACATGTACTAATAACAGCCTGGATTAAAAAACAATTCAATAAATAGCTATCTAATGATTTATTTATCTTAATTTTATAGTAATTGCTTAAGTTATATCACCACATTGACCTAATTGAATAAAAATGTATAACTGGTATAAGCATATTTAGTTGGGTTTTCTTAATTTATTTCACATATTAGAGAAAATGGATGACTCAGAATAACGAACAAGGCTGGAGCGTACTCCTTACGGGTAAAAACCTTTGGCTAACTCTAGCGTTAGCAGGGGGCATTTGCCTACATGCGATTAATGTTTATATCACTATCACAACGCTCCCTTCTGTCGTTAGGGATATTGGTGGTATCCGATTCTATGCATGGAATACAACTTTATTTATCCTTTCATCCATTATTCTTTCTGCACTAACCTCTCGGATTTTAAACCATCTCGGTCCTAAACGGAGTTATTTACTCGCTACTGCTATCTTCCTAATTGGCTCTGTTATTTGTGCCATCACGCCTTCTATGTTTATCATGTTGCTTGGCCGGATTATTCAAGGAGCAGGCGGGGGAATATTACTGACACTTTCCTACTCAATGGTGCATATTGTTTTCCCTCAGCACCTATGGTCAAAAGTATTAGCCATGATGTCGAGTATGTGGGGGATGGCAACATTACTGGGCCCCGCATTAGGTGGTTTTTTTGCTGAATATGATATCTGGCGCGGTGCATTTTGGTGCTTAGTATTTGTTGGGATACCTTATTTATGGCTAACGTGGTTGATTTTACCAAGTCATAATTTAACTGAAAAATGCCCTCAAGACCCAATCCCACTGCAAGCTTTGTTGCTACTTTCTGCCGCAGTATTGGCTATTTCACTTGGAAGTCTAAGTAAAGCAAGTCTAATCCCTATTCTTGGGATGTTAATTGCCATTTTATTATGTATACGATTAGTTAAACTTGAACGGACAGCCGAAAATACACTATTTCCCCAAGGTACATTCCATTACAAAGCACAACTTGCTCCTATTTACCTTACGATGGCGCTATTAGGGCTAAGTGTGCAAACAGAAGTTTTTGTCCCTTATTTTTTACAAACCCTTCATGGTGTTGCTCCATTAATGTCAGGCTACTTGGCCGCCTTAGTTGGAGCAGGATGGTCATGTTCTGCCATTATCTCGTCTTCATGCAAACCCGAACATGCGATAAAAACTATACGAATAGGCCCTTTTATTACCTTTAGTGCATTAGCTATTTTAGCACTTTTCATAACAAACATTTGGCAGATTGAAACGCTGCAAATCTGGATAATCTGCTTAGCATTATTCACAACAGGAGCTAGTATCGGCGCAGCTTGGCCACATTTGCTAACCCGTGTCCTGCAAGTTTCTATCGGCCCTGAATCACAAAAAGCCTCTTCAGCGATTACCACATTGCAGCTATTCTCCACTGCGTTTGGCGCATCTTTAGCTGGGTTAATCGCCAACCTTGCAGGGTTATCAGTACCAGGGGGAGTTGAAGGGGCGCAATCCTCAGCGAGTTGGCTATTTGCTGTGTTTTCACTGATCCCGTTACTTGCCTTAATGACGGCAAATATCGTTGCTAACAGAATGAAAGGTCAGTAACTAGAAGGCGGTAAACTCACCGCCTTCTATGCATAGTTAATATTGTTCAAATAGTTCTTGAATTTGTTTTGCATCCTTCGTTTGCGTCAAGGCTAATTGTAGTAAAACCCGTGCTTTTTGTGGGTTTAACCGTTCTGATGCTACAAAGCCATATAAGTTATCATCAACTTCCGCATTACGTGTGGTATAGCCTGTTGGTACACGGCTTGAACGCACGACCACAACATCTTCTTTTGCTGCGTTTGCTAAGGCATCAAATACTGTTTTATACATATTACCATTACCGACTCCCGCACTTACTATCCCCTCAACCCCTTCTTCTCTAAGTGCTTTAACTGGTGCTGCGGAGGCATTAGCATAATTATACACAATACCCACCATCGGTAGTTTTTCGAGTTTACTCACATCAAATACCGCCTTATCACTACGGGGCTGGGCAGCTTGGAAGTACGTCACTTTACCATCATGAATAAACCCTTCGGCCCCCGCGTTCACTGCATCAAACGCTTGTACTTCTGTAGTACTCATTTTCATCACATTGCGGCCTTGAACAACTTTATCATTCATAGCCATTAAAACCCCACGCTGCCCTGCTGATTTGTCTGTCGCTAAAACGACGGCGTTATACAAATTAAGCGGGCCGTCGGCACCTAACGCCGTTGAGGGGCGCATTGCCCCCACTAATACAATAGGTTTTTTACAACTCGTGGTTAAATCGAGAAAAAAAGCGGTTTCTTCTAATGTATCAGTCCCATGAGTGATCACAAAACCATCAGTTTTATCACAATCTTGATTAATCTTTTTAGCCAGTGTTAGCCAAACTTGGTCATTCATATCTTGGGAACCGATATTCACCAACTGCTCACCACTTAAATTAGCAATTTTTTTAGTTTCAGGAACAGCATTAATTAATGCGTCAATCCCGACTTTACCTGCTTGGTAGTTTGAAGAGGTTGCTGAATCTCCGCCTCCAGCAATAGTCCCTCCCGTCGCTAATACCGTAATATTGGGTTGGGCAATTGCTGATACGGCAAACAATGAAACCAGTGTCGCGAGTAGCGCTTTATTTCTGTTTTTCATCTTAATTTCCTTTCATTAATAAACTTCAGTTATTATGTGTATTTGTGCTGGGTTTTATGTGATCTATATAATTATTTTACGATAAATAATGAATTTTAAGATGATTTCTCTATGAACGAATAAAAAGCGTGAGGCTGACGACAAAAATCCGTATCATAGCCCGTTTGAAACACCCTACTCACAAGTGACTGACAATGAGCCAAACTTTTATACCCGGCAAAGATGCCGCTCTTGAAGATTCCATCGATGCATTTCAAACCAAATTAAAAAAATTGGGGTTTGATATTGAAGAAGCATCTTGGTTAAACCCTGTACCAAACGTTTGGTCAGTACATATTCGCGATAAAGAATGCCCTCTTTGCTTTACTAATGGCAAAGGTGCGAGCAAAAAAGCGGCATTAGCCTCTGCACTTGGCGAGTATTTTGAACGTTTATCAACTAACTACTTCTTTGCTGACTTTTACTTAGGTAAAGCGATTTCTGAAGGGGACTTTGTTCATTATCCCAATGAAAAATGGTTCCCACTGACAGAAGATGACAGCTTGCCTGAAGGCTTATTAGATAGCCGTCTGCTCAAATTCTATGACCCAGATAACGCATTAGCAGCAAGCCAATTAATTGATTTGCAATCAGGTAATGAAGAACGGGGTATTTGCGCCCTACCATTTACCCGCCAATCAGACGATAAAACGGTTTATATTCCAATGAATATCGTTGGCAATTTATACGTTTCTAACGGTATGTCTGCGGGAAATACAGCGAATGAAGCCCGAGTACAAGGCCTTTCTGAAGTCTTTGAACGTTTTGTAAAAAACAAAATTATCGCAGAAAGTATCAGCTTACCAACGATCCCAGCAGACGTGATGGCACGTTACCCTAGCGTAGTTGAAGCTATTGATACCCTTGAAAAAGAAGGCTTCCCAATTTTCTGCTACGACGCTTCATTAGGTGGGAAATACCCTGTCATTTGTGTCGTGTTATTTAACCCACAAAATGGCACTTGTTTTGCCTCATTTGGAGCTCACCCTGACTTTGGTGTTGCCCTTGAACGTACCGTCACTGAATTACTGCAAGGTCGTGGCTTAAAAGACCTCGATGTATTCAATGCCCCAACGTTTGATGACGAAGAAGTGGCTGAACACACCAATCTTGAAACTCACTTTATTGATTCAAGTGGTTTAATTAGCTGGGATCTATTCAAAGATGATGCGGATTATGCATTTGCAGATTGGAGTTTCAAAGGGACAACCCAAGAAGAATTTGCAACGCTTATCAGTATCTTCAATACCTTAGATGCAGAAGTGTATATTGCGGACTATAACCATTTAGGCGTATACGCATGCCGTATCTTAGTACCGGGTATGTCTGATATTTACCCGGTTGAAGACCTACATATCGCCAATAATGCGATGGGGGCTTATTTACGCGATACTATTATTAATTTGCCGGATAGCCAATGGGAAAAGCAAGACTACCTTGCCCTTATTGAGCAATTAGATGATGACGGTCTAGACGACTTCACCCGTGTCCGTGAGCTACTTGGTTTAGCTGTGGGTAAAGATAACGGCTGGAGCAACCTGCGTATTGGTGAGCTAAAATCCATGCTAGCACTGGCTGGTGGTGACCTTGAGCAAGCATTAGCTTGGGTTGAGTGGACGCAAGATTTCAACAGTTCAGTATTTACTGCAGAGCGTGCGAATTATTATCGTTGTTTGCAAACCCTGCTGTTGCTTTCTCAAGAAGAACAGCGTGAGCCTACTCAATACTACAACGCATTTGTTCGTATGTATGGGAAAGAAGCGGTGGATGCAGCATCTGCGGCTCTTGCGGGTGAATCATGTTTCTATGGTTTGTGGTCCATTGACGATGAACTAAAAGCGTTACCTGCACATCAAGCCTTGCTTGCCGCTTATGAAAAACTACAAAAAGCGAAAAGAGACAACGCATAATAGGTATTAGTTTATTGACGGGGTATCCTTACCCCGTCAATATTTAGTTTTATTCTAAATAACTTATAAATCGAGTGAACGTTTCCACAGTAAAAAATCATACTGCTCTAAACGGTCTGCTTTGACTTTATAGTCCCCACTCGCCGTTTCAATAACACGCTCAAACAACCCTTCGCTTATCGTCGGTAATGGGACACCCTCTATAATTGGCCCGCAATCATAATCAATCATATCCGATAAACGCTCTGCTATTGCGCTATTTGTGGATATTTTCAACACCGGAACAATTGGGTTCCCTGTCGGCGTACCAAGACCCGTCGAGAAGATAACCACATTACATCCCGCAGCCACTAACCCCGTAACCGCATCCACATCGTTACCGGGCGTACAAACTAACGATAACCCACTATTTGGCATTGGCTCTGCATAATCACACACCGCACTAATTGGCGATGTTCCACCCTTTTTAGCCGCTCCCGTTGATTTAATTGCATCTGTTATCAACCCATCTGCAATATTGCCCGGACTTGGGTTATCTGCAATGGTCGTACTAAAGAAATTTGCCGTTTTTTCATAGCGTTCCATTAGTTCAAGGAATTTCTTTTTATCATCAAAAGCGATACAGCGTTTCACCATATCCCCTTCAGCACCACAGAGTTCGGGGAATTCCGCTAAACCAGATGCACCGCCAAGAGTCACTAACCAATCAGAAACTAACCCCATTGCAGGGTTACCAGAAATCCCTGAAAAACCATCAGATGCCCCGCATTTAACACCTAGTTTTAAATATGATAGAGGGACATCAACCCGAGACTGAGGCTTAACTGCTTTCATGCCCTCATACGTTTGCTTTAATGCCGTTTGCATCATTTGTTCCTCGCTGTTCCATTCTTGTTGACGGAAATACAGCGTCGGTTTATCAAAGTTAGGATTACGGGCAAAAAGTGATTCTTTGAACATGTCCCGCTGTGCTTTTTCACAACCTAAACTAAATACAGTGATCCCAATGACATTAGGATGGTCTGCATAAGCCGCAAGCACATCACACATCGTTTTGCTGTCTGACGTTGCCCCACCGCACCCGCTGGTTACAGTAATACAGCGAACACCTTCTATATGTGGAAATAGTTTTGGCTTAGTGATTGCCTCTTGTGCGCCCGCCGTTAAATCAAGTGCGAAACTTTTTAAGCTATTATTGCTGTAACCCAATGCGTCATTAAGAGCATCAGTCAACTTAGTCACATTGCGGTTTTCACAAAACACTAATGGAAAAATTAACCAGTAATTAGCCGTACCAACGCGGCCATCATCCCGTAAATACCCTTTAAATGTACGCCCCTTATATTGTGAAACATCTGGGGCCAGCCATTCATAAGGCTCTTGTTCTAACGAAACAGGTGCAGCATAGTGGCGGATATTATCAACCGTAATCGCCTCACCTTTTGCGATAGCTTTTGTGGCTTTCCCTACTGCCGTACCATACATAGACACAATGCCATCAACAGGGATAGCTTCAAGGGCAAATTTGTGCTTGGCTTTGACCTCTGTCACTAACGTAACGCTTTCATTTCCCCATTGATAAGTCTCACCTGCATGTAAGTCTTTCAGCGCTACAATCAGATTATCACTTTCATCTATTCTTAATATTTTTTGCATGTTTCACCTTCCAGAAATCAAGCTATTAATTTGACGGTAACGCCTTAATATTTTTTTTATGTGTATTCTTTTTTAGTAACCCAATAAGCAATGCGCACCCCACAGTGATCACCGCTAAAGTGACAATACCCGCGGTAGTACTATTCATCATTTTATCGACCTCAACGCGAATGATTGGCGCAAGGAATGAGCAAAATGCCCCCATCGTAGTACAAAAGCCGATCCCTGCAGCAAGTGCTGGGCCGCTCAATAGCTGTGGAGGAAATGTCCAAAAAATCGGTTGCACTGATAAAAAACCTACCGCACTTAAACAGAGAGCTGCAATAGCGAATACCGGACTCGCAAATGCAGATAATGCAAGACCTAAAGCGGCTGCTAGCATACACACAACAGAGATTTCGATGCGACGATTTGGGTACCTGTCAGCAATACGAGGGATAAAATACACCCCGAATGCAGAACAAGCCCAAGGGATTGCAGCCACCAGTGATTGTTTAAAGCCTAGGCTTTCCCCCATGAGGGATGCAACTTGAGAAGGTAAAAAGAACATCAAACCATACACTGAAATTTGGATCGTGCCGTAAATCAATGCCAAGTGCCATACTTTGGCATTTTTCAGTGCAGATAATACCGATGTTGTTTCTGTTTTTTCATTTTCTTTTGCTAACTGCTCTGTCAGTGCTTTTTTCTCTTCATCAGTAAGAAAACGTGCTTTTTCGGGGCTATCATCCAGATAAAAGAATGCAAAGATACCAATAACAATCGCGGGTAAGCCTTCAATAACAAACATCCAGAACCATCCCGGACGACCTAACCAACCATGTAATTCAAGCAAAGCTCCTGATAACGGTGAACCTAAAGTTAACGCAAGTGGCACACCAAGAACAAAAATACCAATCACTGAGCCACGAACATTATTTGGAAAATAAATAGAAGCTAGTAATAAGATCCCTGGATAAAACCCTGCTTCACCCAGCCCAAGTAAAAAACGCAAAATAATAAATTGCGTTTCATTGGTAACAAACCCTGTCATTGCAGAAAGAACCCCCCAAATGACCGTCGTAATACTGAGCCATTTTTGGGCGCCTATTTTATTTAAAATCAAGTTTGCGGGAATACCAAATAATGCATACGCGGCAAAGAAAATCCCTGCACCAAATGCAAAGGCAGAATCTGATAAGCCAATATCCACTTGCATGGCATCTTTGGCAAAACCAACATTCACTCGGTCAATGAATGCAACAAAATACAAAATAAACATCAGGGGGACTAAACGCTTCCACGATTTGGCTATCGCAGAATTTAAAACGGGATTGTTATAAGCTTTTATCGTTGCCATGATATTTTTTCCCTGTCAGTAAGATGTTCTATGTTTTGGATTCAGGAAAGATTAGAGCGGTGCATCAGCAAGTGCCAATAGCTGCTGAAGCTGCTCTGTCTGTGTACTGTTCAATCCAATAAATGGTGATGTGCAATGATCAGAATTAATCACCCCTTTGAGTTGTAACGCTTTTTTAAATGTTGGAATAAATGGCGTATTCACCCCATAAATCGCCATTAATTGGTCGACGCGTTGCTGATATTTTGCGACTAATGCTAAATCACCTTGAGCAAAAGCCTGCATCCATGATGCAAAAAATTGAGGGAAAATATTCGATAAACCGCCGATACAGCCACTTCCGCCAGACAACACGACATGAGCAAAGTTATTGTCATAGCCTGCATAAACTTCAAAATGTGGGAGCCGTGATTTTACTGTTTCAATCACTTGAGCTGTATGAGAAGTGTCAGGAATGGTATCTTTTAGCCCAACAATATTAGTGTATTTATCCGCTAAGCGAAGACAAACCTCAGGAGAAACAGAGTAGCCAGTGCGCTCAGGGAAGTTATAAATAAAAATTTTAGCGGGTGTTTTTTCCGCAATCGTACTGTAAAAACGGTAAACCCCTTCATCGTCTAGTGGGAAATAATACGGGCTAATGATCATCACACCGTCAATTTCCTGCTCATAGGCAAAATTAGCCAATTCAATGGATTCATTCACATCTAGGCGGCTTGCCCCTGCATAAACATGCATTCCTTCTTTTTGATAACCGCCACAAAGTTCTATTAATGCTTTTGAATTCTGCATATTTAATGCAAAAAACTCCCCAGTACTCCCCATCGTCACAAAACCTGACACCTTTCCTTTCAAAGAGTCATAAACGTGTAAGTTCTGTTCAAGATCTACTCGCCCCTTGTCATCAAAAACGGTCACTACGGGGGTAATATAACGACTTTCCATACTTTTTTTCTCCATTATTCTTTTTCTTCATCAATTATTGTTCATATATACAAACTGCATTCATAAATAAAAACACAATCAAATAAACACGAATTCTAGATGGAGTCAAATTTATCCATTAACTTTAACTATTCACTTAATGAATTGATTAATTGAGATTTAATTGATGAAAGGGATAATAACGGTAGATTAAATCTATTTTTTTATTAAAAAATTTTGAGCAGTATCACGGCTTTTTATTGCTCATATCAGGTTTATTCATGATGGAAATGAGATAAATCGTTTTTCTACGGCGATTTACATCGTGTTATTTTAAACCTAGAATAGCGGCAAAATTAATCAGGGAGATAGTTCAATGTCTACGGGGCACATGCCGACAATTCGAGTATTAGAGATACTTCAAGTTTTAGCGGCTGAAAATACTGGGCTTTCTTTGACACAACTTTCTGATAAAACTAATATTTTAAAGGGGACAATTTACCCTATTTTAAAAACATTGGCTGAGTTTCGGTATATCAATTACGATGATAAGAGCCAGCTTTACTATTTAGGTATTGCGTGCTCAATTCTTTCCCGCTCATTTTTCGAAAAATCATATTGGTTGAAAATGATACATCGAGAGATGACGCAAATTGTTGAAGAGTGTAATGAAGTTTGCCAAATGGGCATCTTAGATGGCGCTGATGTACTATACATAGACAAAGTGCAATCTGCACAAAAAGTCCAACTAATTTCTAACATTGGAACCCGCTTACCCGCCATTTATTCAGCATTGGGTAAAGCGATGATTTTTAACTATACTGACCAACAAATTGCTCAGCTATACCCTTCTGGCTTTACGCCACTCACTCAATATAGTGTGCAAACTCTACCTGAATTGCGTCAGCAACTTAATATTGTTAGCCAAAATGGCTATGCCGTAGACAATAAAGAAATCAACGAAGAAACAACTTGCTATGCTGTGGCATTGCGCCAACGTAATAAAATCATTGCAGCAATTAGTGTATCTATTCCGACCTTCCGCAGTGATAAACAAAAAGTTGATCAAGTCATCAAAACATTGCTCAACAGCCGTGAACGCATCGAACAAGAGCTAAATACATTAGAAGATATTGAATTTTATACTGAAAACTAATTTAGCGTCTTCATAAAAATTTAAAGCATTGGTTGCTTCCATCAAAGATTATTTTCTTATAATTGGCATAATTGTTAGATAAATATTGCTCGTTAATATAACTAACTAAAAAGTGGTATATCAGATTAAAGTTATACAAGTTAGGGGGATATATACACATAAGTTAAATTAAATATTAAACGGATCATATTCATCTTAAATAATTAACATTTGCACGTATTTTTTTACTTAATCCTGGCCTTAAGATAGCCTTTATAAAAATATTTTATAAATTTTAAAAAATATTTTTATGTTATTTTTCATTTGGTTACAGTTGATTTTAACATTTAACCAACCATTTTGACCGCTTTCTCTAGAGACTTCATGATCCACATCAAATTTCTCATTTATCCCCTTTGTTACTATTATTGCGTGCTATAATTAATCAACTTTGTAAGAGAGTGTTGGTATGAAAGCTGACAACCCTTTTAATTTACTGCCACCAGCTGTAATGGCGCAAGTCGCAGATGATGCGGCCTTTTATAAGGCGAATAAGCATCCTGCAATTACTTACTTGTCAGCATTCACTGCCGGTATTTTTATCTCTATCGCATTTGTATTTTACATCACTGCAACTACAGGGGCGGCTGAAGCGCCTTATGGTTTTACTAAGCTCATTGGTGGGATTTGTTTCTCCTTGGGTCTGATGCTAGTCGTTGTATGCGGTGCCGACCTTTTCACTTCTACCGTACTCACTATTGTTTCGAAAGCCACAGGCAGGATCACTTGGGGACAAATGTTCCGTAATTGGTTTCATGTCTACATTGGTAACTTAATTGGTGCATTGTTCTTTGTCGCAATTATCTGGTTCGCAGGGCAATATACTGCAGCAAATGGGCTATGGGGTCTTAACGTTTTACAAACCACCAGCCATAAATTACACCATACTTTTGTTGAAGCTGTTGCATTAGGAATTTTAGCAAACTTAATGGTCTGCCTTGCGGTTTGGATGAGTTATTCAGGTCGTAGCTTAACTGATAAACTGGTTGTTCTTGTTCTGCCTGTTGCTATGTTTGTAGCAAGCGGTTTTGAACATAGCATTGCAAATATGTTTATGATCCCATTAGGGATTATGATTAAAGAATTTGCTCCTGCTGAGTATTGGGCTCAAATCAATATGTCACCAGAGCAGTTTTCTCACCTAACAGTCGGAAACTTTATTACAGATAACTTAATTCCAGTCACTATTGGAAATATTATTGGCGGCGCGATTTTAGTCGGCCTCATTTATTGGTTCATGCATTTACGTGGTGGCCAAAAACATTAATAGCCACTGACACACACAAAAAGATTTATTAAGATCCTTAAAAGATCCATTGTTAAAAGGTAAAAGTATCATGTCCGAGTTAAATGAAAAATTCGCTTTAGCATGGCAAGGTTTTAACCAAGGTAACTGGCAGGATAACGTCGATGTACGTGATTTTATCCAGAAAAACTACACTCCATATGAAGGTGATGAATCTTTCTTAGCAGGCTCTACCCCAGCGACTGACGCACTGTGGGATAAAGTCATGGAAGGGATCAAAATCGAAAACCGCACTCACGCGCCAGTTGATTTTGACACAGATGTTGCGTCAACTATCACTTCCCATGATGCTGGTTACATTACTAAAGAATTAGAAAAAATCGTTGGTTTACAAACTGACGCCCCTCTGAAACGTGGTCTTATCCCGTTCGGTGGTATCAAAATGGTTGAAGGCTCATGTAAAGCTTATGACCGCACTTTAGACCCAGAAATCAAAAAAATCTTCACTGAATATCGTAAGACTCACAACCAAGGTGTTTTCGACGTTTACACACCAGACATCTTAAAATGCCGTAAATCAGGTATCTTAACAGGTCTACCGGATGCATATGGTCGTGGTCGTATCATCGGTGACTACCGTCGCGTTGCACTGTACGGTATTGATTTCCTGATGAAAGACAAATTTAACCAATTCACCTCTTTGCAAGAAAGATTAGAAAAAGGTGAAGACCTGCAAATGACTATCCAACTGCGCGAAGAAATTGCTGAACAGCACCGCGCATTGGGTCAAATGAAAGAAATGGCTGCAAAATACGGTTACGATATTTCTGCACCAGCAACAAATGCACAAGAAGCTGTACAGTGGACTTACTTCGGTTACTTAGCCGCAGTGAAATCACAAAATGGTGCAGCAATGTCATTTGGTCGTGTTTCAACGTTCTTAGACGTTTATATCCAACGTGATATCGAAGCAGGTAAACTGACTGAACAACAAGCGCAAGAACTGATTGACCACTTAGTCATGAAACTGCGTATGGTACGTTTCTTACGTACACCTGAATACGATGAGCTATTCTCTGGTGACCCAATTTGGGCAACAGAATCATTAGCGGGTATGGGTCTTGATGGCCGTACTTTAGTCACCAAAAATACGTTCCGCTTCCTGAACACACTGTATACCATGGGCCCATCTCCAGAGCCTAACATGACTATTTTGTGGTCAGAAAAACTGCCATTGAATTTCAAAAAATATGCGGCAAAAGTCTCTATCGATACTTCATCAGTTCAATATGAAAACGACGACCTGATGCGTCCAGATTTCAACAACGATGACTACGCTATTGCATGTTGTGTTAGCCCAATGATTGTTGGTAAACAAATGCAGTTCTTCGGTGCTCGTGCTAACTTAGCGAAAACCATGCTGTATACCATCAATGGCGGTATCGATGAAAAACTGAAAATGCAAGTTGGTCCTAAACATGCGCCAATCATGGACGAAGTCCTTGACTTCGATACTGTGATGAATCAAATGGATGGCTTCATGGACTGGTTAGCAACTCAGTACGTCACTGCACTGAACTGCATCCACTTCATGCACGACAAATACAGCTATGAAGCTTCTCTAATGGCGCTGCATGACCGTGATGTCTATCGTACAATGGCATGTGGTATTGCGGGTCTGTCTGTTGCAGCTGACTCACTGTCTGCGATTAAGTATGCCAAAGTTAAACCAATTCGTGATGAAGACGGTATTGCAATCGACTTTGAAATCGAAGGCGAGTATCCACAATTCGGTAATAACGATTCTCGTGTAGATGATATCGCGTGTGACTTAGTTGAACGTTTCATGAAGAAAATTCAGAAACTACCTACTTATCGTAACGCAGTACCAACTCAGTCAATCTTAACTATCACATCTAACGTTGTGTATGGTAAGAAAACAGGTAATACCCCTGATGGTCGTCGAGCAGGTGCTCCGTTTGGCCCAGGTGCAAACCCTATGCACGGCCGTGACCAAAAAGGTGCGGTTGCATCGTTAACTTCTGTTGCTAAACTGCCATTTGCTTACGCGAAAGACGGTATTTCTTATACTTTCTCTATCGTACCAAATGCATTAGGTAAAGATGACGATGTTCGTAAAACTAACTTAGCAGGTCTGATGGATGGTTACTTCCATCATGAAGCGTCTATCGAAGGCGGTCAGCACCTGAACGTTAACGTTATGAACCGTGAAATGCTGTTAGATGCAATGGAAAACCCAGAAAAATACCCACAACTGACTATCCGTGTATCTGGTTACGCAGTGCGTTTCAACTCACTGACTAAAGAACAACAGCAAGACGTTATTACTCGTACTTTCACCAGTACAATGTAATAATTAGCTTATTAAAATAAAGTAAATTAAAGGCCCCGTTTTATGGGGTCTTTTTATCTATACCAGCAACGATATTTTTCTCTCTAAAGTTTGCGGTATGACGGATATTTTGGAGTGCCTGCTATGTCTATCGATGATACTAAAACTAAAACAATAGCGACAACTAATGTGACAGAAACCCCTGCCGTACTTGGCCGTATTCACTCTTTTGAATCATGCGGTACCGTCGATGGTCCGGGGATCCGCTTTATTGTCTTTTTCCAAGGCTGCCTAATGCGCTGTCTGTATTGTCATAACCGCGATACATGGGATACCCACGGCGGTCAAATTGTAACTGTCGATGAACTAATGAAAGAAGCAGTTACCTATCGCCATTTTATGAATGCAACCGGTGGTGGTGTTACCGCATCCGGTGGCGAGGCAATTTTGCAGGCAGAATTTGTCCGCGATTGGTTCCGCGCCTGTAAAAAAGAAAATATCCATACTTGCTTAGATACGAATGGCTTTGTGCGCCGTTATGACCCTGTTATTGATGAACTAATGGATGTTACTGATTTAGTCATGCTCGATTTAAAACAAATCAATGATGATATCCACCAAAAATTAGTGGGTGTATCCAACCAGCGTACACTTGAATTCGCTCGCTATCTGGCTAAACGTAATCAAAAAACATGGGTTCGCTATGTCGTTGTGCCAGGTTGGAGTGATGATGACCACTCAGTGCATCTGCTAGGTGAGTTTACTAAAGATATGAGTAATATCGAAAAAATCGAGTTATTACCTTACCATGAGCTGGGTAAACACAAGTGGGAAACTATGGGTGAAGAATATAAACTTGATGGGGTGAGACCACCATCAAAAGAAGTCATGGAGCGTGTTAAAAGTATTCTCGAAAGCTATGGCCATAAAGTGATGTATTAATACTCGTTGGGGCTTGAAATAAAGCCCCCCTTACCTTAGCGTATTGCAACTGGCTCTGTTAGTTGGGGTTGGTTTTATCAAGCAATACGCAGGTATAAAACAATTTATCCGATGCAAGTTTCCATTTCCGTATATTGTTTTTGAATTAATAACGAATATTTGGAATTGGTAATCAAACATAGAAAATGCTGTTTTACGTACCGTTCAAATACTGCAAAAACAGACCAACCGAGAATGAATCTGCGACTATGTGTTGATGCGACGTAGCCAGCCTCCCTTAAATCTACAAATAGCATAATTCAATGATAGAGCGGCCTTTGAATTTAATTTCTTTATTAACAGTTAGTAAAGAAGCTTTATTAATAAAAGCTTGAACTTTTATTGTGCCTTTTATATTAGAAAAAAGAGCAGGTTGCAAACTCCCTAATTTTGCCCAAGATATGATTTTATTTGAGGAATCATTAGGTAATAAATCACCATTCGCATGTTGCCAAATGATATTTTGGTCTCCACAAGATGCATTACCTGATATTGGCTGCACTCTCTCTGCCTTATTATCTACATATAAAGAACCTAAATCTAACGCTATCGCATATCCACCAATTGGAACACCTTCCTGAGTATTACCTAATCCCCCTGCCATCATATTGTTATTTAATAACTGAACAGGAGGAACTCCATAACCGCTAACACCTTCTTGTTTATTTGGCGCAAGTGAACGTTCAATTTGATTAAAAGTTTGGAGTGCTATAGCAGTTTTCCCCGAATCACATTGTACAGTGAAGTTAATATTTTTTTCGGGTAATATTGTATAAGAATAATTACTTAACTCATTTCTATTTATAGCACCATAGTCAATTGAGGTAGAATCAACAATAAGATTACATGCTGTTGTCATTTCTGAATAGCTAATACTTAAACTTGTACTTCCACCCAACGTTTTTAACGGTATTTTGTTCCTAACAACAACACCTTTTTTACTCAATGAATTAATTTTTAAATCAACAAGTAAATTGAAGGAAAATACTTTTCCTTTTTCACCCTGTGCGGGTTGAATACGTAGATTGGGATAAATTTTAACATCTTTTTGTGATGAGTTGATTCTATTTGAGCTATTTAATTCAATAGCATCGATTAAAATAGGTTTCCCATCAAGCATCGGATTATTTACATTTAAAATAGCTTCAGATGTATTATTTGAAAAGGTATTGCTAATCGTAGAAAAATCAATATATGGGGTAGTTTCTTCACTGCACTCTACTACTACAGGAACAATCCGATTCCCCGCATATACCACACCATTTTGTTTTTTTGTATTAAAATCAGCTAAGGTATCATAGTTAACCTCATCTGTTCCCAAGTTGATGTTACATGTCCCATGACCATCTGATGCAAATGCACTAAAAGATAGGCAAGTTAGTAGCCCTGCAATTAATTTTATCATTCTAAAGCCTTTAGTTAGCCATAAAGCAAATAGGGTTTATTATTGTAAACAATTCAGTTTTCGAAATACCAACATCACTAGTGAGATTAATAGTGCATTTTTTATTATTGCCTACGTCAACAAAATAACTTGTCGGCAAGGATAGATTATCGATAATAATTCGCCCAGCATTGTCAGTTATGGTTAATAAATCACCGTTTTTATCATATACTTTTAAATTTTTAGAAAGTTTCTTCCCATTAAATGATGGAGTTAAAATAGCTCGGTTAACTTGATTAATGTAGAAATTAACCAAGGGAACACTTCCATTAGCAGGTTGAAATTCTATAATCCCATAGGGAGCATTCATATTTTTAGGTAATTTTCGGTAGTCTATCTTAGCATAATTAGTTCTATAACTATCTATACTTGGTATTACCGCGTAACCTTTACTATTAGTCATCACTGTTCCTGATGAAGATTGTATTGGAATATTTTCTTGGTTTTCTGTTTTTGCTATAGCAAATGTATTCGCTATTCTTTTCGATGAAAAAATGAGTTCATTATCAAAATAAACCATGCCGCCGGATAACGACCCATAGTAACTACTGGTATTATTACCTTTACTAATATTACCCGAAAGTAAAGTGACCGGTGTAGTATAATTCATATTCAATGAGACATTTTGATTACTTGGTTCTGTATTTTTATTCGCACTAATCGAATAACTTAAGTTATCATAATTATGGTTGCTATATCGCGTTCCGTAACTTTTGTTATTGTCATACTGATTCATCCAACTCGATAAATTTTGCCTATCCCCTAACGAAATATCGACATTGAAATAAATACAATAATATAATTTTACGCTTGGGTTTTGCATAATGTTAACAATCTTATATTTAAGCAAATCAAGGTATTGAATACTCACCCTCTATTTCTTAGATTAGTGTTTTATTGGTACTAAAAAGCGCTATCTCAACTATAGCAATCGCTGGTTTAAAGGTCGTGCTCTAGTCTAGAGCAGCTCTAATTTACGTTGATGATGCGACAAGTTCACTGATGTAACTGAGATTTGTTAAATATGGAGCCACTTTTAGTTATTTTGAAGCAACTACAGTGATATAGAAAAGCATGACAACCTCCTTGCGTGATACAGAAACAAAGCAAGCATTTTTCAGATCAATAATAAAAATATAACTAAAGGCGATGAGCACACTGAATTTGGAAGAACGATGCGCGACTTAATATCCAAACCATTTGTATTCAGACTAGCTCAGATAAAGATCGTGTCGAAGTGCTCATTTAACCCTTCACGACTGGCTAGTCAAAGAGTTCAGGCATAAAGGTATCAGTTGTATGGGAGAATTGATATTTTCCCAATAGAACAACCTCCACAGCTGTACCATAAAAAACATACCCAATATGCTAGGTACTGGCTTTATACCTATACTCCCACTTCACCACACAGGTACATATCTTGACTTAGTTTTCCTACTAATTTTGATTAGTACAAACCCTACGTTCAACAATATAGTGCGATTAACCCGAAAAAATTAATATAAATACCTTATTTCAATATACCGATTACGTTCCTTTTAAATAAAGGAATTACAACGTATGTTTCTACTGAAAGAAATTAAACCATCAGATATCTGCCCAATATCGAGTATTAGTTTATAAAAATTACCAATATTAACCATGTTGTTTTCATGGGTAATGTATTTCAATTAAGAATGATTTAATGCTCTATTAATGTGTTATAAAAACAAAAAACAGTATTTTATACCAACTTAAAAAGCCAATTGTTTGTTGTCATTGATAAAATATTGTCTATTTGGATTTTTTAACAAAATACTTTTTATTGAAAAAATAATTAAACATAAATACCTTACCAGAATTGTCTGCTTTATAATGTACTCACTTATCTGCATACTACTGCCAATAAGTAACAAGAGTGACATAAACTCAAAACACTTATCTATAATAATATATTGCTAACTCACTACGAAAAATAGGTTCCTTTTTTATCATGAATAATGAAAACTTTAGTGCAGATAACAACCCTGCACCTACAATTGACCCACAAAATCAAACTGATACTTTTGTTTTCCATGCTGAGCCTCGCGCGGTAGATGCTGGTGAAGGGGTTAACTGGATCAGCCAATCATGGTCTCTCGTTAAAGAGAAACTGGGTATGTGGATCTTGATTAACATCGTACTATTTGCATTAATCTTTATCATTTCGATGATCCCTTTCCTTAATTTACTGATTACCTTTATTACTCCTATTTTTATTGGCGGTATTATTGCAATCTGTGAAAACCAGCGTAAAACAGGTCAAGCTGAAATTGGCTTACTATTCGCTGGTTTCCAAAATAAATTCGGTACCCTATTTGCCGTTGGTGCAATCAACTTTGCCGCTAACTTAGTGGGTATGATCATCGCCTTTATTATTGGTGGTTCCGCTATGTTTGGTTTATTGATGGAAAGCAACCAATATGGCTCACCATCTGATGCTGCAATCCTTGCGTCTTCAGGTACATTCTTCTTTGCAATCATTATTATGGCTGTTGCTGCATTAGTCGGTACCGCATTAACTTGGTTTGCACCTGCACTGGTAATGAACCATAACTTTACTGTTGGCGCTGCAATTTCTGCCAGCTTACAAGCTGTTAAGAAAAACATCCTGCCAGGTATTCTGTTCTTTATCGTTATTTCAATCCTAATGATAATCTCAGTTATTCCTTTAGGTTTAGGTCTGTTAGTTTCTATGCCAATTATGTATGCTTGTTATTACAGCAGCTACCGTAGCCTGTTTTTCTCCCAAGTAAAATAAGCCAAGGTATGATGATTTAGCTATTTTGCTAAATCATTAAATCTAAAAAAGGAAAGCATTTGCTTTCCTTTTTACTATCCCCTACAAATCCACATATATTCCTTTAAATAATAATTTTCTTCCTCCTTTTTTAAATTAGAGTTGTTTTCCATGTATTTCGATATCACTGATTTGAAACTGTGTTAATGTCGCTAATGCAGGAAGCATCAGCCATGGAGAGGAACTAACTTATCTTACATTGCAATCTGTAGGTGAATGAATGGGTGGGTTAGAAAATGAATTAAATATTGGCATATTTAGTCATTCAGTGAAAGGGGGCTCAGGTTTAACCTGAAGATACTTATTCAGAACACGTTAAATTTGCAAAAAAAACGCGACCACTATGAGCCGCGTTTAACTTTTGAAAGAATAACGGAAATTAACCGATATATTCTAGGCCTTTCATATATGGGCGTAATACTTCTGGAACTTCAATACGGCCATCTGCTAATTGGTAGTTTTCTAAAATCGCCACCAATGTACGACCAACGGCTAAACCAGAACCATTTAGCGTATGAACTAGTTGAGTTTTCTTATCACTCTTACCACGGAAACGCGCTTGCATACGACGTGCTTGGAAATCCCACATGTTTGAACAAGAAGAAATCTCACGGTATGTATTTTGAGCTGGTAACCATACTTCTAAGTCGTAAGTTTTGCGTGAACCGAAACCAATATCACCAGTACATAAAATCACTTTACGGTAAGGTAAGTTCAATAATTGCAGAACCTTCTCAGCGTGACCTGTTAGCTCTTCCAGTGCATCCATCGATTTTTCAGGGTGAACTATTTGTACAAGCTCAACTTTGTCGAACTGGTGCATACGGATAAGACCACGAGTATCCCGACCATATGAACCCGCTTCAGAACGGAAACAAGGTGTATGTGCAGTCATTTTTAGCGGAAGATCATTTTCATCTAAAATTTCATCCCGTACTAAGTTAGTAACAGGGACTTCTGCTGTTGGGATCAACGCATAAGTGCTGCTGTCTGCTTCTTCTTCCAACGGTTTGGTATGGAATAAATCTTCACCAAACTTTGGTAATTGGCCGGTACCGTACAGCGTATCATGATTGACCAAATACGGAACATATAGCTCTTGATAACCATGCTGCTCTGTATGTAAATCCAACATAAATTGGGCTAACGCACGGTGCATACGGGCTATTTGCCCTTTCATCACCACGAAGCGTGCACCGGTCAGTTTTACCGCAGCAGGGAAGTCTAGGCCCCCTGTTAATTCGCCTAGGCTAACGTGATCTTTAACTTCAAAATCATATTCACGAGGTTTACCCCAACGCGCAACCTCGACATTGTCGGAATCATCTTTGCCATCAGGAACTTGGTCATCAGGAATATTCGGGATACTCAATGCAATATCACGGATTTCTTGTTGCAGCTTGTCTAATTCTGCCTTAGCAGAATCCAATTTTTCGCCTAATAAGTTAACTTCTTGACGTAATGGCTCAATATCTTCACCACGTGCCTTAGCCGCACCGATAGTTTTCGATCGCGAGTTACGGTCTGCTTGCAGGGTTTCAGTTTCAACTTGTAAAACTTTGCGGCGTTCTTCTAATTCACGCAGCTTTTCCACATCAAGGGTAAAACCCCTGCGAGCCAGTTTTTCAGCAACCGCGTCTAGCTCCGTACGCAGTAAATTTGGATCGAGCATGCTTATCCTGTGATAATTGTTAGTTATTGATGGTACTTAATATAACGCATTCCAGCGTTATAAATAAAAGTATAGTAATTGGCTATATAACCTTACCGCATTGCCCAGTTTAGCGATAGCGTTTTATGGCACTATTTTGATCCTGTTGGGCTAACCAGTCTAATTTTTCAGCAAACTTGCTCTCTTGCCCTCGTTTTTCAGGGTAATAATAACGCGTTGCCTGCATTGGCTCAGGAAAGTAGTTTTCCCCAGCAGCGTAAGCATTAGGCTCATCATGAGCATAACGATACCCTTTCCCTGCCCCCATTTCTTTTAACAACTTAGTTGGGGCGTTGCGTAAATGCTCAGGGACATCGTAGTCGGGCTGCATTTGAGCATCTTTAATAGCTGCTTTATATGCGGTGTAGACAGCATTACTTTTTGGAGCGCAGGCAAGGTAAATAATCGCTTGGGCAATTGCACGCTCACCTTCTGCGGGCCCCACTCGGGTAAAACAATCCCATGCAGAAATGGCCACTTGCATAGCCCGAGGGTCGGCATTCCCGACATCTTCAGAAGCTATTGCTAACAAGCGGCGTGCGACATAAAGTGGATCTCCCCCCGCCGTAATGATCCTTGCATACCAATAGAGCGCGGCGTCAGGGGCCGAGCCTCTTACTGACTTATGCAATGCAGAAATTAAATCGTAATAACGGTCACCTTTATTATCGAAGCGTGCAGTACGTTCACCACTGACTTCTTTCAGTAAGTCAGCGGTCAAAATACGTTGGCCTTGGCTATCGGCTTCAGCCATATCGGCCATCATTTCCAATAAATTCAATGAGCGCCGAGCATCGCCATTAACTAACTGTGCAATAATTTTACGTGTACTGTCAGGTAGAAGAATATTTTGCCCACCTAGCCCTCTTTCTGTATCAGCTAAGGCTTGTAACAATACTAGCTCAATATCCGCTTCTTCCAGTGACTTAAGTAAATAAACCCTTGCGCGCGAAAGTAGTGCAGAATTCAACTCAAATGAAGGGTTCTCTGTTGTCGCCCCAATGAATGTGATCGTGCCATCTTCGATATGAGGTAAAAAAGCATCTTGCTGGCTTTTATTAAAACGATGAACTTCATCCACAAATAAAATTGTTCTGCGGCCTGCGCTACGGTTTTGGCGTGCTTTTTCTATTGACTCACGGATTTCTTTAACACCTGAGGTAACAGCAGAAATACGCTCTATGTCAGCCTGAGCATAATGGCCAATCACTTCAGCAAGAGTCGTTTTACCTGTCCCCGGTGGCCCCCATAAAATCATGGAGTGCAAATGCCCTGCTTTAATAGCGCGTGGTAATGGTTTCCCCTCCGCTAACAAATGCTTTTGGCCAATGTATTGCTCAAGGGTTTCAGGCCGCATTCTTGCTGCTAAAGGTTGGAATTCATTCTGCGAAAAATCGAGAGACAGGTTACCCACGAGATCCTCTTTTTTACGTCTTAAAAATAAAGAAGTGCAAATCACCAGGCCATTAAAACCTGATGATTATTGTCGTTACTATTGGTTATTTTGCATTCGGTCGCTGGTCATCTAAGGTCACCCCTTTAGGCATCGTAAATTTGAATTTACTTGCATCAACAGGACCATTTTTTTGTTCTTTTAACTGATAAGCACTGACTTGCCCATCCTGTTCCACTGCCGAAAATTTTTCAATTGTCCCCTCTGGTGAGACTGTGATTGAAAAGCGTTTCAAGGTGCCATTAGTTTGCTTTGGTTTTAAATCAAACGTGTTACCTTGCTGAATAATTGAATACTGCTTCCAATCTTTAGGATCATTACGAGTGATTAATAAAAATGGCGTGTCTTGTGTGGCATCGGCCAAATTAGTTACCGTAACTTGTTCAACAAAAGGGTTATAAAACCACAAGTTTTTGCCGTCCGAGACTAATACACTTTCATCAGGTGATGTCATATTCCAATTGAATAAATTCGGGCGTTCAAGCCATAAATCCCCAACACCTTCTTGAACAAGATCCCCTTCAGGGCTAGTCACCTTCTGTGAAAAACTGGCTTGGAAGCTATTGACCTTGTTCAGACGAGCTTGTAGGTCTTGGCTGGCGTCGGCCAGTACTTGGCCGATATGTAAACTGAAGGCGAGTACGCCTAATAACATCATTTTTTTCATCGAACAATGACCTTAAGTTATGACCCTAAGAGGTGTGATAACGTTATACACCCCTAAAATTAAACCAACAATCAGCACACTAAATGATTAAGCTGTTAACCTATTTTTAATGCCCCATTGACGGTGGCGCAAGGACTTCACGATTCCCGTTATGACCTTGTTCACTCACAATACCTTGGATCTCCATTTGCTCAACAATCCTTGCGGCGCGGTTATAGCCAATCCTAAATTGACGTTGAACACCGGAAATAGAAACACGTTGTTTTTCAACCACAAACTCTACAGCTTGGTCAAATAATGGGTCAAGTTCTTCCCCACCACTATCATAGCCCCCACCTTCGTTATCATCACTACAAGTGGTAATGTTATCAATATATTGTGGTTTCCCTCGCGCCTTCCAATCATTCACAACCGCATGAACCTCTTGGTCACGAACAAAAGCACCGTGTACACGCATAGGGATTGATGAGTTTGGCGGAAGATATAGCATATCCCCCATCCCTAATAGGGACTCAGCACCGCCTTGGTCAAGGATAGTACGAGAGTCTATTTTACTGGAAACAGTAAATGCAATACGAGTAGGGATGTTTGCTTTGATCAACCCAGTGATAATGTCGACAGACGGACGTTGCGTTGCAAGAACAAGGTGAATACCTGCTGCTCGGGCTTTTTGTGCCAATCGAGCAATTAGCTCCTCAACTTTTTTACCTGCCGTCATCATTAAATCAGCAAATTCATCAACCATAACAACGATATAAGGTTCTTTTTTCAGCATAGGATGTTCAATTTCCATGCTATCACTAGGTTTCCAATGCGGATCAGGTATTGGACGCCCCATCTCTTCGGCTGCTTTAATTTTATCATTATAACCCGCAAGGTTACGTACACCGAGAGCAGACATTAGCTTATAACGACGTTCCATTTCATTCACACACCAACGTAATGCATTAGCGGCGTCTTTCATGTCGGTAACGACTTCTGTCAATAAATGCGGGATCCCTTCATAGATGGAAAGCTCCAACATTTTCGGGTCAATCATAATAAAGCGGACATCTTCGGGCTTCGCTTTATACAAAATACTGAGGATCATGGCGTTGACACCAACGGATTTACCTGACCCAGTGGTACCTGCTACTAATAAATGCGGCATTTTTGCTAAATCAGCAACCACGGGGTCACCTTCGATATCTTTACCTAACACAATCGTTAATGGCGAAGGGTTTTTCCTAAAGTCATCGCAGTCTAAAACTTCACTTAAATAAACCGTTTGGCGTTTTTCGTTAGGGAGTTCAAGCCCAACGTACGGCTTACCCGGTATCACTTCCACAACACGTACTGCCACTGTAGATAAAGAGCGTGCAAGGTCTCGTGATAATGTTGATATACGAGCGGCTTTCACACCGGGTGCCAAATCCAGTTCAAAACGCGTGATCACAGGCCCTGGGGAGAAACCAACAACCTCAGCTTTCACCCGATAGTCATTTAACCGAGCTTCGATTAACCTAGCGGTTTGCTCAAGTTTAAACATGTCGACTGGTTCTTCCTGTTCAGGTGGGCTCGCCAGTAAGTCAAGGGATGGCATTGGTGTTGTTGGTTTTGGTAAAGGTTGATCATTTCGCACCAAAAACGGGTGGAATAAGCTATCTTGCTGTGGCTGCTGTGGCTGCTGTGGCTGCTGTGGCTGCTGTGGCTGCTGTGGCTGCTGTGGCTGCTGTGGCTGCTGTGGCTGCTGTGGCTGCTGTGGCTGCGCAAAAGTGTGTGCCGATGTTGACGAATTGCCAAGACCTTCATGAATATTATTTTGTGAATTTTCCGAAGGAACTGGCACCGCACTAAATGAAGGCATAAATAATGGGTCAGCTGGTTCATCGTCTACCAGATCATCAACTGGAGAAAAACTACCCAGCACGGAAAACTCTTTTTTCAAATCAACCTTAGATTCAAAGTGATCTGATATCTGGGAATGTTCATCTTCTGCAAAGCTATTTTTGTACACGTCATCGACTGCAGGAGTGGATTCAGTTGATGCGGGTATTGTGTGAGTATTATTAGAAAATGCTGACGCTGATGGCCAACGATGCTCAATTTCTGGCTGCGTCAAAGAACCTGATTCAGATGGTTCATCTTGCTGCTGTTGTTCTGCAACGCTCGGTTGTGCGCTAAATACCGGCGATTCATAGTCAGTTTCATCGATATCACCATAACGCTCTCGTTGTTGCTCTAAGAACTGAGCTCGTAGCAATTCATCTTGCTGTGCTTCCTCTTCCGTTTCAGAGGACTCCTGCTCACCTGCGGACCACTGTTGATATGCTTGCTCGCGTTTTAACGCCTCTTCTTGGCGGCGTTGCAACTCAGCATCACGCTGAGAAGGGATACGGATACCGTAAAGTTCACGACGAGTAGGTAAACGAACAGGGTTTGGCCTTGGTAATTCGGGCTCTACTGTTTGTTTTACTTGGGCGTGGCGTTCAAGTGCGGCAATGGAAATCCCCGCAGCAGCAATGGCCGCTGGGTCTGAAACACGCTCCGTCACTGTTGAACTTACAGCACTCGCGACATCACTAACATTCATCGATGGCGATGAAAGTGATTGTGGCTCAAACGAGTTATATTGTGGCTTTTGAGGCTCTATTTGATTATTTGACTGTTCTTGATGAGGAACATCAGCTTGATTTTGTGGTGTTATATGCTCATTAGCGTGATATTCAAATGGCGTGGATGTCGCGTTTGATTGATGAACAGGAGGTTCATCCGATATTGGTGCCGTTTCCTCAAAACCAGAACCTAATTGAGGTTGGTAATCTTCAGGCACTTCAAAATGATAGGTATTAGGCTCATCAATAGCAGAAAACGATGGCACCGTTTCTTGTTCTGGTACACCTTGAGCCGCTATTGGCGTTGCCCCTTCAGTAACCGCTGTATTTTCGGTAGACTCTGCCTCTGGTGCAGGGGATACTTCAGTCACCAACTCGGCAACAGTAGGCGCAGAAAATAAAACGTCATCTGGGTCTATAGTATCTGGGTAATTATTAGCCCTATGCTCTGCTTCTTGCGCACGTTGTAACGCACCTTCGGTTTCTTCGACATCTACATCATAGTCATCTAAGTCATCACCCCTCGCCCTATTTGTTAATAAAGCGATAGGAAAAAGGACGGCAGATCCAATTTTTTCTGCAATTGTCAGCCATGACCAACCTGTAAATAACGTAAAACTAATAGCCCATAAGAACAGCAATGCAAGTGTTGCACCTAATGAGTTAAACCACGGCATTATTGCGTTACTAAACACGCTACCAATAACACCGCCTGAAGCAAAGTTAGGTAAATCATCAAAATTCAGTGCAGCTAGCCCACAAGAGGATAAAATTAGCGCTAACCCACCAATTAACCTTAGAGAAAGAGAGAAGAAATCAATATAGCGACGCTGACTTTCGTATTGGAAAATAGCCCAGCAACCGAGAATTAATAAGGGAGGAATTGCAAAAGCAAGAATACCAAAAGCAGAAAAAAGAATATCCGCGCTCCATGAGCCAACACTACCACCTAAATTCTTTACGGGCGCATTCCATGTGGTTTGGGACCAACTTGGGTCCGAAGGGCTGAAACTCAATAAAGCAACCATTAAAAAGATAGCGCTCAAGCAAATTGCGAGCAAAATAACCTCTAATAGCCGCCTACCGCTACTTAATTTTTTAAATTTGATGTGTTTATCTTCTGTGTATTCTTGGCTCATTATTGTTTCTTTGCTGACTGATGTTCTTTACTGATTTATGTTTATTCTAACATTAATCGCCTTGCTGTGCCTGTTTTACCGTTACGGAAGTAAATCAATGCATCACAGGAACGACAAGTTTCAGTATTTCATCTAACGCATAAGGATTCAATTTCTATTTCCCGTTAAAAATCCTAAATATTTATAGATTTAAAATCAATTAATTGGAAACAATACTCCTTGTTTACTAAGTAATTTTAGCAAACAAATGTCAACGCGGTTAGATTTGCGATTAAATGAGACACTTGAGGGTGAATAACACAATGTTTTTACTGTATTAAAACGGAACAACGCTGAGTAAACTCAGCGTTGAAACTGCAGTGCGACAACAAAGCTGAAAATGCTGTGCTGAAGTGAGGTTAAAAAAGTAAAAATTAGCGTGTTTTAATCACTAAACGGTTACTTTGTTTAACTTCTTCCATAACCACGTAGGTACGAGTATCGTTTACACCAGGTAAGCGTAAAAGAGTTTCACCTAGCAGCTTACGATATGCGGACATATCTGGCACACGCGTTTTCAACAAGTAGTCAAAATCACCAGAAACAAGGTGACATTCTTGAATTTCTTCAAGCTTTTGAACTGCTGTATTGAATTGTTCGAACACGTCTGGTGCACCACGATTCAGTGTAATCTCAACGAACACTAATAGGGATGCATCTAAGTAATGTGGATTTAACAAGGCGGTATAGCCAGAAATAAACCCTTGTCTTTCAAGACGACGCACACGCTCTAAACACGGTGTCGGTGATAAACCAACACGCTTAGACAATTCTACGTTAGAAATTCGCCCGTCTTTTTGTAATTCGTTTAATATATTCCTGTCGATACGGTCAAGGTCTTTGCCTGGACGCTTTTTATTGTCAATCATCTCTTAATCTCTCTTTCTCTAATTGTTATTTTCTACATCTATAAAATAGCACCTTAGCCGCACCTTTTATATTTAGGGAACCGTGTTCAGGAGCAAATTTTATTCATAGTGCTGAATTTCGTGTGAATGTAATTATCACCCACAATTTTGACTCATTTTTTAAGTTTGTAAGTAGCGTAAAGTTAACTTTCCAGTAAGAACAAAAATGCGCCATTTCCATTGACCTGCTAGATAATTAACTCTTACACAGATGTTTTCGCAAATGCGCAGCCGATTGTCAAAGCAAATGAATAAAAATCAGTACAAGATTTCGCTTTTTTTTCCAGTAAAACGTTTCGCAGCCTTAATTCAAGATAATTCCTAAAAATTGTGAAGCGTGACATATTCAACTTTTTGCTACATTTTTTTACAATTAGTAGGTATTGCCTATCATAGAAATTAGTGGCATGACACTCACTCGCACTTAAACCACTTTTGTTAACCTGCTATTTCTCCTACAATCCTGTTAACGCTTTTTTTTAGATTAAAAGAGGAATTCATGAGCACAACCACACATCGCAAGTTAATCATTCTAGGTTCAGGCCCCGCAGGTTATACTGCCGCAGTCTATGCTGCACGCGCAAATTTAAGCCCAGCCCTGATTACTGGGGTGGAAAAAGGTGGTCAGTTAACTACCACCACTGAAGTTGAAAACTGGCCAGGCGACCCTGAAGGGCTTACTGGACCGATGCTAATGGAGCGCATGCATGAGCACGCAGTTAAATTTGAAACTGAAATCATCTCTGACCATATTCAAAAAGTAGATTTAAAGCAACGCCCTTTCCGACTAATCGGTGATGAAAATCAATATACTTGTGATGCCCTCATTATCGCAACAGGTGCTTCCGCTCGTTATATTGGTTTACCTTCAGAGGAAGCCTTTAAAGGTCGTGGGGTCTCTGCTTGTGCCACTTGTGATGGATTTTTTTACCGTAACCAAAAAGTCGCCGTCGTTGGTGGTGGAAATACCGCGGTTGAAGAAGCACTATATTTATCGAATATTGCCTCAGAAGTTCATTTGATCCACCGTCGTGATAGCTTCCGTGCAGAAAAAATCCTTATTAATCGTTTAATGGATAAAGTCGAAAACGGCAATATTATTCTGCATACCGACCGTACTTTAAGCGAAGTACTCGGCGATGACATGGGGGTTACGGGTGTACGCCTTGAGTGCACTAAAACCCACGAAACAGAAGAAATACCTGTAATGGGAGCCTTTATTGCTATCGGCCATAGCCCAAATACCGCTATTTTTGAAGGGCAATTAGACTTAGACAATGGTTACATTAAAGTCCAATCTGGCACACAAGGTAATGCAACCCAAACCTCAGTAGAAGGTGTTTTCGCCGCTGGTGATGTAATGGACCATATATACCGCCAAGCAATCACCTCAGCAGGGACAGGCTGTATGGCAGCATTAGATGCAGAACGTTACCTTGATGGGCTTGCTTCTAAATAATCTATAACGAACATCTAGGCTTTAATCTTAAATAGATTAAAGCCTTTTTTATTCCTTCCTACTCTCCCTAGTTTTTCTTAACAACTTGCTATTGCTCTATATTTTAAGAGCAAGTTTATATTGCGTGCAAAACATTCAACCTATACTGTTTTTACATAAAATTAACGTTAACAAGGCACAAATATGGGGCAGCAATTAGGGCGTGATGATATTCGTGGTTATGCCTATTTTATTATTGTAGTTCTCGCAATAATCCAAGGTGTTATTATTGCAGCTACCACGGATTATTCTATCCGTTATGATAGCCAGTTAAGTACAACAACAGTGTATCTACCAGTCTTACTCGCTATTTTTGTTCCTTCGGTCATTAGCTACTTAATTACTAATGCGAAATCCGCCATTTTTTATCTCAATATTGCAATTACAGTCGGGTTAACTTGCTGGATTAACTACTGGCACGCCCAAGATTTTAAAACGCCAACAGAAGCAGACCCATTTTTTGCCTTTCTCACTCTGACTGTTTTATTCTTTTTCATGTTGCCATGGATGCAAATGTTACAAACAAGCGCAACATGGAAAATCAATTACAGTTGCTTAATGGGTTTATATATTAAAAATACTTTCCTAGGTATTTTATCCTCTGCCATTGGTGGGCTATTAGCGTTAATTATAAAGCTAGCTAGCTTTTTATTTGGCATTGTAAACCTCAATTTTTTGCACAATATCCTAGATAACGAATTAGTCTATTGGGCAGGCTTTACTCTTGGATTCAATATCAGTTTGGTCTTTTTAAGGGCTGTACTTGATATTCAACTTAGTAATTTTGCCAGTTTTATTGCTCGATTTTTCTTACCGTTGCTTAACCTAGTCGCTGCCATTTTCTTAGTGGGTTTTGTGATTTCATATTTCTCAGGTTTAGCCTCCGTCGGTCTAGGTTCGGCAGTCATGCTGTGGTTTATTATCCTGAACCTTATTTTTATTAACTTCGTATATGGTGATGGCAGTACACAATACCGATTCCGTCCGGGGCTAAATGGTTTTGTTCTCCTTAGCATTATTCTGCTCAATGCATTTTCAGCACTGTCTCTATACGGGATCATTGCACGTGTTAACCAATACAGTTGGAGCATTGAGCGCTTATACGCTTTCACAATTGCCTTGTTTTTATCCGCTATTGTCCTTGCTTATAGCCTTGCAATTCTTCGCAAAAAAACAGCATGGATGGCATCTCTAGGTACTATCAACAAAGTCGGTATTTTGTCTTTGCTAGCGATTATTTTGGTCATTAATAGCCCGATTGCCGATTTTAAAAGGATCACGGTCAACAGTATCATAGCGGGGGTTGAAAACGGCAAAATTAAGGTAAATAGTTCTTTAGCATACGACTTAAAGCATTTAGGTGAATATGGGGAACAAGCCTATAAACAATTAGATAAAAACCCAGAATACACAGAAGCGTTTCAAACTAGCCCATACAATGAAGAACAACGTAAACCATTGAAAGGTGTGTTAATACAAGCTAAAAACAGCCCTAAATTACCAGATAGTTGGTTTGACCTCGGTGAAAATCTCACCGGTGAATGGTATTGCACATCACAGTATGAGCCATACTCATGCATGGGCTTTATGGCAGACGCCAACCAAAATGGCCAAAATGATGTTGTTATGTGTTATACCTACCCCACCAGTGCCAGTATTGAATGTAATATTTGGCAACAACAGGAACAAAGCTGGGAGTTAGTCGATAACCAAACTCGTTTGTTTAATACTGTACAAGCGAAAGACAAAGCTTGGGATAATTTATTAGACGGACATTTTCAATTAAAACCTAAAGAATGGTTAATGATTGACCCTACCCCTTAGTTTTTTCTAAAAATGTAGATGGCTTAACAGAATGTCATTTAGCCATCTACATATCAAATAAAAATACAGTAATATCTCAACCAACCTCATCTTTTAAGACTGACTGAAATATTAAATTTACCTTTATAAAACAATTTAATAACAAAACACAGTTCACTTTAAATAAGGTGCTTTTATTATGTAACATATCCTAATGAAGCTGTTATGATGGAGCCTAAATAACTCGAATTACCGAGCAAGATCAAAAATACTGGTTTTCATATCGTCATTAATTATGTTGCTAGGTCACTCTATTATCTTTCTTGTGCAGTTTAAAATAGGGACTAGCGCAATATAGTAATGATGAAAGCGACGTTAGGTTGGCATAATCTAACTACACTCAATAACATTAAAACTACACCTGCTAACTAAATCATTATGGATAAATCAAGACAGACTGAATTGGTACGTTGGTTAAAACAACACAGTGCTCCCGCGAAGCGCTGGTTGCGGATCTCTATGCTGTTGGGCATGCTTAGTGGCTTACTGATTATTGCTCAAGCGTGGTTTTTAGCCGTTATCCTACAAGCATTAATTATGGATGGCACTCCACGGGAACAACTTGTAACGCCTTTTATTCTACTAATTAGCGTCTTTATTCTTCGTGCAATTGTCACTTACATACGAGAACGTATTGGCTTTCGCTGTGGGCAAGTTGTACGCCAAGAAATCCGCACAATGGTGCTAGATAAACTCCAAGAATTAGGCCCCGTTTGGGTCAAAGGGAAACCAGCGGGAAGTTGGGCAACCATTATTCTTGAACAAATCGAAGATATGCAAGACTACTACTCCCGCTATCTACCTCAAATGTATTTAGCGGGTATTATCCCCATCATGATTTTGATTGCTATCTTTCCCTTTAACTGGGCTGCTGCGTTAATTTTATTCGTGACCGCACCGCTTATTCCTATTTTTATGGCATTAGTTGGGCTTGGCGCTGCGGATGCTAATAGGCGTAATTTCATTGCATTAGGCCGCCTCAGCGGTAGTTTTCTTGATAGGTTGCGAGGCCTCGATACTTTACGATTATTCTTCCGTGAAAAAGCAGAAATTCAGCAAATTCGTGAGTCAACTGATGATTTTCGCTCTAGAACCATGGAAGTACTGCGGATGGCCTTTCTCTCTTCTGGGGTCCTCGAATTTTTTGCGTCAATTTCTATTGCGGTTGTTGCCGTCTACTTCGGGTTTTCATACCTTGGTGAAATGAACTTCGGTAGCTATGGTTTACCTGTCACACTGTTTGCGGGTTTTTTAGCTCTCATTCTTTCCCCTGAATTCTTCCAGCCATTGCGTGATCTCGGCACATATTACCATGCGAAAGCCCAAGCGGTTGGAGCTGCTGAAACGTTAGAAACATTGCTAAATAGCGAGGGGGAACAAAAAGCCCAGCAAGGTACAAAAACCCTCCCAAATGAACCTATTCGTATCGAAGCCAAGCAGCTAGAAATTTTATCGCACGATGGGGTGTGTCTTGCAGGGCCATTAGATTTTAGTATTGAACCACAGCAACGTATTGCTTTAGTAGGCCAAAGCGGTGCGGGCAAAAGCTCTCTACTCAATCTACTATTGGGTTTTTTACCCTATAACGGCTCAATCACGGTAAATGGCATTGAATTAAATGAATTATGCCCCGATAAGTGGCGTGAATTGCTTGGCTGGGTTGGGCAAAACCCACATCTACCCGAACAAACACTGATTGAAAATATCTGTTTAGGTAAACCTAACGCTTCTGAAGCAGAAGTTAAACATGCTATTGATAATGCTTATGTCTCTGAATTTTTACCGCACTTACCTGATGGCTTAAATACACGGCTTGGCGACTACGCCGCTCGCCTTTCTGTTGGGCAAGCACAACGAGTTGCTGTTGCTCGCGTTTTATTGAAACCATCGCGTTTATTGCTGTTAGATGAGCCCGCCGCAAGCCTTGATTCTCATAGCGAACAACGGGTTATGCAAACACTAAACCAGCTATCAGAGCAACAGACGACCCTGTTAGTCACCCATTTACTGGAAGAAACTATCGATTACGACCAAATTTGGGTAATGGCTAATGGCCAAATCATTCAACGGGGTAATTACAAACAACTCAGTCAATCTGAAGGGGCGTTTGCCCAGTTACTTGCCCACCGCAGTGAGGAGCTTTGATAATGAAAGTTTTATTACCCTTCTTAGCCCTTTATCGCCGTCATTGGTTTTTGATCACCTTAGGCATTATTTTAGCCATTGTGACCCTACTTGCCAGTATTGGGCTGTTAACTCTTTCTGGTTGGTTTTTAGCAGGTACCGCAATTGCCGGTTTCCCTGGGCTGTACTACTTTAATTATATGTTACCTGCCGCAGGTGTACGTGGCGCTGCTATTTTCCGTACTGCTGGTCGCTATGGAGAACGCCTAGTTAGTCACGATGCGACGTTTAAAGTTTTAGCTCACCTACGTGTTTTTGCATTTAGTAAAGTACTTCCACTCTCCCCAGGTGGGATCAGCCGCTTTCGCCAAGGTGAATTACTTAACCGCCTTGTTGCCGATGTAGAAACACTTGATCACCTCTATTTACGGGTGTTATCACCAATTATCACTGCATTTTTCGTGACTTTCGTGCTGATTTTTGGCTTAAGTTATCTTGACCCTCGCCTTGCGTGGACACTGGGAGGGGTCATGTTATTTTTATTATTTACCATGCCAATAGCCTTTTATCATGCGGGTAAACCAATTGGTCGAGAACTGACTGAATTACGTGGAAATTACCGCACTATTTTAACGTCTGCACTACAAGGGCAAGCGGAATTAACATTATTTGGCGCAACATCGCGTTTTCGCCAAACCTTGTGGGGAATAGAAAATAGCTGGCAAGCTCGCCAACAGCAACAAGCTGCGCTTACAGGGCTATCACAAGCGGTTATCTTGTTTGCATCGGGTATTACCGCAACATTATTGCTGTGGATGGCTGCGGAGCATGTAGGAGGTGATACAAAGCCTGGCGCATTAATCGCATTATTTGTTTTCTGCGCCTTAGCAGCCTTTGAAGCGCTAGGCCCAGTTGCTGTTGCTTTCCAACATATGGGCCAAGTTATTGCTTCTGCCACCCGAGTTTCACAACTGATGACAGCCAAACCGGAAGTGACTTTCCCTACCCAAAGCCATTCAATAGAAACACTAGAAAGCTTAGAGGTTGAAAATATTTCGTTTACTTATCCAGAGCAGCCTTTTGCTGTTCTGAACAATGTCTCCCTGTCTTTGACTAAAGGCCAACATTTTGCCTTGTTAGGTAAGACTGGCTGTGGAAAATCTACTTTGCTTCAGCTTCTTACCCGCGCATGGGATGTCGACAGTGGAAGCATTACTCTCAATGGTCATCCCATCAATGAGTTTAGTGAACAAGCCTTGCGCAGCGTGATGTCCGTAGTACCACAGCGCGTTCATGTGTTTAGTGATACTTTACGTAATAATTTATTATTAGCAAAAGAACAAGCGACTGATGCAGAACTTAATGAAGTGCTTCGCCAAGTTGGGTTAGGTAATTTGTTAGAAAACGAATTAAAACTCAATGCATGGATGGGCGATGGTGGCCGCCAATTATCTGGAGGGGAACAACGCCGCTTAGGGATTGCTCGGGCACTATTACACAATACTCCATTGGTCCTTATGGATGAACCGACAGAAGGGCTTGATGCACAAACTGAGCAACAAATTTTAGCACTGCTAAAAGAAAAGTGTGCAGATAAAACCTTGATTGTCATTACTCATCGGATGCAAGGTCTAGAAGAAATGGATAACATATGTGTGATGGATGATGGTAAAATCGTCGAACAAGGCACCCATCAAGCGCTGTTAGATATGCAAGGTCGGTATTACCAATTCCGCCAGCGCCATTGGGTACAGCAACCCCTTTGAGGCGCATATGTACCAATTAGATGATGACTCCAATTTATTTCCTCCCGTGTCTGAAGCGATGCGGGAACCGAATGGTTTATTAGCCATTGGGGGAGATCTTTCATCAAAAAGGCTGCAAGCTGCTTATTATGATGGTATCTTTCCTTGGTTTAATCCTGGAGAGATGCCTTTATGGTGGTCACCAGACCCCAGAGCTGTGCTAATGGTGGGCGATTTACATATTAGTCGTTCAATGAAAAAAGTGTTAAAAAAACAGATTTATCGCATTACGATTAACACTGCTTTCAAGCAAGTTATTGAAGCTTGTTCTGTCCGTCCCGAAGGTACGTGGATTTTACCTGAAGTACAAGCCGGTTATCTGGCTTTGCATCAAGAAGGGATCGCGCATTCTGTTGAGGCTTGGCATGGCTCACAACTTGTTGGGGGGCTTTACGGCGTGAACATGGGTCACCTATTTTGTGGGGAATCTATGTTCAGTAGAATGAATGATGCATCCAAATTTGCTTTTATTACATTCTATTTTCATTTTTTGCGCTATAATGGGCAGCTTTTTGATTGTCAGGTACTTAACCACCATACCGCCTCGATGGGCGCAAAAGAGATATCCCGTAGGGATTTTTTACATATTCTTTATCGGTGGCGTAACAAAGCGATTGACCCCGCCTGCTGGTTACCGCAATCGATTGAAATACCGCCAATTTTTAATTAGTGAAAATTGGTTTTTACAATAATTTTATTCCCCATGAAAAAATAAAGATCGTGTTAAAATGCGACACTTCTTTACTTAGTGCGGGTTTTTGGGCATTATCTTGCCCGTTAAAAATCACGGTTATTAGACTTAGAGGATTAGATGGCCAAAGAAGACAATATTGAAATGCAGGGCACAGTTTTAGATACCCTGCCAAACACAATGTTCCGTGTTGAACTAGAAAACGGTCACGTAGTGACTGCTCATATTTCTGGTAAAATGCGTAAAAACTATATCCGCATCCTGACAGGCGACAAGGTAACTGTAGAGTTAACTCCTTATGACCTGAGCAAAGGCCGAATCATTTTCCGTAGCCGTTGATATTCTCTTCAGGCAAGGCCTGACATTACCACAGGTGCATGACACACCTGTGGTCTATTTCGTCAGAATACCGCATCCTCCGGAGAGGCCTTGTGCACGCTACTGAAGCTGTATGTCAGTGTGTTACTTTTTTCATCAAGCCCGATACTTACAGAGCCGCCATTGGTTAATGAACCAAATAGCAATTCATTTGCTAATGGTTTTTTCAGGTTATCCTGAATTGCGCGCGCCATAGGTCGGGCGCCCATTGCTTTATCATAACCTTTTTCACATAACCAACGACGAGCCGCTGAGCTCACCTCAATGGATACCCCTTTCTCATCAAGTTGTACTTGTAATTCAACAATAAACTTATCAACCACTTGCGTGATAATCTCAGGCGTTAACGAATTAAACCAAATAATGCCATCTAGACGATTACGAAACTCTGGAGAAAATACTTTTTTAATCTCAGACATCGCATCAGTACTGTTGTCTTGGTCAGCAAAACCAATGGAACGACGTTGTGTTTCTTGCACACCAGCATTGGTTGTCATCACCACCACTACATTACGAAAATCAGCCTTACGGCCATTATTATCGGTTAATGTGCCGTGATCCATTACTTGCAGCAGAATATTAAACACATCAGGATGTGCCTTTTCGATTTCATCCAATAACACCACTGAATGTGGATGTTTAATAACAGCATCAGTCAGTAAACCGCCTTGGTCAAACCCGACATAGCCCGGAGGTGCACCAATTAAACGACTAACTGTGTGGCGCTCCATATACTCAGACATATCAAATCGTAATAGTTTGATATCTAGTGCTTTAGCTAACTGAACGGTGACTTCTGTTTTACCAACCCCAGTTGGACCTGCAAATAAAAACGAGCCAACAGGTTTATTGTCTACCCCTAAACCTGCTCGATTCATTTTAATGGCTTCCGATAATGCATTGATCGCATTGTCTTGGCCAAATACGAGCATTTTCAAACGCGAATCAAGGGTTTTCAGTTTGTCTTTATCACTCGATGAAACCGTTTTTTCTGGGATACGTGCAATACGTGCCACCACGGTTTCTATTTCAGGTACACCAATGGTTTTTTTACGCTTACTTGGTGCAATAAGCCGCGTACGGGCTCCAGCTTCATCAATAACATCAATTGCTTTATCTGGTAGGTGCCTGTCTGTGATGTATTTAATAGATAAATCCACAGCAGCTTGGATAGCTTTAGCGGTATAACGCACATCATGATGCGCTTCATACTTAGGCTTTAACCCAGTGATGATACGAATAGTTTCTTCTGGTGTAGGTTCAACAATATCAATTTTTTGAAAACGACGCGCTAACGCCCTATCTTTCTCGAAAATACTACTAAACTCTTGATATGTCGTTGAGCCAATGACTCGAATACGCCCACCTGATAGCAAAGGCTTAATCAAATTAGCGGCGTCAACTTGGCCACCGGATGCAGCACCCGCACCGATAATCGTATGTATTTCATCGATAAATAAAATACTCTTCGGGTCTTTTTCTAGCATTTTTAGCAGCGCTTTAAAGCGTTTCTCAAAGTCCCCGCGGTATTTGGTGCCCGCTAATAATGAGCCAATATCTAATGAATAAATAGTGCAACCTTTCATCACTTCTGGGACATCGTCTTGCTCAATACGCCACGCTAAGCCCTCTGCGATTGCTGTTTTACCAACGCCAGACTCCCCGACTAATAGTGGGTTATTTTTACGGCGGCGACATAGCACTTGGATCGTACGCTCTAATTCTGCCTGCCGTCCCACCAGTGGGTCGATATTCCCTTTTTTAGCCTGCTGGTTCAGGTTAGTCGTGAAGTTGTCCATATGGTCTTCTGAGACCGGCTGTTCTTCATTTGGAGTACTACTCGGGGAAATATCTTGTTCAGATGAAGGCCCCTCACCTTTTACTGTGCCATGAGAGATATAATTGACGACATCTAAGCGACTGACATCATGCTTACGCAATAAGTATGCCGCTTGAGATTCTTGTTCACTAAAAATAGCGACTAAGACATTCGCACCACTGACCTCGTTGCGCCCAGATGACTGCACATGAAAAACAGCTCGCTGTAATACACGTTGAAAACTCAGAGTAGGTTGGGTGTCTCTGTTATCATTTTCGGGTAACAAAGGTGTAGTTTGCGCGATGAAGTGTTCCAGTTCTTGGCGCAGCGCGACAAGATCAACCTTGCAAGCATCTAGAGCTTCGCGCGCAGAGATATTACTCAATAACGCCAGCAATAGGTGCTCTACTGTCATAAACTCATGGCGGCTATCTTTCGCTTTTGTAAAAGCTACATTTAAACTAAGCTCCAGTTCTTGATTGAGCATAAGCACCTCCCAAAATTGATATTAAACCAGTCAAACTTTCTCTATAGTGCAAAGCAAAGGGTACTCATGTTCACGAGCAAAAGTATTGACTTGCGCCGCTTTTGTTTCAGCAACCTCTGCGGTAAAAATTCCACAAACTCCCTTTCCTTGAATATGGACATCTAACATTATCTGTGTAGCGCGTTCTTCATCAAAAGAAAAGTATTTTTGTAACACTTCGACAACAAAATCCATCGGAGTATAATCGTCATTATTTAATAATACCTTATACATCGATGGTGGCTGTAAGGTTTGCTCTACTTCATCTTTAAAAATGACGTCTGTTTTAAATGTGCCCAGAAAATCGCTCATTACTTTCTTGCTCAGTCTTACTAAATGTTAAATTTCAATTTTAGCATAGTCTTTATTATCAACGATTTCACCAATCAAGTTGATAATGCCATCAAACTATACGGTTAGATTAGTATGTCATTTTTTATCATATGTACTATAAACCACAGTGTAGCATGGCAATCGCCCTCACTTCTATGATTTGCAATCTGTGAGCCATATCAAATATCACAGAAAATAGCCGTCAATGCTTATCGAATTCTTAACACTTTACCATAATTACTGAGACTCGCCTCTTGACCTTATAAGGCAATTTACTACAGTATGTTTTACGAGCAATCAACAGAGTATTTATACTTAGTTGTTGTGTGTATTTTATACATGTCTGTAAAACACTATTTGCAAACCTAAAGGATAAAATATGGAGACGGGTATCGTTAAGTGGTTCAATAACGCAAAAGGCTTTGGTTTTATTTGCCCGGCTGATGGCGGAGAAGATATTTTTGCTCATTATTCCTGCATTAAAATGGATGGTTATCGGACTTTAAAAGCAGGTCAAAAAGTGCAATTTAGCGTAACGATTGGGCCAAAAGGTAATCATGCGGATCTGATTATTCCAATTGAAGTTGAGAGTACTCTTCCTGATAATACTGAATCAAATTAATATGTTGTACAATTTAACACTTTGTACAATAGAGCACAGTTAATTATTTCAATATCATTGATGACATCAATAATTAACTGTGGCTATTTATAACTTAACTATCAGATAATGGTTTTTTAGCCGCACAACCACCCGCTGTTTGCAGATGGGACATATCACCATACAATGACGTTAATAATGCATATTGTTCAACGTCATAAAACTTACATTGGTTTTCTGTAAACGCTTTTGCAACTTCAATCATAAATTTTACAGCCGCCGCAATATCAACTTCATGGCTAGCCCCTGTGGAGCAACCCGGTACGACGGTATCTGAGCAAATGGCCACACCAACAACAGGAGCTGATGTTGACACCGCAGGTTGTAAAATACTATTAATATGATGAAGGCCATTGCCGTAAGGCGTTATGTCTTGAATAGATAACGGGAACGTGACTGCCTTTTGCCCACTACTCCACTCCATTAAGCGGATCAAATCTTCAGACACAGGCAGGATATAACCACTTTTTACTGTAGGGGATAACGCATACCCCTTGTGGTTCAGTAAACGATTCCCTTTTGTCGTATCTACCGACAAAATTGCATCCGCCTCAGGAATTGCTTCATGCTGATTCATCGTCGCATCTTCAAGGGGAGAATCCATAAAATCAACAGGTGTATGAGGCCGCGTTGGGGCATTAGGGCAAATATGAGTTGTGATAATCACATCCCCTGCCAGTTTGTCCCCCTTTTCATGCATTTCTGCTAACTTAAGACCTGCAGCAACTGCAGCTATGGCACCATCAGCATCAGAAACAACACCAATTCGAGATGGCCTAGCACCAATACCACCTAAGCGGCCGATAATCCCCAGTGTTGGAGCACCTTTACCTTGTGATTTACCTTGTGCGCCAGGAATATGAATACGGACAAAATCACTTTGACCTTTAAGATCCTTGACTGTTTTAGACGTGACATTAATTTGTGGGAAACCCTGGAATAATGCAACAATGTCTTCACCCCTAACACTAGCGCTATCGATTAAATCGTAAACGCAAAGAGTTTGTTTTAGACTCATTGTATTTCCTTCAATTTTAATTATTTTTTATAAAAATGAAGGGCTACTTTGGGGATAACTAGCCCAATAAAGCTAGGTTTCCCCATTTCACCCCATGTGAAACCACTTATTGCTGAGGTCTCACCTTTTCCTGATGAAGGCGTTATTCACGCACTTAAAATAAAGTACTAACGATATAAACTGCTTATAATTTACTCTTTACTTTCACTACTTACTTTTACTACCTACTTTACTACATGACATAATTTCACTACTTTTTGATACTTTTTTGTAGCCAGTAAGGGTCGCCAACCATACAACCTAGATAAGCAGCCTTATGGCAAAGATTAGTGGATAATTGCTCCATAACCTCTTTGTTCATCTGCATTTCAGGCAAACTTAAACACAGTGCATATAATGAATTTTGCGATGGGTCAAAAACGGTACTGGATACAGAAGCAACACCAGCTACAGATTCATTCATCGAGAACTCCCAGCCACGCTCAGCAATGAGGTTCATTTGTTGAATCAACCTTTCTTGCTCATCTTTTGACTCACGACTAATAATTTCTGACCTTTCATTCAACGGTAGCCTAGATAACAACGCACGCCCCGTAGAAGTACCAAGAATAGGCAAACGAGTCCCCGGCTGGGTAACCACTTGCAACATACTATTGCCAAAACGCGCATGGACAACACGCACCATGTCATCATCAAGTGCGGATACATAGCTGGTAAAACCGCTATCTTTAGCAAGCTCATCAAGCGCTTCAAGCATCATATCGATTAAAGGGTTCATCCCCCTCGCTCGGTGAGCTAATTCCATAATCAATAAGCCAGGCCGATAAATTGGCGCATTATTTTTCTTTTCTAACAGCCCTAGTTCTGCCATCTGTTTTAAAAGGCGTGATGCGGAGCTCTTTGGCATACCTAATTCATTTACCAACGTTGTTACTGTTAGCTCAGCGCCTGTACGCAGGAACAGTTGATAAACATCAACGACACTAGATAAAATACTCATGACCCTAAACCTTGGGTTAATACACCGTAACTTTGTGGTTTTCTATCTCTTAGATAAGGTACTTTAAGGCGTGTATGCGCTTGGTCTAAGAAATCAATTTCACCAATTAATAGCTCTTCACCTGCATGAGTTGCTTCATAAAGAACTTGTCCACGAGGGCCTAATACCTTGCTTCCACCAAATAAATGGAGGTCTTCTTCATGGCCCCAACGGTTTACAGCAAGTAAGTGGGTACCATTTTCCAGTGCTCGACAAGCGCTGTTGATATCCCAAACGTCTTTATCTTGTACACACCATGCAGAGGGGGCTAATAACAATTCGGCCCCTTGTAGCGTTAAAATACGAGCGACTTCAGGGAACCCCATGTCATAACAGATCATGATGCCAATTTTCCCTATTGGTGTGTCAAATACAGGGAAGCTGTCACCACGACCAAACCACTGTTTTTCTAAACCAAAAGCATGGACTTTGCGAAATATACCGCTAACCCCTTTACACCCTGGGTTCCAAACCCCCACAGAGTTATATATGTCACCTAAATAGTCGCCACGCTCAACAAAACCGCTAACGATGGTAATATTAAGGCGGGTCGCAAGTTCACTAAATAGGTTATAGGTTTCGCTGCCCTCTGAATCACTTAAGTCCCAGAGTTTTGTAGTTAATAAATCACCACGATAACCTGTTGTTGCTAATTCAGGGAAACAAACCAGCTTCGCACCTGAATCAGCAGCTTGTTGGCACATTAGCGCCATGCGCTGCAAATTATTCTGCTTATTACCGAGTTCAGAATTAAACTGAGCCAAAGCAACTTTAACTTTTGTACCTGACATTGCTTAATCCTTATCCAAATTAGAGACTTGGCGAAAATGCACAGCTTCAACACCTTTTGCTTTTGCCTGCCAGCTCATGGCAATCCAATAAGCTATAGCCCCCGTAACTAATGAGTTAAGTGCTGGAATACCGTAATCTGCATTAAATGGCCCTAACTCTGATGTTCCCCATCCGACTATGACGGCAATTAACCAGACAATTAAAGTAATGGGGTTATACGCTTCGCAACTAGGCGGCAATATGCCCTGTGCACGCGTAGTATCTAGCTCTTTGCGGTCTCGTTTTAAGATATAGTAGTCAACAACCATAATCCCTGCGACAGGAGGGATTGCTATTCCAAGGTAAATTAAGAAGCCAATAAAATTGTCTAAAATCCCTAACATTGAAGCGATGGTCCCAAAAATACCAATCACCCACGTTAAATAACGGCGGTCAAAACGTTTATTAAAAATCGCATTGAGTAGTGTTGAGAAACCTAAAGATGATGAGTATAGATTGATATCATTCATTTTTATTGTTGAAAAAATAACAATCGATGCACCTAATAGGCCAGTCAATGCCATCATTAAATCAAACACTTGGCTAGTACGTAATGAAAGTGCCATCAGTACCGCTATCATGTTTACCAGAAGCTCTCCAAAAAAAGTGCCGATGAGCGTCATCCAAAACACATCTTTAGGGGCTTTCATAAAGCGGCTGATGTCTGGTGTTGTCACCGCTGCAATAATAAAACCGCCAGCAACCATCGTGATTGCAGCTGGCATTGTCATTAGTGGCCCGGCGGGTTCAGTGTCATTGATAAGAGTACCAATATCCTGACCTGATAATAAATTATACGTCGCCCAACCTAATGCGAATAAAAATAGCGGCGTTGAGATATTTGCAGTAATAGATAAAAATCGATACCCATATACTGTAATAACCGTCACCGCAATACCTGTAATAAGTGACCAAGTCCCTGGTGTTAGCACGTTAGTCGCTTTATACATACCATCCGCGAAGAAGCCATTTTGTACGCCAAACCAACCCATTAAAGAAATGGCAATTGCGCCACCAATCAGAGCTGAACCTAACTTACCAAAACCCGCCCACCTAGAGAGTAGGCTAATCGACATACCTTCGCGACATGCAGCCGCCCCAAGCCCCCAACTGACTACCTGCAAAATTACAGAGCCAAGCATGGTTGCCCAAAACGCCTGCCAAAAAGTTAACCCGTACCCGAGCGCCGCACCTAACATGACTTGTGAAACACAAGCTAGTGCACCAATTCGTAGAATTAACACTTCATAGAATGGTCTACGAGCACTTTGGGGTACCCGAGCCAAAGAATAATCTTCACCTACTTTATTCGCCATATTCGCACCTGCTGTGTGGTTGTCTTTGCTTAGTTTTTTACTGGCTTTATTATAAGTTCCATTATATGGAACTAGGTTTCATTTATTCTACAAGCAAATAATATCCATGATCGCTACCAATTCGCAAGTAGAATTTATCTTTTCAGACAATATTTTTATTATGAAATATTTAAATAAATGAGGGAATACATATAGCGAGAAAAAATTTCATTGATAAATGAATAGGTTAAATTTGGAGCATTTAATTAGCAGAATTTAATCGAGGAACTCGGTTCCATTAAACGGAACTGTAACATGATGTAAATATATTCTTAAATAGGCAAAACTTCAATGCATGAATACCCTACTTATAAGGAAAATGATATCTATATTGATTGGAAAGGTCAGATATTAAACCGCCTTAAAAAACACTAAAGCAATTTCCTCTGTATTGTATAAACCAATACAGAGGAAAATATTAATAGGTTAATTACTCCCTCGCTAATGCATCAATCGGATTTAATCGGGCGGCATTACGTGCGGGTAGAAAGCCAAAAATAACCCCGATCGCTGTTGAACAAGCAAACGCACTCACTAGCGCCATAGGGTCAAAGGAAAAAGTCCAGCCGGGCAATGCCATTTGGGCCAATAAACTGATGCCATAGGACAATCCAATTCCTAGCAGCCCCCCCATTAAGCATACTAAAATGGCCTCAATCAAAAACTGCTGCATGACATCACTGGTCCTTGCACCCACAGCCATACGAATGCCTATTTCACGAGTTCGCTCCGTCACCGAAACAAGCATGATATTCATCACCCCGATCCCCCCGACCACGAGTGAAATGACAGCCACTAAAGTTAGGAATAACTGCATTGTTCTCGTTGTTTTTTCAGCTGCTTTAACAAAAGTATCAAGGTTAAAAGTAAATATATCTTGCTTACCATGACGCAATGTCAGTAAACGAGTTAATTGTTGCTCTACCGTTTTAGCGTCATAACCCTCTTTTACCCGAACCGTGAAACTATCATAATAAGGGCGATTAATAATTTTACTGTTCACTGTGGTATCTGGCAGCCAAATTGATAATGACTTGCTTGAGCCAAAAGCTGATTTTTTCTCTTCAAGCACCCCAATAACGGTAACAGGCATATTACCAACTAACAAAGTTTCGCCCACCACACGCTCTTGCTTAGGGAAAAATCGTCGTTTCGTGTTCGCATCAATCACAACAACTTGCGCACGCCTATCCACCATATCTTGCGTAAAATTCATGCCTTCTGAAAACTTTGACGCATAGACATCAAAATAACCGCGCCCAACACCTAAAAGCTGTGCCGCCGCATCTAAATTTCCCTTTCTTAGGCGAGTCGAACTATTGATTTCTCCTGAAATCGCATACACATAAGGTTGTTTTGCTAAGGCTTCAATATCTGCGGCTTTTAAAGACTGACGATTTTGCGCATCATCACTGCCAAAATCTTCCCCGGGATAAATTGAAATGGTATTAGTTCCAATTGATTTTATATCATTCAAAACCATATCTTGTGCTGCATCACCAATAACCATAATCGATACCACCGAAGCGATACCAATGATGATCCCTAACATTGTCAGCAAAGTACGCATTTTATTGACGACCATTGCACGCCAAGCCATCAATAAAGCTTCACTAAACCGACCATATACCTGACTTAAAGACAGTTTACGGCTAGCAGCTTTTGGTAACGAATTAGTACGAACAGCTGCTACCACCCCCGAATCACGAAGAATTTCACCATCCTTAATCTCAACAACCCGCTCCGCTTGCTCAGCTATTTTTGGGTCGTGGGTGACAATAATTACGGTATGCCCCTGAGCGCAGAGGTCTTTTAAGATTTTCATCACCTCTTCGCCAGAATGGCTATCGAGTGCGCCTGTCGGTTCATCAGCTAAAATGATTTGCCCACCATTCATCAGTGCCCTTGCAATACTGACTCGTTGCTGCTGGCCACCAGAAAGCTGACTAGGACGGTAGTTGATGCGTTCACCTAACCCTAAGCGTTGTAATAATTGTGCAGCCCGTTCGCGGCGCTGTGCCTTCCCTGCTCCCGCATATATAGCGGGGACTTCAACATTTTGCTCTGCACTTAAATGACTCAATAAGTGATAACGTTGAAAAATAAAGCCAAAATGTTCGCGTCGAAGCTCAGCAAGTTGGTCGTTATCTAAGGTGGCAATATTTTGCCCGTCAACGATGTAATCCCCTGACGATGGTTTATCTAAACAACCAATAATATTCATCAGTGTTGATTTACCAGACCCTGATGCCCCAATAATTGCAACCATTTCACCTGCATTAATTTTCAGTGAAACATTTTTCAAGACTGTAGTTTGGTTTTCACCTTCACCGTAACGGCGGGTGATCCCTTGAAGCTCAATTAACGCAGACATTTTAGTTCTCCGTGTCACTGTGCCCAATGATCACTTTGTCACCATCATTTAACCCCTTGACGACCTCCACATACACATCATTACGGCTACCAATCTCAATTTGTTTTTTCTCTGCTTTATCACCTTGCAGAATATCTACCTCATAAGTTTGTGGCGAAATTTGATCTCCCAATGCAGATAGAGGCAATAACAAAACGTTCTTACGTGAGTCTAATTCGATTTTGACCTGTGCCGTCATTTGTAATTTTAATAAATGTTGTGGGTTAGGCACTTCAAACCGCGCATAATAGAAAATAGCATCATTGATTTTTTCAGGTGTCGGCAGTATATCCTTTAGCTGGCCTGAAAATTTTTTATCTGGTGCGCCAAGCACCGTAAAAGATGCCTCTTGCCCTGGCTCTAAGTAAATTACGTCAGCTTCAGAGACTTCAGCTTTCACCAACATAGTATCCAAATCAGCAAGCGTTAAAATGGTTGGTGCCTCTTGGGCTGCGATTACTGTTTGCCCTTGTAATGTTTTAATAAAAGTAACAATACCGTCCATTGGTGCAGTAATTTGCGTGTATTTTAGGTTCGTTTTCGCGGTGTCTAAAGTGGCTTGGTTACGTTTAATTTGCGCTTGATAAGTCGCGACTTGGGCTTTTTTTACTTCAACGTCGGTTTTTGCTTTGTCTAAATCTTGTTGTGCGACCGCTTGTAACTTTGCCAAGCTAACATGACGCTGGTACGTGACTTGTGCCAAACGCAACTCAGCTTGAGCTAAGGAAAGGTTAGCTTCTAACTCGCGAGTCGTTGCTTCGGATTCAATCACATCATTTTGGGCTTTTTTAGGGTCAATAACGGCAAGTAAGTCACCTTTTTTGACGTAATCGCCTTCTTTAACATATAACGTTTGTAGCTGACCACTTACTTGGGCTCCGACATCAACTTTACGTACCGCATCGAGTTTACCTGTAGCGAGAACTTGCTTATCCAAATCGCCTCGAGTGACATCAACGGTCTGAAAAACTTCTGGATCGTTATCATTAAAGAGAAACCCAGCGATACCAGCGGCAACAATAATTATCACCAAATAAAGAGGCCACTTTTTTTTAGGCTTTACCTTCATTTATACCTGCTTCCTATGAACAAAAAGAGGGCTGCGCCCTCTAAAATAACTTACTGTAAGATAACAATAATGTTTCAACTTAACATATTGGCTTAATTCAATATGTTCATAATATATAACTTAAGTTATCAATTGATTAAACACATAGCAGGCTAAACTTTTCCTAGGTTAAATAATCAATCAACAACATACCTATTTTTGTTATCTCAGCTTAATTAGCTTTTCCCCTTGCAAGCCATGCAACACGAGAAAACATATTTTTCAGTTGCAGTGGAATGCTATCAGGCCCTAACTCTGCCGCCCGATTTACGGTGGCTAAGGCTAAATCAGGTTTTGAAGTACGGGAAATCGCTTTAATGATCACCCGTCTGGTTGAGACTTTTGCATTATCAGGAATATCTGCAATTTCATGATATAGGCTTCTGAACCCTTCGCGATATAGGAAATGTTCCATATCTGGAGCGGTTAACATCGTTAGCCTATCCCTATCTGGCGAATTGATTTTATTCGCATAATGCGTTGCAGTAGCGGCATATTTACGCCCCGCTTCATCACCATCCGTCAACACATGCCATTCAATCCCCATTTTATTGGCAAATTTCAACAGCGGCTTCAAGCCACTTTGTGCAAACGCAATAACTTTAATGCCTTCCGTTTCAAAGTAATAATGACATTGGCTTGCAAACTCGCTCATTAGCCAAATTTCAGTTTCCCCTTCAACCAATAACCAACAACGAGCAAAAAGTGCAGATGGCCGGTTAAATCGAATATGGAAAGAGATTTTACGTAACTCTTCAGGGCTTAAATCATTTTGGTTTAAACGATAAGCAGATACTTTATTCGTATTGCGCACCAAACGACACAAATCTTCCAAAGGCGCCAGTGAAAGTAGCTCACCTGAATTGGTTGTCGTGATACGTTGAAGTGAAAACAGGCTAAATAACCCCCAAGCAATAGAGAGCATAATCGGATGTAGTCGAGTTTCAGGGTCTTCAACAATAATCAATGGCCTCGCATGTTTATCTAAGTGAATATTACCTTTGGCTTGTAATAATGAATAAAACATCCCTAAGATAATTAAACGGATATTTCGTTGGTTTGGTTTTGCGATAAGACGATTAATATTGTCCAGTGCTTTCCAACCTTGTTTGCGAGGTTGAATATTTATGAGTGAATTGTCTGTCTTAATAATATGTGCAGTTTGCCCTGAAAAATAATGGCTCAATAATTGCTGCATTGCATCGATACCCGCCCCTAAATCATCATCACTCAGGCGCTCAGGGTTTTTAACTAACGCACTTGTTAATTCCTTAATATGAGCATTAAACATATCCCGCATTTCTTTTTGCCCAGTCACTATTATTTCTGGGTTAATCGACTGTAAGAAACGAGCATCTCGTAAACGGATAACGGGGTACAGCCGAACAATTTCTTTTATGTATTTCCCTACATTATCCAAGGATAATTTATTACCACCTGAATTTAAGAAGCTTTTATCAACCACGACAGTATTGTCATCTTTGAGTTCAGCACTCACTCGGTAAAAAATATGCTTAAGGTCATCACCATTATCGACCCAAACGGAGCTAAGATTATGGAAACGATATGACTGATGCCGGCCTTTACGGCGCTCACAAAATTTTAAAACAATCTGTAATGAACGATAACGTGAATCATCATTCCCTGCTGGGTGATGAAAGTCATGTAAAGTGAATTGATAATCTTTATGTTCGGGGGAGAGAAGAATATCAAGAGCATCAAGTAAACTGGATTTACCCCATGAGTTCTCACCGATTAAAACTGTGCTGTTATTAAGTTCTAAAGACAGCCGGTTAATCCCTCTAAATCCATATATTTCCACACGTTCCAGATACATATCTCTCTCCTTGGAATATTTTTAATTCACTTGGAACCACCAGTACAAGATAGCGCCAATGATTGAGCATACTAAAGGACAATATTTAGAGCTTACCGATTAAGCTTGTTTATTACTATATATATGTACGAGAAATAAAAAATCTTCACAACAAAACAGCTAACTGTATTGAGCATCTAATTGCAGTGTTATAAAATAGTAAAACTTTTATTTTTAGTATTTTTAACTTGCTTTTCGATGAATTAACCAATAAAAAATTTTATGGCGAAAAGCCCTTTTAGTACGGTGCGTTAAATCAGGTTTGTGCTGCGATAACTTAAATAAAGAAAAATAAGCATAACGCCTTGTTTATATTTACCTAGTCGATGGGATAACCTCTAAGGATGCGGCCATGTATTCAGGACTTTTAATTATTCTTCTACCGTTAACTTTCGGTTATCTTATTCCTATAAAAAACAAACAAATACTCCATCGTGTCCATCAATCATTGAACTCAATGGTGTATGTTATTTTATTTTTAATGGGTATTACGCTTGCACTGCTCGAAAACTTAAGTGTTCACTTAATTTCTATTTTAATTTATGCCGTTACCTTCTTTGCCTGTATATTTTTACTAAATGTTATCTCGCTGTTATTGTTAGATAAACTTGACCCGTGGAAAATTCCTCAGCATAAACAAGAAAAACCTCCTTCACGCCTCAAGATGGTATTCGAATCCTTACAGCTCTGCGGTGTACTGCTGTTAGGGTTTGTTGTTGGGCTAACTGGCTTTGATTTTCTACACTATGCAGATAAAGGCAGCCAGTTAGCGTTGATGCTACTGCTTTTATTGGTTGGGATTCAGCTACGTAATAGCGGCATGAGCATCAAGCAAATTTTAATTAACCGCCGAGGCACAACAATTGCCTTCGTGATGGCGGTCAGTGCGTTGGCTGGTGGCGCGCTTGCTGCATTTTTATTAGGTATTCCTGTTAAAATGGGGCTAGCTCTTGCTTCTGGGTTCGGTTGGTATTCCTTAACGGGGATTGTCTTAACCGATGCTTACGGCCCTGTAATGGGAAGTGCAGCATTCTTCAACGACTTAGCTCGCGAACTTGCTGCAATTATGTTGATACCAATGATTATTAACCGTTATCGCTCAACCGCACTGGGTATTTGTGGCTCAACCTCAATGGATTTTACCCTCCCCGTTTTGCAACGTAGCGGTGGGGTGTCTATTGTCCCTGCGGCCATTGTTCATGGCTTCGTACTTAGTCTTATTACGCCAATTCTTATGGCCTTCTTTACATAGGTAAAATTTCAGTCACAATAGCGGTTAATTTGCGTGAAACAGGAAATTAACATGACAGATAAACAACGTGTTTTAGTGTTGGGCGCTAGCGGCTATATTGGGCAAAACCTAATTCCCCAACTGATTGAACAAGGATATGACGTTATTGCTGGGGCTCGTCGTGTTGATTGGATGCTATCTCAAGGTTGGCATGATACCCAATGCATTTATGTTGACCTTCACGACCCCGAAACTTTAAAAGGGGTAATGGAAGATATCGACATTGTTTATTTCCTAGTACACAGCATGGCAGACCAAGCTAATCTGGTTGAGCGGGAACGCGCAGCAGCACGTAATGTACAACAGGCTCTTGAAGGCTCTAATGTTAAGCATATTATCTATCTTAGCGCATTGCAGCACGGCCATACCTATTCACCACACCTTATCGCAAGGCGTTTAACCGGCGATATCTTGCGTGAAAGTCATATCCCTGTGACTGAAATCCGTTCTTCTATTATTGTTGGGCCAGGTTCAGCAGCCTTCGAAATTATGCGGGATATGGTTTATAACTTGGCTATTTTAACCCCACCACGCTGGGTGCGTTCAAAATCATCTCCAATCGCCCTATCCAATATTCTATATTATTTAACACAACTGGCAAAAACGCCGGTAACAGAAAGCCGAATTTTCGATGCAGGCGGCCCTGAATATATAAGCTACCAAGAGCTATTCAAAAGATTTATCAAAGTCAGCGGTAAACGCCGTTTGCTGATCCCTATCCCAATTCCAATTAGTATGATTTCGGTGCATTTTATTAGCCTTATCACCTCAGTACCGCCTTCAATTGCTAAGGAGCTAATCCAAGGCTTACAACATGACCTTCCTGCTGATGATAAAGCACTACGCGAGTTGATCCCTCAAACCTTAATTTCTTTCGATGACGCAGTCAGAGCAACCTTAGCGGAAGAAGCGGATGCCGTCGATAATGCAGATTGGGGATACGACCCTGAAGTTCGCAAGCGTTGGCGACCGGGCTATGGTTTTTATCCAAAACAAGCAGGTGCAACGCTTGGTACCATCGCTAGCAGCGAATCTCTTTGGCATGTCGTTCAACAAATTGGTGGCAAAGATGGTTATTTTTATGCCAACGGCCTTTGGAAAACCCGCGCCATCATGGATGATATGATGTTGAATAAAATTAAATATGGGCGCCCCAATCGCGAAGAGCTGCAACTTGGCGATGAAATAGATGGTTGGCGTGTCATAAACCTTGAACCTAATAAACAACTTAGTTTGCTATTTGGTATGAAGGCACCGGGCCTTGGGCGGCTGACATTTACTATTCATGATAGCGGTAACCGCCGCTCAATTGATGTTAGAGCTTGGTGGCACCCAGCTGGCTTCTGTGGTCTGCTTTATTGGTTTGCCATGATGCCAGCACACTTATTTATTTTTAAAGGTATGGCGAAGCGAATTAGTGAACTGGCTTTTGAACGGGATAAACAACTCGCTAAGCAACAGCCGATAGAGCATCCAACTGAGAAAACAGAATAATTTTAGCGTAAAAACCAAATTTTTATGCATAAATTATTGCATAAATATGCTCATGGGATTAATATCGCAGGTAGTGAAAAAAGATATTATTGGTAAGCATGAGCATTCAATTAAAAAACATCAACTGTTTCTATGGTTCCCATCAGGCTCTCTTTGATATCAATCTAGAGTGTTCTGCAGGTGAGACCATGGTATTACTCGGGCCAAGTGGAGCTGGTAAAAGCTCTTTACTGCGTGTTCTCAATTTATTGGAAATGCCACGTTCTGGCCATTTAAATATTGTCGGTCAGCAATTTGACTTTTCATCGGTACCCGATGCGAAATCTATCCGTGAATTGCGTCAAAATGTCGGCATGGTATTCCAACAATATAACCTGTGGCCTCACTTGAATGTGATGGATAACCTAATTGAAGCCCCTTGCCGTGTATTAAAGTTATCGAAACAAGAAGCACAAAGTAAAGCGGCTAAGCTGTTAGAACGCCTACGTTTATCTCAATTTGCTGACCGCTATCCTTTACATTTATCTGGTGGTCAACAACAACGTGTTGCAATTGCAAGGGCGCTTATGATGGAACCTAAGGTTCTGTTGTTTGATGAACCAACGGCTGCGCTTGACCCTGAAATAACCGCACAGGTTGTCGATATTATCCGCGAATTATCAGCAACAGGCATTACACAAGTTATCGTGACTCATGAAGTAGAAATTGCACGTAAAACCGCTAGCCGTGTAGTGTACATGGAAAACGGTCATATTGTAGAACAAGGAGACGCCAGCCATTTTGCGGCGCCTCAAACTGAAGCATTTGCAAATTATCTGTCACATTAATAGATATAGGATTAAGCAATGAAAAAAATTATATTAGCCGCGCTACTAGGCGCAGTAACCCTATCAGCAACTGCTGCAGAAAAAGAAACCATTCGTTTTGCAACGGAAGCAACTTATGCACCGTTTGAAATGTTTGATAAAAATAACCAAATTGTGGGTTTTGATGTGGATTTAGCCAATGCAATGTGCGAAAAAATGAACGCAACTTGCACATTTACTCACCAATCATTTGATAGTTTAATCCCTAGCTTGAAATTCCGTCGTTTCGAAGCATTGATGGCTGGTATCGATATTACCCCTGAGCGCCAACAACAGGTCGATTTTACTGAAACCTACTACCCTAACTCTGCTGAGTTTATCGCAGTAAAAGAGAAAATCTCTTCGGTTGATCAACTAAAAGACAAAAAAATCGGTGTGCAAAATGGGACAACTCACCAGAAATACATCATGGAACAACATAAAGGGATGACAACCGTTCCTTATGATAACTATCAATCTGCCATTTTAGATTTACAAAATGGCCGTATTGATGCTGTCTTTGGTGACACCGCTGTTGCTGATGAGTGGTTAAAAGCGAAAGGTAATGAAAACCTAACGGCTGTTGGCGAAAAAGTCACTGATCCACAATACTTCGGTATTGGTCTAGGTATTGCTGTTCGTAAAGGAAATAAAGAGCTACTGGATAAAATGAATAAAGCCTTAGCTGAAGTTAAAGCAGACGGCACTTATGATGCTATCCACAAAAAATGGTTTCAACAGTAATTGATATAATTAATGAGCAACTTTCTATTTTTAACAAGTGCCGCCGGTATCACCGTCGGCCTTGCTGTTTCTGCACTGGTTTTAGGGCTGATCCTCGCCATGTTATTTACTGCGTGGGAGTCCGTCCGTTTTAAACCTATTGCCTTTTTAGGGACTTGCTGGGTTACTTTGATCCGTGGTCTACCTGAATTACTGGTCGTGTTGTTTGTCTACTTTGGTACATTACAACTGATCAATTTGCTTGGTGATGGGTTCGATATAAACCTCGGTTTTTGGCAAACCACTATTCAAATTGACCCTAGCATTTTCTTTGCTGATAGCGGTGAATTTGATTACACCCCATTTGTCTGCGGTGTCATTGCCCTCGCCTTGTTATATGCGTCTTATGCATCACAAACATTGAGAGGAGCTTTAAAAGCAGTACCTTATGGTCAGTGGGAAGCCGGTTTTGCATTAGGTTTAAACAAACGCACTATTTTCTTTCGGTTCATTATGCCGCAAATGTGGCGCCATGCACTTCCTGGATTAGGTAACCAATGGCTTGTATTATTAAAAGATACTGCGTTAGTTTCACTCATCAGTGTTAATGATTTAATGCTACAAACAAAAACAATCGTTAATAGAACTCACGAACCTTTCACATGGTACGCCATTGTAGGATTGATTTACCTTGCTATTACGTTAGTCAGTCAAGTTATCTTAAAACGTATTGAATTGCGTACCACTCGCTTTGAGCGAGGTGAATCAAAATGATTGATTTAATTTTAGATATTCTTCCGGGGCTACCAACCAGCTTATCACTGACGTTTAGTGCTCTTATTGTGGCTTTTCTTTTAGCGATATTATTTACTTTAATTCTCTCGCTTAAGACCCCCGTGGTTTCTCAAGCGGTTAAAGTCTATATCACGCTATTTACTGGCACGCCTTTATTGGTACAGTTTTTCTTAATATATAATGGTCCAAGCCAGTTTAAATCGTTGCAGGATTATCCAATGCTCTGGGAGTTTATCTCGACCCCATGGGTATGTGCGATGCTCGCATTAGCACTAAACAGTGCAGCGTATTCCACTTTGTTATTCCATGGTGCAGTTAAAGCCATTCCATCAGGCCAATGGCAGTCGTGCCAAGCCCTCGGGATGAGTAAAATGCAAACCATGCGTATTATTTTGCCTTATGCCTTTAAACGTTCGTTATCGTCCTATTCCAACGAAGTCGTTCTGATTTTCAAAAGTACTTCACTTGCCAGTACGATTACAATGCTAGATGTCATGGGCTACAGCCAATTGATCTTTGGGCAAAGCTGGAATGTCATGGCGTTTGTTGCTGCGGGGATTATTTATTTAGTGGTCAATGCAATTTTAACAGTGCTAATGCGTTTAATCGAGCGTAAGGCTCTAGCCTTCGAACACCGCAATTAACAAATTATAATTCAATTGGTTATATAAAAAGCTTGGGTGCCCACCAAGCTTTTTTATTCTATCGTTCTTCCATTCATATTGATAATGAAACCTTAGCTCAAATATGTACGCATATTATCAACTTAAGTCTTATTTTATTTTTAATAATGTTAATACTTCAAAATGTGCAGTGTGTGGAAATAAATCAAACAGTTGTACCTTACAAACTTGATAGCCAGACAACCACTTCAAATCTTGTGCCATCGTTTTTGCATTACAGCTTGAATAGAGAATATATTCAGGTTGCATATGAGAAAGGTAATCACACAGTGCTTTACCTATTCCTCTACGTGGTGGATTGACTAAAATAAGCTGCGGAATATCCTGATTAGCGGTAGCGAAACGCGTAGAGTCGAGGGCTTTAAATTCAACATATTGTAGCCCTAGTTCATTCGCTGATTGTTGAGCACTGGCAATTGCTGGAGCACTGATTTCAATGCCAGTTAAGCGGGTCTCTTTTTCAGCGCAGTGCAACCCAAAACCCCCAACCCCACAAAACAAATCCCACAAGCTATGAATATTTAATGCTTTTACCCACTCTCTCGCGGTTTGGTATAGCTTAGCTGCAACAACAGGATTAGTTTGGAAAAAACCTTGTGGTCGAATAAACAAAGGAACTTGATTAAACTCCTCACGCAATGTGTGTTGCGGGGTTAAGAAAATCTCTTCCTCGCCTTCGAGTATTGCCATATGTACGGGCTGAATATTTGCCGTAATCACCTCAAGTTGTGGTAATTGCTCTTGTAACCAAGGCAATGCATTTTTGAGCTGAACCAGTTTTTTCTCTGAACGCAGCACAAAGCGCAGCATAAACCTACCCGTGTGTCGGCTTTGTGTTAACAAAAGATATTTCAGTTCCCCACGTTTGCGTTCAATGTTGTACGGCGTGAGCCCTGCTCGAGCGATAAAGGGGGAAAGCACACTAAAGATATCTGAAAATGAGGCGGGGTATAATGGGCAATCCGTTAGGTCGACACCGACCCCATTTTCTCCGATAATCCCGAAAATTGGCCTTTCAACACTCCCACTAACCACCATTTTCGCTTTATTACGAAAAGCGACTTGTAAGCCAGTGACGGGGGGTTGAAACTTAATAGCCTCAATTTCTGGTAATAACGCCTGTAGTTGCCCCTGCTTTGCAGCAATTTGTTGTTCTGGTGTCAGTTCTAACCATTGACACGAGCAACATGCGCCCGTGAGGTATTTTTCACAATGCATAACAAAAAGTTAGTGAAGGATTATGGAAGGTTTATCATCATCAGGAGAAAACTCCGACTCATCTTCAGCAGAGCCGTCATCCTCACTAAAATCACCTTGATTGGCATACAAGAGATTATTACTAAAGATTTCATAAACAATAGCAGAAATTTGGTCTTCTGCTTGCTGCACAAAAAGGCAAAACTGTCGGTAAGTCATTCCTGCTTCTAAGGAAAATGATTGACTCACAACGAGTTTAGGTAAGTTTTCATCGTTAATTTCAAGAAAAACTTTAGCTGTTAATGAACTGGCATTGATTTGGCTGATATTCGCCACAAGCGTCACAATAGCCGTTGGTTTCAACTCGGCTAATGCAGACAGTACCAAAACATTATTTAAAATATCGAGCTTCGCATCAAAAATACCCTCTATGTTTTGCATATGAGGTAAATGCAATGCTGCGCAGGAATCACACTCGAAATAAGAGGTTTTGAGTTGGTCTAGCCATTCACGTAACTTTGTGATGTCAGGGTAACAAATAGAATCCATGGGCAATAAACCTTCTTCAACTCAAAATAATCATGCAATATCGGTTTGTTAGAGCCTTGATTTCACCTCTAACAGAAAAGCGAATAATTTTCACACATTGTAAGCCGAAACGCTAGCGAAACCACGTTTTTTATGGCTATTCATCGTGTTTATCATCAAAAGATTCTGGTTTTTGGCTGTGCTTTTTGGTCGATTGTTTATTATCAATCCCTAAAAAACTTAAACTATGGATAGCGCGCCAAATAATATGAATGACAGCAGGAACTAAACAGCCAATCCCAACCATAATAATCGCAATTATTACCCCTTGCTGCATTAAAGGTTCAGGTAATGTCATATAATCATTTAATGTCAGTAAAACGATTATCAGGAGTATAATTCCCACACCTTCTAATACCAAAATAGGTTTGGGCATATCCGCTAATGAGCGCATAGTCCCTTTAGATTCCGGTTTGTTACTCATTATAGTTACCTTTCCACTGTTACATCGCTATCATACTCTCTCGATTATATGTCATACCTATAGGTATAACAGGAAAATTCGACTTTTATTTCACAATTTATGTAGGCATAGTATTGAATATTGCGATTAAAATTCGAGTTCAAGATAAAAGGAGATACTATGTATACTGTTATTTTTGGTCGCCCTGGCTGCCCCTATTGTGTTCGTGCGAAAGAACTTGCTGAAAAACTGAAAAATGAACGTGACGATTTTGACTACCGTTATGTCGATATCCAAGCTGAAGGCATTTCTAAAGAAGATCTGTCTAAAACTGTCGGTAAACCTGTTGAAACTGTGCCACAAATTTTTATTGATGAAACTCATATCGGCGGTTGCACTGATTTTGAAGCTTATGCAAAAGAAAATTTGGATCTATACAAATAATTAGCCCCTCAGATTTCTCTACTCAACAAGCAAAGTGGTTCACTTATTGACAAGTACTCACACTTTGCTTGTTCTTTTTGTGCTATTTCATTTAAATTTCATAAAAAAGTGCATTTTTTTTCATCTGCCTGAGAACTTTCTTTTTTAGATGGGGTCTTAATTTATGCCACTGCTTTTCTTTGATGTCCCCATATTGAGGAGCCCGATAGCCAACTCTATGTTTTCATGCTATCGGGTTTTTTGTTTCTAATCAGCAAGTTCCCCTTGTAATGTAATAATTAACCTGCGTTTTCCGCCGTAATTACGATGTTCACACAAGTAGATCCCCTGCCATGTTCCAAGATTTAAGCGCCCTTTTGTCACAGGGATAGTCAAACTAGCTCCTAATAAACTACTTTTAAGGTGCGCAGGCATATCATCACTTCCTTCATAAGTATGCTTAAAATAAGGTTCATTTTCCGGCACTGCTTTATTAAAGAAACGCTCAAAATCTTCTCTAACGGTATAATCTGCATTCTCATTGACTGTCAAAGAGGCAGATGTATGCTGAATAAAAATATTCACTAAACCAATATCGATTAAACTTAGTTCAGGCAATTGCTGAAGGATCTCCTCTGTGACTAAATGGAATCCCCTTTGTTTTGCATTGAGCTGTATTTCTTTTTGCCACCACACGATTTTTCCCCTTCCTCAACGACGCGAAAACACTTTACCGCGTTAAATAATCATTGAGTAATTGTTTAACCGCAAGTAAATTTGTCGCACAACGCTTTCAATAATAAGACAAAGGGACTTTACCTGCTAAGTCGGAAACTTTAATCTCTCCCTCTTACATGTTTGCTCTGTCTTATTTACTAACTGTCCGAGGTACTGAACTGTGCTGGAACAACTGAATCTTGATCTTTTCAATTTGATCAATGCCACACCAGAGACCGCGAGTGGAACCATTGCGCTAGCCAATGTTATTGCCAAGCGCTTAATCCTTATTTTTCCACTTTTTACTGTTGCCTGTTGGTTCTGGGGTGCCCAGCCAAATATGACCCGCCAACGTGCTTTTGCATGCAAAGCAGCGATTGCTATTGTTGTAGGTTTAGCCATTTCTTGGTTAATTGGCTATATTGCCCCACACGATCGCCCATTTGTCATGGGAATTGGAACAAACTTCTCAGATCATGAAGCCACACCATCATTTCCAAGCAACCATGGCACCATTGTCTTTACTTTCGCCTTTGCCTTCCTTTTCTGGCTAAGAACTTGGGTGGGGTTAGTGATGATGATACCGGCTATCGTGATTGCGTGGTCACGCATTTACCTAGGTGTCCATTGGCCTTTAGATATGGCAGGTGCCTTTATATTAGCAATTGTTGCCTGTGGAATCGCACAGGTTATCTGGTCTATTGGTGCAAATAAAATCCAAGAACCTATAACCCGGCTTTATAGTTTAATTTTTGGTTCTCTTATTCGCAAAGGTTGGTTCCAACCATAGTCATTAAAAAGTACTGGTGTTAATTAATACCAGTACTTTTATTCATTTTAGAAATTGAGCTAAATCAAAGTTTCTGCTTATTTTCTTCCTCTTCTTTAAAATTATTTTTAAGTATTAAACATAATTATTAAAACAATTAATTAACAAATATTTTGTTACGCTTTTTAATTATTTTTTTCGACGCAAAAAAAGTCACAAAAAATGACATGAAAATATCTATAAATAATTAATATATGATTTTACTCCCAACAAATTACCCTCTGGTTAATCACTCACTAAACCATTCCAAGAAATAAAAATATAATGTTAAATAACAACACATTACATAAGACAAAAGTCTAATTTATTGCCCTAGCATTAGAGTAAAACTTCATACTTAGATTAGCGTGGATTATATTTCAATCAGTTTAATGCTGATTATTAATATAATAATGTTTTTCCAGCAGAATTTAATTCTGTTTGTATTTAGCTTATTTAGAATTCATTAAATCAATATATAAACGTTTTAAAAAATAAACCTAACGCAAATTTTATTAACAATTTTATAAAATATAATGATTCCTTGCAAACTTGGTGGATATTTCTCTTTTGAGAGAATGATCACGGTACTTTATTCTGTTAAACTATAGATTCACACACTCAAAAACCATTTTTAAAATTTACTGATAAATTTACAAAACTGATTGAAGATAAAATTAGTATTACTTTTAGTTTTATTTCTAATCAGATTGTTACGTAAAAGAAAACGATTGTTATTTAGTAATTGTTCGTACCAAAAGATTAAAACGTCGTAACGCATTTGAACGTTACGCTTAAATGATTTTTTTGACTTTTATTTTCGGAGACTATTATGGATGCAACAAAAGTTGGTTCCATCGACAAAACAGCCTCGCAAACAGTAAACAGCAATGCTTGGCGCAAAACTGACACAGTATGGATGCTGGGTTTATATGGTACAGCTATCGGTGCTGGAGTACTGTTTTTGCCAATCAACGCAGGTATGAGCGGCTTATTACCTGTTTTATTGATGCTAGTTTTAGCCTTCCCTATGACGTTCTTTGCTCATCGCGGTTTAACTCGGTTCGTTCTTTCTGGTTCGAAACCTGACACAGATATTACTGGTGTTGTAGAAGAACACTTTGGTCGTACAGCAGGCAACTGGATCACCCTACTTTATTTCTTCGCGATCTACCCTATTTTGCTGGTTTATGGTGTATCTATCACCAATAACGTGAATAAATTCCTAACCGAATTATTAGGTGTTGGCGCGCCACCTCGCTGGTTACTTGCCTTGATCCTTGTTGGTGGTGTAATGGCGATTGTTGCTTTTGGTGAAAAATACATAGTCAAAGTCATGAGTATGCTGGTTTTCCCATTTATCGCTGTATTAGTTGCCTTTTCTTTGTATATGATCCCTCATTGGAGTGGGGATGTACTGAATACATTAACCTTTGAAGGCATCACTGAAGCCACTAAAAATACAGGTGGGCAAAGTATTTGGATCACTATTTGGTTAACAATCCCAGTGATGGTGTTTGCATTTAACCATTCTCCTATCATCTCGGCTTTCTCTGTCGCAAAACGCGAAGAATATGGCGATGCAGCGGAAAAAAAATGTTCACGTATTCTTGCTTCTGCACATGTTTTGATGGTTTTGACTGTCATGTTCTTCGTCATTAGTTGTGTGTTTACTTTATCTTCAGCAGACCTAGCACAGGCGAAAGCACAAAATATCAGTATTCTTGACTATTTATCTGGCTACTTCGATCAACCATTCATCAAATACGCAGCTGCAATTATTGCATTCATCGCAATTATTAAATCTTTCCTAGGGCACTATCTAGGTGCTCGTGAAGGTTTCAATGGCCTAGTTGAACGTGCTTATCGTGCAAAGGGTAAAACCGTTGATGTTCGTAAGCTAAACCGTGGTACCGCAATCTTCATGCTAGTCACTACATGGATAGTTGCAACATTAAACCCTGGCGTACTGGATATCATCGAAAGCCTCGGTGGGCCTGTTATCGCCATCTTATTGTTCCTGATGCCAATGTATGCCATCAACAAAGTGCCTGCAATGCGCAAATATGCCGATAAAATCAGTAATGTATTTATCGTAATTATGGGTCTAGTCGCTATCTCTGCGGCAATATATAAGTTATTCTTCTAATTGAAGCTACCAGGTCGTTATTATGAAAATAGCGACCTGATTTCAATGACTTTCTACAAAAGGAAGCACTGAATATGATTAGTGTATTTGATATCTTCAAAATAGGCATCGGCCCTTCAAGTTCCCACACTGTCGGCCCAATGAAAGCGGGCAAACAATTTGTTGATGACCTTATTCAACAAAACTTACTTACCACCACTACACGTATTGCGGTTGATGTATACGGCTCGCTTTCCCTGACAGGTAAAGGCCACGCCACAGATATGGCAATCATTATGGGGCTTGCGGGTAACTTACCCGATACTATTGATATTGACGCTATTCCTGCGTTTATGCGTAATGTCGAGCACACAGGTAAACTTCTTTTAGCCCAAGGGCAACATGAGGTCGATTTTCCGACCGAAGGTGGGATGAACTTTCATCATACCAACTTGCCGCTCCATGAAAATGGAATGACTATCACGGCATTTGCAGGTAACGAAATTCTATACACTAAAAATTACTATTCCATTGGTGGTGGCTTTATCGTTGATGAAGAGCATTTCGGCCAAGAGAATGAAAATGCAGTTCAAGTCCCTTATCCGTTTAAATATGCGGCAGATTTACAAAAGCATTGTAAGGAAACAGGTTTATCCCTTTCTGCACTGGTAATGCAAAATGAATTAGCTTTACGCAGTAAAGATGAAATTCAACATTATTTATCCTCCGTTTGGGATGTAATGAAAGCCGGTATTGAACGCGGCGTGACAACGGAGGGTTTATTACCCGGTCCATTACGTGTCCCTCGCCGTGCCGCAGCACTACGCCGCCAACTTGTCACAACCGATAGCACAAACACAGACCCTATGGCGGTCATTGATTGGATCAACATGTTTGCTCTTGCCGTCAATGAAGAAAATGCTGCCGGTGGCCGCGTTGTAACAGCTCCAACTAACGGCGCCTGTGGCATAGTCCCCGCCGTGTTAGCCTATTATGATAAATTCATTCGCCCTGTGAATGAGAACTCCTACACTCGGTATTTTTTAGTCTCAGGGGTTATCGGTGCTCTATATAAAATGAACGCATCGATTTCAGGTGCTGAAGTTGGTTGCCAAGGGGAAGTTGGTGTTGCTTGTTCAATGGCGGCTGCAGGTCTCGCAGAGTTAATGGGCGGTAGCCCTGAGCAAGTGTGTATCGCCGCGGAAATTGCGATGGAACATAATTTAGGGTTAACTTGTGACCCCGTTGGCGGGCAAGTTCAAGTCCCTTGTATTGAACGAAATGCAATCGCGTCGGTGAAAGCAGTTAATGCGGCGCGTATGGCATTACGACGAGTCAGTGACCCGCGTGTTTGCCTTGATAAAGTTATTGAAACGATGTATGAAACAGGCAAAGACATTAACGCAAAATACCGTGAAACCTCCCAAGGCGGGCTAGCCATTAAACTGGCACACTGCGAATAAATACTTGTATACACTATCTAGCCCTAATCCCCCATAGTGGGGCGGTTAGGGCTAGTTTTAGCTAAAGATAATCACTTACCCAAAGATTGCACTCCACCAGCCGCTGATGGTTTTCATGATATAGTCCCAAATACGACCAAAGAACCCGGCTTCCTCAACAGCAGATTTTGCCACTAAAGGATGTTGCTCAACGACTTCACCATTCAGAATAAAGTTAATCGTCCCTACCGCTTGGTTTTTCGCTAAAGGTGCTTCAAGGAAATCATTTGTAAGCTGAATATCTACTTTTAAATTTTGTAGCTGCCCTTTAGGGATTGTGATAGAAACATCATCAGCAACACCGAGTGAAACCTCCGAGGTATCCCCAAACCAAACCCGTTGTTTCTTCAATGTGGTGTCTGCTTTTATTGGTGTCACCGTTTCAAAAAAGCGAAAACCCCAAGTCAGTAACTTCTCACTTTCTGAAAAACGCACTCGGTCACTTGGCGCCCCTAACACAACAGAAATTAAGCGCATATCACCTTCCGTGGCTGATGCCACTAAATTATGCCCTGCGCCACTAGTGTGCCCTGTTTTTACGCCATCAACTTTTAAATTTTGGTTCCACAACAAACGATTACGGTTAGGTTGGCGAATTTTATTAAAGGTAAATTCTTTCTCTTTATGCAATACATATTCATCGGGGACATCACGGATCATCGCTTGTGTTAAAATAGCCATATCGCGTGCTGTACTAAATTGCCCTTCAGAATCTAGGCCATGAACTGTTTTAAAGTGTGTATTCTTTAAGCCTATTTGTTGCACATAATGGTTCATTAAACTGACAAATGAATCCTGGCTCCCCGCAACATAATCAGCTAAAGCGATACTGGCATCATTCCCTGACTGGATAACAATTCCTTTGTTTAAATCCAATACTGAAACACGGTCTTTCGGCTTCAAAAACATGAGTGAAGAGCCTTTTAATACCGGGTTTCCTGTCGCCCATGCGTCTTCCCCCACTGTTACCATATCCTGCGGCGTAATTTTCCCTGATTTAACTGCCTGACCTACCACATAACTGGTCATAATTTTAGTCAAGCTTGCAGGGTCTAAACGCTCGTCAGGGTTTGCAGACGCTAGGATTTTGCCACTTTTATAATCCATTAGAACGAATGCTTTTGCATCAACTTGAGGAGCAACCGGGGTCTGAGCCGCATACGTACTCCCACTTACGGCAATCAATAGACTCAACCCAACCCCGACTTGTCGGGTTTTTAGGGACAACATTTTTTTACTCATCGGTTATTCCTTCACTTATTCATAAAACATTTAAAATAAATATCATCTTGCTCAACATCACTAAACGATGAAACCACCGCTGTGATCAAATGCGATAACTCAATCTAACCAAGCCTAATATAAGACTTTATTTTCACTGAGACCACCTATAGGAAATAAAGATTTGCCTACGAGTGAATTTAATCTATCTTAACCATGGCTGATGACAAAAAAATCAATTTAGGAGGCTGCAATGTTAACTGTCTGGGGACGCGTCAACTCTTCCAACGTTAAAAAGGTACTTTGGTGCTTAGAAGAATTAAATGTCGCTTATAATCAAAAAGATGTGGGTGGCCCATTTGGTGGGTTAGATACACCTGAATATAAAAAAATGAATCCAAACAGTACAATTCCAACTCTACAGGATGATGACTTTGCACTGTGGGAATCAAATGCAATTTTACGTTACCTTACGGAAAAGTTTGATCACTCTCACTTATTGATCGCTAAAGACCTGCAAGAGAAAGCCGCAGCGGATAAATGGATGGATTGGAGTAGTGCTAATCTGTTTGAACACATCAAGCAGATGATGAACAAAATTGTCCGTGTCCCACAAGCAGAAAGGGACCCAGAACTCGCTAAGGTAATTTATGGCAACATTAATAAATTATTGCAAATTGCCGACGATGCATTAGCAAACCAAGCTTACTTCAGTGGCGACAAATTTGGCATTGCTGATATTGCTATCGCACCGCTATTTTATCCATGGCATGAAATCGTTACCGACCGCCCTGAATTCAAAAATTTAGAGCGTTGGTATCAGCAATTAACCACACGCCCTGCATTCAAAAAAATTGTTATGATCCCAATTAAGTGATTATAGCGTCATATTCATCAAGTCAGGGTTTGGATATTGATATTCAAACCCAAGTTCTTGGCAAATCTTATTACCATTAATTACTTTACCTCCTGACTCATTTATTTCATCAATAAATTCAGGTGGTACTAAGCCAATCGATTTAGCCGCCTTGGTATAGAATTCCGCGCGTGTGGGGTGCGTTGGTGCACACAAGTTAAAAATATGGCCGCCATCAGGCTGCTGAAGCAATAGTAAAATTGCCGTGATAACATCATCTTGATGCACCATATTCACCGGTAGGTTAGCCCCTTTAACCCCTGTTTTACCCGCTAAAAACCGGCCCGCATGGCGTTTCTCTCCCACTAAACCGGCGAGTCGTAAAATATCCACTGAAATGTTCGGCAATTGGTGTAACCAGCGTTCAGCCCTTATGAGTGCCGTCGCTGAGGTTGTTGACCCATTAAGATTCGCTTTTTCCGTGATTTCACCATCTTGCTCCCCATATACCGAGGTAGAAGAGGTAAAAATCACTTTTGGCACTCGAAAAGTGACTGCACAATTAACTAAAGTTTCAATCGCTTCAACGTATTGGTCCACATTCACTTTTGAAGGCGGGAGCAAAATGACCAAGGCATCGCTCTCCACCATAAGCTGAGTTAAATCTTCACTGTCACACTCAATTTCAGGGGTTAGCTTTAATGCATAGCATTCTATACCCACAGCACGGGCGGCCTCTATGCCATCAGGCGTCGTCTTAGTTCCGACAACTTGAATACCCTTTGCTAATAAAGCCTGAGCCAATGGTAACCCAACCCAACCTAGCCCAACGATGGTCACTTTTTTCATACAATCGATCCTCCATTGACTCATTCACTGAAATTCACTCTAGGTTATCTGAAAACCTTAAAACTTCCGAATACATTTTTTGAGGGATTTATCACTATAAATCCTACTCAACTAATTATTATTGGTTATTTTTTAAAAAAAGGTTGCATTCATAGGGGGAAATCGGATAGGTTGAATACCAATGAGTATTTAGTTAGCACAGTGAATGTTTAGTCATTCACGTAAATTAGAGAACGGAAGACATTATGAATCGTATTTCACGCAACCATCATCATCACCATCATCCTGATTAGTCTTTCGGGCGATGTGTGCTGGAAGACGATCAACGAATCTTCCGGTGGCTGAAATGCGAATTGAGAAAACCCTCGGAAGATAATCTTCCGAGGGTTTTTTTATTTTAAAACAAAAATTTATTAAAGGAATATGGGGTAAGGTTATGTTGGATAAATCACGTTTACGTATTGCAATTCAAAAATCAGGTCGTCTGAGTGAAGAATCAAGAGAATTACTATCTCGCTGTGGGATCAAAATTAATTTACAACAACAACGTTTGATTGCTTATGCAGAAAATATGCCTATTGATTTACTTCGTGTCCGCGATGATGACATTCCAGGGCTGGTTATGGATGGCGTTGTTGACCTCGGTATCATTGGTGAAAACGTTCTGGAAGAAGAGCTATTAAATCGCCGTGCTCAAGGTGAAGACCCTCAATATAAAACACTACGTCGCCTTGATTTTGGCGGCTGCCGCCTATCACTTGCTGCACCATTAGATTTCAACTATACCGGTGCAGAATGCTTAAATGGTTCCCGCGTTGCAACTTCTTACCCGCACTTATTAAAACGTTATTTCGACCAAAAAGGCATTCAATTTAAATCATGCTTACTTAATGGCTCAGTTGAAGTTGCACCACGTGCAGGCCTATCAGACGCGATTTGTGACTTAGTCTCAACAGGGGCGACATTAGAGGCAAACGGGCTGAAAGAAGTGGAAGTCATTTACCGTTCAAAAGCCTGTTTAATCCAACGCGATGGTGAAATGTCGGCAGATAAACAGCAACTCATTGACCGCATGATGACCCGAATTCAAGGCGTTATCCAAGCTCGCGAATCTAAATACATCATGTTACACGCGCCAAGTGAAACACTGGAAGAAATTATTGCACTACTGCCTGGTGCTGAGCGCCCAACTATTTTACCTCTAGCGGGTGAACAAAGCCGTGTAGCAATGCACATGGTTAGCTCCGAAACTTTGTTCTGGGAAACCATGGAAAAACTGAAAGCATTAGGCGCAAGTTCAATTCTTGTTCTGCCAATCGAAAAAATGATGGAGTAAATCGTCATGGAAATGGGATTCAACCAGCCAATTCGCTGGGCAGATTGTAACGACCAACAACAAAGTGCATTGCTGATGCGCCCTGCTATTGCTGCCTCTGGCAGCATTACTAGCGCGGTCAGTGACATTATCGACCAAGTCCGTCGTGAAGGTGACCTTGCCCTTCAAACCTTAAGCCGTCGTTTCGATAAAACCGAAATCGACACCGTGCGTATTGCAGCGAATACGGTAGATGAAGCTGAAGCTCGTCTTGGTGATGAAATTAAAACTGCAATGAAAACGGCAATTGGCAATATCCGTCGTTTTCATGAGGCGCAAAAGCCTGTATCAATAACGGTAGAAACCCAAGCTGGTGTTGTTTGCCAGCAAATCACGCGCCCAATTGATGCGGTTGGCTTGTATATTCCGGGTGGTTCCGCGCCATTACTGTCAACGGTTATGATGTTGGGAACACCAGCCAATATTGCGGGTTGTCGGAAAATTATCCTGTGCTCTCCTCCACCAATTGCTGATGAAATTCTGTATGCAGCCAAGCTGTGTGGTATTAGCGATATTTTCCAAGTAGGTGGCGCACAAGCGATTGCCGCCATGGCATTTGGCACCCAAAGCATTCCTACAGTGGATAAAATTTTTGGCCCCGGTAATGCCTATGTCACAGAGGCAAAACGCCAAGTCAGCCAAAGCCATGATGGTGCTGCCATTGATATGCCAGCGGGCCCTTCTGAAGTATTAGTGATTGCGGATAGCGGAGCAAACCCAGCGTTCACCGCATCTGATTTACTATCACAAGCGGAACACGGCCCTGATTCACAAGTCATTTTATTAACTGACGATGAAAACTTTGCCCAGCGCGTGATTGAGGAAACAGAAAAACAATTAGCGCAACTTTCTCGTGCAGAAATTGCAAGGGAAGCACTGAGTGCCAGCCGTGTGATCATCGCTGATTCGATCGAACAATGCGTTGAAATTAGCAATCGCTATGGCCCTGAGCATTTAATATTACAAACCCGCGATGCTGATAACCTAGTCGACGCTATCACTAGTGCAGGGTCAGTATTCGTTGGTGACTGGTCACCGGAGTCTGCGGGGGATTACGCATCAGGGACTAACCACGTTTTACCGACCTATGGCTATACCTCGACTTATTCAAGCCTTGGCCTTGCTGATTTTATGAAACGCATGACCGTACAAAAGTTGTCTAAACAAGGCCTATTAGGGCTAGCCAACACCATCGAAACTTTAGCTCAAGCAGAGCAACTCACCGCTCACAAAAATGCCGTTACCTTACGCGTTAACGAACTAAAAAAACAAAATCAGGAGTAAGTCATGAGCCAAAAATTTAATGCCGCCAGTCTTGCACGTGAAAATGTTAAAACCATGACCCCTTATATGTCTGCACGGCGCTTAGGTGGAAATGGTGATGTCTGGCTCAATGCCAACGAATACCCCATTGCCCCTGATTATCAATTCAGTGAACATAACCTTAACCGTTACCCTGAATGCCAACCGGTTGCCGTAATCAATAACTATGCGGCTTATACGCAAATTACACCAGAACAGGTGTTGGTTTGCCGTGGAGCCGATGAGTCCATTGAGTTGTTGATCCGCGCATTTTGTGAGCCGGGAAAAGATGCGGTGATGTTTTGCCCGCCAACCTATGGCATGTACAGTGTCAGTGCAGAAACCTTTGGTGTTGAACAAAAGAAAATCATGGCGTTGCCAGACTGGGCATTAAACGTTAATGCGATCCGTGAAAACTTATCTAATACCAAACTGATTTATATTTGTAGCCCAAATAACCCAACGGGCAATATCATCGATAATAAAGATTTACGTGAAGTGCTAGATATGGCAGCGGGCCGTGCATTGGTGGTAGTTGATGAAGCCTATATTGAATTTTGCCCGCAATATAGCGTGACTACTTGGTTAGCAGAATACCCAAATTTAGTTATTTTAAGAACCTTATCAAAAGCTTTCGCTCTCGCTGGGTTACGTTGTGGTTTTACCCTTGCTTCACCTGAAGTTATTGAAGTGCTATTAAAAGTGATTGCGCCTTATCCATTATCAACACCGGTTGCCATGATTGCGGCTCAAGCCTTAGATGAACAAGGCATAACCACCATGAGAAACCGCGTAAAAACCGTAACAGAAAACCGCATCGCCCTCAGTGAAGCCCTGCGTGACTTATCGGTGGTTGAACATGTTTATCCGAGTGAAACTAACTATATTTTAGTGCGCTTTAAAGATGGCAATAAAGTGTTTAAAGCCCTGTGGGATCAAGGCATTATTTTACGTGACCAAAGTAAACAACCTGGTCTTGAAAACTGTTTACGCATTACTATCGGGACAGAAATTGAAAATACCCGTGTTATTGAAGCTATTGCAGCACTTTGCTAATTAGGAATGACTCATGAGCCAGAAAATTCTTTTTATCGACCGTGATGGTACCTTAATTACTGAGCCACCGACGGATTTTCAAGTCGACAGCTTAAACAAACTCGCCTTTGAAAAAGCGGTCATTCCTAGCTTACTTGCTCTGCAAAAAGCCAATTACCGCTTAGTGATGATAACCAACCAAGATGGCTTAGGCACCGATAGCTTCCCAACTGCTGACTTTGAACCACCCCATAATTTAATGATGCAAATTTTCACTTCTCAAGGCATCACGTTTGACGAAGTTCTAATTTGCCCTCATAAGCCTGAAGATAACTGCCCTTGCCGTAAACCTAAACTTCAATTGGTAGAACGCTATTTAGATAGCAATGTATTAGATAGCGAAAACAGCTATGTGATTGGTGACCGCGAAACCGATATTCAGCTTGCTGATAATATGGGGATCAAAGGCTTACGTTATAATGCAACTGAGCTTGATTGGGAAGCGATCACAGCACAACTCACTAAACGTAATCGCCATGCACGAGTAGAACGCGTTACCAAAGAAACGAATATACAAGTAGAAGTTTGGTTAGACCAAGAAGGTGGCAGTAAAATCAACACTGGGGTTGGCTTCTTCGACCACATGTTAGACCAAATAGCGACCCATGGCGGCTTCCGTTTAAATATCGAGGTCAATGGTGACTTATTTATTGATGACCACCACACAGTTGAAGACACAGGGCTTGCATTAGGTGAAGCTCTCAGAATTGCTTTAGGTGATAAACGAGGCATCGCACGCTTTGGTTTCGTGCTCCCAATGGATGAATGCCAAGCACGCTGCGCACTGGATATTTCAGGTCGCCCTCACCTTGAATATAAAGCAGAATTTAAATACCAACGCGTAGGTGATTTAAGTACAGAAATGATTGAGCACTTTTTTAGCTCACTTTCCTATGCAATGGGCTGCACATTACACCTAAAAACAAAAGGAAAAAACGATCACCACAAAGCAGAAAGCTTATTTAAAGTCTTTGGTCGGACACTGCGCCAAGCGATCCGCGTTGAAGGGGATACCCTCCCAAGCTCAAAAGGGGTTTTGTGATGAACGTCGTCATCCTTGATACTGGCTGTGCTAATTTGGCGTCTGTCGCTTATGCAGTAAAACGTTTAGGCTATGACCCGGTGATCAGCCGAGAAACCAATACTATTTTACAGGCAGACAAGGTGTTTCTACCCGGTGTCGGTACCGCTAGTGCCGCAATGGAAAAGCTCATTGAGCGTGAATTAGTCCCATTAATTAAGGCGCTAACTCAACCTGTATTAGGTATCTGTTTAGGGATGCAATTGCTTGGCTCCTTTAGCGAAGAAGGGCAAACAAATATCCCATTACTGGGGCTGATTGATAGCCCAGTACAAAAAATGGATGCTAACGGTTTACCTGTTCCCCATAGTGGTTGGAACCAAGTCAAAGCACTTGCTGGAAACCCGTTATTTAAAGGCATTGCCGATGATGCTTATTTTTATTTTGTACACGGCTATGCTATGCCTATTTCAGCGAATACCATTGCGCAAACACAATATGGAAATTTATTTAGCAGTGCTATCAATCGCGATAATTTCTATGGCGTACAATTTCACCCAGAGCGCTCTGGGGCTGCGGGTTCTCGCTTGATTCAGAATTTTTTGGAGATGTAATTACCATGATCATTCCTGCATTAGATTTAATCGATGGCACGGTAGTACGGTTACACCAAGGGGATTACGCTAAGCAAACAGATTACGGTAATGACCCTCTGCCACGCTTGCAACAGTATGAAAAAGAAGGCGCAAAACTCTTACACCTTGTGGATTTAACGGGGGCTAAAGACCCGCAAAAACGCCAAATTCCACTTCTTAAAAAATTATTAGCTGGCGTTAGTGTGCCGGTGCAAGTTGGTGGCGGTATTCGTAGCGAAGACGATGTTAAAGCATTGCTAGAGGCCGGTGCGACTCGCGTGGTGATCGGCTCAACGGCCGTAGCAAAACCTGATCTCGTAAAAACTTGGTTTGAAACCTATGGTGGAGAAGCCATTGTACTGGCTCTAGATGTACGCATTAACACCGAAGGTGTAAAAGAAATTGCTATCAGCGGTTGGCAAGAAAACTCAAATTTAACATTAGAACAAGCCATTGAAATCTATCAACCTTATGGTTTAAAACATGTGCTCTGCACCGATATCTCTAAAGATGGCACGTTAACCGGCTCTAATGTGAATTTATACCAAGAAATCAGCCAAAAATTCCCTGATATTGCCTTTCAAGCATCTGGAGGAATTGGTAATTTAGACGATATTGCGGCTATTCCAGCATCTGGTGCCGCCGGGGTTATTGTTGGTCGTGCATTATTGGAAGGCAAATTTACCGTTACGGAGGCAATCGAATGTTGGCAAAACGCATAATTCCGTGTTTGGACGTCCGTGATGGTCAAGTCGTTAAAGGGGTGCAGTTTCGTAATCACGAAATCATCGGTGATATCGTTCCTTTAGCGCAACGCTACGCACAAGAAGGCGCTGATGAACTGGTATTCTACGATATTACAGCTTCGTCGGATGGCCGCGTTGTGGATAAAAGCTGGGTCGCTAAAGTTGCTGAGGTGATTGATATTCCATTTTGTGTAGCGGGTGGTATTAAAAGCGTTGAAGATGCAGCTCAAATACTGTCTTTTGGTGCAGACAAAATTTCAATTAATTCCCCCGCGTTATCTGACCCAACCTTAATCAGCCGCTTAGCAGATAGGTTTGGCGTACAATGTATTGTTGTTGGTATCGATACTTGGTTTGATGACAGTACTAATGAATACCTTGTATACCAATTTACCGGTGATGAAAAACGTACAACACAAACTCATTGGAAAACCCTCGATTGGGTCAAAGAAGTGCAACAACGTGGCGCAGGGGAAATCGTTTTGAATATGATGAACCAAGATGGCGTCCGCCAAGGATATGACCTTGTTCAACTGAAAAAAGTCCGTGATGTGTGCCAAGTACCACTCATCGCATCAGGCGGTGCGGGGGAAAAAGTCCATTTTCTTGATGCCTTTGCTGACGCCAATGTTGATGGGGCTTTAGCCGCCTCGGTTTTCCATAAACAAATTATTAATATCGGTGAGTTAAAACAGTACCTAGCCGAAAATGGAGTTCAAATTAGAGTATGTTAACCACAGAACAATGTAGCCAACTGGCATGGCAAAAAGTCGATAATTTAATGCCTGTGATCGTGCAACATGCCGTATCAGGGGATGTATTAATGCTTGGGTATATGAACCCTGAAGCATTACAAACCACTTTAGACAGCCGTAAAGTCACTTTTTATTCTCGAACTAAACAACGTTTGTGGACCAAAGGTGAAACATCAAATAATTTTTTAAATTTAGTTGATATTTACCCTGATTGTGACAGCGATACTTTATTGGCGCTCGCCTTACCGGATGGCCCAACATGTCATAAAGGCACTCAAAGTTGCTTTGCTCCCGCACAAAGTGATTGGGGCTTTCTGTTTGAGCTAGAAACCTTGCTAAAAGAGCGAAAAACGGCATCACCTGAAAGCTCTTATACCGCTCGTTTATATGCAAGTGGCACTAAACGTATCGCCCAAAAAGTTGGGGAAGAAGGTGTTGAAACGGCCTTAGCAGCCACCGTCAATGACCGCGCTGAATTAACTAACGAAGCCGCTGATTTGATGTATCACTTAATGGTACTACTGCAAGACCAAGAACTTGATTTAAGTACTATTATTAAACGTTTAAAAGAACGTCACCAATAAATCAATAGCTGCCAGTTTTACTGGCAGCTAAATTTTAAGGGTTCAAAATTTTATCGATTTGCTGGTCACTGAGGCGAATTGCAAAGAATTTCAAGTAAAAATCTGCGGTTTCCTGTTTCATGTCAATATCCGCAAAGCGTTCGGGGTAAAGTGTTTGCGCCAACCATAAAAATTGTAATGCTTCTTCTGACGTCTCACGGCACCACCAGAACATACCCTTTGGGTTCACATATACTTGCTGGTTCTTTACTGCGCGAAGCGCACTCCACTGAGCTGATGATTTTATTATCTGTGCATCTTCTTTATTCATTGCCACTATTACATCAGGGTTCGCCGCAATAATAGTTTCGAGTAAAACTTCACCAGAATTATTTTTCTTATTGGAAAACCATGTTTCAGCGACATTTTTTGCGCCAGCTAAATCCATCCAGTCTTGGTTTAATGAGGGACGACCAGAGGTAAATAACGCACTCCCCATACTATGGTATACCGTCCGCTTCTCTCCCTCGGTTAACCCGACTAAGCGTTCGCTGACTAATGTAATATTGCGGTCAAAATAACGTTGATATTCTATCGCTTTTTGCTGTGCATCCGGGCCTAGCTCAACCGCCGTTGCTTGTACTCTTTCCTGCAAAGCTTGTAGTGAATTGGCAGGGTACTCCACAACTTTCACCCCCGCACTTTCTAAAATGTCTCTCTGTGGTACTTCCATCCCTTTTGCAACAAACAATAATTGTGTTTGTAATGAAATAATCTGTTCTGGGTTTAATTGGTTACTTAGGCTGATAACTGGAACATTATCAATGTTAGGTAACATTTGGCGAAATAATGGAATTTTCTTCGCAATCACCGATGTACCAACAATCTGCTCACCATACCCCAACATCATAATAATGGTATTTTGTGCCGGCCATGGTGTCGCAATCCGTAGATCGGGGTTATCTGTTTTCGCTAGGGATAAACCATAAGTTAGCAGCCCTACCAGCAAAATAACCGTTTGTAAAAAATCAGCTTTTCTCATATTTGTCACCCTTCTTTGCTGAATAATAAAGAAAGGTGCCCCTTATTTTTATAGGATTAATTAGAAATCAAAAGTTGCGGTTGCGCGTACTTCACGGCCTGAACCTACAAATGCGCTATTACCACCGCCTTGGCCATTATTTCCCCCCGGGAAAATCGATGCCCAATAGCGCTTATCTGTCACATTATTAACGGATAACCTAAAAGTGGTAGGAACAAGACCTATTTTGGTGCTGTAACGAGCCCCTAGGTCTAAAGTGGTGTAGCTATCTATCCAACTCGTATTTGTATCATTAGCGGCACGTTTTCCGCTGTAATGCACATTAGCGCTATAAACCAGTTCAGGCACCGATGGTAAGCTATACTCTACGAGCATATTGGCTTGGACTTTAGGTACCCCAACGACGCGTTTGTCTTTAGTCGATATTAACCCTGTATCTGTTAATTTAGGGTCAAGAAAAGTCACACCACTATAGATATTTAACCCCTGCCATACATGGCCTGTCGCGCTAAGCTCAAGCCCTCGATTTACTTGTTTTCCCTGTTCACGAAAGAGATCATTACCATCCACATAAGCAAATGGCCGTTCTAAATGAAACAACGCAGCCCCTAGGTTTAAGTCGGCAACATCGGCTTTAATTCCCAACTCATATTGCTTACTACGGTAAGGGTCTAAAGTATGCCCTTCATTTTTAATACCTTGTCCTAATGGAGCAGTATCTCCTTCCTCCAGTGAATCCGCATAGCTAATATAGGTCATTACTTGTGGGCTAATTTTGTACATCAGTGCCGCTTGTGGGCTAAGACCATGATGATGAGTTTGACTCGTTTTATGGTGTTGTTTATCAAAACTACGGCTTTCTAACCAACTTTGACTGAGGTAAAACATTGCAGACCATTGGGGGTCAAAGGTGATGGTATCGCCAATTGTGATACTTTGTTGGCGATTTTCAGCCGATTTATAACGTGAGCCCCCCGTATGGATCTTACCATCAGAAGGCTCTTCCATTGGCGATGGATGGTACATATTGGTATCACCTAAATTGCGTCGAGTACTATTTTCTTTTGAGCTATAAATCGACCACACATAGCCATTCGTCGCTAACGACAAATCATGAGCGATTGGCCCTGTCTCCACATGGCCATTTAACATTACGGAGTGACTTAGCACTCTAAAGCGCCCCGATGCAGGAGAATCCATCAACGATCGGGAAATCGTTCCATTATTATCTTGAATAGCACTGGTTACCGTCCGCATAGCTCTATCTGCTTGTTGATAGCCTACCCCAGCTTTCAATGACCAATCTTCATTAAAATCATGAAGTAAGCGAGTGCTAACTGTATCAGTAGTTAAATCATTGCCTGCGGTATGTAGTGCTAAGTTTTTATCTTGTGGATTTGGTGCTTTTGGTAACTTAACCTTAGGACCATAGCTGAAACTCCCCACATACCCTTTTTGCACAAAGTTATAATGGCTCGCATTAAGTTGTAATTGCGTACCAGGCTGAATATTCCAATCCAGTGCTAATGAGGCAAATTTACGCCGTAATGTACTATCATCTACACTGCCCGTACCTTCTTCATCCAGTAAGTTAAGACGGTAGCCAAAGCGCTTATTTTCATCAAAATACCCTCCTAAGTCCCCATGACCACTATAGGCATTACGGCTTTGATAGCCTAACGTTAAGCGTTGCACATCCTCAGGTCGTTTGGCCGTAAAATTAAACTGCCCCGCTGGACTTGCAGGGCCATACAATGCCCCCGTCAAACTATTAATGATGTCGACCCTGTCCAGCATTTCAACAGGGAATGCTGTGGTCGAAATAATATACAAATCATCAAGGCGACTATTTGCCACCACACTACCCTGCATTCCTCTGCTTTGAGGACGCCCAACATCCATGCCCCCTCGGGCTTGCATTTGTGTACTTGGTGCAAACTTCAACAATTCACTCAAACTTTTAGCTTGTTGGTTATTGATTATTTCGCGGCTAATAGTGGTTGTGGAGTATGGTGTATCAATCCATTCCAAATTCCCTAATGGGCCAATATCAATTTGTGAAGTAAAAAAGCCGGCTCCGGCTTGCGCTTCTGTCGTGACATCGTTTGGCGCTGCTGTCACCAACATACTGTCTTGTTTAGGTTTAGCTAGTTGCTCAGAGACTTGAGCAGCAACAATAGATGGGGCTATCCCTGCAATAAGAGGCAATATTACAGATAAGTTAAATTTACGGTTCATATTATCTTTTCGTTATATAAAACTTTATATTACCGATAATAAAATACAGCGTAAATGATCAACCTCAATTCTTAACAATTTGTATTCTCACTAACTCATGAAAAAACATAACTATAACGGTTTGATTTTAATAGAAATAAAAAACAAAATAGCATATGAAATAGAAAAGGCTATAAACCAACCAATAAAACAGATTAAAACCGCATCTGATATGCAATTTATAATATTTAGCATATTTTGATTTTTAACATCCCTTGGTTTTGCGGTTGTATCTGCATGTAAACTTGCTATCATTCCCTGATATTGATGTGGTTTTAAAGGGAATAACAGTGTCTGAAAATTCTATTTTTATGCAGTTAACGCAATTACTTAATAAAAATAATGCAAAGTATCGTGTGATGGAGCACCCCACCGCTGGGAAATCAGAAGAGGTGGCAAAAATACGTGGCACTCAACTTGGACAAGGTGCAAAGGGATTGGTATGTCATGTTAAAGGTAATGGTATCCGCCAGCATGTACTCGCGATTTTGCCAGCAGATAAACAAGCCGATTTAAACAAAATTGCACTGGCAATTGGTGGAACTCGTGCGTCGTTAGCAAGCCCGAAAGAAGTGGATGAACTCACGCAATGTGTATTCGGTGCGATCCCCCCTTTTAGCTTTCATCCCAATTTAAAGCTCATTGCTGACCCGCTGCTGTTTGAACGTTTTGAGGAATTAGCCTTTAATGCAGGCACATTAGAACGCTCGATTATTTTAAATACAAAAGATTACCAAAGAATAGCCAAGCCCACTTTAGTAAAGTTTATTCGTATAGAAGAAAGCTAACCATCTAATCGTAAAAAGGGTTATTCCATAGAATAACCCTAAATGACAATTACTGATTAAGCTGTCGGTCGTATTCAATACTGGCTTGCTTTAGTGCCTGAAAATCAGATCCACAAATCACGCGCTTTAAAGCGGAGAATTTTGCTTCTGGCCAATCATAGATTTTCAGCGCCAAGAGTTCGCTAATCACTTCAGGCGCAAACCGGTGTTTAACTGGCTTGGCAGGGTTCCCCCCAACAATGCTATAAGGCTCAACATCTTTAACAACCACACTGTTGCTCGCAATGACGGCTCCCTCACCAATTTTGACACCCGGCATGATAAAAGCTCGCATGCCAATCCATGCTCCGTCACCAATCACCGTATCCCCCTTTCCTATATAAGCTTCCTCAATATATTCAAGGAAAGGATATAAACAAAACCAATCCATTCGATGAGTATGATTCCCACCCATCAAAATCACGGCTTCACTGCCAATACAAACATAGTCCCCAATGTAAAGTTGGTCTACATGCCACGCAAGCTGCCAATCTCGACTTTGCTCATCCCCCTGAAGGTAACGAACAACCGAATTTTCAAAGCCATTATCCCAACAATCACTGTAGTAGCTATGCTTACCTTTAATATGAATATTAGGGTTTTGCACAACCTCATGCAGTAATTCATATTTTGACCAATGCTTTTTATTCATGGTAATAAACCTTTTAATCCGTTTATATTTACCATAGAACGCTGTCTATGGTGATGTATTCGCGTTCAAAATACATCACCTTTAGCTACCCTTGGCTTATTTAACAATGGATTCTGCATATTCAATACTCAGCTAGAAATATCATACAAACTTACCATTAATTAAAGTTTAAGACTAACTGTTAGTCAATCATGATTATTAGCTGCACTTTATTTAATATAATATTGATAAGTAATTTTAATTAATTACTTGATTGATAAATACCAAAAATATAAAAAGGAATTTTATGTTTAATCCTACTACGAGCGCACTACCATCAATAACAGAAATAATCGAGGCTGAAAATACCTATCCCTTCACTCTTAACCCTGAAAATGATAACAGAATTTTATTAGATATATGGCACATCATACATGAAGCTAATACTAACCCATTAATAAGTGATAAATACCTAGAAGTACAATTATTCCAGCAACGGTTCAACGATATCATTAATGCAAAAATGAAGTATTTTAATAAAAACCAATTTCCTAATGACCTTATTGGGGAATTAAAGGCTAATGTCACTTTTGCTCAAGCCAGTATAATCCCTGCCAAAAATAGAATTGCTGGAGACACACACCCAACTCTAGTTTCCGACCGTAATACTTTGATACTGGTAAAACCCCATAAAATTATTGCAGAGAGTGAACCTTTTCAATTCAAAATATTTGATAAAAAAAACAACTTATTAATAACTAAAGAGCTTCTTCCCCCTTCAAAACTCCCCCCCACTGCAAATAACCATATTCCAGAAACTGACTTATTACCTCACTATTTTAATAAAACAAATAAATTTGACCTGACTATTAACCATAATGATGACCTAGAAAAGGTAACAGAAAACCCCATTTACTTTGATAAGTTAATTAAAATAAATGATAAAATAAACATAATATTCAATGCCCCTTTCCCGCAGGAAACCTTTGTAATTAATAATAACACTGAATATAGCTATAAATACATCTCTATTTACAATGATTCAAATAAAACCGTAAAAATTGAATATGGTAATAAGCATACCTCACTAAAAAAAAACAATAGCCTTATTTTTATTTGTGATGGAAATGGCCGATGGCAAACAAAGAAGGATGTAGAAATATCTGAGTACTACCGGGTTACACCATCTTCTTTCGAATTTAAACTAAAAGGATTTACTCAATTACTCGCCCCCCGAAAAGAGGGCAGAACTGACACAAATAATTTAGACCAATATTTTAAAATTCACTCGAGTATAGAACTTGAATTAACAGATAATGATTGGGTTAAAAAAATTTACTTAATTAATAACAAGCAGCATAGTGGTAAAAAAATACTGTTTTCATCCAAAACTAAAAAACAAACGGAGATTAGCTTCAATAATAATATTGTCTCACTGAAAAAAGGTGAACAACGACTTCTCGTTTGTAACTTTGATGGTGTATGGGAAAACACTCCCATTGCTGCTCCCCCACCATTAACTATTTCACCTTCTATAATAGACGGCAGTTTATATGACTTACTCATTAGTGATAACTCACAAATCCAAAAAATCACCAATGATAGTGAATCTTTTAACCAGCTAATCGCACACAATGAAACGATAAAAATAGCAACTAGTGATGGGAATTGGGCGCCAAAATTTCGACTTAACGCTAATGACTTTTTCCATAATAAGAAAGTTATGTTTTCATCCGAAGCTTCTTATACCAGTTCTATTTTCTACGGCAGTAAAAAATATGAGCTAAAAACAGGCGAAAAAATCACTTTTATTTATGATATAAAAAAAAAATGGGTCCCGATAACAGAACCTACCACAAGCGCCCCGCTTGAAAACCTCGCCTATTCAGAAAATACTTGGTCAGCTATCATTCCTAAAGAATATATAAAACCGGGGATACGCTTTGAGTTCAATACCCTTGAGTCTACAGGAGCGCTTAATGATGTGAAAATTGGTGCTCCCAATATCCTGATGATTAACACTATAGATATTGGTATGTTAACCCCCCCAAGGAATGAGTTTGACTTTCAAAATAACCATGAGTTAAACCGCCAATATGGCCAAACAGTCCCCGCTGCGACATTGATTGTAACTCGTTTTGACCCCGTCTACTTAACTCAAGTTGTTACCCCTCGTGGTGAGCTATTTATTGATAAAGCAACAGGCGAAGGGGGTGGTCATGACGGGAATATGCGACATGAGATTGCCAAAGACCTCATTTCTGACGGCATTAATTCAGCCAACTATGGTATTAATAGTTCTCAGGCATCAGCTCCATCATTTCTCCCCACATTCCAAGTAACCATGCATAATTCTGTTGGCGTATACGAAAATGGCATACAACATCATGGTTGGTCGGAAGGCGGTGGAAAAGCCACATTATATGAATCAAAGGGAAATGAGGTTAGCCATGAATTAGGTCATAATTTTGGCTTAGGTGATTATCACGGCGGTCCTGAAGGCGGAACACACACCACACCCGATAAAAAAAACTCATCATGGCTATGGGATTGTGAGTACAATTATTTTATTCCTAACTTGTCACACGACGGGGTATTTAATACTGATGCAATGTCTAGTGGCTACCCTTTCGACTCAAACTATAATTCTTTTACCGCTTACACACCAAATTCATTAGCTGCAATTCAAAAACGGCTTCAAAATAGTTATATATTTTCCCCTGAATCGACGACTGGTTATAAAAAATGGGATTCTGAAAAAGCAGAAATGGTAGATGCCAGCCCTGATCTTTCAGAGCTTATATTCTTTCATTATTCGACAAAGAATGGGGAAAATTTAACCGATGAAAAACTTAATACTTTTGCAGAGAAATATAAGTTTATTCACATACAAAGTGGTAATGGCTACCATACTCCTAATATGATTTTCCCTCCTGCCACGCCTAAAAATAAAGGCTCAATCATAAAAATAAGCTCATTTGCAGACTGGAGTAGTAACGTAATCGTCAATAGCGTTGAAAGTAAAATAACTAAAGACAAAATACTATCTTATATTTCGAATGGCCATACTTGGCAAAAAATAGAGAGCCAAGGGATATATAAAAAACCTGATAAACAAGGCGTCCCTATTATTACCTTAACCGGGTTTTATGACCCCGACGGCAAGTTTGAAAGGCAAAGCTGTATACCTCTCTATGGTTCTTTCGGCATGGTTTATCGACCTGATGAACACATTTCCCCTGACTCACCATATTTAGAAGTAATATTACAAGATGGCACAATTAATAAATACCAACTGCATGCCTTTAGAATGAAAGAGGGCCTGATGAATAAATACCATGTCAATATTGAATGGAAGCTTAACCCAGTAAAAGTGAATATTTATGTTAATAATAAAATAGTTCACACTGAAGATATCGAAATAAAAACCCTAAAACACCCAACAACAATTAATGGGGAAATAGTTTAATGTTGATATAAGGTATTAGCATAAAGTAATCTCAAGGCTCAATTAACATTGCTAGCTAATCGAGCCTTGAATGGCATTAATAATTAATGACTTTCGTCTTTAGTTAATTTTAAGCTCGCCTTTCTTGCAACTAAGCCAAAAATACAACCAATTAACATAACTATCGCTAGGGATAGTTTCGGGGCGATAGGTAAAGCAATGGCAAATAACCCTAACCCTGCTCCTCCTGCCATTTGCACAAATCCCACTAACGCAGAAGCCGTCCCGGCTTCGTTACCAAATGGTTCTAAGGCATAACTTGTTGCGGTGCCCATCATAAAGGCAAGGCCAGTACAAGCACATGCGACAGGTAACATATACACAGCCCAATGATTTTGCACTTGTTCAGAGAGTAAAATAAAACCAAGCAGCAACCCTAAACAACCTAATGCCATCATCGTACTGCCCACTAATAAACAAGTTGGCCGGCCAATTTTATGAATAAAGTAATTGGCAATATAGCTGGCAAACATGATCCAAAAACCATTTATTCCAAATACAATAGAAAATTCTAGTGGGGTAAGTTGTGCATCCCCCATTAGAACGCTGGGCGCAAGGGAAACATAAGTTAGTGCCATCCCCATAGTCCCTGCATTAACCAAAGCAAAAATGATAAATTGACGGTCACCCAAAATCCGCCAATAGGTTTTAAGTTGGGTCGTTTTTACTGCTGGCAAATTTGTTGGCCGTGTTTCCGGTAATAATATGATAATCAGTACTAATATTACCAACGCATACAGTGCAAGGAACCAAAATGGCGCGCGCCACCCCCAAGCCTCCGCCAATAACCCCCCTAATAATGGGGCTAATGCAGGAACAATATTGAGTGTACCATTTAGAAAACCGAAGGCTCGCGCCGCTTCTGTACCATTCATACGGTCGCGCACACAACTAAAAGCCACTACAGAAGTGCAACAAACCGCAACTCCCTGCAATAAACGAGAAGCAATAAATACTGCCGGTGTCGTTGCTACAATCGCAACACCTGCACCGATGATATATAGCACCATACCTGCAATCGCGACAGGTTTTCGTCCATATCTATCCACTAGTGGGCCCGAAATTAATTGCCCTAACCCCAGAACGAGAATGAACAGTGCTATCGTTGACTGGATCACCGACTCACTGCTACCTAAATCCCTCGCAATATCAGGTATTGTCGGCAAATATAAATCAATCCCTAATGGACCAAGTAATACTAATAAAAGCAATAAAATAAGAAAGTTACGCATAAACCATGCCTAGACTCGATAAAATATAATTTAAAAAATATTCGCTGTTATAAATTATAAAAAAGCTATATTCGATACCGAATAAGCGATTTACTCATCGTTATAAATTAACCATTTTACGGTGCTTAAAAGTCAAAAAAGGCGCTAAACCTAGCGCCTTTTATGTCATCAATAATCAATGATGACGGATTATTCCATCCATTCTGTGTGGAAAACACCGTCTTTATCCGTACGTTTATAAGTGTGAGCACCAAAGTAGTCACGCTGCGCTTGGATTAAGTTTGCAGGCAATACCGCTGAACGGTAGCTATCATAGTAAGAAATTGCTGCTGAGAACGTTGGTGTAGGTATGCCATTTTGCACCCCATAACAAACAACATCACGCAGAGCTTGTTGGTATTCATCGGCAATTTGTTTGAAATATGGCGCTAACAGCAAGTTGGCAATTTTTGCATCTTGGTTATAAGCGTCAGTGATTTTTTGCAAGAATTGAGCACGAATAATACAACCCGCACGGAAAATTTTCGCGATTTCACCGTAGTTGAGGTCCCAATTATATTCATCTGATGCCGCTTTCAGCTGTTGGAAACCTTGCGCATAAGAAACAATTTTACCTAGATATAACGCACGACGAATTTTCTCAATAAATGCTTTTTTATCACCATCAACTGCTTTTAATACTGGGCCACTTAATACTTTAGAGGCGGCTACACGTTGGTCTTTCAAGAATGAAATATAACGCGCAAATACAGATTCAGTGATCAGAGTCAGAGGAATGCCTAAATCAAGAGCACTTTGGCTAGTCCATTTACCTGTCCCTTTATTTGCTGCTTCATCAAGGATCACATCAACCAGATATTTACCATCTTCATCTTTTTTCTTGAAGATATCTGCTGTGATTTCAATCAAATAGCTGCTTAACTCACCTTTATTCCACTCTGCAAAGGTGTCTGCCAATTCTTCGTTACTTAAGTTCAATGAGCCTTTTAGCAATGAATATGCTTCTGCAATTAATTGCATATCACCATATTCGATACCATTGTGAACCATTTTGACATAGTGCCCTGCACCATCTGGACCAATATAAGTCACACATGGCTCGCCTTCTGCTTTCGCTGCAATCTCTTTTAAAATTGGAGCAACTAATTCATAAGCTTCTTTTTGACCGCCAGGCATGATTGAAGGGCCTTTCAATGCACCTTCTTCACCACCAGAAACACCTGTACCGATGAAGTTGAAACCTTGTTCAGATAATTCGCGATTACGACGGATAGTATCTTTATAAAGAGTGTTACCACCATCTATTAAGATATCACCTTTGTCCAAATGAGGAGTCAGCGAGGCAATTGTTTTGTCTGTTGCTTCACCCGCTTTAACCATCAACAAGATGCGGCGTGGTTTTTCCAGAGAGTCAACAAACTCTTCAATTGTATAGTTGGGAACTAATTTTTTCCCTGGATTTTCGGCGATAACTTCATCTGTTTTATCTTTAGAACGGTTAAAGATAGACACTGAATAACCGCGGCTTTCAATGTTCAGCGCAAGATTGCGCCCCATGACAGCCATTCCGACAACACCAATCTGCTGCTTTGACATGAAAAACTCCTGTCTGATTAGGACCAAGTCAGCCTTGATAGTGCTGACATTCTGTTAACGGGATCACATATTAACCTAGGATTGTGCAGCATGGTAGTTATTGATGCAATCGATGACGTATTCACGACTTTTTTTGTCAAAAAATATCTAACTAAAGTGAATTTTTATTGATATTTAGTTCAACAAACCGCATTATTCACCTGTCGGCATAAGCCGTCATATCAGAAGGTAAAACAAACTGTATGGAATGGATCGCAGATCCTTCGATTTGGGCGGGCCTCGCTACCCTTATCGTTCTAGAAATCGTTCTTGGTATAGATAACCTCGTTTTCATCGCCATTCTAGCTGACAAGCTCCCGCCTAAGTTGCGTGATAGAGCCCGTGTAACGGGGCTTATGCTTGCACTTATCATGCGCGTTGTCCTGCTCTTTAGCCTGTCATGGCTAATTACGCTAACGAAACCAATATTGACACTCTTTGAGCATCCTTTCAGCGCTCGAGATCTGATCATGTTGATCGGGGGGCTATTCCTATTGTTCAAAGCAACAATGGAGCTAAACGAACGGCTAGAAGGTAAAGACGAGCACACTAATACTCAACGAAAAACATCGAATTTCTGGGCTGTTGTTGCACAAATCATTGTTCTTGATGCGGTTTTCTCTCTTGACTCTGTCATTACAGCTGTCGGTATGGTTGACCATATTGGCGTCATGATTGCCGCAGTCACTATTGCAATGCTGTTGATGATTTGGGCAAGTAAACCGTTGACTAGCTTTGTCAATAACCACCCCACCATTGTCATACTGTGTTTAAGCTTCTTACTTATGATTGGTTTCAGCTTAGTTGCCGAAGGCTTCGGTTATGCCATACCGAAAGGCTACTTATATGCTGCGATCGGCTTCTCTATCATGATTGAAGTTCTTAACCAATTTGCGCAGTTCAATCGCCGTAAATTCCTGACGGGAACAAGGCCTCTGCGCGAACGTACTGCTGAAGCGGTATTACGTATTTTAAGTGGTAAAGCAGAAAGAGGCGAATTAGACCCTCACACATCAGATCTGATTGCGGATAACCAATCTGTTTTTGACCCGCAAGAACGTTTGATGATTGCGCGTGTCTTAGGTATGGCACAACGTAACGTTGAGAGTATTATGACCTCACGTCATGATGTGGATTACCTCGACATCAATAAATCCTCCGCCGATTTACTGCAATTGATGGAGAAAAACCCGCATTCACGCTTAGTGGTTATAGATGAAACAATTAGTGATGAACCTGTTGGTGTTGTTCATGTAATGGATTTAGTCAAACAACAGCTTCGTGGTAAACCGCTTAATTTGCGTGCATTAATCACGCAACCTCTAATTTTCCCTGAAGGGTTATCACTATTAAAAGCATTAGAACAGTTCCGTAAAGCCCATACACACTTTGCGTTTGTTGTGGATGAATTTGGCTCTATCGAAGGTATCGTCACATTGACCGACGTAATGGAAACAATCGCGGGTAACTTGCCTGTTGGTGATGAAGAAAATGACTCACGCCACGATATTCAAAAACTGGATGATGGTACTTGGATTGCCAACGGCTTTATGCCACTTGAAGACCTGATCATGTTTATCCCAATGGAATTAGACGATAAGCGTGAATATGAAACAATTGCAGGTTTACTAATGGAACACTTACAGCGCGTTCCTGAAGTAGGCGAACAGATGACTATCAATGGCTGCGTATTCCAACCACTTGAAGTCAACAGTCATCGTGTTAATAAAGTGCTCATTACACCGCCAGCACCCGAAGGTGATGGCTATGAATTTGAAGATGACTAACCTTTAGCTCTAAACAAAATAAATACCGGCCTCTGAGCCGGTATTTTTATTTCACTTTTAGTGAAAAATGGCTATTTAATAGCAGTAAATAAAAAACAACATCGTTTTTTAAAAGAATAATCATTGAAATACTGAATAATTTATAGCATTGAATACACCTAATCTTTAACCAAGGTCATGCTATGTATATAAAAACTCAGTCTCCAAATATAAATACGTTAAAAACACAGAAAATTAACCAAACTACAAATAAATCATCAGGAAAGGTTGCTGTTACCGCTAATCAACTTCAAAATAATACTGAACAATATCCTATGGCTTCTAAAAAGAAAGTCCGCTTTTTAGAAAACGACCAAATGAAAGAATTATCTCGTCAAGAGACCACGAGTAAACTCTCAAAAAATAAATCTACTGATGCATTAACCAAAAAAGAATTACTAATTACATCAGAGAAAATAATCCATAAGCAAGATATCAAAGATTTAAGAAATTACATATCTAAAAGCTTAGATTTAATTTCCAAACAAATAAAAAAAATAGGCACCTCAGATGATCGAGGGTGTAAAGTTACCCTATCTAAAGATACGATGAATAAGTTTAATAACATATTATTAAACTTAAAAGATAATATTCAACACTATAAGAATGAATTAGGGCGTTCAACTTACCAGCACAATAGTAATAAAGAAAAAACACTTAGCAAATTAGAAAATAAATTAAGTAAACAACAGGGGAATTTATAAAAAGTGAAGGAAGAAGTAACTATTTATCTAGGGATAGTTCAGTTAAGCAGACTAAAAATACCGTTGAAAACACAAAACAAAGATAAGAAGATTATAAAAATGGAAATGGCTACTATTAATGTCCATTTGCATTTATAAAAAACGCCCAATAAAGGGCGTTTTTTTAAGTTAAAGCGCGTTTAATAAATCATTAAGCCCTTTATTTTCTTCTTTTTTTAAGAAATTACCAATGGCTTCTTTAGCTTGAGTTCGTAATTCATTTCGCAAGAGTTTTTCCACATCTAGCTGGTACTGTAAACTATACCAGCTACCGTAAATCCGCAGAGGAATTGTCATCTCTTGTAGCTGTTTAACCAAACGTGAATCCCCACCCCAACCATTGGCGATATTCACACCTAAATTAACATCTATAGTTTCATTAGGGATATTCATATTCCCTTGACCATTAATATTAACCAAGGCAGAGGTCGCTTGCATGGAGGATATATTTAAATTACCTTTATTCAAAATACCAGCTACCTTGAATAAATCTACTTCCGTATAATTACCAGTATTAACGGGAGCATTTATTTTATTCGTAACACGAGAAACCGACTGCTGAATTAGTTGTGGGATATTCAAGCCTTGTAATTTGGCACTTCTCAATTCAAAGCTAACCGGCCCCTGCCATTGGTTTTTTACCGCATAATCATCATACCCAATACCCGATAAGGTTGCATTTAACGAAATAATACCGCTTATTTTCTGCGGCATATTAAATGCTTTTAGTAATGGTGTTAAATCGATATGGTTAAATTTTGGCTTAGCTGAAACATAAGCAGGAGTTGAGCGGTAATTCAAGGTGACGGGCAATGAGAAATCCCCACCAAACGCTTTCCCTTGCAGTTTAGCAACGCTAAAACGTGGAGCTTGGTTTTGTGCCTCAAAAACCACATCAGTTACTGTCATTCCACGATAAACTAAATGATTAATAGCTAAATTAATATCTGCGGTAAAAGACTGTAAACCAGATAAATCATACTGTTGAGTATTTGAACCTGATATCACAGGTTTAACACCGATACGGTTATTATTTGTCTCAGCCGTTGAATTAGAATCAGCCGCTGCTGTACCAAGTAAGTTATCTAAATCTAATTTATCTGAAACTAACTCTATCGCCACTTTTGGGATATCTGTTAATTGGATACTGATATTGCCCGTTAAGCTACTCTCATTGGCTTTGATCAACAAATTACTCAAACTTGCATTTTCTATTTTCCCTTTTGAATACAGGAAATCGCTGGTAATCTGCCCTTCTATACCGTTTTCGGGTAAATCAACACCACTTAATTTATAGTCAAATTGTGTCAACTTCCCACTAATCTTTTGATTAATATTAGATAAATCTATATCAGCCCGTGTATCAAAAATAAGTTCTTGCTGGTTTTTATTCAAGTTACCACTGAATTTGGCTGCGATTTGTTTTTTATCACTTTTTTTCAATGATAAATTTATATTTCGTAAATTAAATTCGTCTTTAGCAGTTTGCCAGATAACTAAGCTATTGGATATATTGATTTTTTCTATATCTAATAACCAATTAGTTTTTTCTGTTGGAGAGGATGATGGCGCTGTTCCGCCAGGGGCTACTGGGGCATTGGTGTGAATTTTGGGTTCGCTTTCTGGTGTTTTGCGAATGACCGCACCATCAATCACAATTTGCTCAACGGAGAGCTTATGAGAAATAAGCGGCCATAATTCAACATCTAGGCGCATGTTTTCCGCACTAAGAACAGGAGTTGTCGCATTAGGAGCTGTGAGAGATATCGGCCCCGTAATAATACTGAGTGTAGGCCAAACATGCCAACGCATATCCCCATTGAATTCAAGCTGATATCCACTTTTTTTATCTACTTGTTCCACAATGTAATGACGGAAATCGTTGGGGTTTACTAGCATCACAAGTGTTGTCAAACCCGCAACAATGACCACAAGTAAAATAATCAATGTCGTTAAAAAACGTTTCATGCTTCCCTCTCTTAAAACCCACCAGCGCCCATCATAAAGCGAACTTACACCACTGCTATCCCTGAAAATGGGCGGAAATTGCTTCTCATATCCTTCAAGAACAACAAGTTCCGCAAAATTACAGTGCTTAGTCTTCGCTAATCCGGCTACCTACTGCACCTTGTTGGTTTTTATATTTAGCATCTTGACGGCTATTATATGGGCGGTCTGCACTACCAGATAATGGCTCAAAACTTAAAGCACCGATCACCATACCCGGACGTAACGCTAAAGGCAATTTCCCAGAATTATAAAATTCTAACACGATTTGCCCATGCCAGCCGGGATCAATTCGATGTGCTGTTACGTGCACCATCAAACCCAGCCTTGCTAGTGAAGAACGACCATCTAACCAACCAACAAGATTGTCAGGGAGCGTAACAGACTCAAGCGTCACTGCAAGTGCTAATTCCCCTGGATGTAGGAAAAATGGTTCATCTTCACCTAGCACGATTTCATCGCTCATTACACGATCCAACGCGGCATTAACCTCATTTTTGGGACCGCTCAGGTCAATAAATGCAGCGGTATGCCCACGAAAAACACGGAATTGATTACCCAGTCGAACATCAGCGGTTGCACCATTAATCCGTTCAACGGGTGGGCGTGGGCTAATGACTAATTTACCATCATCCATCCATTGAATAATATCGCGGTCACATAGACGCATGGTTGTTTCCCCCTTCATTATTTTAGTCTCTGCGCTAATTTGTTAATCTTGACAGAATTCACCAATTTTTGCTTTCAAGACATCTATCGCAACCCGGTTTTTACCACCGCGAGGTACAATAATATCAGCATATTGCTTAGACGGTTCAATAAACTGCAAAAACATTGGGCGCACAGTTTTATTATATTGTTCGATGACAGAATCAAGTGTTCTGCCCCTTTCATTTACATCACGTTTAATGCGGCGCATCAAGCAAATATCGAGTGGAGTATCAACAAAAATAGAAAAGTCCATCTCACCACGTAAGCGTTTATCAGTTAACAATAAAATGCCTTCAATGATAATGACTTTTTTAGGTTTAAACGTAATGGTTTTTTGTTTGCGAGTATGAGCGACATAGTCGTATTGAGGAATTTCTACTGCTTGACCACTTTTCAGTGATTTAAGATGCTCATAAAGCAAGCTGTGATCCATTGAATTAGGATGGTCATAGTTTACTTTAAGCCGTTCTTCCATTGGAATATCTGCTTGGTCTTTATAATAACAGTCCTCTGGAATAACACCTATATTATGATCACCGACCTTTTCCCTAAGTTCTCGATATAGAGTGCTTGCAATTAAGCTTTTGCCAGATGCAGAGGCTCCCGATATACCTACAATGGTACAGTGATGCGCTATGTCAGTCATAAAATGATAACCTGGTTAAATATTTTAGAAATGAAAATACATAACATAGAAATGTTATGTTGGCGGAATTATAGGGGGTAATGACGTGTTGTTCCAGCATCCCTCGGCAAAGTTTGCTAAAAAAACGCCAATATTTGAAGAAAAGCCGCTAATCAATACTCGCTGTATTTATTTTACTATTAAAATTGCTTTTTACCTTCCAAGACAGCAATGCGGTTTTCAATAGATGGGTGTGTAGAAAAAACTGAATCTCCCTTATTAAAAATATAAGCCGCTTTTCGATAAGCCTGACCAGTACTTCGCTCATCGTACTCATGGGTTTCATGCTTCCCAGATATTTTTTTCAACGCACTGATCATGGCTTGGTTATCAGATGTCAGATCGACTGCGGCTGCATCTGCCATATATTCACGTGTGCGAGATAAGTAAAAATAAAGAATTTGTGTTATCCACGGTAAAACGAAATTAAGGACTAGTAAAATAACTTGAGCCTTATTAGCGGCATTATTTCTGCTTCGCCCAGCCGTGCGAATAAAGATTTGGCTAAATAAATTGGTCACCGTCAAAATAACATTTGCTAAAATACCCACATACAAGGTTAATTTTGAGTCCCCATGGATAATATGCCCCACTTCATGAGCTAAAACGGCCTGAACCTCCTGTCGATTAAGGCTTTGAAGCAAACCTCGGGTCACTCCCACAAGGGCATTACGTTTGTTCCACCCCGCAGCAAAAGCATTCGGCTCGTCAGTATCTAAAATATATAAACGTGGAATATAACCTAAACTAGCGCTCAAACTAAGCTCTTCGATAATATTGAACAGTTGTTTTTCTTCAGAACTTTTTGCATTTTCCTGAGTGATTTCCCTAGCGTTCATTCCCGCTAGCATCATTTTATGCCCTCTAAAATGAATATAAATCAACCCAAGAAATGTCAAACCTAGAACAATAAATGTCGCTATAGGCCACTCTTGAAACGTCACAAATTCCATCGCATTATCAAACAAATCTAGCTGTTCATTTGGGTGCGTTGCAATATCCGCCAGTAAACCAATGACTAACATTAGCAAAATATAACTCATCACAACTAAACGAGTACGAATATTATTTTTGCGTATGACGTTTCTAAAATCCATAAAATGACCTGTTCTCTACAATAATACAAAACATTGGAATGCTGTCGAGAAGGAACCTCAGCACCCCAATGATTTTTCAATATTATGAATTAAAACGATATTTAATCGAAGTTAATACGACGTGATTCTTCAGATTTAATCGTTTCTTCATCAAGACGCCAGTATTCCTTAGATATTTTTAAGCTCGGAATAATACCAACAATCAGTGCAGCTGGCATTGAGGCTATATAAGCGTTATACGTTTCTAATGAACGGTTATAACCACGTTTGGCAAAAGAAAGTTTATTCTCAGAAGAAACGATTTCCTCTTGCAAATTGGCCATAATCGCATCTGACTTTAACTCTGGATAAGCTTCAACCGCAACATTGATAGCGCCACTAGTCACCATTTTAGACAGCGCATCTTCCGCTTCTCGTGCTTTATCCCCTGTTGCATTTTGTGCTTGGGTTCGTAGTTCAGTAATTTTACTGAAAACTTCGGTTTCATGGCTTAAATATTTTTTAACCGTTGCAAGCAAACTATCAAATACTTTTCCACGGCGATCTAATTGAACTGAAATTTCAGTTTCACTAGAAATAACCGCTTCACGCAATGCCACAATGCGGTTATAAAAGTAAAAAATAATAATCGCTATAACAACAATAAAAATTAAAAATTTCATAATCACCTTTTAGGGCTTACCCGCAGGAAGACAACTGATTAAACAAGATATGCTGCTATTCTACGCGAACATTAAGCAATAAAGAAACGCTAAGCATATAAATCAGAAAAATAGAAAGTTTAGGTAAACATTTTTCCGTTATAAGAGATATAAAAAACAAAAAGAAAAATACAACTCAGAACATTTGCTAATAAAAAAGGGGAAAAGCCGCGCTTACCCCCTATTTCACTTATTAAGCTAGTTTACTTTTAGCGCTCAATAATGGTTTCTACTTTGCGATAACTTAAACCGCACGGAAAGAAATTTCCGTTGGGATTTTATCCCCTTCCCAATACATAAGTGCAGAAATACCTGACGCAATTTCACGGTAAATATCCGCAAACTCACCTTCAGGGTCACGCATAACTGTCGGTTGCCCGCGGTCTAAGTCTTCACGTAGAGAGATATGCAGTGGAACCTGCCCTAATAACTTAGTATGGTATTTTTCTGCTAATTTCTCTGCGCCACCAGTACCAAAAATTGGTTCAACATGGCCACAATTACTACAAATATGAGCACTCATATTTTCGACCACTCCCAGTACAGGGACATTCACTTTCTTAAACATCACGATACCTTTCATGGCATCAACTAATGCGATATCTTGTGGGGTAGTAACAACCACTGCACCGGTTACTGGGATATTTTGTGACAGTGTGAGTTGAATATCACCCGTTCCTGGTGGCATATCGATAACTAAATAGTCTAAATCTGGCCATAGTGTATCTTGGAGCATTTGCATTAATGCTTTGCTTGCCATTGGGCCACGCCAAACCATCGCATTATCGTCAGTAACTAAATAACCGATTGAATTCGTTGCTAGACCATAAGCCATTATCGGTGCCATGTGCTGACCATCAGGAGATGTAGGGCGCTCTAGTGTGGTCCCTAACATATTCGGAATAGATGGGCCATAGATATCCGCATCAAGAATACCGACTTTAGCCCCTTCTTGCGCCAAAGCTAATGCTAAGTTTACCGAGGTACTTGATTTACCAACACCACCTTTACCTGAACTCACCGCTAAGATATTACGAACACCATTAATACCGGGCAAATCATTTGCTCGTTTTAACGTCGTAATATCATGACGAAGTTTCCATTCAACTGCGTGTGCGCCGGTTTGTTGTTTTAATTCTGCTGTTTTTTCGCTAATTAATGCTTGAAACGGCCCTTTCCAAACGAAAGGCATCACTAACTCGACATGCAGCACATTGTCCAACATTGCGCAGTGGTGTAATGCTTTAATAGCAATCAAATTACGTTGCAGCGTTGGGTGTGTAAATGAAGCCAAAACCTTGGAGACTTGTTCAGTCAACAGTTCTGGTTTGTTTTGCTCGGGGGATTTATCGTTCATCCCGGCTCCTTTATTTATATTTTTGAACTATGTATATCCTAAATAGCGTCTCTAGGTTTATCAAACTCAGTAAACTACCGAAGATCCGCTGAATATACTTTGACTAAGATTAATCATAACAGAGAACACAAAAAATAGTGAAGCTAAGCTCAGGAAAAGCCACGAAGAGTTAATCTCCCCCCCTAAAGTGAACTGAATGACAAAGTTTTATGGTGTCTCAGATAACAATTTCTTTTTTAAACAAATTTCCAATTAATATTTTATACCCCTAGCAGCGATGGTTTTGATCGGTTAACATCAAAGACCCTTTTCAAATAATGGAAGTAAGAAAGTTACTATGTCTCAAGTCGCGAATAAATCACTGGTAACCTGTGCGTTACCCTATGCTAACGGTTCAATCCATCTTGGTCATATCCTGGAACATATTCAGGCTGATATTTGGGTCCGTTATCAGCGAATGCGCGGCAAAGAGGTTCACTTTATCTGTGCCGATGACGCGCACGGTACGCCAATCATGCTTAAAGCGCAGCAACTCGGTATTACCCCCGAAGAAATGATTGCAGCAGTGAGCCAAGAGCATCAGGACGATTTTGCTGGTTTTGCCATTAGCTATGATAATTACCACTCAACACATAGTGCAGAAAATAAAACATTATCAGAACTGATTTATGGGAAGCTGAAAAATAACGGTTTTATTAAAAACCGAACCATTTCACAGCTTTTCGACCCAGAAAAAGGCATGTTTTTACCTGATCGCTTCGTTAAAGGCACTTGCCCAAAATGTAAAGCTGAAGACCAATACGGTGACAACTGCGAAGTGTGTAGCGCAACCTATAGCCCAACGGAATTAATTAATCCACGTTCGGTGATTTCTGGTGCTACACCTGTAATGCGTGATTCCGAACACTTTTTCTTTGATCTTCCTGCATTTAGCGACATGCTTCAAGCGTGGACTCGCTCAGGCGCATTACAAGAACAAGTCGCAAACAAAATGCAAGAATGGTTCGAATCAGGCCTACAACAATGGGATATCACCCGTGATGCGCCTTATTTCGGTTTTGAAATTCCTGATGCGCCGGGGAAATATTTCTATGTCTGGCTTGACGCTCCTATCGGCTATATGGGCTCATTTAAAAACCTCTGTGATAAACGCGGTGATCTCGATTTCGATGAATTTTGGAATAAGGACTCAAAAACTGATCTTTACCATTTTATTGGTAAAGACATCGTCTATTTCCATAGCCTATTTTGGCCAGCCATGCTAGAAGGCAGTAATTTCCGTAAACCGACAAATTTATTTGTTCATGGCTATGTCACGGTAAACGGTGCAAAAATGTCTAAATCGCGCGGTACTTTTATTACTGCTCGTTCATATTTAGATCATTTAGATGCTGATTGCTTACGCTATTACTATGCAGCGAAGCTATCTTCACGTATTGATGATATCGATTTGAATTTAGAAGACTTCGTACAACGAGTGAACAGTGATATCGTCAATAAAGTGGTTAACCTAGCCTCCCGTAATGCAGGTTTTATCGCTAAACGCTTTGATGGCAAATTATCAGCAAACTTAGCTGAACCTGAGCTATACCAACAGTTTGTCGATGCTGCAAAAATCATTGGTGAGGACTATAACAACCGCGAATACAATAAAGCTATCCGTGAAATTATGGCTCTGGCCGATATCGCTAACCGTTACGTAGATGAGAAAGCCCCTTGGGTGGTCGCGAAACAAGAAGGTAAAGACCAAGAGCTGCAAGATATTTGCTCTATGGGTATTAACTTGTTCCGAATTCTCATGACTTACCTGAAACCCGTTTTACCAGGCCTGACTAAACGTGCGGAAGCATTCTTAAATACGGAACTTGCATGGGATGCGATTAACACCCCATTATTGAACCACAGCGTCGCACCGTTCAAAGCGCTATTTAACCGTATTGAAATGGCAAAAGTAGATGCGATGGTTGAAGCCTCAAAAGAGAGCATCAAACCTATCCAGCAAGTTACTGGGCCTTTGGCTGACGATCCTGTCCAAGACACTATCACTTTTGATGATTTCGCTAAAATAGACCTACGTATCGCGTTAATCAAACATGCTGATTTTGTTGAAGGCTCTGATAAACTTTTGAAATTACAACTAGATATTGGTGGTGAAACTCGCCAAGTATTCTCTGGTATTCGCTCTGCTTATCCAGATCCAAAAGTATTAGAAGGCCGTTTAACCGTGATGGTTGCAAACCTTGCGCCACGTAAAATGCGCTTTGGTATTTCAGAGGGTATGGTAATGGCAGCAGGCCCTGGTGGAAAAGATATTTATCTGCTCAGCCCTGATAACGGAGCACAGCCAGGTATGCAAGTTAAATAACGAGCATATGCAGTAATCCAGTTATTTGTTATAAGTGGGGAGCTAAAAACTCCCCACTTTTTTATTGCCTTTTTATTGTGATCGGTAGCACAATTATAAAGTTAATTGTATGATGAATAGATATTACATAACAGGACCAGTCTCATGTCATTTAAGCAGGTACTGATAACGGGGTGGCAATATTTGCGCGCTTTTGCAATACTTTACCTCTGCCTGATTATCGGAAACCTTATTTCCGCACTACTTCCCTTTTCCATTCCCGGCAGCATTGTCGGTATGTTAATCTTATTTGTATTGCTTGCATTACAAATAATTCCAGCTCACTGGGCCCAACCCGGTTGCAGTATTTTATTGAAAAATATGACCATTCTGTTTGTTCCTATTGGTGTTGGCATAATGAATTACTATGAATTAATCAGTCAACAAATGGTTCCTATCATCGTTTCTTGTGTGGTCAGTACCTTAATCGTCATGGTCGTTGTTGCTATCAGTTCAAACTATATCCATAAAGAACGCCCTGTCGTTGGCGCTAAACCAGATGAAGTTCCGTTACCCCCTGAAGAACCTATTTCTTCGGTTATTAATAATGATAAAACTAAGGGGGAGGACTAATGCTAGCGCATATTTGGTGGTCATTGCCGCTGACTATTGTAGTGTTTTATTTAGCACGCCAGCTGTCAGTAAAATTTAAATTACCAATTTTAAACCCACTATTGGTCACAATAGCGGTGCTTATTACGCTATTAGTTTTAACTAACACATCCTATGAGCACTATTTTGCAGGTAGCAAAATACTCAATGATTTACTGCAACCTGCAGTCGTCGCGCTTGCTTTTCCACTTTATGAGCAAATGCACCAGATCCGCGCTCAGTGGAAATCCTTATTAAGCATTTGTTTTGCTGGTAGCTTAGTGGCTATGTTCAGTGGTGCAGCCATTGCACTCTGGTTAGGTGCAACCCCTGATATCGCAGGTTCTATTTTACCTAAGTCGGTCACTACCCCTATTGCGATGGCTGTTGCTGATTCGGTTGGTGGGGTCCCTGCCATTAGTGCTGCTTGTGTGTTGTTTGTTGGGATTTTAGGCGCCATGTTCGGCCATAGCTTATTTGATGTGCTGCGTATTCGAACCCACGCGTCTAGAGGCCTTGCAATGGGAACTGCTTCTCACGCCTTAGGCACCGCACGTTGCGCTGAAGTGAATTATATTGAAGGGGCTTATAGCTCACTAGCACTAATGACCTGTGGTGTGATCACTTCACTTATTGCTCCGTTTATATTTCCTGTCATTTTACATCTTTTTAGCTAAGCTTAACTCACTAAGAAAATAACTAATCATATGAGTAAGAGGAATTAATCAGCCTCTTACTCACTAGCTCACATTAAAACATGAGATACTTCTCTCAATTCAAGAATTTGTTTCATATGTTTCATTTAAAATAGTGACTTTAGTCACATATTGTTCTACGTATTATTGAATAGAATGAAAACAATTAAATAGGGAGGGTAACTCATGCATTCAAGATTTAAGGCCGCTTGGGCCGAGCTTCCAGAAAAGTTACAGTCTGTACTTAGACCTATCATCGATAAGTCCGATTTTTCGGGGATGTTAACCGCAGAACAAGTTAAAAATATTAAAACACAAAGTGGTATTAACGATTCGGAATTAGCTTTTGCATTGTTACCTTTTGCCGCAGCCTATGCCGTCACACCTATCTCCCATTTTCAAGTTGGTGCAATCGCTTGCGGTGCAAGTGGTAATTTGTACTTTGGTGCCAATATGGAATTTAGCCACGTATCAATGGGGCAAGTCATTCATGCAGAACAATGCGCTGTAACCCATTCATGGATGAAAGGTGAAACACAAATTACCTCAATTACCGTGAATTACACACCATGTGGGCACTGCCGCCAATTTATGAATGAATTACGCGAAGGTGGCAAAATTATGGTGAATTTACCAGGCCGCACACCTGCGGTACTACACCACTATTTACCCGACTCATTTGGGCCCTCTGACCTCAATATTACTACACTACTGCTAGACACTGTTGACCATGGTTATAAAAACCAAAGCCGTGACCGGTTATTAAGTGCAGCAATTGAGGCTGCAAACCAATCCCATGCACCTTATAGCCAATCCCATTCAGGAATTGCGTTACAATTAAAAGATGGCTCACTGTTTACCGGACGCTACGCAGAAAATGCCGCATTCAACCCAAGTTTACCGCCACTGCAAGCCGCTTTAATTATGATTAACCTAGCAGGTAAAGATATTCACGCCATCGACCAAGCTAAATTTGTTGAAAAACAAGATGCGATTATCAAACATTGGTGTGTGACCGAAAATACATTACAGGCACTAGGTTGCCAAAATATTGAATTAGCTTATTTGGATTAATTTTATATTTATTTAAATATAACGGTTATTGCTGGGAGCTTGAATAAACAGCAATAACCGTATAGTTGCTATTAGAACTTTAATCTTGTTCACAGTACCATTTACCTGCAAAGTGGCCATCCATAATAGAACTCACTAGTTTTGATTAATATAAGCCCTAGTAAGTGAATTCATTAAACAATTTTTCTGTTTCATTTATCGTCTCTTCTAATGTAATAACTAAAGGGATCTTTCGCATTTTTTCTAGCCAAGCTTGGCTTTGTTGCTGTTTTATCGATGCAGATTGCGCGGCTTCTTCTTTCATGTCTAGCCAAATGCTAGCAAATAACGCTGATTCACCATTAAGTGATTTATTAGAAAAGCTATTTAATAGTTTCCCTATAATTTTATTCTTTTTATCTATAGATAATACTTCAAATACATCTTTAAACAACCAACCTTCATAAGGAATCCCTGAATTTAACATCGCTTCTTTTTTTATTTTAAGAAATTCTTGATGTGTAATATCACCAATTGGGATGTTGTCACTTTCTTTGTGATTTTTCATAATTCGTCCATATGCTAATTTGACTTCTTTTTGATACCGACTCCGCTTTTCACTGGTGAATGACTCACCCCGTGCCTTCATATGATTATTTAAAAACTCTTTTTCTAGATAAATAAAAATACTGAAATATTTATCACTTGAATCATTTACCTTTTGAGGGTTATATTTTTCATTAAAAGAGTAACCTTTATTTATGAGAATTAAACATGATAAAATTATAAAAATTAATTTAGAAATAATAGATTTAGAAACCATCATTAGAACTCCTTTTATTCTTATTAAAATTCATTGAATTATTAATCATTTCTTCAAACATAAAGTCTAATTCTTTTTCTATATTTTTAACTAAAGTAATCCGCCTCATTTTCTCCAGCCATCTTTTGCTTTTAATTTGCTTGTCTGATGGTGGTTTGGAAGCTTCTCTTACCATTGCATACCAAAGCATCATGAATAATTTAGCTTCCTTCGCAGGATCGTTGTTATTCATCACAAAAATGAACTGTTGCCATAGTGCCTCTCGGTTTCTCTCATTAATAACATCTAAAACATCTGCTAAAATCCAAGCATAATAAGACATTCCCATTTCATTTAAATTCTCACGATAAAAACCCATTGCCTGTTCATGGCTTAATTTTTTAATAAATGCTTCCTTTGGATACTTTAAAAACTCTAACATTAGGTTATTATCTTTTTCACCCTTAAAAATGACTAATTTTTTTCTATCAAATATTAAATCCTTAGATTCAGAAAAGTATAACATCTGTAGCATAAAGAAAAGACGTGGCGTTTTAACACCTTTATTTTCACAAAAATTAATTGTATTTTTTTTATATTTCACATTATTTCCTTGAGGATTTTGTCAAGCACCGAGAAGAAAAACTGAAAGTACAACTATTAATTTATAATTCATAGACATCCTTGTGATTCATAAAGTTAGAAACCAACAATCTTAAAAAGAAATTATGTAAAAAAAACATTGTCCACATAAAAATAAACATCAGTAATCAGCATTCGATTACTAATAACTAAAATAATTTATTTTATTATAAGTACTCTTTTTAAATATTAATTAAAACTAAAAGATCCTCCAGAAGAATAACCACTATAACTAAATTCAGGTATACTTGGCATTGAGGGTATTGAGTATTTATCATCAAATGAGTCCATTGAATTATTCATTGATGACATATTGTCTCTTAAATTATCAATCATATTTTCAAAATGATTGTTATTTCTTATGGTATCTGTAGGGAAGTCTTTAAATCCGGAAGTTCCTGGAAGAACAACACTCGGGCGTTCTAGATAATAATTTGTTGGTGTTTCATTATCCTTAAACCTATCAAGTAAGTTTGTTGTACGAGGTACTAATTGTCTATTCGGTTCAGATTTTGGATAAGTGCTTTCCAATATCGATTTATCTACCATATTGTGTGGATACTTAATTGGAGGTGTTGACTTGTTGTTTATTGATGGCATATTTTCCCTTAAACCATCAATCATATTGTCATAATGAGCAACATCTGGTTGATAATTAACTGATGGTGAATCAAATAAGCCTGTTTCTGGTAATATATAGTCAGGTCTTTCTAAATAATATTCAGACAATAGATTTTTATGTGTAAATTCCGTTTGACCACGCCAATCTGTTTGTACAGAAAGTCGATTATTATCGCCAGATGGGAAATTCCAAAATGAAAACCTATTAGTTCCTCTATCGATTAATGGATTACCTGTTTCGTACACTAGCGCATTAATATTATCTATATTAGTTTTAATTGTAGGTGTTACAATGGAACCATATGTCTTTTTAAGACTAATGGTTACTCCATCCACAGCATTGTCTATGTCTACAACCCTTCTAAGCCAACAGTGTATTTGAGGTTGCTTACTAGCAGGGGCATCATATAAACTTTCAAACATAATATTTAAAGTTCTTAAACTTAATTCAGTTTCTTTTTCTGTATTACCTACCGCATCCAATGCCTTTTGCCAATACACCTCCCTTATTTCTCCGTTTGATAGTACATCAAAAACAGGTTGTAAGGTCCAGGATTCCGCAGGTAAGCCATATTTACTAAAAACACGTTCATGAAATTTCATTGCTTCTTCATGGGTTATATCACCTTTTATTTCTATGCCTTCCTCAGTGAATCTGTCTCGTAAAATTTTGACATAACCATAAGCCATATCGAATCGTATATTGTTAACTTTATCCTCATTAAATTTTTTACCATTTTCTATTGTTACTTCTTCTAAATAATTTAACGCAAAAGCACCTGAAAAAGAGTCCCCTTTTACCACACTATTAGCTAACGGAGCATATCGATCCCCTTTGCTTTCTAAATATTCATACATCAATTCTGGTTTTTTAGTTAAAATTAATATTTTTAAAGCCTTAGACGTATCAGTCCAATTTAATTTCATATTCCCTTTTCTACTAGTTACATTATTCATTTATCATTTCCTATTTATCATTTTCTGGTTTAAAAATATAACAATATCATTCTTTATTTCTTCCCACATAATTAAATCATCAAAAATCATATTTAACCTAACTTTAACACCAATGTTTTCAATTAAAAAAATAGCATCACAGTCACTATACTCCTGTCTAAATGGAATCCAAATACATTCAAATAAAGTATTTACATCATTATTTTTCAACTCCCAATAGTATCTGTTTTTATAATATTCCGGATCAATATTTTTTTTCATCCTCTTTAATTCAACATCGCTAAAGTAAAGATTTATTTTTTCATCATACAATACCTCGCCTTTTATTTTCTCCTCTCCTCTATCAAGATATAAGTATCTTTTATACTCTAGATAGCCATTAACATCTCCATCTAGTGGTTCAATAGATACTCTAATTATTTTTATATTTTCATTTGAATCAATTGGTTTCATTTCTGGCCATGACATCCTCATTGGCAGAATTCTAAAATTAGCCTCACACCCTTTTTTGTTTTCAACAAACCTTGGATCAAAATAGCTATACCCTTCATATTCAGCAAATGGAAAAACATACTCAGCAGGAACTTCGATAATATTCTTATTAAACTGTCCACAAACAAAACCGGGCCGGTTTTCCCCATAAGAAATATGAGAGAATAATAATAACGGTAGAATCAAACCAAAATATAATTTCATAATAATTGACACCTTAATACTTATATAATATTTAATTTTTAAACTTATTTAAATGAAAACTATGATTTAGCAAAAGATAATGTTTTACTCATACGTTCATACCATTTATTAATAATGATTTTCTGTTTTTTAGTGGCCTTCTTTTCCTTTTCTAACATCACTTTCATTAAGCTGTATATTACCGATAATTCATGGCCACGGTCTCCGGAAGCTGCCATAATTTTTTGCCAATAAAATTCTTTTTCTTTTTCATCTAATACAGAAAATACCACACCTAAAACCCAAGCTTCTTCCGGTATTTTATTACGTAACATAACCAGATAGTGTATTTCATCTGCTTCTTTATAGGTCATATCATGAGAGACTTTTTCACCTGTACTCTGTTTCCTCGCTTTTCGCTTCAATACTTGAAGCATTTCTAATGCATGGTCATAATTTATTTTGTCTATCAATGTCTTATTAATTGTTTTGTTTTTTTCTTTCATCACCAAATAAAAATAATCTGTTATAACTCGACCAAAAATTGATGAACCATATTTGTTTTCATAGAAATAGTTGTCAATATTCCTTAGTGTTTCTTTTGGGTTATAGTCTGCTCTTGAGTGATTCATTCCTCCTAGAAATGCCATAATAAGTAATATATAAATACGCTTATTTCTTAACACCCCATTAATTAAATTCATAAAACTCCTTAGTGAAAAATGAAATATAAAATAAAATTCAACTTATATAAATTTAAAACTTGCAGCAATATATGATGTTTGAAAATATAATTTCGCTTACAGTAAACTAATTTACTCACTCATTAACTCATTAAAAACAGTGAAAAAAACATTAAGAGAATTTATCCATCAGGAAGTTAAACCATTGTTTAAAAAACCGTTGAGATAAAAAGAATTCATTCATACTTGCCTAACCGTGATCTACCCACCGTAATGAGTACACCATTGACAGCTTTCATTCCCTTTCGCGCTTAAACTCCTTATCATATGCACAATATTTTTCAGTAAATTTTTTAACGCTTTTTTATCATTATTTACTGTACATATTTGCTGTTTAGCTTAGGATCTACCCTGACTTTGTTGATTAATCGTCCGAAGAGTGATATTTCATGGAACATGAATACGAAACAAAACGCCCTCTCTATATACCCTACGCTGGCCCAATTTTGCTTGAGTTTCCTTTACTGAATAAAGGAAGTGCGTTCACCGAAGAAGAACGCGCAAGTTTTAACTTACATGGATTACTGCCTGAACAAGTTGAAACCATCGAAGAACAAGTTGAGCGTGCTTACCGCCAATTAATTGATTTTAAATCAGATATTGATAAGCATATCTATTTAAGAAATATTCAAGACACCAACGAAACCTTATTTTATCGCCTTATTGATGCCCACCTTACAGAGGTCATGCCAATCATCTATACCCCTACGGTGGGTGAAGCCTGTGAGCATTTCTCTGATATTTATCGTCGTGCACGCGGTTTATTTATTTCTTATCCGAACCGTGAATACATCGACGACATGCTACAAAATGCCACCAAACAAAACGTAAAAGTCATCGTTGTAACCGATGGTGAACGTATCTTAGGTCTTGGTGACCAAGGTATCGGTGGAATGGGCATCCCAATTGGTAAACTCTCTTTATATACTGCGTGTGGGGGGATCAGCCCAGCTTATACCCTGCCAATCGTTATTGATGTGGGGACCAATAATCCACAACGCCTGAATGACCCCCTGTATATGGGATGGCGTCATCCACGGATCACTGGCGATGAATACAACGAATTCCTCGAAGAATTTGTACAAGCGGTAAAACGCCGCTGGCCAAATGTATTGCTGCAATTTGAAGATTTTGCACAGAAGAATGCAATGCCGTTGTTAAACCGCTACCGTGATGAGCTCTGCTGTTTTAATGATGATATTCAAGGTACTGCATCCGTCGCACTTGGTAGCTTAATTGCAGCTAGCCATGCTGCTGGTAGTAAGTTAAGCGACCAACGCGTCACTTTCTTAGGCGCCGGTTCAGCCGGGTGTGGTATTGCTGAGCAAATCATTGCCCAAATGAAATCTGAGGGTCTGAGTGACGAAGAGGCTCGTTCACGCATATATATGGTTGACCGCTTTGGTCTGTTAACCGATAAACTGCCTAATTTACTGGACTTCCAAGCAAAATTAACCCAAAACAGTGGAAATTTAACCGACTGGGATGTTAACAGTGACTCAATTTCACTGTTAGATGTGGTGCGTAATGCCAAACCAACCATATTGATTGGTGTGTCTGGCCAAGCTGGGTTATTCACAGAAGAAATCATTAAAGAGATGCATAAGCACTGTGAACGCCCTATCGTCATGCCGTTATCTAACCCAACTTCGCGGGTTGAAGCTCGCCCTGAAGATATTATCAATTGGACGGATGGCAAGGCCTTAGTCGCAACAGGAAGTCCATTTAGCCCAGTGTCTTACAAAGACCAAGTGTTCCCAATTGCACAATGTAACAACTCCTATATCTTCCCAGGTATTGGCCTTGGTGTGATTGCCTCAGGAGCAAAACGGGTTACTGATGGTATGTTAATGGCTGCCAGCCGTGCGTTAGCAAGCTGTTCTCCTCTGGCAAAAGAAGGGAAAGGGGCGTTATTACCTTTGCTTTCTGATATCCAACACGTTTCTCGTATCATTGCTAAACAAGTTGCAAAAGAAGCACAGATTCAAGGTGTTGCAACCGTAACTTCGGATGAAGCACTTGATGAAGCAATTGAACGTAATTTCTGGAAACCGGAGTACCGCACTTATAAACGAACTTCATTTTAATTCGTAATAAGCGTATGAAAGGGGCTCTTAGGCCCCTTTTTTGTTTTTACAATTCCCTAAAAAGCTAAAATCTGTATTCTCAGATAATGATAAATTGCGCTAAACAAATCACTTATTTAAGATAACGTCCATGACTGATTAATAGGATATTTACATGACTGGCGACCTCAATGCAGCAACTGTGCAGAAACCTAAATTTTCCCTATGGGCAATAGCCCTGACGCTCTGTATTGCGGTGCTAAATATTGTTGTTTATTTTTATCAACTCAATTATGCCGCCCCACTCGATTCCCAAGAAAATAATTTATTGCTATTTGGTGCCAATGTTTACCAACTTTCATTAACTGGGGATTGGTGGCGTTATCCAGTCAGTATGGTATTGCACTCAGGCGGTATGCACCTTGCTTTAAATACGTTGGCCTTGTTTGTTATTGGGATTGAATGCGAACGTAACTATGGGAAATTTAGAATGCTCGCGATATACCTATTTTCAGGTATCGGAGCTGCCTTTTTCAGCGCTTATTGGCAATATCAAGAAGCATTAAAAGAAGTGGCATCTCAAGCCTCATTAAATACATGGAGCAGCCTTTATCTACCCGATAATACCGTTTATATCACTGTTAGTATTGGCGCTTCAGGTGCCATTATGGGGTTAGCCGCAGCCTCAGTTATTTACCTTTTAAAAGCCATCAATAACCCTGCTCTTTCTATAGAACAACGAAACCAGTTAAAGCGCCCGTTATACAATATAATGGCCATGATAGGTCTAACTTTGGTAAATGGTTTGCAATCAGGGATTGATAACGCGGCACATATTGGCGGTGCAGTTCTTGGCGCATTTATTAGTGGGGCTTTTGTACTTGCGCCACAGGCAACCAACCGAGGAAAATTTACATCTAGTATATTAATTACTTTAATTGCGGCTATTTTACTGTTTTTTGCACTTAATCAGTATTCATCATCCGAAGATGAAGAACTTAACTATGAGCGTCAATTTATTTATCAAGAAATGGAAAAAGAGCTCAATCAATGGCAAAGCTGAGCCCTAACACGATAAAACTAAAAAGAAAATAAATTCATAGTCATCATCACCGCACTACAGGCAATCAATAACAATGTGACATATTGGAAAGTGCGCTCAGACAAATGAACCAATAAATATTTCGCAAGGGGCATCACCATCAATGCCCCAGCACATAATATCAACGCCAATTTTAAATCGGTATAGCCATCCTGTGCATAAGCCAAAGCTGATGAACCCGATAATAACGTCGTCACAAAAATTGATGTCCCTATTGCCTGTTTAATATTCAGCTGCATATATCGCAATAGCATAGGTAACACAACAACACCACCACCCACCCCCGTTGCACCTAGCACCACGCCGGCTAGAATAGCAGGGAGCGCCATCGCTTTTAGTTGGTTGGTTTCTACCATTTTTTGCTTAATGACTGAAACAAAAAACATTCTCTGAATAAATAAATACAACGAGAAAATAATTGCAGCAGCAACTAAAAGGTTAATCCCCCATTCGACTTGTAGTTGATACCCAGGCAATCCCCCAAGCCAAGTCACTAAAAGACTTGATAAAAAAGTACTCGGCAACATAATGGCTAAAACAATCATCGCCCCTTTAAAAGGAATATTGCCTAACCGAAAATGCATATAGGAAGAAGAGACTTTCATCAACATCGAAAGAAAATTAGCTGTCGCGACAGCCGCTAATGCGTTAAGCCCAAAAAAATAGGTTAATATGGGCAGAACAATCACTCCACCACCAACCCCCGTTGTACTGATAATCAGCCCAATTAGAGCACCTATTGCTAACTCTGTTACAATCATTAACTCTTGCCTTGTATCAGTGCTTGTCGCCCTTTTTGTAATGCTAAGTCTGCATCACTATCCACTAACGTAAGATATTTAAAAAACAACGTATCAAAGATGATCATCTGTAACACTTGGGGGGTAATTATCCCTAACTGTGTATGCTGTTCATCATAAAAATAAGGTAAACTGAAATCAGCTAATTTCACCGCTTCATCTTGCCCGAAACGAGTTAAAGCAACCGTCGGGCAGCCTGTCTCTTTCGCAGCTCGCAACATCTGGTTGATTTCTTGAGTATTCCCACGAGCAGTCACTGCAATAGCTAAATCATCTTGGTTTAAATTAGCAGAATAACTTAACTGAACATGTAAGTCGTAGCTGAATAATGCATGCTTGTTGATACGAATAAGTTTATGGTAAATATCACTGGCAACAATTGCTGATGACCCCACACCAAACAATACAATCCGCTTCGCATTATTCATTTTTTGGGCAACGTCATCGATAACTGACGGTTCTAGTAAATCCAATGACTTTTCAATTGCCGAAATAAACATTTGCCCTGTTTTAGCGATTATCTGCTCCGTTCCATCATTACGGCTCAGATTACCGTATAAGCTTTCCGCTTTATGTTGTTTTTCATCAGACAAATAATCAACTTTAAATTCAGGATAGCCACGGTAACCCATCTGGCGTGAAAAGCGGATAACAGACGCACTACTGACCCCAGCAGCTTGTGCTAATTCTGCGGCATTCATCGCAATCATACTGTCACGATTATCCAACAAAAATGTGGCAATTCGCTGCTCAGTGCCTTTACCTCTAGTTTGTAAGCTTTCCAGTTTTACCGTCAGTGTCGACATGGCTATTCCTTCTAGTTATTTTTCTGGATCAGTGAAGCCTATTATCATACTGGCAATGAACCCGACAATCCATGCGCCTGCAACTGCAATTAGAAAGTCCAGTATTTGCCCATCTCCTACTAATGGGATTAACGATAACCCAGCGGTGCCAAATGGGATGATAATACCAACATGGAAAAAGGCCATTAATGCACCACCAGCAGCACCACCAATACAGCCAGCTATGAAGGGCTTACCTAGCGGTAATGACACACCAAATAACAATGGTTCACCTACCCCAAAAATACCGACCGGCAATGCCCCGACTAGCGTTTTTTTCAACCGTTGATTTTTAGTTTTTAAATACACCCAGAAACAAGAACCTACCTGCCCCATACCGCCCATTGCTAAGATTGGGAATAAATAATTCAGACCAAAGGTTTGTAAAATTTCCGCATGGATAGGTATCAACCCTTGGTGCAGACCCGTTAACAGTAAAAATAAGAAACTACCGCCTAAGACCCCACCTGTCGCTACAGCACCACCACCACTATCCAGTAATGCAACAGAAACACCTTGCGCCAAGATTTGATTCAAATAATGGCCAGCAGGTTGGAATACGATAATGGCAACCATTGCTGATACTAAGATCGTAACAAATGGTGTGACTATCAAATCAAGGCTTTCTTTGATAATACTTCGAAACCACACTTCAAATTTTGACGAAAAAACAACGACCATCAAGACGGCGAATATCCCACCACTATTTGGTACCAGTTTGGAGCCAAATAAAGTAATATCAGCCAATCCCGGCATGGAGAGCAAGCCCGCCATAACCGCACCAATTGAGGTCGATGCGCCGAGTTCCTTTGCCGTATTTACCCCAATCATAATTGATAGATAAACAAATACTGAACTGCCGATTAATTTCAATAATTTGAATAGCTCTGGAAATTGTTCTACAACCCCTGGTGCAACCAAACGAACAATATTGATAAGCCCCATAATAAGGCCGCAACCAATCAGAGCTGGAATAGTAGGAACAAATATAGCAGCCAAGGTGTTTAAAGTACGACGAATAGAAAACGCTTTTTTCTCTACAGGAACTTGCTCGGCTGTGGTGGCTGATGCACTACCCTGCATTCGCTTATTCATTACTGAAAAAACTTTTGCTGCGGTGCCCATACCAACAATCACCTGCTGTTGCTCACCATTAAAAATAACACCTTTCACACCATCAATTTGCTTCAACGCATCAGCATCAAACTTGCTATTGTCCTTTAACACTAAACGGATACGAGTCATACAGTGAGTTAAAGTTGCCACGTTCTCAAAGCCGCCCGCATATTTTTCTATTTCTCTGGCGAGTACTTCCAGATGTTCTATCTTATTAGCCATATTATTCCCCTGATGTTGGCTGAGCCAATAGCTTGGCTCTCCATCATGCTATACCGGTTTATTAACGGTGAGTTTCTAACATTTTATCCAGTGTTGTATTTGGATGCTGCTGAACTATATCCGTTGCTTGCTGTGCACTAATTTGTAATTCATACATTAAAATTGCGCGTCGTGGGTGGTAATCCACTTGCACTAATAACTCTGCGGCTATTTGTGTATCAATACCGCAAACTTCACTGACAATTCGTTCTGCACGGCGTAATAATTTAATATTACTGGCAACGACATCAATCATTAAGTTAGTGTGGATACGGCCGAGGCGGCCCATAACACATGTACTTAACATACCTAAAATCATTTTTTGGGCGGTACCACTCTTCATGCGCGTTGAGCCTGATAGCACTTCAGGCCCTACATCTGGCGCAATCGCTATTTTTGCAATATGACTTAAGAGCCCGCGGCCCCGGGTCGTGATAGCAACGGTTAACGCACCAAGCCCATTGGCATAGTCAATCCCTGCTAAAGTAAATGGAGTTCGCCCACTTGCAGCGATACCCACAACAACGTCTTTTCCACAAAGCTGGCGCTTTTTCAATTCTTCTATTGCTGCTTCAGGTGAATCTTCAATATTTTCAACTGCCTTTAGCATCGCATCTTGACCACCAGCAATAATTGATTGCACTAATTCTGGTGAGGTACCAAAAGTTGGAGGGCACTCCGCGCTATCTAAGACTGCAAGCCTTCCACTAGTCCCCGCACCGATATAAAACAAACGACCGCCTTGTTTTAAGCACTCAGCAATAGCATCAACCGCCTCTGCAATCGCGGGTAAAACGGTCTGAATAGCCCCTGCAACTGTGCTATCCGCTTGGTTAATTAGTGTAACCATCGATAATGTCTCCAAACGTGAAAACTGTAAGGTTTCCTGATTGAATTCATTTTGTAGACAGTCACTCAGAGTACTTTCGGCTAGAGACATTGAAACACCCCTCATTGCATTTGAAATTTAATTTCAATAAAAATTACTATATATGAATTTCTATTTCAATTTAAATTACAATAATAAAATCAACTAAAGTGATGATTATGATCTTTCTCACAGTTCATTCATGTTCTAAGGGAAAAAGCGGCAGTGAAATACTGCCGCTCATAGCGTTATTTTACAAATTTACAGGTGCCAAAAGCAGAAGGTATATGAAAATCAGGTTTTACAGAATCAGGTTTGATCCAGCTAATCCACTTACGGACTTGCTTAGGCTCACCAGTACTAAACTCCCCGCGTAAGATAGCGCACATTAGGGTTTTCTTATCTTTGTCTTGCCATAAATTAAGCTTGCTGAACTCATCAAGGTCAATCTTGCCTGTTAATATATAGCCGTTTGGTGTTATTTCACCCACGGTTTGCAGCGTTTCCCAATTCCAACTAGGGTCGACCTCCCGATAAAAATTAGCCTTCGCGTCAAAAGTACGCCCTTTAGGGTCCATTTCAGCAGTATAATAAGGCTTTAGTTCAGGGCTGGTAGCAAAAAATAGCTCTACACGATCAGAATCTAATACTGCTTGGTCTTTATCAGGGTCATCCCCCAGCTGTATGTCTTTATCTTCGGCAATAAAACGAAAATATAATGCGTCATCACTCCAAAGTGCACGAAAATCTGTTTTCGGAGCGGCTTCTTTTTCCCATGGATAAGTAAAGTCCGTCAATACCTCTGCCTGTTCCCAGATTTCAGCACTTTTAGTCGCATCATTCAGTGATTTCAACTGTTCTGTATGGTTAATTTGGTAATCTTTTGCTGCTACGCTTGAAGTAATCAGTACCGCACTTGCCGCGATTAATGTCGTTAGTTTCATGCTTTTCACCTATCAGGTTACTGTGTTTATTATCAAAGATAGACTACATTTAAAGAAATTTAATTTCACAACAAAATATAAATATAGAATTAAAATTTCATAACAGATAGCCTTATGACATAAAAACTACCGAGATGTGAAACTGCTCACTGTTTATAATGGCAAACTTTCAATTTTTTCATCCAATCGCTGATGTTTTTTCACACAATAATGCGCTTTAATATTCGTCAACCTTATACAAAGGGCTAACATTGACACGACTTTACGTTACGTGACTTGCGCCACTTATTTAACTCAAGTAGCCTAGAAGCTCTGGTCAATTAAGGCTAGCAATCTCATTTATGATTTTTTATTTTCAAGGCTAGGACATGAGGAAACGTCTGATTATTGGTCTTTTTATTCTTGCAGGGATAGCAATAACGACCATTATTTTGCTTGATCGCTGGATAAGCTGGGATACCGCTCCCTATATCTATGAAGATATAGAAAAATTGCCTGCACGCGATGTTGGCATGGTGCTTGGTACATCAAAATATTACACATCCGGTGTGACTAACCTCTACTATTCCTATCGCATTAAAGGTGCAGCAGAAGCTTACCGTAGTGGCAAAGTAAAGTATTTGCTCTTAAGTGGTGATAATGGTGCACATAATTACAATGAACCCATCAATATGCGCAAAGACCTTATTAAAGAAGGTGTTCCCGCGTCAAAGATTGTTCTTGATTTTGCAGGTTTTAGGACTCTGGATTCTGTAGTTCGTACTAAGAAGGTTTTTGATACCGATAATTTTACTATCATTACCCAACGTTTCCATTGTGAGCGAGCGGTCTTTATAGCAAAACATAAAGGTATTGATGCGCAATGTTTAGCGGTCCCCACCCCCGAAGGAATGTATAGAGTCAGGGCTCGGGAAGTGTTCGCACGGCTCGGTGCATTAGCTGATTTATATATTTTAAAGCGCGAACCAAAGTTCTTAGGGGAGCAAGAATCTATACCTGCTCCAATAAAAATGCCGGATGGTATTAAAGGCTATCCAGCGGTTTCACCCGAAGAAATAAATAAATTAAACTAACTGACCTAAGTGAATAAGCCATCATTAAAGTCGATAACCGCTTAACGATACAACTTTTCAGTTAACGTACGCCAGCACCATTCAAGTGGCCCTTGGCGAAATACTCGCAACCAATAATGAGAAAATAATAAGTTTATAGCCCAAATTATTGGAATAAAAAGCAGTAATTCAACACGGCTGAATACCCCAAAATACCCTAGGTGATAAAATATTGTCGTACAAATCAGGGTTTGTAAAATATAGTTACTTAATGCCATTCGCCCCACATTCTGTAGGTAATCAACCAATTTACTAGACTGGATTTTACCCCAAAAGCCATATACTAATGCGATATAACCCAATGATTGAAAAGGGGTAACTAACTCATTAATAATGTACCCTACAATTGAAGTAGCAAAATAGCTCCAATTTAATTGGCTTTGTGCATATAACGCGATAATTTGCACCACCAGCGCAGGAACAATAAATAATTTAGCTATTTTCCGGTAATGTTGTGGACTAAATTGCCCTTTAAGCCAACCATTTTTAATTAATAACGCCCCAATGACCATTAGCGCTAATAATTGCCAGCCATATTGGATGACCAGCATTTCTACCATGATAAACATTTCTGTTGTGCGGTAAATAACCCCTTCGATTCCCCCCGCAATTCTTACCATTTGCTCATCAGCTACCTGTTGCGCTGAAATTTGCCAAAAATGGCTCGGGTCAACGCCACTACCTAAAATAAATAATATAATCAAACCAACTAAATAAATGGTAACAGCGAGGTTTAACAATACTCGGTCACTATAATAATTAATTAGATACACAGCGACTAACCCTGTCAATGCATAAGCAAGAAGAATGTCTCCATCCCAAAAAAGCACACCATGAATAACTCCAAAGATAGCTAAGATAAAAAGCCGGCAATGATTCCATCTCAATGTTCGCGACTGTAATAATGCTAAAGTCGCCCCAAATAAAATAGAAAAAATGGCCAAAACCTTGCCTTGAAACAGCACATTGAAAACAACCCAGATATAGGCTTCTGAAGGAGAGGTCGTTGACGTGTAATAGGGGTTTAAATAAGCTGCTTGTGGCAAAGCAAACCCAAAGATATTCAAAAGAAAAATACCTAGAATTGCCATGCCACGAACAGTGTCAAGCTGCGCTATACGCCTTGACGATGCCGCTGTTACCATAACTTATAAGTGGCGAACAGCACGTAGAAACTCTTGCCTTGTGTTTTGGCTCGACTTAAATAACCCACCTAACGATGTCGTCGTTGTCGCGCTGGTGGCGTCGCGTATACCACGTGCTTTAACACAATAATGCACGGCATCAATGGAAACAGCAACGTTCGTCGTTCCCAACAACGTTTGTAAGGCGACTAAAATTTGCTGAGTTAAACGCTCTTGAACTTGCGGGCGCTGAGAGAAAAACTGCACAATACGATTAATTTTTGATAAACCAATGACTTTATCTTTTGGAATATAAGCAACCGTCGCTTTACCATCAATGGTCACAAAGTGGTGCTCACAGGTACTGGTTAATGTGATATCCCGTACCGTTACCATCTCATCGACTTTCATTTTATTTTCAATCAATGTGATTTTTGGGAAATTAGTATAATCTAAACCTGAAAAAATCTCATCGACGTACATTTTTGCAATACGACGAGGGGTGTCAGCTAAGCTATCATCAGATAAATCCAGATTCAGTAGCTTCATGATCTCTGTCATATGCCCTTCAATCAGTTGCTTACGCTCTTCGCCTGATTTCGGCTGGATACGCAAAGGCGTTTCTAAGCCTCTAGCTTCCAAAGCTGCATGAACTAATTCGGCCTCTTTACTCAGAGATGGCATGGGTTCCTCCACAAATGGTGTAACTATTATTATAAAAATGCAGGTGTGCGCTTTACTCTAAAACAGCAGGTACAGATAATCCAGTATAACCTCAACTGCGGGAGTGAAATATTTGCATGTCCATAGGCAACTTTCTTCACCATAGTAATCCTATGATTTAAAATCACTATCACATATATAATATGCTGAACTAAATATTTATTAACGAAGCTCACGTTTAGGGTAACGATAAACCAATAATCCGCCTACTACCAAGGCGATAAGTGCGATATATAGCGCGGGTTCCAATCGCCCTGTTAAAGACGTGGATATAAATGATAGCGTTGGCCCTATTAATTGCCCAATAGCATAAAATGTTGTCAATAACCCTGCCATAAAACGGTTATGATCGGGTGCAAGTTCACGCCCTAATTGAAGCGCTAACTGCACCGTACACATAAAACCTGAACCGACCAATACCGCAGAAAATGCTAAACCTGAAATGTCGGGAACCACTTCCGCAATCAAAATACCGAGCCCTTGTAACCACAAGCTAATCGCTAAACGATTACGGGTTGTTGACAAATTTCGTAGTAGCATAGCTAATACAATCCCAACAACCGCTGATGCCCCAAAAATAGGCCAAACAAACTGGGCAAATAAGCTATCCGGGAAACGCTGTGCTGCCATTTGCGATAAAAATGTAGCAGGTAAAATATAACCAAAACCAGCCAACCCATAACACCAAACCAAACGTTTAATTTCTGGGGTTAGTATTAATTTTTTTATTTCACCAGAAGGCCTTTCCCACTGCCCTTTGCGGGGTAAATATCGGCTAATATATAAGCTTAAGATCAGCGCTAGTACCCCATAAATAATCCAAGCTTGGCTAGCCGTTAAATGCCAACTTTGGATAGCAACAGCCAGCACACCACTAATAAAAATCCCAGCACCTGTGCCCGCAAAAACAGCAACACTGAGTGCTGGCCTATTTAACCGAGCAAGGGTTTCATTCGCCCATGCTGCGACAAGAACTAATGCTATTCCACTCGCCCAACCAATCACAAAGCGGGCAACGCTGTGTAAAATAGGCCCATTTAACAACGCGCTAAGCAGAGTTATCACTACCGCGCCCCAAACACCTAACCACATGCGCTTTTCAACGTGTGAGCGTGCTCTCATCGCATCAAATGAGCCAAGTAAATAACCAAGATAATTACAAGCAGCAACAACACTGGCAGTCGATAGTGTTAACTGATGTTCTTTGATCATTAAAGGCACTTGAGGGGTTAATGTAAATCGCCCTATCCCCATCACCACGATTAAGGAGAGAAACCCCGTAAATGCGATATGAAAAGCCTTTGCGCTATGGCTTGGAGAAAAAGTTATTGGTTTTATTGACACTATATTCACTCATATTAAGCCTGAATATTATTGTTATATAGAATAATTCAATTTCCAACTTTTAACATCATTTCAACAAATCAAGTATGCTTTTCGTGCAGTTTATTATCGCTTAATTCATTGCTCACTAATATAAATCTGACTAAAAGCTATTTGTAATCAATTTCTATTCATTCACCCAATCAGGTATTTCTGCCATAATATGCATTACCAACACATTTTTAGCCTCAAGGCATATAACAATAATGAGGGTTATTATTTATGGATCAGTGTCATACTAACGATTTGATTTCTCTAGAGCTTGCATTAGAAAAGCTACTCTCTAACACTAAAACCGTGACAGGCACAGAGATCATTCCACTGACCAGCTCAGCTCAACGTATTATCGCCACTGACCTGATTTCCCCGATTAATGTTCCACCATTTGATAATTCTGCGATGGATGGATATGGTTTATGTTTTGCTGATTGGGATGGCAAAACCCCATTGCCAGTTGCCGGTAAATCTTTTGCAGGTAAACCGATGGAGGGGGAGCTTAAAGCAGGTTGCTGTATCCGTATTATGACCGGAGCTCCAATTCCCCAAGGCGTTGATACCGTAGTTATGCAAGAATCAACAGAGCAAACTGAGCAGGGTATTATATTCACACAGCCAATTAAAAAAGGCAGTAATATTCGTAAAGCGGGGGAAGATATTGCCCAAGGTAGCGCAGTGTTCCCTGCGGGCACATTACTGACAACAGCGCAATTACCCCTTATTGCGTCATTAGGCATTTCTGATGTGACCGTCTATCGCCGTTTAAAAGTTGCCGTTTTCTCCACCGGAGACGAGCTACAGGCTGTTGGCCAACCATTAGCTGACGGGCAAATTTATGACACTAACCGTTTTACCGTTCGCCTGATGCTCGAAAAACTCAACTGTGAAATATTAGATTTTGGCGTGATCCCCGACTCCCCAGAGAAACTAAAACAGACTTTTATCGAAGCCGACCAACAAGCAGATTTAGTGATCAGTAGCGGTGGTGTTTCTGTGGGGGAAGCTGACTATACCAAACAAATTTTAGATAAGCTTGGTTCGATTGGCTTTTGGAAGTTGGCAATAAAACCGGGGAAACCTTTTGCTTTTGGCAAACTCAGCTCTTCATGGTTTTGCGGTCTACCAGGAAACCCAGTTTCTGCTGCATTAACCTTTTATCAGTTGGTACAACCGCTGATCGCCCGCCTCTCAGGGCACAGCCAATGGTATACACCGCTGCGTTTTAAAGTACCAGTCACTACACCACTGAAAAAGACACCGGGCCGCCTTGATTTCCAACGTGGTATTTTAACGGCCGACGAACAAGGGCAATTACACGTCGCCACTACTGGCCACCAAGGGTCGCATGTATTTAGCTCATTTAGCTTAGCGAACTGTTTTATCGTATTAGAAAGAGAACGCGGTCGAGTTGAAGCGGGAGAAATGGTCGAAGTTGAAATGTTTAACTACTTATTGAAAAGCGAATAATTATCGTGCAAGAACTCAGTGATGACGAAATGCTGCGTTACAACCGCCAAATTATCTTACGCGGGTTTGATTTTGACGGGCAAGAAAAACTCAAATCCAGCCATGCGCTCGTTATCGGTCTAGGTGGCTTAGGTTGCGCAGCGACCCAATACCTTGCGGCAGCTGGAGTCGGTCACTTAACCTTGGTTGATTTTGATACGGTGTCATTATCAAACTTGCAAAGGCAAATTTTGCACCGCGATGCAACTATTGGTGAGCCTAAAGTTAATTCAGCTAAATCGCAGCTTAGTGCTATCAATCCGCATATTCGTATTGACACAGTTAATATGCAATTAGATGACCAACAGCTTGATGAATTAATTAAACGCCATGATGTGGTCTTAGACTGCACCGACAATGTAGCCATTCGTGAGCAGTTAAATCGTTTATGTTTACCTCATAAAAAACCATTTATTTCCGGTGCAGCTATTCGCATGGAAGGTCAATTGTCCGTTTTTACTTATCAAGATGATACCCCATGCTATCGCTGCTTAAGCCGGTTATTTGGAGAAAATAGTTTAACTTGTGTCGAGGCTGGTGTGATGTCGCCTTTAGTTGGCACTATTGGTACCTTGGAAGCGATGGAAACGATTAAATTACTGGCTAACTATGGCCAAGTAAATTCGGGGAAAGTGTTGCTATTTGATGCTATGACTATGGATTTTCGCCAATTTAAGCTAACTAAAGACCCACATTGCGAAGTATGCGGTCAACACTAATAATCAAACCAAGTTCAATTAGGCGGGAAGTTTCTCGCCTTTCCATTACACTTGCAGTAAATTAAGAATAATCTGAAAAAATATTTTTTTTGCCCTTTCACCTTATACTATCCCTCTTTTGTGGCATTTACGGCTAGCGCTGTTACCACAGTTTATTATTTTGATAACGTTACTGAGAGTATGAATATGCAATTCCCTCCTTGCCCTAAATGTCAGTCTGAATACACCTATACTGATAATGATATGTATATCTGCCCTGAGTGTGCGCATGAATGGAATGATGCCGAGCCTGAAGCTGATATTGATGAGCTCATTGTAAAAGATGCCAATGGCAACCTATTAGCTGATGGCGATACTGTCACTGTAGTTAAAGACCTTAAAGTCAAAGGCAGTTCTTCAATGCTGAAAATCGGTACCCGTGTGAAAGGGATCCGTTTAGTCGAAGGTGACCATAATATTGATTGTAAGATTGACGGTTTTGGCCAAATGAAGCTGAAATCTGAATTTGTTAAGAAGAACTAAGTAAGCATTAGCTTTCTTTAAATAAAAAAGCCCCCCAAATGGATTGTCCAATAATTGGGGGGCTTTTTAGTGACTGAGCATACTCAATCGATACTAAAAGTTAAAATATGATTAGAGCACTACGCCTTGGCTAGTTAGATACTCATCATAACTTCCTTTGAAATCAATAACTTTATCTTCTTTGATTTCTAAAATGCGACTTGCTAGTGAACTTACAAATTCACGGTCATGGGAAACAAATATTAGCGTCCCCTTATACATTTCAAGGGCTAAGTTTAATGACTCAATAGATTCCATATCCAAGTGGTTAGTGGGTTCATCCATAATTAACACATTCGGCTGTTGCATCATCAACTTACCAAACAGCATACGGCCTTGTTCACCACCCGATAATACTTTAACTTTTTTCTTAATATCATCTTGAGAGAACAACAAGCGACCTAAAATACTGCGTACCGCTTGCTCATCATCACCTTCATTTTTCCACTGGCTCATCCAGTCAAAAACAGTTAGGTCTGTTTCAAAATCTTCGGCATGGTCTTGTGCATAATAGCCTATCTTACTGTTTTCAGACCATTTAACCACACCACTGGTGGCTGGTTGTTCGCCCATCAGTGTTTTTAAGAAAGTCGTCTTACCAATACCATTGGCACCGATCACGGCCATTTTCTCGCCCACTTCCAACAGTAAATTGACATTTTTGAATAGTGGACCTTGGTCATAACCATTTGTTACTGCTTCTAATTCAAGCGCATTACGGAATAGTTTTTTCTCTTGCTCAAAACGAATGAATGGGTTTTGACGGCTAGAAGCTTTAACTTCATCAAGCTGAATTTTGTCAATTTGACGAGCCCGTGAAGTTGCTTGCTTCGATTTAGAAGCATTTGCACTAAAACGGCTCACAAAAGATTGTAGTTCAGCAATTTGCGCTTTTTTCTTCGCGTTATCAGAAAGTAAGCGTTCGCGAGCCTGTGTCGCAGCAATCATATATTCATCATAATTACCGGTAAATAAACGCAATTCACCGTAATCTAAGTCCGCCATGTGTGTGCACACCGTATTTAAAAAGTGCCTATCATGGGAAATAATGATCATTGTGCAATTGCGGTCATTCAATACTTGCTCTAACCAACGGATAGTATCGATATCCAAGTTATTCGTCGGCTCATCAAGCAATAAAATATCTGGGTCAGAGAATAATGCTTGCGCCAAAAGTACCCGCAATTTCCAACCTGGAGCAACCTCGCTCATTGGCCCATAATGCTGCTCAACAGGAATACCCACACCGAGTAATAATTCGCCAGCTCGAGCTTCCGCACTGTAGCCATCCATTTCACCGTAAGCGACTTCTAAGTCAGCAACTCGATAACCATCTTCTTCGCTCATTTCAGGAAGTGCATAGATTCTGTCGCGTTCTTGCTTCACATTCCACAGTTCGATATGACCCATAATTACTGTATCTAGCACAGTGTATTCTTCGAATGCGAACTGATCTTGGCGAAGTTTACCAATACGTTCATTTGGATCTGTCGTACTCACATTTCCTGAAGTTGGCGTTAAGTCACCACCTAAGATCTTCATAAATGTCGATTTACCTGCGCCATTTGCGCCGATCAAACCATAACGGTTACCAGTTCCAAATTTAACTGAAATATTTTCAAACAGCGGCTTACTGCCAAACTGCATAGTGATATTGTTCGTTGTTAACACTGCTATGCCTTAAATTAAACGGTGTAAAATAACCTGCGATGAATAAGTTTATATGACAACAGCGTAAGCGAACGGAAATCCCCCAAAATGGGTATTTGGATAACAAAATAAATTTCACACGCCAGTCATTTGAGTACATAGATTACAGCAGGTATAAATAGCGGCGCATTATGCCATATTACGCCGCTTAGATCTTGTGCTGTTTTTAGCGGATTAATAACACAGAAGGAAAAGTTGATTTAACACCAAACTAAAGTTTAATCCCCATTGTCCGGCTGATCTCGGTTAATCCTTCTCGTTCATAAAACTTAATGGCTTGGCGATTTTGTGCCAGCACTGAGAGTTCTAGGTGGCTAAATTGTTTGCTCTTCGCCCACGATTTCATGCCATTTAACAATTCTTGACCTGCTTTTTTACCACGAAAATTCGGGGCAACTACCAAATCAAAGATATAACCAAAGTTTCTAGGGACGATGCAATTATAAGGATCGGCAGATTGTTGTTGAGCAATACAAAACCCTTTAATTTCACCTTCAAATTCAGCTACTAACAGATGAAATTTATCATCAGTTATTGCATTCTCAATAAACTCAAGAGCTTGCTGAGCTGGCTTAATCCGTTCAGGGTCAAATGCAGCCATTTCCGCAAATAAAATTTGATAAAGTGATGAAATAGCCCCTACATCGCTTTTTATCGCTAGTCTTATCATCGTTCTTTCCGTTTATTGCATTAAGAAGAGACGTTAGTCGTAAGTTTTAACTGGCGGCGCAATATATGATTCAAAACTATTTAGTATCCTCTCTGGGGAATCATCAACTATTGCCATATGACGATATTTTTCATGTAAAAAACCTTCATCTGCCATCTTATTAGTCATATCAACTAATGGCTGCCAATAATTATTGATATTAAACAGAGCACAAGGCTTAGTATGTAAGCCAATTTGGCTCCATGTGAAGACTTCTGCGTATTCTTCCAAAGTGCCATAGCCCCCCGGTAAAGCAACAAATGCATCCGCAAGCTCAATCATTTTATTTTTTCGTTGATGCATAGTGTCTACTTTATACAGCTGCGTTAAATTTTTATGCGAAATTTCCCGCTCTTCTAATAACGATGGGATCACCCCAACAACATTCCCCCCTAAAGCAAGGATGGTATCAGCAATGGTTCCCATAATTCCTACGCTCGCCCCACCATAAACTAACGTGATATCACGTTTAACCATCTCTTTAGCAAACTCTATCGCTTTTTGCTGATAGATTTCATGTTTTCCCATGCTTGAACCACAATAGACGGCAACGCTTTTAATTTTTCCCATTTGACCCTCATTTCCCTTTTGATTATGACTTTTTTAGAAAAGAGGATTATACGAGCCTAATATAGAAGCTCAACCCTACATTATTTGTCATAATGAAATTATTATAAATTTTTGCTTATAGCATTACTCTTAATCTAAACTTAGCTATAAAGCACTTTATCCCCTAGGGTAGAAGGTTATTGGCAATAAAGAAATATAAAGCCTCTTGTTTTTATGAGATAATCATTAAGAAATTATTTTTCATAACCAAATACTTATTTTCTAAATATTTATTACCAACTCAGTTACGTTTTCCGAGGTTTACTTATTTATGTCTGCCGACACAAAAAAGAGCGCTCTGCCGCTATTGCCTATAGGGTTATTACTGCTTGCAATGGCCTCTATTCAAAGCGGTGCATCTTTAGCTAAAACTTTATTTCCTGTTATCGGCGCTCCCGGTGTTACTGGTTTACGTTTATTGCTGGCTACAATTATACTCTTTATTATTTTCAAGCCTTGGCGCTTAAAATTCAGAAGAAGCTCACTCGTCCCATTGCTCACATATGGTTTATCCTTAGGTACGATGAACTACCTATTTTATCTGTCACTAGAGCGGATTCCATTAGGGATAGCAGTTGCATTAGAATTCACAGGGCCTTTAGCGGTCGCGATGTTTTCATCTCGCCGACCTATCGATTTCCTTTGGATAGCTCTTGTTATAACTGGGTTATTATTCTTACTGCCTATTGGCGATAATATTAATTCCATTGACCCACTAGGTGCTATTTATGCGCTAGGAGCTGGTGTTTGTTGGGGGATTTATATTATTTTTGGTCAGCGAGCAGGAGCCGGTTATGGCGCAGCAACTGTAGCTATCGGTTCATTTATCTCGGCCATGATCTTCTTCCCGATAGGTTTAATGCAAACAGGGTTTGAAGTCATGTTTGACCCTTCTATTTTGCCTCTTGCATTAGCGGTAGCCATTTTATCGACCGCATTTCCTTATACATTGGAAATGATTGCACTCACACGCTTACCAGCTCGTACATTTGGTACGCTAATGAGCCTTGAACCTTGTATGGGGGCATTTTTAGGTATTGTTTTCTTACAAGAACACTTAACAATGACTCAATGGCTAGCTTTATTGTGTATCGTTTGCGCTTCGATAGGCTCTACCTCGACCGCTACGCCTAAATCAAAAATTGAGAAAGTTTCTTAGTCTATTGTAAAATAGGCTAATTAGTACATTAGGTTAATAAAGACTGTCTTTCCTGTGTTTATTAACCTTTTTTGATGTAAAGATTTATTCATCTGTTTGAAATAATCATTTGTTATTTTTATTTTAATATTTAAATATTCATTAATTACATCTATAGCACTTATTGCAAAAAACAATTAATCCTCAACATCCACAATGAATTAAAGCATATCGGATAGACCTATTAAATTAATCGTTTATTACGCTATGACAAATACACTTTAATATTTTATATTTATTAGCAGATGAGGTTATTAAACAAATTCATATTTAAGAGAGGATGAATCATGAGCACAGCTAAATTATTTAAAGCATCTTCAACTGAACTTTTATATACCCGTAATGATATGGAAGATAGCGTAAAATTGGAAACCATTGGTATCCTTAATGTTATGGTAGTCCATTTTACCGATCTCTCTTTGATGACTAAACAAGCACATTGGAATATGCGTGGTCGTAACTTTATTGCAGTTCATGAAATGTTAGACGGCTTTAGGTCAACCCTTGTGGAACACTTAGATGAATTTGCTGAGCGTGCTGTCCAATTAGGTGGCGTAGCAATCGGTACAACCCAAGAGGTTAATCGTTTTACCTCTTTAGAGGCTTACCCTATCAATATTCACAGTGTACAAGACCACTTAAAAGCCTTAGCTGATCGCTATGCTGTTGTGGCAAATGATATCCGTAAAGCCATTGATGAAGTCGAAGATGAAGACACCGCTGATATGTTTACCGCAGCTTCCCGTGATATGGATAAATTCCTTTGGTTCTTAGAAGCAAATATTGAGTAATGTCGTACCCTAGAGTCAATTTTAATTGACCGAAGGCCACAGCAATGTGGCCTTTTATTTTTGCTTAAAAACCAATATTTACTACTTTTATATCACCATTGATATTTTTCTAAAATAGACCAATAGCGATATAAACCGAATGACTTCCCTATGGTTTTTCAGGCATTTTAGGATGCTCAATAGGGAATACAGGCAAAGCATTTAATAAACGCTTTCCATAATTTTTTGTCAGTAAGCGTTTATCATAAATAATTATTTCACCATAACATTCATGACTACGAATTAGCCGACCTGCCTGTTGGATTAAATTAAATGAAGCACTTGGTAAACTTTGTACTTCAAAAGGGTAACGTTTCAATGACTTTAGCCAGTCACCTTCTGTAATAATCACAGGGTTTGTTACCGGAGGAAATGCAATCTTATGAATATGGACTTGGGTAAGATACTCACCTTTTAAATCTAACCCTTCCGCAAAAGATTGCAAACCAACCAAAGCACTGGATAGCCCTTGGTTAATTCTTTCACAATGTGTTTCGACTAACCGATAGCGAGGCTGATCCCCTTGAACTAAAAGCTGTAACCGTAGGTCTTTAACATGCTCAAGGAACCCTTCCATTGCACGTTGGCTGCTAAACAATACCAAGACCCCACGGTGAGTATCTTTTATAAACTGCTCACGGAAAAATGCCGCCATTTCAGCTAAATGCTGAGCTTCACTATGAATAGTTGGCTCATATTCCATTTGAGGAATAATAATTTTCCCTTGCTCAATATGATTAAAAGGCGAAGAAAGGGTGACAAAACGATCATCATTTTTTTCTGATAGCCCTGTCAGTTCCATAAAACGCGAATAACTGTTTAGAGACCTAAGCGTTGCCGAAGTAATCACAATATGTGGCACATTTCGCCACAGTAAATGTTGCAATTGCTCGCTAACGCGGATCCCCGCGCAATGCATAAAGACGCGTGATTGGTTTTTTTCATAGCGCCGACTTAGCCATTTAGATATTGGCGCCCCTGAGCTTTGGTCTAAGGCTGCCAAACGCCAAAGCTTTGCCATATTTTCAAAATAACCCATAGCCCGACTAGTTGTTAAAATAGAGCGATGTAAGCGAACAATGTCTTGCTTTGCCGTTTGTTCAGTTAAATCGTTTAATATCGCTTCTGCTAACCCTTTTAGAGCATCCGTTTGCTTAAAGAGCATTTGGCAACTTAACTGCATTGGCTCTGGTAGTACCCCTAGAGGAAATAAATATTCATTCTCTTTCGACGTTTCAGGTAGTAAAGCATTCGCTAACATAGAAAAATCACGAAATGACTCTCGTAATTTTTCAGCATGTTGTTGTAGCCGCTCCGGATTAGCTAATTTTGGCGGCTTTACTGGCCGAAACTGCCCCATATATTGCCCTACATGATGAATAAAATTATCAAGCTGAGCAGTTAATTGAACTAACGTAATTTCACCTTCAACTTCAAGGGCATCCCTTGCGACATCAGGAACATGGTGCCCTTCATCAAGTACTAGTAATAATTTTTTAGGATCAGGTAGCACCGACTCGCTTTCCATCGCCGCCATCACTAATGCATGGTTTGCAACCACAACATCTGCATCTTCAATTTCCCGTCTAGCAATAAAAAATGGACAGCGCTGGTAAAATTGGCAATTTCGGCCTAAACAATTCATTTTATCTGTGCTGACTTTACGCCATAAGTTATCACTGAAAGAGCGCTTATGGTGGTCCCTTAGGCCATCCCATGCAAAACTTTGGAAATCATGGCTAAGCTGTTGGCAGATAGCCCGCTCTTCGCTATTTGCGACCTCTGTTTTATCTTCCACTAATAGCATTAAGTCAATTTGCTCGCCTTCTGCCGCACAGATTGCGGCTAAATTGCGAGGGCAAACGTAACGTGCTCGGCCAAATGCGCCAGTGTATTTCAAATCAGGAATAATTTTGCTCAATAACGGCAAATCTTTGCTATAAATCTGGTCTTGCAGCGCCACATTTGCCGTACTGACGACTAGCGTTTTACCTTCGGCTCTTCCCACTGCAATACCGGGTATTAAATAAGACAGCGTTTTCCCCACCCCTGTCGGCGCCTCAATAACAAGGTGGCGACCGTCATCATCTGCCAAATTTTTTGCTACTTCCGCTATCATCTGACGTTGTGGTGCTCGGGGAATAAACCCATCAATTTGTGATGACAGCCCCTTATACCACTGGGTTATTTGTTCTTTAATTTTATTCGACAGGGACATAAGTTATGCAGATGACCAAAGTTAAGATAAAAGATAATGAATCTGAAAACAGAAGGGAACGCCAAAACAATTTGTTTGCCAAGCGCTTCGCAAAACTACTGTATTAAACACCATTATACATAAAAATTGGGAAGCCTTTTGCAAAACACCAACTCATACGCAGAAAAAGCAGCTTTTAACTTGTTTGCAACACTCATCCAGTTATACTTTGTGTTCTTATTACTACTATGATTACGCAGGCCACAGAAAATGAAAAAGGTTGTTATCGCACTTTGCGCATTATGTGCTTTTGGCTCAGTAGGCGGCATTGTTTTAGCTGGCATGAATATTTACACTCGTTCAACGACACCTATTGAACAGGGGCAACAACAATCCCCCTCAGTATTACCAGCACCTAATCAAGTGCAATAATTTAGAGTCATTTATCAAACCAGCATGGAGATAGCTTATGTACAACGACTATTTTGTAACCCCTCAATGGTTAAACGCACATCTGTTTGATGGCAATATCATTGTACTTGATGCCTCATCTCCCCCACCAACCGCTCCTTATGACTGCCGTCAACGTTATCTAGAAGAACACATTCCTAACGCTCAGTTTTTTCATCAAGATGAAATCGCCGATAAATCCTGTGACTTACCTCATATGCTACCAAGCGCTGAAGTATTCAGCCACGCCGTTGGAATGATGGGTATAGGCAATGAGACGCAAGTTATTATTTACTCACAAAATAATTTATTTTCATCGCCTAGAGCATGGTGGACTTTCACCACTATGGGCTGCAATAACATTAAAATTTTAGCGGGCGGTATCGATGCATGGAAAGCTGCAGGATTTACTGTTCAATCTGGTGAGGTTCCCCCTCCTGAAACTAAAAAATTCACAGCCTCACGTAAAGACAGTAATGCACTGAACCAGCAACAAGTACTTGATATTGTTCATGATGGTAAAATCCAAATTATTGATGCCCGTGCCACTGCTCGCTTTCTAGCTCAAGCACCAGAACCTCGCCCAGGGTTACGTATGGGGCATATTCCCGGCAGCAAAAATGTCCCGTGGGACCTACTGGTTGAAAATGGTATGTTTAAATCCCCAGAACAACTGAAAGCCATTTTTAATGAGCAAGGTGTTGATATTAATGCACCATCAATGACAACATGTGGCTCTGGGATGACCGCAGCTGTAGTGTTGATGGCCCTTACACTTTTGGGTAACCATAATGTACGGTTGTATGATGGTTCATGGGCACAATGGGGGCAGGATAATGGCCTTCCTATAGAGCCATAACTAATCAACCTTTTTCGATACCCCATAAAAGATATAAGCCACTAACTTGTCTGAGTGGCTTATATAATAGATTTTACTAACTAAGAAAGCGTTATTTTACAAATATACCCGCTAAGAACAGCACCACAATTGCCCCGATAACAGCGACAACAAAACTACCAAAGTTGAAGCCGTCAACCTTCCCTTTGCCAAAGAAGGTGCTAATGTACCCACCAACAACCGCACCAACGATCCCTAGCACAGTGGTCATAATAAACCCCATATGGTAAGTACCTGGCATTAGCCACTTAGCTAAGATACCTGCAATTAAACCAAAAATAATCCAAGCAATAACTCCCATCTTACTCCTCCTAGACTAGGTTGTTGCACAGTAATATTCTAAAAATCTTATATAATAGTAGTAAATAAGTTAACTAAACCACTACCATATCAAATAAGTAAAGACCCTATAAGCCAATTTAGCAACTATTAACTCCTGATAATTATTCGTGTTCATCATCAATGGCTAACTATTTCCGTTATGACCTGTGCTATCTGTTGAGCATTTTTTAAAGACCTTACTTGGGAAAATAATTCGTCTGCTTGCCGGTACTCTTTACGTAAATAACCAAGCCATTGCTTGATACGAGCTGCATGGTAATTACCTGTATCCCCTTGTTTTTCTAACTCCGTATATTTTAATAGTAATAACCCAACCTGCTCCCACGGCATTTTTTTATGGTTATGCTTAATCACACAACTCAGGTTCGGGGTGATCAATGCTCCACGCCCAATCATTACTGCATCACAACCTGTAATATTAAGGCAACTCTGAGCACTGGTATAATCCCAAATTTCCCCATTAGCGATAACAGGGATCGTAAGTTTCTGACGAATTTCAGCTATTGCATGCCAATTAATTCGCTCTGCTTTGTAACCATCTTCTTTCGTTCGCCCATGAACAGTTAGTTCTGTTGCACCTGCTTGTTGAACCGCATCTGCAATTTCATAAGCAAGGTCACTATTATCCCAGCCAAGACGAACTTTAGCCGAAACCGGTAACGGTTTAGGTACTGCTGCTCTCATCGCTTTGACTGCGTTATAGATTAAATCAGGCTGTTTTAATAATGTTGCTCCACCGCCATGGCCATTCACTGTTTTAGAGGGGCAACCACAATTTAAATCGACACCATATGAACCTAGTTCTATAGCTCTAGCCGCATTTTCAGCTAACCATTGTGGGTGTTGCCCTAATAATTGCACCCGTACTAAAGTCCCAGAAGGAGTTCGGCTTTTATACTTTAGTTCAGGGCATAGGCGATAAAAGGTTTTTGCCGGCAATAAAGTATCAACTATTCGAATAAATTCGGTAATACAAAGGTCATAATCATTAACTTCACTAAGTAAAGTGCGAACTAGAGGATCTAAAACCCCTTCCATCGGAGCTAATAAAACACGCATAAATTACTCACCCAAAAACGCCATAAGGTAAAAAGAAATTTCATACATTTAATTGCCTTAAATAAAGCACCTTTAGAATATTAATATTAACGTGTGACATAAAACTTAACCTAATCAATTGCCGCCTATAATACATTTTCGTTGGTAAATAAGCAGAAGAATTATCATAAGAATGAGCGTCTTAATGGGGAAATGGCAACGAAGAGTTTTAGCGAGGGGAAAGCTATATCAAAATAAGTAGCTCAACCGATGTAATAAACATCGTGCTGAGCCACTTTTTTAATACGACTAGTTAAATCAGTTAACCTTCGTGACGACCTTGTTTAGCTTTTTTCTGTGCATTTTTCCATGGCGAACTCAACGTTTTCCCCGTACTAGGCTTAGCCGTGGATACATTGGTACGACGAGGTTTATTGCTAGAAGCCCCACTCGAACGGCGCTCACCACGTTGTGGTGTTTTTTGAATAGGTTCCGCTTTAATAGAAGGGTCCGGCTCGTAGCCCTCTACAGACATTCTTGGAATCGGCTTTTTAAGTAATTTTTCAATATCTTTAAGCAATTTAGCTTCATCAATACACACTAATGAAACCGCCATACCTGTCGCTTCAGCACGGCCAGTACGACCAATACGATGTACATAATCTTCAGCAACATTAGGCAGCTCAAAATTTACAACATAAGGCAGTTGTTCAATATCTAAGCCTCGTGCTGCAATATCGGTTGCAACTAAGACTCGAATATCCCCCGATTTAAAATCGGCTAAAGCACGTGTACGAGCACCTTGGCTTTTATTACCATGAATAGCCGCAGCCTTAATACCGTCTTTATTCAAATGCTCAGCTAGACGATTAGCCCCATGTTTTGTCCGAGTAAAGACTAAAACTTGTTGCCAATTCTCACGACCAATCATAAAAGAAAGTAATTCCGATTTACGTTTTTTATCAACTAAATGAACATACTGAGTAATTTGTTCAGAAGCTGAATTACGAGGAGCCACTTCAATGGTCACTGGGTTATTCAGTAACTTATTTGCTAACTGCTTAATTTCATCTGAAAAAGTAGCAGAAAATAATAAATTTTGACGTTTTTTAGGTAATTTATTAATAACTCGGCGGATATCATGAATAAACCCCATATCTAACATGCGGTCAGCTTCATCTAACACAAATACTTCTACTTGAGAAAGATCAACCGCATTTTGATGAGCTAAATCTAACAAGCGCCCTGGGGTCGCGATTAAAATATCCACGCCTCCGCGTAACTTCATCATCTGAGGATTAATACTTACACCGCCAAAAACCACAAACGAACGAATACGTAGATGACGACTATACTCTTTTACATTTTCAGCAACTTGTGCCGCAAGCTCCCTTGTTGGCGTCAAAATTAATGCGCGAATTGGCTTACGATTATTCCCAGCACGAGGAGTAGTAACCAGTTTTTGTAAAATTGGCAACGTAAAACCCGCAGTTTTACCGGTGCCTGTTTGTGCGCTGGCTAAAAGGTCGCTTCCTGCAAGCACTGCTGGGATCGCTTGTTGTTGAATTGGCGTTGGGCTTTCATAGCCTAATTCATTAATGGCAAGCAAGATTTCCTCGTTTAATGCGAGGTCTGAAAAAGTAGTCAAATTAAATTACTCCGGGCTTCACCGCTTTCAATAGATTTTGGCAGTTATGGGGGAAGTGAGTCAGAGGAAAAAGCGCAAACTGCCGTGCGACATCACCAAATTCTAACATTATTTGCAGATGATAAATATATTAATTTAGTTTGGTTAATAAATTAATATAAAATCCCCCCTATATAGTATATATACTTACACAATACTATGAGATGTCGTTTTTTGTCCCTTATAAACATAAAAGCCAATTAAGAGCTTATTGGGTGTTATTTAATTCTGATTTTTAAAAGGAATGTTTATGAATACAGGTTCATCGCAAACTTTGCGGGGAGAAAACGCAAAAACACAACTGCTGCACACAGCTGCTGATGTCTATGGAGAGCAAGGCCTTGATGGCGCAACAACACGGAAAATTGCACAAGCTTCAGGGCAAAATATCGCCGCAATATCTTACTATTTTGGTTCAAAAGAAGGGCTTTACTTAGCCGTTGCCCACCTTATAGCCAAAAATATCAAAGATGATTTCAGTGATGTTTTCTTGGCAATTGATCAATTTTTAGAAAAACCGATAGCAACTCAAAAACCTGAGGATGCTTTAGATTTACTGCAACGGACTGTAATTGCGTATAACTATTTTCAACTCGAAAAGAAAAATTTGAGTTTTTCGCGTATATTAGCGCGCGAACAGCTCAATCCAACTGAAGCATATACCATCATTCATGAACATGCTTTAGGCCCAATACACTCACGATTAAACCGGCTTATCGCCCTCTATATTGGTGCAGACCCCAACCATTTAACGACGCTTATTCACACCCATGCTATTCTTGGTGAAACCCTGTCATTTCGTATTGCACGGGAAACATTGTTACGGCAAACGGGTTGGAAACATATCAATGAAAATGAATTTGAAATTATTAATCAAGTTCTTATTGAGCATACTAATATACTTTTAGCTGGTTTACGTCATCGCAAACAACATGAAAAGTGATATCATTAATTAAAGTGAAATATTCACGTTGATTATCACTAGAGGCTGATGATTTTCGCCGTCTTTCAAACAGAAACCGAGCATCAAAAATCAACAGCCTCTAACACCAATATCCGTTTTTCATATCACAGGCTCTTAAGTAAGGTTAGCTATGAACAATAAAAACCGTTCCGCAGTTGTTCTAATTATTGTCATATTAATCGGTATTGCCGCTGGAGGTTATTACTATTACCAATCTCAGCAAGAGAATACATTGACACTCTATGGTAATGTTGATGTTAGAACCGTTAACCTTAGTTTCCGTGTACCTGGAAAACTGGCGTCTTTAAATGTCGATGAGGGTGCACACGTTGTTGCAGGGGATAAACTAGGTCAACTTGATGATGCCCCTTATATCAATGCATTAAATAAAGCTAAAGGGGTACGTGATAGCGCGAAGGCTCAGTTAGCATTAAAAGAAAGTGGTTACCGTACTCAAGAAATTGCTCAAGTTGAAGCTGAAGTCGCACAGAAACAAGCCGCTTGGCAATATGCGGATAATTTTTATAAGCGCCAGCAAGGGCTAGCAGCTTCACGCGTTATTTCAGCCAATGAGCTAGATAATGCAAAAAATAATCGCAATCAAGCTTTTGCCGCACTCCAAGCCGCACAAGATAAACTCAATCAATATCAAAGTGGTTTTCGCCAAGAAGAAATAGCCGCCGCAAGGGGCGAATGGTTGCAGGCTGAAGCTGCTGTTGCACAAGCTGAATTGGACTTACAAGACACTCTTTTAACCGCCCCCTCCACCGGTACAATATTAACTAGGGCTATTGAGCCTGGCACTATCATTAATTCAGGCAATACCGTATTTAGCGTGACACTCACAAACCCTGTTTGGGTCAGAGCCTATGTCAGTGAACCCCACCTTGGTGAGGCAGTACCGGGCAAAGAAGTACTTTTACGTACTGATAGCCGGCCAGATAAGCCTTACCACGGTACCATTGGTTTTGTCTCGCCGACCGCCGAATTTACCCCTAAAAGCGTACAGACACCTGATTTAAGAACTGATTTAGTCTATCGGCTACGCATTGTTGTCAATGATGCAGATGAGGCATTACGTCAAGGAATGCCTGTAACCATTCAATTCACTGATCATAAGCAATAAGAGTTTGCAATGAGTGATAATTACAGTATTCACCTAGTCAATGTCGAAAAAACGTTTGTTGGCCTTAGCGCCCCTGCGGTTGAAAGCTTAACAATCGATATTCATGGTGGCTCTGTGACAGGTCTTGTTGGCCCTGATGGCGCAGGTAAAACCACATTAATGCGAATGCTTGCCGGCTTATTAAAACCAGACTCGGGGAAAATTCGAGTTATGGGGCTTGACCCCATTGAAGACAGTATCGCGATGCGTGCAAGTCTTGGTTATATGCCACAAAAATTTGGGCTATATGAAGACTTAACAGTCCAAGAAAATTTGGACTTATATGCTGACCTTAGAGGCATAGTGGGTGAAGAACGCATATCTACTTATCGGCAATTACTTTCTTTTACGAGCCTAGCCCCTTTTACTAAAAGGTTGGCGGGTAAACTTTCTGGCGGAATGAAACAAAAGCTCGGTTTAGCTTGTACATTATTAGGTAAACCTAAAGTGCTGCTATTAGACGAACCGGGGGTTGGTGTAGACCCAATCGCACGACGCGAGTTATGGCAAATGGTGCATACCCTTGCAGATGACGGTATGTTAATCCTTTGGAGCACATCATATTTAGATGAAGCCCAACAATGTAAAAATGTACTGCTTTTAAATAAAGGAAAGCAGCTTTACTCTGGCGCACCTGAAGTATTAACCCAAAAAATGGCTGGGCGTTCCTATTTACTTGATGCCCCTGCTAACCAAAAACGCACAGTGCTACAAAATGCGCTCGTATTACCCGAAACCACCGATGGAGTCATCCAAGGCCGTTATATTCGCCTAATTTTAAAGCCTAACGCATCCCAAGCAAATTTATTAGCAGCTTTAGATATGAGCGATAAAAAGCTGATTGAGGCACAACCCCGCTTTGAAGATGCTTTTATTGATTTGCTTGGTGGCGGGCCATCCCATCGTTCCGAATTAGCGGCTATCGTGCCACAAATACCTGCTAACCCGCAGGAAACTGTTATAGAAGCTCGTAATTTAACAAAAAAATTTGGTCAATTTGCGGCAACAGATAGGGTCAACTTTCAGGTCAAACGAGGGGAAATTTTTGGGTTACTAGGGCCTAATGGTGCAGGTAAATCGACAACATTTAAAATGATGTGTGCTTTAATGAAGCCAACCGATGGCCAAGCATTGGTACTGGGTATGGACTTAAAAACGAGTTCAAATAAAGTTAGGCAACATCTTGGCTATATGGCTCAAAAATTTTCACTATATGGCAATTTAAAAGTTGGGCAAAACCTAAAGTTTTTCTCTGGTGTTTATGGTTTACATCACAAACAACAATCAAGCAAAATTCAAGAAATGGTCGATGCTTTCAATTTTACTCCCATAATTAATCAGGTCACAGACTCTCTTCCCTTGGGTTACAAGCAACGTTTAGCACTGGCCTGCTCGTTAATGCATGAACCTGATATTTTATTTTTAGATGAACCGACTTCAGGTGTTGACCCGTTAACCCGTAGGGAATTTTGGTTACATATTAATGGTATGGTTGATAAAGGCGTCACTGTCATGGTCACCACACACTTTATGGATGAAGCAGAATACTGCGATAGAATTGGGCTGGTTTATCATGGCAAAATTATTGCTGCGGGTACCCCCGACGAGCTAAAACAGCAAGTTGTGACTAACGATAACCCAGACCCATCGATGGAAGATGCGTTTATTGGTTTGATCAACCGTTATGATAAACAGCAGGAGGCTCAATGACTCAATCAGCTTCCCATTTTTCATGGCGTAGGCTCAAAGCGCTATGTTGGAAAGAAACTAAACAAATTGTCCGTGACCCAAGCAGTGCATTAATCGCTGTTGTTATCCCACTAATGTTATTGTTTATTTTCGGTTATGGTATCAATCTAGATTCAAGTAAATTACGCGTTGGTATTTTGCTTGAGCAGCAAACCCCACAAGCACGTGAATTAGTCGATACCTTTACAGGCTCGCCATTTATTGATGCAACTATTAGTAATAATAGAAACTTATTGATAGACAAAATGCAAGCAGGTGAGATCCGCGGCATTGTCGTGATCCCTGTTAATTTTTCAGCACAATTATTGCAAGCACAAGGCCATGCGGCTATCCAAGTTATTACCGATGGTAGTGAGCCAAATACCGCGAATTTTGTGCAAGCATACACCAAAGGTATTTGGCATACATGGCAGATGCAACAAGGGGAAAACCAAGGTAAACCCATTTTCCCCTTGATTGAGGTCGATATGCGTTATTGGTTTAATGAGGCGGCCATTAGTCAGCATTTTATTATCCCAGGGGCAATCAGCATTATCATTACTGTTGTCGGGGCTATTTTAACCTCTCTAGTCATTGCTAGGGAGTGGGAACGTGGCACAATGGAAGCGTTACTTTCTACTCAAATTACTAAAACTGAATTATTACTTTCAAAATTACTGCCATACCAAGTGCTTGGCTCATTTGTGATGGTTTTATGCATGTTTGTCACCACTTTTGTGTTAGGTGTGCCTTATCGAGGTTCATTACTGGTGTTATTTGTGATCACCAGTCTTTATCTTGCAACCGCACTTGGAATGGGCTTATTAATTTCTACCATCACTCGTAATCAATTCAATGCTGCTATGGTGGCTCTAAATGCCGCATTCTTACCTGCAATAATGTTATCTGGTTTTATTTTTGAAATTGATAGCATGCCAGCAATCATTCAGGTAGTGACTTATTTTATCCCAGCTCGCTATTTTGTCAGTAGTTTACAAACACTATTTCTTGCTGGGGATGTCTACCTCGTTTTACTGACCGATTTTCTGTTGTTAATCGCATCAGCCATCTTATTTATTGGCTTAACGGCGCTTAAAACCCGTCGTCGTCTTGATTGAGGTGTCACTATGTTTTATCGCTTATACACCTTAATTATGAAAGAACTTCAATCATTACTTCAAGAACCACAGACGCGGATGATTTTGATTTTACCTGTGGTTTTTCAGATGATTTTATTTCCCTTGGCTGCCACATTAGAAGTCACTAATACCACGATTGCTATTTTTGACCAAGACAGTGGTAAACACTCTATAGAACTAACCCAACGGCTCGCCAAAGCCAGTGCTTTTTCTCATATTTTATTAGTGAAAAATGAGAAAGAGGTTCGCAAAGTACTTGATAACCGCCAAGCACTACTCGTCGTTCGTTTTAGCCAAAACTTTAGTGCTGATATTGCGACACAACAAAATGCCAATATGTTATTACTGCTTGATGGACGTAATTCAAATAGTGCGCAAATTGCTGCAAACTATGTTGAACAAATTGTGATGCAATACCAACAAGAATTGGCACAAACACAGGTCTCCCTCAATAACAGTGAATTAGTTGTCCGTAATTGGTATAACCCTAATTTGGATTATAAATGGTTTATCGTTCCATCATTAGTTGCTCTGATAACCACTATTGGCGTTTTGATTGTAACATCGCTGTCAATTGCAAGAGAACGCGAACAAGGAACCCTCGACCAACTATTAGTTTCCCCACTAACAACTTGGCAAATATTTATCGGTAAAGCGGTCCCTGCTTTGATTGTGGCTACCGCGCAAGCAACTCTAGTACTTGTCATTGGTATTTTTTGCTATCAAATTCCGTTTGCTGGCTCCCTGCTGCTATTTTATGCCACCATGTTATTTTATGGCTTGTCATTGGTCGGGTTTGGGCTATTAATTTCGGCATTATGTTCAACGCAACAGCAAGCATTCATTGGTGTATTCGTGTTTATGATGCCAGCAGTCTTGTTGTCAGGGTATATTTCCCCAGTTGAAAATATGCCAATTTGGCTACAAGAAATAACGTGGATTAACCCTATTCGCCATTTCACAGAAATAACCAAGCAAATCTACCTTAAAGATGCAGATTTCTCCGTGGTTTTTCATAGCCTTTGGCCATTATTTATCATTGCGATAATCACCAGTTCAGCGGCTTATTATTTATTTAGGAAAAAAATAGCGTGATCATAAAGATATAACATTACGTTTTAGAAGCACAATTGAACATGCTAGAGACACCAATAACGCCTTGAATTACAAACAAACTAATAATATTCAAATCATATTTTACGATAGTATTTAGATCAAAAAACCCTTGTTACCGAAGTAACAAGGGTTTTGAATTTTTACGGCTAAAGCGACCACATGTTAACTAATGGATAGAAACATGAATTATCGACGGTCACCGAAGATACGCAGTAACATTAAGAACAGGTTAATGAAGTCTAAATACAGAGATAATGCACCCATAATAGAGTACTTACGCATGGTTTCCCTGTCATCTTCATCAATTTGTGAACCCATTTCTTTCAGTTTTTGAGTGTCATATGCGGTTAACGCAGCAAACAGTAGCACACCACCGTAAGTGATCACCCAATACATCATTGTGCTTTGCAGCCAGATGTTAACTAAAGAAGCAACAACGATACCAATTAGAGCCATAAACAGGAAGTTACCCATCCCAGTTAAGCTACGTTTAGTGGTATAGCCGTAGAAGCTTAATGCACCGAACATCACTGCGGTAATTACAAACGTACCCGCGACGGATTCGCCCGTATAAGCAGCGAGGATCACTGAAATAGTTAAACCCGTTAGCAGTGAATAAAGCATAAACATGCCCGTCGCTGCCATTCCGCTAATTTTTTGCAGTAAGAATGATATCCCCATGACCAAACCAAGTTCAGCGATAATCATTCCAAAAAACAATATTTTATTCGTTGCAATGGTGTAATACAAACCACTGCTTACTGAATACCACGCAACAAATGCTGTCAGCAATAGACCGACTGTCATCCAGCCGTATACTTGCGACATAAATGCCTGAACGCCTGTATTGGCCCTCTGGACAAGAGAATCATTACGTTGATCAAACTGACCCATGATGGTTACCCTTTCGCTAAAAGAAAAATCGACCCAGTAAAAATACTGCAATCGGACAAAATTAACCAAAGTCTAACACATTATTTTGACAATACCATTCGGCAAATTCGTATTTTTTAGGGAAAAAAATGCGATTACCAACGGTTTGCAGACGTTTCATCGCTCTCTTTCGCTTCCACCCAGCGCTCGTTTTCTGGCAAGGTTTCTTTTTTCCAAAATGGGGCTTTTGTTTTTAAATAATCCATTATAAATTCAGCAGCTTGAAATGCAGCATTACGATGAGCACTGGTGACGCCAACAAACACGATTTCGTCTCCCGGTTGCAGTGTACCAATACGGTGGATAACACTGACCCTTTGGAGTGGCCAACGGCCTCTCGCCTCAGTGACGATGTTTGTTAAGGCTTTTTCAGTCATGCCAGGATAGTGCTCTAAAGTTAAGGCAGCTACACTGTCCCCTAAATTATGGTTACGAACCTTGCCTGTAAAGGTCACCACCGCGCCATCACTATCACATTCAGCAAGCCATTGATATTGTTCGCCAACACTAAAGTTATCTGTCTGTACTGCGATATGGGTATTTTCCATTTTATCCCCCTGTGACTGGAGGAAAAAATGCCACTTCATCGTTATCAGTAAGCGGATGAGTAAACGGAACAAACGATTGATTAACAGCCGCCAGTAACTTGCCATCCTCAAGTGCCAATGCCCAGCGTTCACCTTTTTGAGAGAGCGCGTAGCGTAAATCTTCAACTGTCTGATAGTGTTCAGTAATGTCTAAACAGTCTACCCCCACTAACTCACGTACTTGCGCAAAAAATAAAACTTTAATCATCATTCCACCTTAAAATGTCCAGACTTCCCGCCTGTTTTTTCTAATAAGCGAACAGGGCCGATGACCATGTCTTTTTGTACAGCTTTACACATGTCATAAATAGTCAGTGCCGCTACCGAAGCGGCGGTTAACGCTTCCATTTCCACACCCGTTTTACCTGTTAAACGACAGCATGTCTCAATACGAACACGGTTATATTGCTGCTCTGCAGTAAGTGTCACTTCGACTTTAGTGAGTAATAATGGGTGACACAAAGGAATAAGCTGCCAAGTATTTTTTGCAGCTTGAATACCTGCGATACGTGCCGTAGCAAACACATCCCCTTTGTGATGGCTTCCATCAACAATCATCGATAACGTTTCGGGGTTCATCGTGACATAAGCTTCAGCACGAGCTTCGCGGATAGTTTCAGTTTTTGCAGAAACATCAACCATATGCGCCTCGCCCGACGCATTGAGGTGAGTCAGTTGGGACATATTTTCTCCTGAAATCTAAAAGGGTTAACCGCCAATAACAGATAAATTTGGTGTAATGCCGCTATCACCCATATGTAGGAAATGAGTTTCACGTTTATGGTGTAATCCACGCTGTATGCGGGCTTTTAGGTCTTCATTTTGGCTATCATCTGCCAACAAATCCCGTAGAGGAACACCATTTTCACCGAATAAACATAAATGTAAATTTCCTAGTGAGGAAACACGTAGGCGGTTACAACTTTGACAAAAATCTTTTTCATACGGCATGATAAGCCCAATTTCACCTTGATAATCAGGGTGACTAAAGACTTGAGCTGGGCCATCGCTACGAGAGCGAGGCAACATATACCAGCCCTCTTCAATCAAGCGAGCACGAACCGTTTCACCGGAAACATGGTAACGTTGGAAGATATCGCTGCCATCCCCCGTTTCCATTAACTCAATAAAACGTAATTGAATTGGGCGATGTTTAATCCAATTTAGAAATGATTTCAACGCAATATCATTGATATTTTTCATCAGTACGGCATTCACTTTGACTTTCTCAAAGCCTGCTTCAAAAGCAGCATCAATGCCTTTCATCACTTGGAAAAATTTATCTTGCCCTGTAATTGCAGCAAATTGACGAGGATCGAGACTATCGACGCTGACATTAATCGCGTTCAGACCAGCCTCTCTCCATGTTTGTACATCCCTCGCCATGCGGTAACCATTAGTCGTCACCGCTATTTTTTTGATGGCGTCATTTTCATTAATTGCGGCAATAATGTCGCTGAAATCTTTACGCATTGTTGGCTCACCACCAGTAATACGCACTTTTTCCGTTCCCAGTTCAGCAAATGCTGTACTGATGCGACGTATTTCATCTAGTGTTAGAAATTCATGGCGGCCACTGGGTTTATAGCCATCAGGTAGGCAGTATGTGCAACGAAAATTGCAAACATCTGTTATAGAAAGCCGAAGATAGTAAAATTTCCGGTCATATTGATCGACGAGTTGTTGCATAATCACACCTTTCCAAATACGGGAGATGCAGACATTTCTATCTTACACCCTGGTGGCTGTATGCCACGGCCAGTGCATCATATTTGTTTATGCAAACTTAGACGCAAAGGCTAGGAGTTTTATTTGGAACTTAGCCGCTGATTTTGAAAAATAAAATTAGCCACTCTGTTCACTTAATTTCTGTATGGATTCTAGCTGATAGAAATTGAAAAAGCGAATCAGAATTCGATATATATTATATTATACAGCGGCTTACATAAGATGAGGTAATTGATTCGAAGCCATTATTATTACTGATAATTTTTTGTTTTGAGCTATAACAATGAATACAATTTCTCATAAAATGATTAACACACCTTATTATTTAATTAAACATTTATTGATGTAGATCTAAAATAAGAGCCCAGTTAGCCATTAAACCAGTGTAAACAAAACTCACACGGCCATTTAATTGCAATTCAATACCTCAAATGCAGTTGCAATTATGTTATGACTCCCAATACCGAAGCCTATCATTTCCAGTTTAGTACGATTTATAGCAAGATTATCTGGTGTATTTTTCCGCATTAAGCACACTTCAATACGGAATGTTCTCTTTTATTGTTTTTTATCACAGTACTTAAGCTAAGAATGATGTTTTATGATAGATTAATGCCCAATTTATTTAGAACCCTTTTTAAGTGCAGCATAAAAAATAGCAGTGGCATATCGGATGAATTTTGCCGTTGTAAACGATTTGGTTATTTTTTGGTGCTAAAAATTAATTGATATAGGAACACTATGCCGAATTGCAGTCTGGCGGATCTCAGGCATGTTGTCGCTCTCGGTGGCGGGCATGGGCTTGGTCGCGTGATGTCTTCTCTTTCCTCTTTAGGTTCTCGTTTAACCGGCATCGTTACCACCACTGATAATGGCGGTTCTACAGGTCGAATTCGTCGGTCTGAAGGTGGGATCGCTTGGGGAGATATGCGTAACTGTTTGAACCAATTGATCACTGAGCCTTCAATTGCCTCTGCCATGTTTGAATATCGTTTTAGTGGTAATGGTGAGCTATCTGGCCATAACTTAGGTAATTTGATGCTAAAGTCATTAGATCATCTGAGCGTGCGACCTTTGGAAGCCATTAATCTCATCCGTAATATGCTAAAAGTCGATGCGCAGTTAATCCCGATGTCAGAATCGCCTGTTGACTTAATGGCTGTTGATGAGATGGGTAATGAGGTTTACGGTGAAGTGAATGTCGATGCCCTGAGTGAAGTCCCGAAAGAACTTCGTTTATATCCAACAGTCAAAGCGACAGGCGAAGCTTTAGAGGCTATTCACCAAGCTGATTTGATCATCATCGGCCCCGGTAGTTTTTTTACAAGCCTGATGCCACTCTTATTGTTAGAAGAAATTGCAAGTGCATTGCATGAATGTAAAGCACCAATGATTTATATTGGTAACTTAGCAAAAGAAATAAGCTCCCCTGCCGCTAACCTTTCTTTACCTGAAAAGTTACAAATGATGGAGCATTATATTGGCTGTAAAAAAATCGATGCATTGATCCTTGGGCCACGCACGCAAATAGATAATATTAGTGGAGAGCGTAAAATCATCCAACGTGTTCTTGAGGCAGATGACATCCCTTATCGTCACGATAGAAAGCTACTATTACAAGCCATTGAGGCTGCCATCCAATTAATTTAATTAAGCATTTAAGAATTTAGTTCCTCTTTTTAAGGAGGAATTAAATTCTATTCCTAAAAACTTCGTAATTATTTTTCTCTTTTCCAAGGTTTTCATCTATATTATTAATATATGATTTTATAAAGATAACTTTTTAATATTTATGACTAGCAAAATGTGGTTCCATATAATGACATTGAGGAACGTAAATGCTAAATGATTATTCAAACATTTTAATTCTTTTTCTGATTGTTGGGATAGGATTTATTTTAGGTAAAATAAAGTGGTTCAATGAAAATAGTAATAGTGCAATGACAAAGTTATTACTTAATATCACATTGCCTATAACGCTCATTTTATCTATCACTACTGACTTTTCAAAAAAAGAATTTTTAACATTAATTCCAGCTATTATACTCCCATTTAGCACTATTTTACTGTTAATGTTAATTTCCTTTATAGTTGCTATTATAATGAAGATCCCAAGGGGAGAACATGGCTTATTTATTGGCCTTTGCTCGATGAGTAGCACTGTTTTTTTTGGTATTCCAATCACAATGGCCGTTTATGGTTCCCATCAATTACCTTATGCATTAATGACATACATAGCACAAACCATTATCTACTGGACATTAGGCATCTATTTACTTAAGAATGATAATAATACCGAAAAATTTAACGTTATAGATACAATAAAAAATATTTTCACACCGCCTCTAATCGCATTTATTATTGGTGTATTTCTATTATTAACTCATATAAAGATACCCAGTTTATTAACATCGTTTTTTGACTATTTAAATGGCATGACTTCACCTCTCGCAATGCTGATTATTGGGGTCATTATTTATCTTACTGGCTTAAAAACATTAAAAATAACCATACCTATTATAGTGATTATTATTTTTAGGTTTATTGTTACACCTTTAGTTGTTTTATTACTTGGCCATTTATTGAATATGCCAATAATGATGATAAAAGTCACAATACTAGTCTGTTCACTACCTATTCCAAATACGACTGTTATCTTAGCAAATAAATATAAAGCCGATATAACACTTGCAACACAAGCTTTAACATTTTCTATTCTTACTTATTTATTATATATCCCTGTTATTTTATATTTTATCCATACAATATAACTGAGCTTAATAATTAACTTATATTTATTAAGGAATAACACTTATGCTAGATCTAAAAAAAATGCGCATTACTGTCGAAGATATTTACCAAGAATTCCGCCATGATACGGAAGGAGCAAATGCAGACTATATTCCATTTTTAGCCAAAATTGATAGTCAACTTTGCGCATTAGCCGTGGTGACGGCTCAAGGGGATATTATTTCAGCAGGTGATACCCAATACCGTTTTGCTATTGAATCGATTTCTAAGGTGTGTACGCTCGCCTTAGCACTCGAAGACTTTAGCCCTGATGTAATTCAAGAAAAGTTAGGGGCATCTGCGACAGGGTTGCCTTTTAATTCTGTGATGGCATTAGAATTACATGGAGATAAACCTTTGTCCCCCTTAGTCAATGCAGGTGCAATTTCAGCGGCAAGTATTATTAAAGCGCAATCAATAGATGAGCGCTGGCAACGTATTTTAGAGATGCAACGAAAATTAGGCTCTAAAGAGATTACTATTTCTGAGGAATTAAACCAGTCCGAACAAGCGACTAATTTTCATAATCGTGGAATTGCTTGGCTATTATATGCCGCTGGCTACCTTTATTGCGATACAATGGAAGCTTGTGATGTATATACTCGTCAGTGCTCAACACTTATTACCACGGTAGAATTAGCCACTATGGGTGCAACTATTGCAACCGGTGGGAAAAACCCAATAACCAAAGAGCAAGTCCTTAACCCTGATAACTGCCCGAAAATACTCGCTGAAATGACCATGGAAGGGATGTACGACAGTTCAGGCAATTGGGCCTATAACGTTGGGCTACCTAGCAAAAGCGGAGTCGGAGGCGGTATATTAACGATAATACCTGGAGTGATGGCTATTGCGGCATTTTCTCCACCTTTAGACCCAATAGGAAACAGCGTTAGAGGGCAAAAGATGGTCGCAAAACTCGCCAAAAGTTTAGGCTATAATTTATACAAATGCCGTTAGCCTATAATACCCCGCCTTGATTGAACAGCCCCGCTGCCAATAAGCGGCGGGGTAATCTTAACAAATTGTTTTTAATCAATATTTATGAGTTAGCAATAAACTGAGAGCGTATCGCTTGCAGTTCATCTCGCACCCTTGCCGCAGCTTCAAACTCCAAATCTTGCGCGTGTTTATACATTTGGGCTTCGAGTTGCGAAATGCGTTGTTCCAACTGTTTTGTCGACATAGATTGCACATCAGCCATAACATCATTTTTGATGTTATCTTTGGCTCGATTCTTGCCCTTGCCCCCCACTTTGTGACCAATTTGCAAGATATCGCCGACTTTCTTATTAAGCCCCTGTGGAGTAATGCCATGCTCTTCATTGAAAGCCATTTGTTTAGCACGGCGGCGTTCCGTTTCGGCAATCGCTTTTTGCATTGAATTTGTGACCCTATCGCCATACAGAATAGCTTTACCATTCAAGTTACGGGCGGCACGGCCAATAGTCTGAATCAATGAACGCTCTGACCGCAAGAACCCTTCTTTATCTGCATCCAGAATAGCGACAAGAGACACCTCTGGCATATCGAGGCCTTCTCTTAATAAGTTAATACCAACCAACACATCAAACTCACCAAGACGCAAGTCGCGAATAATTTCAACACGCTCAACTGTATCGATATCAGAATGGAGATAACGTACTCGCTCGCCATGTTCCTCAAGATATTCGGTTAAATCCTCTGCCATCCGTTTTGTTAGCGTAGTGACTAACACCCGCTCATTTTTCTGTACACGAATACGAATTTCAGAAATTAAATCATCAACTTGAGTTGCAACAGGACGAACTTCAATTATTGGGTCAAGTAACCCAGTTGGGCGAACAACCTGTTCGATAACCTCATGACCAGATTTATCAAGCTCATAGTTACCTGGTGTTGCAGAGACATAGATTGTTTGAGGTGCCAGTGCTTCAAACTCTTCAAAGCGCATTGGCCGGTTATCCAATGCGGAAGGTAGACGAAAACCATATTCAACCAGAGTTTCTTTTCTCGAACGGTCACCTTTATACATCGCCCCAATTTGCGGGATAGTAACGTGAGACTCATCAACCACTAATAAACCGTCAGCAGGGAGGTAATCAAATAAGGTTGGAGGGGCTTCACCCGGTGCTCGCCCTGACAAATAACGTGAATAGTTTTCAATCCCTGAGCAATAACCGAGCTCATTCATCATTTCTAAATCATACTGAGTGCGTTGAGTTAACCGCTGCTCTTCTACTAATTTGTGGTTTTCCAATAGAACTTTACGTCTATCAACTAACTCAACTTTTATCTGTTCCATCGCTTCAAGAATACGTTCTCTCGGCGTAACATAGTGCGTTTTAGGATAGACGGTGAAACGAGGAACACGGTGTTGGATTTGGCCGGTAAGTGGGTCAAACAAGGATAACCTTTCGACTTCGTCATCAAATAATTCAACACGTAAAGCATATTCATCTGATTCAGCTGGGAATATATCAATAACTTCACCGCGTACACGGAACGTACCACGGGTAAAGGCTTGGTCATTACGTGTATATTGTAGATCTGCCAAGCGACGGAGAATCGACCGTTGATCAATAATCATACCGTCCGTCAAATGCAACATCATTTTTAAATAGCTATCGGGATCACCTAACCCATAAATAGCAGATACCGAAGCGACAACAATGACGTCTCGACGTTCAAGTAAAGCCTTAGTCGCAGACAAACGCATTTGCTCAATATGTTCGTTAACAGAGGCATCTTTCTCAATAAAGGTATCCGAGCTTGGTACATAAGCTTCTGGCTGATAATAATCATAGTAAGAAACGAAGTACTCAACCGCATTTTCAGGAAAAAACGCTTTCATTTCACTGTAAAGCTGAGCCGCTAAGGTTTTATTATGCGCCATCAACATGGTTGGTCGATTTTCTTTTGCGATGACGTTAGCTATCGTAAAGGTTTTCCCCGAACCTGTTACCCCTAATAGGGTTTGATGAGCGAGACCATCTTGTAGCCCTTCCCTTAATTTTCGAATAGCTTCAGGCTGGTCCCCCCCCGGTTGGAAATCAGAATGCAGTTTAAAATCCTTACTCATATTAACGCCCCTTAGCTTATCTCTTGCGTTATAATACTGGATAAAAAACCAGCTTCAAGCCCTGAGATGAAATTTTCTGTAATTAACCATTCCAATAAGTTTATAAAAATGTTATCCCCAAAAAAGTACTTGACCTTTTCTAAACTTTATATTTTATGCTATTGCCTTTTTGCGCCCTATGTTAAATACAAATTGAAGGCTTGATTTTATTTAACCAATTGAATTTAAAATAAATTAATTTCGAGTCCAGATTCACATCAAATAAAGGCAAAGCCGCTTGTCACCTAGCATAGAACTTGTTTTATAACGTTAATACACAAGGTTATCCACAGAAATAGTGGATAACTCTTGAAGCCCTTAGGGCTCATGCTTTCACGCAATATCTAAAATTTGTTAAATGATAGCTAAATGACAATAAGATGGCAGTTCGATGAAAAAATTTTTACGTAGTATCCGCTACGAAAAAGGGATTTTATCTTTTTTACGAAGATCCAGCAGGTATCTCAGGTGAAAAACTTGACAAAATTTAGGTTGATCACGTTAAAAAGATCGCCAATATAATTAACAATTATTACAGCCCACTATCGCTTTCTATATAGGGGCTGATTCATCATTTTAAAATGTTTGATCAAGATGTTAGTAAAGAAAGATCTAAAAATTGCCCTAATGAGCAGCCCATTATATCTTTGCGATGCGGGATCACACCTAAGCAAGGTGCTTTAATCATATGTTTAAGTGTCTCTAAATACTGTTTTTGGTAATCCCCAGGGGTTTCTACCTCATTAGCAACCCAACCAACCACTGATAAGCCTGAAGCGATAATCGCTTTCATCGTTAATAATGCATGGTTAATACAACCTAACTTAACGCCCACCACTAGAATCACTGGTAATTGCTGTTCGATAACCCAATCAGCGTAAGTCTGTTCATGGGATAACGGTGTATACCAACCACCAGCACCTTCAACTAATACCCAATCCGCTTGCGATTGTAGATGCTGTAAGCCTTTATTGATCACTGAAAATTCGATCGGTTGCTGCAATTTATCACTAATTATATGCGGGGATGTTGGTGCTTCAAATACAATCGGATTAACTGCGCTATAAGGTAATGTTAACCCGCTATTTGCTTGCAATAGTAATGCATCACTATTTCGTAAACCATGTGGTGTAATTTCACTGCCTGATGCAACTGGCTTGTAACCTGCTGTTTTAACACCTTGGCAATTTGCAGACTGCAATAAAGCACAGCTTACGACCGTTTTACCAACTTCGGTATCCGTTCCTGTTACAAAATACGTTTTAGTCACGATAAAGTACCCCAAATACCGTATAATAAGTTAAAGGTAACCCTTGTTCTGTTATCGGATATACAGCCGCAAGCTGTTTTAGGCGCTGGCGTGTCATTAACCCCGTTTTGCGCCCAGCGGTTAAATGAGTTGCCCCTATCCCTTTTAATGAATGAAGTAACTCTGTAATTCCAGAAAAATACAATGTATCTTTTTGAATAGTTAGCTGATTTCTCCATCTTTGGCAGCTATTGCGCATTTGCTGAACTCCCAAAAACACATTAACATGAGGAGCATCATCTAATGCTTTCCAAGCGCTCGATAATTCACTTAATGAATGTTCTCCCAGTGTGGTAAATACCACTATTCCCCCACGTTTAGTCACACGGTATAATTCGCTTAATGCTTGAGTGATATCTTGGCACCATTGGAGTGCTAAATTGGAAAACACGACATCAACACTTTGATCCGCTAATGGGATCGTTTCTATATCTGCACAGATATAATGATCCGCAGCACACTTCCCTTCTGCAACATCTAACATCCCTACAGAAATATCTAACGCTGTGACTTGGTAACCTTGAGCTGTAAGTTTTTGACTGAAATACCCCGTGCCACACCCCGCATCCAACACCCGTAATGGCGCTGAATGTGGCATTAATGCTAATTCGGATGTCAGTTGCTTCAACAGCTGTTCTCCTGTTGCTTGCTGGTAGCTAGCAACAGAATCGTAATTTTTCGCAGCGCGGCCAAAAGCAGCCGCTATTTTATGCTTTTCACGACATAGAGACGAAATCATCTAAAGTCTCCAATAATTGATCAATATCTTGACGTCTATGGGCGGCACTTAATGTGATCCGTAGCCTAGCACTTCCCACTAGCACTGTGGGTGGGCGGACCCCGTGAACCCAAATATTTCTATTACGCAAAAAATTTGCGAGTTGTTGGCTAGCTTGGTTATCACCAACAATTAATGGTTGGATAGCCGTCTTTGAGTCGGCTAGTTTCATCCCATTGAAATTCGCATTATTTCTAAAGTATTCGATATGTTGGTTAAGATTAAAACGCGCTTCATCTGCTTGCTTGATTTGTTGCATCGCCGATAAAATGGCGACGGCCTGTGCAGGCGGCATTGACGTGCTATAAATTAAGTGGCGTGCAGATTGCACCAAAAAGTCAGCGGTTTGCTGGCCACAAAGTATTGCTGCCCCACTTAAACCGAATGCTTTACCAAACGTCACCACTAAAATTTCAGGCTTAACTCCCTGCTCAAAGCAGCTTCCACGTCCTTGCTCACCTTTAACTCCAATCCCATGAGCATCATCAACCATCAGCCAAGCTTTGTGTTTTGTGGCGATTTGTTGTAATTGTCGCAAAGGCGCACTATCGCCATCCATGCTGAATACCCCTTCAGTGACAGCAAGAGTTTTCCCTGTAATAGGTTTAGTGATTAGATGTTCTAGAGATAATGTATTATTATGATGAAAGCGACGTAATTTAGCCCCTGAATGCATCGAAGCTTCGATGATTGAAGCATGACTTAATTTATCTGCTAAAATACGGTCGTTTTGTGTCATCAACGCCGTGATCACCGCATGGTTGGCAGCAAAACCCGAAATAAACAACAATGCCTTTGAATACCCCAACCACTCAGCAAGTGCCGTTTCGAGCTCATCATGTGCTTTGGTGTAACCAGTAATATGGCCTGAGCCACCGCTACCGACCCCATATTGATTTGCTCCTCTTTGCCAAGCTGCAACAACCTTAGGATGGTGAGTTAACCCTAAATAGTCATTGGATGAGAAGTTAAGATATTCTTTGTCTGCCAGATAAAGTGACCGGCCATCAGCCCGGTCAATACATTGACGTTGCCGCCAGATCGACGCTTGTTTACGCTGTTCAATCTGTTCTTCGATGAATGATTGCCAAGACATTATACAACAGCGTTATAAAATTGTGGGTTATCTGCGGTTAGCAACGTTTCGGCTAGTTTAGCCGCTTGCTGGTTATCTCCCTCATCTGTTTCAATTCGCTCTGGGTTAATGTTTAGTTTGTTAAACAATGCGAGGTCTTTGTTCTCGTCTGGGTTAGGCGTTGTCAGTAATTTACAGCCGTAAAATACTGAGTTCGCTCCAGCCATAAAACACAGCGCTTGAGTCTGCTCATTCATATATTCTCGACCAGCAGAAAGCCTCACATAGGAGGTTGGCATCATGATCCGAGCCACTGCGATCGTGCGTATAAAATCAAAGGCATCAACATCTTCATTATCCGCCATCGGCGTCCCTTCGACTTTCATCAGCATATTGATGGGAACACTTTCTGGGGGCTTTGGTAAATTGGCAAGTTGCACTAAGAGTGCAGCACGATCACTCACTTTTTCCCCTAACCCTAAAATCCCGCCTGAACACACCTTGATACCCGCATCACGCACATTTTCTAAAGTATCTAAACGGTCTTGGTATGTACGTGTTGTAATAATATTGCCGTAATATTCAGGAGAAGTATCAAGGTTATGATTGTAATAATCCAAGCCCGCTTCTGCTAAACGCTGGGCTTGGGTATTATCAATCATTCCAAGTGTCATACAGGTTTCCATCCCTAACGATTTAACCTCTTTAACCATCATTTCAAGATAAGGCATATCCCGTTCTTTAGGGTTACGCCATGCAGCCCCCATACAAAAACGCGTTGAGCCTGCTTGCTTCGCTTTCTTAGCTGATTCTAAAACTTGTTGTACTTCCATTAAACGCTCAGTTTCTAGCCCCGTTTTATAACGAGCACTTTGAGCACAATATTTACAATCTTCGGGACAAGCCCCTGTTTTAATTGATAGAAGCGTACTCACTTGCACTTGTTGGGGATCAAAATTTTGCCGATGAATTTGCTGCGCTTGAAATAACAAGTCAAAAAAAGGCATTGAAAACAGTTCATTAGCTTGTTTTATTGTCCACTGTTTTAATTGGCTCACGGGAACTCTCCAGTTGAAAAAGTTGTTGCCAGTTTAAATATTGCGATTATCATGTCAACCAAAATGATCATAAAAAGTTGACGAAGATAAAAATGAACAATGCTGATATTACTTTTGATGCCAAACATATTTGGCATCCTTACACATCAATGAGCCAACCCATTCCAGCCTATCCCATTGTGGAAGCGCAAGGAGTCGAACTCGTGATGCCTGATGGAAAAAGATTGATTGACGGCATGTCTTCATGGTGGGCTGCAATCCATGGCTATAATCACCCTGAACTCAACCAAGCTGTTACCACTCAGTTGAGCAAAATGTCTCATGTCATGTTTGGGGGGATCACTCACCCACCAGCAGTAAATCTATGCAAACAATTAGTGGCTATCACTCCTGAACCACTGGAATGCATATTTCTCGCTGATTCAGGCTCTGTCGCAGTTGAAGTGGCACTAAAAATGGCACTGCAATATTGGCAAGCCAAAGGCGAAAAACGCCAGCGAATTTTGACATTACGCCACGGATATCACGGTGATACCTTTGGTGCTATGGCCGTTTGTGACCCAGATAATTCCATGCATGGACTGTACAAGGGGTATTTGCCCCCCCACGTGTTTGTGGAAGCTCCACAATGTGGTTTTAATGATGAATGGAACCCCGCAGATTTACATCCACTCGAAGCACAATTAGCAGAAAATAGCCATGAAATTGCTGCGATCATCCTAGAACCCATTGTTCAAGGTGCTGGGGGAATGCGCATCTATCACCCTGCCTATTTAAAAGGCGTACGTGATTTATGCGACCATTATGGCCTCTTACTAATAGCAGATGAAATTGCGACAGGATTTGGCCGCACCGGTAAACTATTTGCCTGTCAACACGCAAATATCTCACCTGATATTATGTGTATCGGCAAAGCATTAACTGGGGGTTATATGACGCTATCAGCAACCCTGACAACTCGCCATGTCGCCGAAACCATAAGCAATGGCGAGGCTGGTTGTTTTATGCATGGACCAACATTTATGGGCAACCCCCTTGCCTGTGCGGTTGCAGATGCAAACCTATCACTATTGCTCAATAGCCCGTGGCAACAAACCATCGCCAATATTGAGCTACAACTCAAAGCTGAATTAATGCCTTTGCGCTCTCACCCTAGCGTCGCAGATATACGCGTCCTCGGTGCCATCGGCGTTATTGAAATGAAGCAGCCAGTGGATACAGCGGCATTACAAAAGGTATTTGTTGAAAATGGCGTTTGGGTTCGCCCGTTCGGCAAACTGATTTATGTGATGCCACCGTATATCATCACTCCCGAGCAACTCAGTAAAGTGACGAATACGATGGCAAAAGTGTTGGGATAACACAATAAATTCAATGATAATCGAAGTGATCCTTACTGAGTTTTTAATTAGATAATCTTCTAAATACTTCGAGTTATAGCAAGGCGGCAATCGAGGGTATCTTGGGGAGCATACATAAGTATGTGACCCAAAAGTAGCCGAGTGAAGCCAACACCGCTATAGCTCGAAGTATGACGAAGATTAAAGGATGACTGAAATAACCCACATAGGGCCTTTCCCAACCGCATACCTTCCTATTTGCGTTAGTTTCCCTGTAATTGGGTCAATTTCAGAAACTGAAATATGGTCTGACTTTTGCCCACTGGAAATTAAAAAGCGGCCGGTGTTATCAATATTAAAACCTCTTGGATGCGCTTCTGTCGGGTAACGCGCTTCCAAAGTGAGTTCGCAGCCATCATCAGAAATAAGATAGTGGCTAATATAGCTTTCTGACCGTTCACTGGCATACAAATGGCGGCCATCAGGCGTCACATGGATATCAGCGGCCCAACGCTGGCTTTCATTTCCTGCAGGATAGTTTGCTAATGTTTGCATGGTGCGATAACGGGTAAACTTACGGTAAACACCAATGGTTGAGTCTAACTCATTGATACAGTAGATCACTTTCTCACTAGGGTGGAATGCAAGGTGACGAGGCCCTGACTGCGGTGCTGTCGTAATTTGATCCGCGGTCGCTTCAGTTAGATAGCCATTTTCTTGCAAATCAAACAGGCGAATATGATCTTCCCCTAAGCACGGCACCCAAAGCTGTTGATTATCAGTATCAACATGAGATGAATGAGGGTTACGCAACCCTTCAATAACCTGAACAACTTGGCTTGGAATGCCCTCTTTATTGATCGTCAATACAGATAAATTGTGTTGATGATAAGAAGGAACAAAGAGATATTTGCCATTGTTATCAAGTGATAAATGAACCGGTGTACCTGGAATGGATGTTTCCGCTTTTAAACGTAATGTGCCCTTTGGCTCAATTTCATAGGTCACAACACGAAAATTTGGGCGAACACCGATATAAAGGTGTTTTTTATCATGGCTTAATACCATTGGTTGTACCTGACCCGGTGTTTTTACTGTCTGTAAAAGCGTGAGTTCCCCAACTTCGTTCATCGACCATACGTGGATCTGCTGGCTTTCGGGGCTGGCAATATAAACAACCTGATTCATTCTGACTCCTTAATTCATGACAAAATACTAAACAGCATCTATAGTCCACTACATTGGCTTAACTATACCCTATATTAAGTAAATTGCTGCGAGTAAATAGCACCACCGTTTCAGCCAAAAGGATCGATAATAATGGTACTAAAACGGTTCAGTTAACGCTATGATGATAAAACATACTAAGCTAATTATTTTCGAATGGATAATTTATAGCTGTAATTAATTCATCTTCCCTCCTATCTTTATACTTGATTAAGATAGGCAACCTGTAAAATCACGTGGAGCCGTTTATGTCATACCGCGTTATTGCGCTCGATCTTGATGGAACATTGCTAGATCACCAAAAAAAAATCCTACCTGAATCTTTAGCTGTCTTACAGGAAGCTCGACGCCAAGGCGTTAAAGTTATCATAGTAACAGGTCGCCACCATGTTGCGATCCACCCGTTTTACCAAGCCTTAGACCTTGATACCCCCGCAATTTGTTGTAACGGTACATACCTATATGATTATTTGGGTAAAAAAGTGTTAAAGTCTGATCCGATGCCGCTCGACTCTGTCACTCAAATGATCGATAAATTACGTGGAACCGATATTCAACATCTAATGTATGTCGATAATGCCATGCTCTACAACGCACAAACTGAAGGGATTAAACGTACCTTAAATTGGGCGGAGTCATTACCTGTAGCACAACGACCAACTATTGAGTTTGTGGAAGACTTTGCTGATGTTATGCATGACTATGAATCTATATGGAAATTCGCCGTTAGCTACCCAGATACAGAACGATTAAAACAAGTCGTTCATGAAATTGAAACGGACTTTGGCTTAGACTGCGAATGGTCATGGGTTGACCAAGTGGACATTGGTCTCAAAGGTAATAGTAAAGGCCAACGTTTGAAAGAATGGGTTGAATCTCAAGGTATGACAATGCAAGATGTTGTTGCTTTTGGCGATAACTTCAATGACTTAAGCATGCTTACTACCGCCGGTTTAGGTGTAGCAATGGGCAATGCCGTGGATGAAATCAAACAACAAGCAAAACTGGTGACACGTATAAACACTGAACCGGGTATTGCCGAAGTCATTCGTAAGTACGTTTTATAAGCCATTAGCCGAATAAAAGGAGGCACACCGGCTCTTTTTATTCGGCTAGCTAATAATACGTTAGGCTATTGAGCAAGTAACTCTATTAATGTTTGTTCCAAAACAGGTAAAGCCGCACCATAAATCCGTGAGTTACGGCTAATTTGGCTCATTGAAAGTTCAGGTAATGCCTGACCAAAAAAACGGTTTTGCTGTTGAAAACTATCACAAAATGCAGCCCAAATTTGTGGGTTTTTCACAAATGGCCCTGAAACAATCAGCCGTGAAGGAAAAAATACCCGACAAATATTGGATGCTGCATGTGCCATATGTGAAATAGCTTGCTGCATTGTCGAATTATTTGCCTCACTATAGCTGACGAGAAAGCGAGACACTTTTCACCTGTGCAAACACCTTTCTTCCTTTACGAATAGAAAGCTCGTCCCTCGCCCAGCGGGTGATGCGAGCCCATAGATAATGTTCTTCACCTAAATCTAGCTTCACATCAACTTGCTCACCATCTTCAATCCATTCAATAACTTCTGCCGCTAAAATATTACGAATACTACTCACTTGCGGCTTTTCTAAAACCAAAGAAACATCCGAAGCATCGATACGTATACGTACTTCAGCCCCTTGCTGCGTTTCAACTCGCGGAACCCATAACTTTTGACCACCGACAATTACCGCTGTCATATCGTAATCAGGGTGTTGACTATGTACCTTTGCACTCACCACACTGCTCAATGTTTCTTGCTGTAACCAAGGACGTAATGCACTGCTCGCCCAGACGTCTTCTAATGGGCCAAATGCTTTAACTTTCCCTTGAGCCATTACAATGACTTTATCCGCTAGGCGCAATATTTCATCAAGACTATGACTGACATATAAAATAGGGATTTTAACATCTTGAGAAAGCTTTTCTAAATAAGGTAATAACTCACGTTTGCGGGGGAGATCCAAAGAAGCAAGGGGTTCATCCATCAGCAGAATTTCTGGCGCAGTTAATAAAGCACGACCAATCGCAACGCGTTGTTTTTCACCACCAGATAATGTTATTGGATAACGGTTGAGTAACTTTTCGATACCCAGCAACTCAACGATATCATCAAAGCGTGTTTTCATTTTTGGCGCCATGCCATAACGTAAATTACTTTTGACACGGTAATGTGGAAATAACCGCGCATCCTGAAAAACATAACCTATGTGACGCTGCTCTGGCGGTAAACAAATCCGTTTTTCGACATCAACCAATGTACGACCATTTAACACTATCCGCCCTTTATTTGGCTTAGTTAAACCGCCTATCACATTGATTAAAGAGGTTTTACCTGCACCAGAAAGCCCGAAAACCGCAGTAATGCTTTCTGTTGGTAATTGTGTATTCACTTCCAGCTGTAAGTCCCCTAACTTTTGGGAAAAGTCGAGTTCTAACATATCAGGCTACCCCCAAACGCTTTTTACCCCAACGGGTCAGCCATTCTGAAATTAATAATGAAATTAATGCAAGAACGATCGCAATAATACATAAGCGTGCAGCATCAACCTCTGCACCCGGCGTCTCAATTAAGGTATACATCGCTAATGGAATGGTTTGAGTTTCTCCAGGTATATTTGATACAAATGTAATCGTGGCACCGAATTCCCCTAAAGAACGGGCGAAAGCAAGCACTGTGCCTACAATGATACCCGGTAAAGAAAGCGGAATGGTGATGGTGAGAAAAACGCGCAATGGCGTGGCACCTAATGTTCTAGCCGCTTGCTCTAGCTTTCTATCTACCGCTTCTAATGCTAAACGAATTGCTCGTACCATCAACGGAAAAGCGACCACGGCCGAAGCAAGCGCAGCCCCTCGCCAACTAAAGGTGAAGCTAAAACCAAACCAGTTATATAACCATTCACCAATAAAACCGCGTTTTCCCATACTGATCAATAATAAATAACCCACTACCACTGGTGGCAATACCAGTGGTAGGTGGATAATACTATCGAGCAATGTTTTGCCAGGAAAATTACAGCGAACTAATACCCATGCAACTAATATCCCAAGCGGTAAGCTGAATAATACCGCTACGCTTGATACTTTTAGGCTTAAGTAAATTGCTTCCCATTCATAAGGACTTAACATCTGCAACAATATAATCTCTTAATGTTTATTTGGTACGTGGCTCGAAACCATAACGTTTAAAAACCTCAGAAGCTGCTGGAGTTTTCAGATACTCATAATAATCACGAGTCGCTTTATTATCTTGGTCTTTAACTATTGCCATTGGGTATTCAACAGGTTTATGCGTATCTGCAGGGAATACACCAACCACTTTTACTTTTTGGCTAGCGACCGCATCAGAACCATACACAATGCCTAAAGGTGCTTCTTGGCGTTCAACTAGTGCCATACCACTACGGACATTGTTAGTACGCGCTAACAGTGGATCAACCGTTTCCCATGCTCCTAAATTACCCAATGCTTCTTTAGCATAAATACCAACAGGTACATGATCAGGATCACCAACGGCTAAACGACCGCCATCTAATAATTTTTTCCAATCTGTTTGCTTATTGATTTCCACTTTATCCAATTTAGAATCTTTTGGTGCAATCAACACTAATTCATTACCTAATAATGTATAACGAGTATCATCCACCATCAATTTTTTATCAATTGCATAATCCATCCACTGCTGGTCAGCGGAAATAAATAGATTAGCAGGTGCTCCTTGCTCAATTTGACGCGCCAATGTTGAAGAAGAGGCATAAGATGCCACAACGTCTACTTTCGCCTCTTGCTTATATTGCTCAGAGATTTCATTCAGCGCGTTAGTTAATGAGGCAGCTGCAAAAACCGTTATTTTATCCGCAGCAAAACTATGGCTAGCCATAGTGAGTGTCAGTGTTGCACCCGCGAGAAGTGATACCAAACTTTTTTTCATTTTTATTCACCATAGTATTAATCAACACGCTATATATATCAGGATACAGCGATAACTTAAAGTCAAACTCGTGATAAAAGTGTGCTGGCTCAAGAAATGATGTAATTTTTCTGCATGTTATCCTAAATGGTAAAGAGACACGCCATGTTTTTAGTTTAAGAAGAATCGTTTTTGTATAGTTTATAACTTATTTCCCTTGTAACTTTATCGGCACAAATCGTGTGTCTTTGAATATTTCATTCAACTTTTTACAAGTATATAAAAGCAAAGGAGATAATATGGCAATTCAACCTACAGTACATTCTCCAACTAATGCTCATTACTCAGGCAGCTTAACCACTCAACAATTTTATGGGCTATTTGACAAAGATATTCCCCAAGAAACCTTAGATTCTTTAGCTAAATCGTCTGGAGAAGGGAACTTAAATAGTATTGATTTATTACATAACCTAGCTTTACGACAAGACAGTGTAGGAAAACAAGCACAAAATATCTTGTTTGATTTATTTAGCGGAAAATTGCCAGCGAAGAAAGGTGTAGATAAAGAAATACAAGAAACGAGCAAAGTTTTATATCAATCAGCACATCACCAAGCCGTATTGTCTAAACCATCTAAATTACTGTATATCATTGGCTCCGCATTAAACAATATTGCAGATAAATTAAGCCTAACGCGTTTATTTATGGAACCCGATAATATAAAACCGGCAGCGCCGAAACCACTCGCTGAGAGTAATTTATGGTGTGATAACCGAATGCAGCAAAGTGATGAGCTTTATTCAAACTTAATCAGTGATGATTATTTAGCTTTATTTTCAGTTAACTACCCTTTAGATATCAGCGAGGACAACGCGGCTTTGCTAAAAACAACTATTGAGGAAATAAAAAGACAAAGCAACTTTCTAAATAAGCCCGAAATATTTCCAATAAATACAGGGGCTCATTGGGTGCTATTTATGCTCTATCACGACGTCACTGACAATAAAGTTAAAAGCTTTGTTTTTAATTCATACCATCAATTACCATCGGAAATTAAGCAAACTATAACAGAATGCGCTAAAGAAGCTGGAATACAGAGCGACATTGAATATATTGAAGGGAATATCCAAGAAAATGTGCCAAATGGCTGTGGCCTTTTTGTCATTGAAGCCGTTAAACAACTCGCTGAAACAGCAACAAAAAATTATGTCGAAACACTGAAAAATTTCAAAAATAATTTTTTAGCGTTACCTTTAGCAGAACAACAACAATTTAACCAGTCTAGCCGCAGACAACTCTATGGAAATTACCATGATACATTATATCCATAGAGGGGAACTTGATTAAACGAAAAACTCCCTGATAACTCATTAAGCTATCAGGGAGTTTTATAATCCGTCAGAAAAGAAACTCGCTAAAAGTTACTTGTTCTCTGTATTGTGGTGATGTGGCACATGCGCTTTAGATAACAAGTTAAAAAACGCACCAAGACCATAAATCAGGCCCATGATTAAAAACATCACAACAGGAACCATCATCAGGGCGAAACCTAAACTTTTAATCAATTCTAACATAAAAAAGCCTCTTCAGTGATACTGTACCCACCAGCCTACAAGATACGCTGACGAGGGAAATTCGACTCTCAATTTTTTGATTATAAATCAAATCAAAATAATAACGCATAATAGCGTTATAATGGAGACTATTTTAGACAAAATATTATACTAACGACATACTAAACGTGCTTTTTACCTCTGTCACCACCAACCAAGCCGGAAGGGAGAAAAATATGCAGGCAGAAATCTTACTCACACTTAAATTGCAAGGCAGTTTATTCGCTGATCCACGCCGTATCGCGCTACTCAAACAAATTAAAGCGACGGGTTCTATCAGCCAAGGGGCCAAACTTGCAGGTATCAGTTATAAAAGTGCTTGGGATGCCATTAATGAGATGAACCAACTCACCGATGATATTTTAGTCGACAGAGCAACCGGTGGCAAAGGAGGCGGCGGTACGACATTAACCCATTATGGCGAAAGACTGCTCCAGTTATATGACTTATTAGCTCAGATCCAACAAAAAGCGTTTGATGTCTTAAAAGAAGATAACCTACCTTTAGACAGCCTGCTGGCAGCGATTTCTCGCTTTTCACTACAAACCAGCGCCCGTAATCAATTTTTTGGCACCCTTATCACTCGCGACCACATGCAAGTTCAACAGCATGTACAAATTCGTTTAGCGGACAATAGTACCGTGATTAATGCAGCATTAACCGAACAAAGTGCTAACCGTTTGGGGTTAGTTGAAGGTAAAGAAGTACTTGCTCTCATTAAAGCGCCTTGGGTAAAACTAAGCAAACAACCACAAGCAACCGAGTTCGATAACTGTTTAGCAGGTAAAATTACCATGTTAGAACGTGGTAAAGATAATAGTGAAGTTATTGTAACCCTGACTGGCGGGGAAACACTCTGCTCAACCCTGCCAAATAGCGAGGTTGATACACTGTCACTCAATGTTAATGATGCTATCACTGCCTTATTTAATGCAGACCAAGTTATTGTTGCCACCCTGTGCTAACCACCGCTGCTTACTTACCAAATAAGTAAGTAAGCATTTACCTTTTTTTCATCCTCCCACCTACAGTTGTTGACTTTATCTTCAATCCTGATTATTTGTGATAGATGACAAGGTAAATAAATGATGATAAGGAAGCTTAATGAGCTCAATAACTATACAACATGGCAGCTTTAAGCTCAGTGAAACACAAACACTTGAAATTCAACAACTCAATATTGAAAAAGGTGAAAACTGGGCTTTTATTGGTTCCAATGGCAGCGGTAAATCCTCTTTAGCTCGCGTGCTATCTAATGAACTAAAACCCCTTTCTGGTATTGTCACCAATACCTTTCTTTCCCCTATCCGCCTTTCCTTTGAACAGTTACAGAAAATTATTACTGAAGAGTGGCAACGTAATAATACGGATATGCTGAGTGAAGACGAAGAAGACACTGGATATACTGCGGCTGAGATTATTCAATTTAACCATAAAGATAATGAATATTGCCTAGAGCTTGCTGCTCGCTTTGGCATCAGTGACTTGCTCTCCCGTCGCTTTAAATACCTTTCAACAGGGGAAACCCGCAAGGTATTGTTATGTCAAACATTAATGGGTAATCCTGACTTATTAATCCTTGATGAACCCTTTGATGGTCTGGATGTCTATTCCAGAAGCAACCTCAGTGAATTACTCTATAGTTTGTCTGAAAAAGGCTTAACTTTAATCTTAATTTTAAACCGTTTTGACGAACTCCCTGAGTTTGTTGAAAAAATGGGGGTCGTCGCGGACTGCAAACTGTCCCTTTCAGGAGATAAAGAGTCAGTACTCGCTAACACGCTAATTAACCAATTACAGCACAGTGAAAAAATAAAATTACTATCGATTCCCGAAACGGAAGATCCGACTGCTGATGAAAAACTAGATGATACTGTTCCTCGTATCATTTTGAAGAATGGGACTGTTAGCTATAACGACCAACCTATTTTGCATGCCCTAAACTGGCAAGTTAACCCAAATGAACATTGGCAGATTATTGGCGAAAATGGGGCGGGAAAATCCACATTATTAAGCCTAATTACAGGGGATCACCCACAAGGCTATAGTAATGACCTCACCTTATTTGGCCGTCGCAGAGGTACAGGAGAAACAATTTGGGATATCAAACGCCATATAGGCTATGTCAGTAACAGTATCCATCAAGAGTACCGGGTCGCAACCAGTGTACTAAATGTCATTATATCTGGCTTTCATGACTCCATCGGCTTATATCAAGCCCCGTCTGACCGTCAAATTCAATTAGCTAATGAATGGTTAACCTTATTAGGTTTTTCAGCCCAAACTGCACAGCAACCTTTCCATAGCCTGTCTTGGGGGCAGCAACGTTTAGTCTTAATTGCGCGTGCTCTGGTCAAACACCCTGCAATGCTAATTTTAGACGAACCATTACAGGGGCTCGATGGGTTGAACCGCTTGTTAGTCCTTAGGTTTATTGATGTCATGCTAAGCCAAGGCAACACACAATTACTGTTTGTCACTCACCACCAAGAAGATGCTCCAGCCTGTATTACTCACCGGTTAACCTTCGTCCCTGATAGCGGAAAATACCGCTACGAAATTGATGAACTTTAAAATTTGATCACTTCGCCAATAAGCTCTATTTCGGATTTATTGGCGAAGTTAATCTAGTGATTAACCAACCAACCACCAAAATAATAATATAATGAATTGATTATTAATAATATTTTTATTTTTAATTCTTTACGATTAGCAAACTCATTAAAAATGATTAAACTCTGCCGCCCATAATAGTTTAAAGATTAATATAGGTATTATTTATGGCTTGGTTAATATTAGCCTCTTCACTTGCAACACTTGCTACGCATCGATTGATTTCATTCATACTGTTGTTGCTTGGGGTTGTTACCGCAGTATTGTCTGGAATTATGAGTTGGCCGGCCCTTTTACTTTGTATTGTTGTCGCAGCCGTTTCTTTTATTCGCATACACTACCAACACCATTTAGCGCTGAAAATAAGCAGTGAGATTGTGTTAATTGCCTGTGCTATAGGGCTATTTATTCACTTATTTCCTGGGTTTAATAACCTGAAATATCTCGATAAAGTCACCGTAGGCACACATAGCGCCCCTTTTACTATGTATTTTAATTTTGATAAGGCATTAGTCCCTTTTATTTTACTCGCCTGCTTACCAACGTTATTTGTCTGCCGTCCAGCCAAGCATGCAACTAAAGTTCAATGGGTACTGCTGGTTATTTCTGTGCCTCTTTTATTGCTGGTCGCGACTACTGCTGGCGGATTAGCCTTTGAATGGCATTTTCCTAGTTGGTTACCTGTTTTTGTGCTCTGTAATCTACTTTTTGTTTCACTAGCTGAAGAAGCGCTATTTCGTGGTTATTTACAACAAAGACTCACCCAATGGTTCGGTTCCCCTTACCTTGCTTTAATACTTACAGCTCTCTTATTTGGTGGGGTGCATTTTGCCGGCGGCCCACTCTTAATTCTCTTTGCGGCCATTGCAGGCTTAATTTATGGCTTAGCATGGATGTGGAGTGGAAAATTATGGCTTGCTGTATCGATTCACTTCGGGTTAAATTTAGTTCATCTGTTATTTTTTACCTACCCTGTAAAAATGGTAACTGGATAATAAAAAGGCAACTTTCCCCTTACAAACCAAATTATGGCTTGAATATTTCCATTGTTTATCCGTTTTTTGATTTGGTTTCGATAAAACGTAAGTTGCTACTAGCGTTCGAGTTGACTATCCCTATAATGTAGGTCAGCAATAATTCATTTTTAATTTGAGTGTACTGATAGGAGTTTTAGCTATGGCTGTAACTAAACTGGTTTTAGTAAGACACGGTGAAAGTGAGTGGAACAAAGAGAACCGCTTCACAGGTTGGACTGATGTAGAACTGTCTGATAAAGGTCGTGAAGAAGCAAAAATTGCAGGCCAACTGCTAAAAGATGAAGGCTTTGTTTTTGATTTCGCTTATACCTCAGTTCTAAAACGCGCTATCCATACTTTATGGAACATCCTTGATCAAGTTGAACAGCAATGGCTGCCAGTTGAAAAAAGCTGGAAATTAAACGAGCGTCATTATGGTGCTCTGCAAGGCTTAGACAAATCAGAAACTGCGGCCAAATATGGTGATGAGCAAGTTAAACTGTGGCGTCGTGGTTTTGCCATCACTCCACCAGATTTAACTAAAGACGATGAACGTTATCCTGGCCATGACCCACGTTACGCAAAACTTTCTGAAAAAGAATTACCGGTTACTGAAAGCTTAGCAACCACTATCGAGCGTGTTGTTCCTTATTGGGAAGAAGTGATCAAACCTCGCGTTGCTAGCGGTGAAAAAGTGATCATCGCAGCTCACGGTAACTCTCTGCGTGCCTTAGTTAAATATTTGGATAACATGGGTGAAGATGAAATTCTGAACTTGAATATCCCAACTGCGGTACCAATGGTTTATGAGTTCGATGAGAACATGAAACCTATCAAACGTTACTACTTAGGTAACCAAGACGAAATCGCGGCTAAACAAGCAGCTGTTGCGAACCAAGGTAAAGCGAAGTAATTACTTACTTTATCTATAGTACGAAAGGGTTAAGCCGTTTGCTTATCCCTTTTTCTTTTCAAAATACCTTTCATTTCCCCCTCTATCAAAAATAAAAAATACAAACAGTTAGTGTTAGAAATAGGAATAACGGATTATCATAGGGAAATACACATAAAAAGGTGCATAGAGCAAAGAAATGAACAAATTTAATATTTACGTGTGGGTAGGGCTGGTTCTTAGCGCGAGTATTTTGGGCTCACTCCTCTATATGATCAATGCAGGTGAGCTCGCCATTGATGGTTCAAATGGTGCAGCAAACCATGAATTAATGAAAACCTTGATGACGATTGCTTGCATCAGCTTTCCTATTCAAATTGTCAGCATGATGGTCATGAAATATAAACCAAGGCTCGCCATTGGCCTTGCTATCATCAGTAGCGTTGCACTCATGCCTATCACAATAGTGTTTGTCATGGGGATGATTTTTTCTGCGATCCGCTGGCGTTATCGCCAATTAGAGCCATTCGATACCACCATCAATATCGACTTTGCAACAAAAATCGAGTTTAATAAACGTAATAATCGTATTGTTGTCATTGCTCTAGGTATTATCAGTGTTGCCTTTATCTTACTTAGCCAAAGTTTAGGTATGTTTCTATTCGTCTTAACCATTTTCCTTGGTTATTTTGGCAAGAAAGCAGCTGATAGCGTTTATTTAGCCATTAAAGATGCACACTTGTATATTCGCCCAAATATTTTCGCTCATTGTTACCGTATTCCACTAAAAGACGTTACTTATACCAAGGGTGAAAAAGGGAAAGTGCATTTTAATGTGCAAACATCAAATGAGGTATTGCAGCTAACCGCTACTCCAGCAAATGCAACCCCTGAAGAGCAAAAGAAACTAGAAGAACTATTAGCCAAAATACCAAAGTAAAAGAGACTGCAATTTATTCGTCCCCTTTACCTACTTTAATATGTAGGTAAAGGGGATAATGACTTAAAATACTTTTATAGGGCTCAAGGGCGTCAGCGTTGATAATCTAGGAACTAAATTATTTATATTCATCGCCTCCATCAAGATAGTATTAGTAGCATTAAACACAGCCACAGCGCAAACTAAGCTCATTGAATCACTAGAAAAATCTTTTTCTACAAAAAACATATATTGAGCTTCAATAGAATATCTTTTTAAAGCATCCTCAGTATGAACAACTCTATATTGTAAATCTTCACGAGCCTGTTTCATGGCATTAATTTTACTTTCACTCTCTGTATTTCTTTTTTTACCCTGTGAAACCGCGTTCTCTTTCGAGATTAATTTATTATATTTCTGAATCATTTTTCTGGTGCCATCTAGGTCACTGATAAAATCAACACCATCATATATTTCATTTTCTTCAAACGATTGAATATTATTCAAAAACTCATTTAAGTTATCAACTAGCTCTTTATATGTGTTAGTTAATAAATTAACTTCACTATATTCTAACCCTTTTATATTTTCATTAGGTAGAGTTGAGTTAAACTCACCAACCAAATTTTTATCTAGTTCATCAACTACACAAATTGGCTCTTTTTTAATTATCTCATCGACCTCCATTAACTGTTTATACATATCAACTCTATTATCCTTTTCTACAATATATTCCTTCATTGCATAAATCATACTCTGATAATACCCATGAGCCGATTTAAGTTTCTCTATATGTTTATAAACAACTTTTAACGTATTTAGTTTTGATTCCAATTCTTTAGCATTACCCTGAGAATTTTTATTTTTAATCTCATATTTTTTTATCATTAACCCTATTTTATATTTTCTTTCTTTAATGGACTCATAGAGTGAATCTGATTTTTTTAGTGATTTTAACAATTGATAATTTAAGTTAATTTCATAATTTACTTTCTCCATAAAATTCTTAGAATTAGAATAACCAAGATCAACCGTGATACCATCTGATTTTTTATACTTAGTCGTTTGATATTTTAATTCTTCTCTAATTTCTTTCTTAATAATCATTTCATACTCCATTATGTTAGTTTTACAGGTGATATCCTTGCATCCATAAAATAACAAGCTATTACTTTACTATAAAAAAAACAAATTTTTATTTTATATAAATAAAAGAATTCAACAGAAAAATCACTTAAAATTAAAAAAAGGAAAAAAACATTAAACAATGAATTAATATAAAATTATATTAATAAAAACATCTATATTGTAATGGTAAGGTGTTTTTTGGTACAACCCTTTGATTCTATCTGCAAAACCGATAGTTTTTATTTAAGGTGCTAACCCAACTTAAATGGATTGATATCATAAAAAAAGCGAGTTTAATAAATAAACTCGCTTTAACTTTATTGAGTGAACGTGGTCTTGATTACTTGTTACGACGGGTAATCACTGCATCTGCTAATTGGCGTAATACTTTTTCTGTATCATCCCATCCAATACAAGCATCAGTGACACTTTTACCATAAATTAATGGCTCACCGGACTCTAAATTTTGATTACCCTCTACAAGGTTACTTTCAATCATAACACCTGTAATTGAGCGGTCACCATGACTAATTTGTTCACTTACATTGGTAGCCACTTCCATCTGTTTTTCAAATTGTTTACAGCTATTCGCATGGCTAAAATCGATCATAATACTGGGTGCTAAGCCGGCTTTTTCTAAACCTTCACAGACTTCTTTTACATGCTTAGCACTGTAGTTGGGTTCTTTCCCGCCACGCAAAATAATATGGCAATCAGGGTTACCACTCGTATTGACTATCGCAGAGTGCCCCCATTTGGTGACTGATAAGAAACAGTGGGCTGAACGGGCAGAGTTTATTGCATCAATCGCAATTTTAATCGTCCCATCTGTCCCGTTTTTGAAGCCAACAGGACAGGATAAACCTGATGCTAATTCACGGTGAATTTGTGATTCAGTGGTGCGAGCACCAATCGCTCCCCAACTCATTAAATCAGCAACGTACTGAGGGCTAATCACATCCAAAAATTCACCTGCGGTAGGTAAACCTTGGTTATTGATCGTTAATAATAATTCACGAGCTATACGTAAACCTTCGTTAATATCAAAGCTATGGTCCATTTTAGGGTCATTAATTAGCCCTTTCCAACCCACAGTTGTACGCGGCTTTTCAAAATACACTCGCATGACAATCTCAAGTGAATCTTTTAATTCTTCGCGTAGCTTACCTAAACGCTCTGCATACTCTAAAGCCGCTTTAGTATCATGAATAGAACAAGGGCCAATCACCACCACTAAACGATCATCTTTACCCGCTAAAATATTGTGGATTGCAAGTCGTGCTTCATGAACGGTAAACGCAGCTTTATCAGTTGCTGGAAATTTTTCAAGTAAAGCAATTGGTGGTAATAATTCTTTTATTTGTTTAATTCTGACGTCATCGTTCTGATAGTTCATACCCGTATATCCAATGTTTATTATTTTTTACTGTCGTTGATTTGCATGCCAAGTTTCTTCAAGTTACCCGCGCTAGAGCAAAGCATTAAGCAAGCAGATGAAAGCCTTCACTGCGCTTCAAAAGTTAACTGAAAATTGAAAAGATAATTAGCATCGAATTTTTAATCTAACTGTTCAACCGACGTCTGTAAACAGGCAAACGCACGATAAAACCATGGTTTTACCGTGGGCTGATTATAAAATGAGGTTTAATGTTGATATTTAGCACGATAAATAGGTTAAATACCGATTTTACAGAGCAAAAAATAACTAAAACGGCTAAACGACGATAATGTCACTTTAGCCGCTTTAAGCGATTTTTTCTGGTTAAGTTCGTGATATTGGTGAGGAGCCGTTCTCTTTGGCTGATTTTATCCAAAGCCTAGAGCCATTAACCGCGATACCTAATAAAATTAAGTATTCTAAAGACATTGCATAAACACCCTGAATAAAGAAAATCACGATACTAATCACGTTAATAATGACCCACAATAACCAGTTTTCAACATACTTACGCGTCATCAAGATCATTGCTACAACCGAAAGTACTGTCATTGCAGAATCCCAAAATGGAAATGCATCTGGTTCTATGGCTGGCATTGCTAAGTTTGCGCCAAATAAATTCAATAATTCAACGGCCCATATCGCTAACACACCAAATACAGCATCAATATTAAATGTTAAGTAAACGATAGCTAAAATAGAAACCACGAGTGTGACCATGGCTTTTGGGAAGCTCAACCAGCGAATTTTTAACTCCGCTTGTTGTGAGCTGGTCACTCGGGTCCATGCGTACCAACCATAAATATTCGCAACAAAGAAAAATATCTGTAAGAGCAGGTTTGCATATAATTGGATTTGAAAAAATATGACAGCAAACAATGAAACATTAATTAAACCAAATAGATAGTTAATCGTTTTTTCAAAACTAGCCAGTAAGATACAGAGCAGCCCTGCAACCGTCCCCACCGCTTCAATATAAGACAAATCATAAACAGAACCCCAAAGTGGGATTTGCACTAATGTATTGGCTGTACTAAAGAAATCCATCCCAAAACCCTTTATGATTGATAGTTAATGTTGTATTGCTCAGTACTGAATTAGAATATAGCTAACATATCACGCTAACTTATTTTTATTTTAGACTCTCGGCAAACTCTAGCATCTTATTCAAAGGCAGCAATGCTTTTTCGCGTAAACTTGCACTTACCTCAATTTGATGATTTTGAGTATGGCCTTCTAGAGCCTCTGCAATTGCCTGTAACCCGTTCATCGCCATCCATGGACAGTGTGCACAAGTACGACATGTTGCGCCTTCACCAGCAGTTGGAGCAATATATAGCGCTTTATCAGGGCATGCTTGCTGCATTTTATAAAAAATGCCTTTATCCGTCGCTACAATCATTGAAGGGTTAGGTAGTGCTTGTGCCGCTTTGATTAATTGACTTGTTGACCCGACGGCATCAGCAAGGTCAACAATAGCTTGTGGGGACTCAGGATGAACTAACACTGCAGCTTCTGGGTAAAGCGCTTTCATTTTTTCCAATGACTGTGTTTTAAATTCATCATGAACAATACACGCACCTTGCCAGCACAAAATATCAGCCCCTGTTTGTTGCTGTACATAGCGACCTAAATGACGATCTGGAGCCCAAATTATTTTTTCACCTAAGCTATCAAGATGCTCAATCAATTCTACCGCAATACTGGATGTAACCACCCAATCGGCACGCGCTTTGACCGCTGCTGAAGTATTTGCATAAACGACAACAGTTCTGTCCGGATGTGCATCACAAAAACGAATAAACTCTTCTTCTGGGCAGCCAATATCAAGAGAACATTGGGCATCTAGAGTTGGCATTAATACGTGTTTTTCAGGGCTGAGTATTTTAGCGGTTTCCCCCATAAACTTTACCCCAGCCACGACTAAAGTTGAAGCTGGGTGCTTAGCCCCAAAACGTGCCATTTCTAATGAATCAGCAACGCAGCCCCCCGTTTCTTCCGCTAACGCCTGGATTTCTGGGTCTGTATAGTAGTGCGCAACAATAACTGCATTTTTTTCAACCAAAAGAGATTTGATCCGTTGGCGATAAAATGCTTTTTCATCCGAGCTTAATAGTGCCGGTTTTGCTGGAAATGGATATACTGACTGATCAAAATCGATAAACACGCTCATTTCTTGCCTCTGTTTAGCATAAAGCGATTTTAGTGCTTCAAATAAGTTAAGACCGCAAAATTAGCCGATTTTTGTTTTATATACTAAACAAGATACCCCACTTTACGAAAGAAGTCTCCACCCTTTTTCAGTTATCAAGCATCATTTTCCCCTTACGGTTGCTTTTCTTTAAAAGATATAAAAGTGAAAATTATTCTTTAATTAGATAGAAGCCGATAACGCTCTACTTGATTGGTCATTACACTTGTACTTTTGGTAAGAATTGCAGTGAACTATAAAATTCGACTACAGTTTTAGCATATCGCAAAATAATCGTTCTGATTCATCAGTTTTAAACTGCCATTATATTGAAGTAACTAGAACTCATTGCTTCACTTGATACTCTAATATGATGATACTGACGCATTTTTGGGATATCTAGAATGGTTCAGGGTTGCCATCCCCATTTATCTGTGATTGATTTACCAACGCTGATGTTATGAGCACAGGCAAATCAACCACAGAAAGTTGTGGTAATGATTAGTTAGGCGGCTTTAAGTTTTAATTTACTTTGCCATAATATTACTTATAAACCCTTAGGTGTATAATACCTCCTCTATTCAGGTGGCTAAATTAGCTATGTGACTTCAATACCACGACAAGTAGAGTAAAAATTTATTTTCACCACCCGCCGAGTTACATTGTAGGTAGAAATGAAATTAGTACTTTAGCACCATTACTAATATTTATATTATCACTTATTTTATTTAACAATGCTTGTTCACTGCTATATAAACTAACAATATTTTCTATCAATTTAATTCCTTCATTATAAAAACCTAAATTCTCCATATCTTTATCTTTGATTGATTTGTCTTGTTTTAATGATTCTTTTTTTAAACTATCATTTGGCGTATCAGTATTACCCAAATTTTCAGTCATTATTTTAGGCTTATATTCAACAAACTCACCAACTTCCCCTCCTGTTTCTTCATAATCTTTTATTTCATTTATTTTTCTAGATATTAATGCTACTGGCTCCCTTATTTTGGCCAAAGAGGTATGGAAATCTAATGTATAATCTTTAGCTTGATTTGTTTTTTTTGGGGAGTTTTGTTTAAACTTAGATGGCAGCCTATACAAAGAATAGTTAATAGTAGGATAATTACGAATACTTAATGCCACATTACTATAGATTCCTGTTATCTCTGATGGAATATTTTTTATTTTCACTGGTTCATCAAGATAAGGTTCCAACTTACCTTTTAGTTCCATATATGTGTCCAATCCCCCCTTAACTCTATCAATATATTCATTAACCCTATCAATATATTCATTAGCTACATCATGTTTATCGATTGTTTTTTTTAGATTTGATATTTCTTCAGTTAATGATTTTAGTTCTTTATAATAAGCTGGTATTTTTTCATAGATATATTCAAAATTCTCCTTCAATTCTAAATAACTTTCATTCCTTCCACGAATACCCTCTTTACGATCTTCCTGAGTATTGTTCCCCTGAAAAATAGCATTCATTTCAATTCCTTTTGAAAAAAAACATGATACTGATTAAATTATATTAACCTAAAATAAAATACAAATTTTATTTTATTATGTTAAATAAAGAAGAATAATTTTAAATTATATACATGACTTAAATTCAATTTAAGTCATGCATTATCCTAATGTAAATTTTTCTCGTAAAAATGCGAATAGTCGAGAAAAACCATATCACTTTTTCAACAAGTCCACATTAATACTTGAGATGACTATACAATAAGGTCTCCTCTACTTTGCTCTATAACCTTCGTTTTTCACTTACTAAGCAGAGACTTTAATCATTTTCGTGCCTTTTCTACACTTTTTACGTTTGTCCTTTAGCTTTTCACTCATTTTATCGGTATCGTAGCCATTCTTATCAAATTTAATTAGGCCAGTTATGGAATTACCTGTATCTATTATAAATAAAATTATATCCATTTCATTACTCGACCCAAGAATCGAAGCTGTGGTACTCACAGGCTCACGAGGAAGAGAGCAAGATGTTGATAATTACTCCGACATTGACATTGAGTTAATCGGTCACGGTGTGACAGAAATATTTAACCAAAAACATTGGGTTGACCATTTTGGCTCCTCTTTAGCAGTTCTACATTTACTCAATCAAGAAGAGGACGCACCAGATTGGCCGACATGTTTAGTTATATACGAGGAAGGTCGCAAAGTTGATTTCACATTTGCTGAGCCTGAACGCTTATATAAAATGAAACGTGAGGGGTTAGATGCGACATTCTCTCGCGGGTTTATTGTTTTGTTAGATAAAACTGGGATCACTGAAGGGCTACCAAAAGATGCCAATTTGCTATCTTTAGCACCAAGACCGTTAACAGAGACTGAGTTTTCACAAACTGTCACAGACTTTTGGCACGAAGCCCATCAAGTCGCCATAGCACTAACCCGTGAAGAATTATGGGTGGCATGGTCAAGAAGTGCCGATATGAAGCACTATTTCTTAACGCTACTTGAGCACCTTGTAACCATACAAGGTAAGCATGTTTGGTATAATGGCCGCAAGTACCATGAATGGATGCCACAAAAGTACATACAGGCACTAGAAATCATTTTTAATTGCAGTACCTCAGAAAAAGCTGCCTTGTCATTACAATGTTTAATGCGTTGTTTTGATGAGGTGAGTATCGACCTTGCCAAGTTACAGGGCTTTTCTCCTGCGCATAATTTAGCAAAAAAAATGCAAATGTTAGTCATTGGCTTTTTACAAGATAATGGCTTGCTACCTGAAGGATTATAATTAATTAGCGTAGAGTACAGCGAAAAAAGGCGATTTAATGACTATCTTTACAAAACAATGAGTTCTTTTATTTTGACTTTCAAAAGATGACTCATTTAACGGTATAACTGTATACAAGAGTTACCCTCAGTTAAATAAACCATCCCTTTTGAGCCCCAACACCAGGGGCTATTTTTTTATCTTGTCACTTTTCAGTTTATCTCAGTCATATTTAAGTCACTAACTAATTCATGCACTTTTTAAAGGTATGCTTAGAACCATTGCGCGCTTGCCGAGGTATGGATTGCCGACTGAGTATTTACGGGGTAGTGAATTGGCTTGAACTGCTGTTAAGATGGTGGGTCGTGCAGGATTTAAATTCTGCGAATTTAGCCTGCGGCCTGAACCTGCAACCAGCTTGCCGAGGTATGGATTGCCGACTGAGTATTTACGGGGTAGTGAATTGGCTTGAACTGCTGTTAAGATGGTGGGTCGTGCAGGATTCGAACCTGCGACCAATTGATTAAAAGTCAACTGCTCTACCGACTGAGCTAACGACCCATCTGAATTGCTTGAATTGTTTGTTTCTTTTAGATGGTGGGTCGTGCAGGATTCGAACCTGCGACCAATTGATTAAAAGTCAACTGCTCTACCGACTGAGCTAACGACCCATCTATATAACTTTTCTAACTAATCACAGCTTCTTACCCTTCGGGTTGAACCTGCAACCATCTTAATAAAACTCAATCATCTACCGACTGAGCTAACGACCCATCTAAAACTATATTTATTTTTGGTATCTCGAGGTTTTCGGCTAACCGTATTCTCGTATCAACGGCGGCTTATATTACTGATTTCTGACGATGGTGCAATGTTTTTTTTACTAAAATAGATTGAATGCGCACTTATCATACTGATAACCCCGAAATATTCGGCAATATTGCTTCGGGGTTAGTAATTAAAGTGTACTCAACTTTTTTTCTGCTAATTTTGAGCCTGCACTGTTTGGATATTGCTTTAACACCTGTTGGTAAACAGCCTTTGCTTTATCCTTTTGCCCTTTGTCTTGCATGATCAGCCCAACTTTATATAAAGCTTCACTGCTTTTCTGAGATTTAGGATATTGCTTAACTACAGTTGCAAAGTAAAAAGCCGCGTCATCTTTGCTGCCTTTGTTGTAGTTTAACTGCCCCAACCAATAGTTGGCGTTAGATTGATACCCAGACTTAGGGTAGGTTTTGATAAACCCTTGAAGCGCATTAATAGCCCCATCAATTTGGGCTTTTGATTTGCTTTCCATTGCAAGCTTAACTGCCGCATTATAATCATCTTTCTCATTTCCACCTGTATTAGCTGATGCAGCAGGTGTAGTTGAAGAAGATGCATTTGATGCACTAGTGTCAGGTGTTTCACCTGTATTGGCAGAATTGCCGTCACCCGAGCCATTTAATTGCATATACAAATCTTTTTGACGCTCAATAACTTGATTCAATTTATATTCACTTTCTTGAATCTGACCACGTAACATATCTATGTCGCGTTGGTTATCGGCAAGCTGTTGCTGGATTTGATACATAATTTGGCCTTGAGAATTAACCGCAGTCTCAAGTTGGGTAAGACGGTCTGTTGTTGAACCAGATCCGACATTGTTGATTGGCGCTTGGGCAATAGCGGCCCAAGGGGCCGCTACGCCAACCAATAACGACAGACCTACAATTAGATGTCTGAAGTTACTGTTCATAATAGATAATTTCTCTTATCTATTAGTATGCAATGACTGCACGACGGTTTTTCGCGTAGTCTGCTTCAGTGTGACCTAACACAGCTGGTTTTTCTTTACCGTAAGAAACCAGTGAAACTTGGTCACCAGAAACACCTTTGCTTTGCAGATACATTTTAACTGCATTAGCACGACGCTCGCCCAGCGCGATGTTATATTCTGGAGTACCGCGCTCATCCGCATGACCTTCAACAACAACACGTACAGATGGGTTGCTACGTAGGAATGCTGCATGCGCATCTAACATTTCCGCATACTCTGGAGATACGTTGTATTTATCGAAACCAAAGTAAACAGTGTTGTTTTGTTGCAGCTGTTCCATTTGCTGACGTGCCAGCTCTTCCGCAGACAGACCAGTGTTAGTTTGGTTAGTAGAAGTATCTACGCCATCTTGGTCATTGTTTTTGTTAGAGCTACAAGCTGCGACTGCCATGATTGGTAATGCGATCATCAGCCCTTTAAGCACTTTATTCAGTTGCATCGTTTTGATCCTTAATATTTTTTTGCCACACATTATTATTATGCATCACAGATACGGCGACCAGGCAGGGAATTTTACCTGTCCATCGGTAGCCGGAAGACGCGCTTTGAAACGCCCGTCGGTCGAAACTAGCTGCAATATAGTCCCCAAGCCTTGAGAGGAGCTATAAATTACCATAGTGCCGTTAGGTGCGATACTCGGCGTTTCATCTAGGAACGTTTTCGTTAAAAATTCAACGTTGTTCGTTGCCAGATCTTGTTTGGCGACATGTTGCTGACCGCCGCCGGAGCTGACCATCACTAAGAAAGTACCATCCGGACTAACATCAGCGTCCTGATTTTGTGTTCCTTCCCAAGAAACACGTTCAGGGCTGCCACCATTAATATTCATTTTATAAATCTGCGGACGTCCCGCCTGATCTGAAGTATAGACTAAAGTTTGGCTATCCGGCATCCAGCTTGGTTCAGTATTGTTGCTACGACCATCTGTTACTTGACGAATTTGCCCACTCGCTAAGTCCATAACATATAAATTCAAGCTGCCTGTTTTAGACAGTGCGAATGCCAGTTTTGTCCCATCAGGAGAGAATGCAGGTGCCCCATTGTGACGTGGGAATGATGCAACCTGACGGACTGCTCCTGTAGAAAGAGTTTGAATAACAAGCGCTGAACTACCGCTTTCAAAAGTGACATACGCGAGTTTTTCGCCATCTGGTGACCATGCTGGCGACATTAAAGGTTCTGGTGAACGATGAACTGTAAACTGGTTAAACCCATCGTAGTCAGAAACTCGTAATTCATATGGATACTGACCGCCTTTGTTAACCACAATATAAGCAATACGCGTGCGGAATGCACCACGAATACCGGTTAGTTTTTCAAAGACTTCGTCACTTGCAGTATGAGCTGCATAACGTAACCATTCTTTAGTGACTTTATATTGGTTCTGAGATAAAACAGCACCTGGGTTAGCTGCAACATCAACCAGTTGATAGCTGACAACAAAGCTACCATCTGCGGCTGGCTGCACTTGCCCTACAACCACTGCATTAATACCCAATGCAGTCCATGCTTCTGGAGTTACTTCAGAGGCTGTACCGGGTTGCTGAGGCATACGACTTGGTTCAATAGGGTTAAATTTCCCGCTATTACGTAAATCAGAACCTACGATTTGGCCTACTTCCTGTGGGGGTGCTCCAGCACCTGTCCATTTAAAGGGTACGACACCAATCGGTTGAGCTGAATTAACACCTTCAGTGATCTCAATACGTATTTCAGCCTGAGCCACTGTCGCCCATAGCATTAGGAACCCTAAAACTACTTTAAAAGCCTGCTTCATTCTTGTCTCCCTTACTACGGATTGTTTACCACCGCAATAATTCGCTGAATTTTAACAAAGGTATAATAACAAAACTAGATACCACACAAACTATTTATTCTAATGCGATAGATTTTTCAATACAGATAGCTCTGACTTACTTAAATCAAGGTTTAAAATCGACGACGATACCTTCCCTCTTAACCCTTTCAAAAATTTTATCTGAATCGGGTCTTGGCATCGAAGCTAACTTCGCAGCTCGAATTGCCGCATCACATAACGCAGCGTCGTTCGTCGGGTTATTTTTAGGTTTAATCCCCATCAAAGCGCCATCCCGTGCGAGCACCAATTGCAATTCGCAAGTCCGCCCACGATAAGTATCTGAATCATAGAACTTACTTTGGATTGCCGCTTTTACCTTACCTGCATAGTTATCAACATCTGCGTTTGAGGCCCCTGATTTTTTACCGCCACCAGTTCCAGCAGAAGCTTGGCCGCCCTGTTTACTTGGCCCAGAAGCAGTTAAATCGCCGAGTAAATCATCTACAGAAGCCGCATTTTTTGCCGCCTCTGCTTTCGCTTTCGCTGCTTTAGCTTTCGCTTCTTTATCTGCTTTCTCTTTCGCTTCTTTATCCGCTTTAGCCTTAGCTTCCTTGTCTGCTTTTATTTTAGCTTCTTTATCAGCCTTTTCTTTGGCTTCTTTTTCTGCTTTTTCTTGAGCTTCTTTCTCTGCTTTAGCTTTAGCCGCTTCGGCTTCTTTTTTAGCTTGAGCTTCAGCTTTCGCCTTTTCAGCTGCCTGCTCTTTAACTAATTTTTCCTTTTCAGCTTTCGCTTTCGCGGCAGCTTCTTCCGCTATTTTTTGCTCTTCCTTGGCTTTTTTAGCGGCTTCTAATGCTTTTTTCTGTTGCTCTTCAGCTTGTTTTTGTTGCTTAGCGGTATCTCGTTCAGTTTTGATACGCTCTTGTTCAAGCTGTTGCAGGCGTTTTTGTTCCTTTTCTTGCTGCTCTCTTAGCTCAGCCTCTTGTTTTTGTTCTTGCTCTTTACGCTCTTTAGCTGCTTGTCTGACCATGTTTTGTTGTTTTTGCATTTGTTCATATTGCTCAACAACCACGCCAGGGTCGACCATCACCGCATCGATGACAGTCCCTTCTTCCCCGCCACCACCAAGTTTGACGACGGAAACTAAAGAGCCTATAACAATCAAGCCAATCAATATGATGTGCAATACAACAGACATCACTAATGAACGGTTTAGGTTATCTTTTTTCTCTTTTGACTTTCCCACTCTGGTATCCAAAAAAAGAATTGTGACTTATTCAAACCACAACAACCCAGCCTAGATAGGCTGAGTCATCAAGCCGACAGATTTTATCCCTGCACTGTGCAAAATATTCAGAGCCTTAATAACTTCTTCATAAGGCACCTCTTTTGCACCACCAATTAAGAAAATCGCTTTTGGGTTTTTCTCTAATTGTGATTTCGCTTCAGCAGCAATCTGTTCTGGTGGAAGCAATTCTAATACCTCACCATCGAGCCGCATATTATACTGCCCAACACCCGACACCTCTAAAATTATAGGTGGATTGTCACTTGATGATACGGTTTGTGTATCTGTTGCATCCGGTAATTCAACTTCCACACTCTGGGAAATAATGGGTGCCGTTGCCATAAATATCAGTAACAGCACCAACAAAACGTCCAGCAGTGGAACGATGTTGATTTCGGATTTCAGCTCACGTCTGCGACTAGTGCGCGCCATTCGCTTATCTCCTCAACTTATTTCTTATCAGCAGAGAATGCTTGACGATGCAAGATGGCTAAAAACTCTTCCATAAAGTTATCGTAAGTTTGCTCTAACTTATTGACTCGTAAGTTCAAGCGGTTGAAAGCCATAACCGCAGGAATCGCTGCAAACAAACCTATCGCGGTTGCGATAAGTGCTTCGGCGATCCCCGGAGCAACCATCTGTAATGTTGCTTGTTTTACCGCACCCAAAGCAATAAACGCATGCATAATTCCCCATACTGTCCCGAATAAACCAATATATGGGCTAATCGAACCAACAGTACCTAAAAATGGGATATGTGCTTCTACTGACTCTAATTCACGATTCATTGATATACGCATCGCGCGTGATGCACCAGTAACCACCGCATCTGGTGCGTGAATATTTGCCTGATGTAAACGAACGAACTCTTTAAAACCGGAGTGGAAAATTTGTTCAGCTCCGCTCAATTCATCACGGCGAGCTTGGCTTTCTTTATATAAGCGCGATAGCTCAATACCTGACCAAAACTTATCCTCAAATGCCTCCGCCTCACGGGTTGCAGCATTTAAAATTTTCGTTCTTTGAATAATAATGGCCCATGATGCAATAGAAAAACCGATCAAAACGAACATAATGAGCTGAACCAAAAGGCTCGCTTTAAGGAATAAATCCAGGATATTCATGTCAGTCACTGTTTAAACTCCGCGACAATAGACTTAGGAAGCGCAATCGGCTTCATTTTTGATGTGTCCACACAAGCAATTAGGGCATTAGCCCCACAAAGCAGGTTACCTTGTGAATCAACTAACCTTTGATGAAAAGTTAATGAGGCACGTTTCATTTCAACAATTTGCGTCTCAACCTCCAACAGATCATCTAGCTTTGCCCCTTTTACAAAATCAATTGTCATGCTACGCACAACAAAACCAAGGTTATCAGCAAGCATACTTTGTTGGTTGATTCCTTTATTTCGCAACATTTCGGTTCTTGCTCGCTCAAAAAATGCTAAATAACGTGCATGATAAACTACACCGCCCGCGTCTGTATCTTCATAGTACACGCGAACTGGCCAGCGAAATAACATAACAACCACTCCGTCTTAGGTTAAATTAACTAACGGTGCCACTATACGCAAGACAGTGCCAGTTTGGAATCACTTTGAAAGTAAAGATATCAAAAATAATTATGGGTCCATTGACCCACAATTAGCAATTAGAATTATCTAAAGACTTGTAAAAGTCCCCAAATAAGAATGATGGCAGCAGGTAATGGATGGAAAATCGCACGCCAAATGACTTTTTGGGGTTTGAAACCAACACCAAAAATCATCGCACTGCAAGTTGCCCAAATTAATAACAGCCCTTGCCAAATTTGGAATGAACTGGTTTTTGCAGCAAATAGAGATGGGTCCCACATCACTGCACCAGCTGTAACTAAAGCTAAAATAAGGATAAGGGCCCTTAACGGCCCCTTATCCAATAGCTGATAGGTTTTATCCACCAGCATTTTATTTACTCACCATCTTTAGCTGCTTTAGAGTCTTCAGAGTGCTCTAATGCTAGTGCTGCAATCACTGCAAAACTACAAGCTAACAGCGTGCCGAGAATCCAGGCGAAATACCACATAGTTATGCTCCTTAATACAGTGAATGCTTGTTGCCTTCGATGAAGTTTTTGTCCAGACGACCAAACATTTTGTAGTAACACCATGCGGTGTATGCCAGTACGATTGGAACAAAGATAGCCGCGACAACTGTCATGACTTGCAATGTGAACAAGCTAGATGTTGCATCCCACATGGTCAAGCTTGCATTTGGCATAATGCTTGAAGGCATGATGAATGGGAACATTGCTACACCACAAGTTAAAATGATACAAGCGATAGTTAATGAAGAGCTCACAAACGCCCAACCATTTTTGTCTGCTTTACTGAACAGCATAGTCAGTAGTGGCAGCGCTAAACCCAGTGCAGGCAGAGCCCACAGGATTGGGTAAGTATTGAAGTTAGTCAACCAAGCCCCTGAAACAACCTCTACGGTTTTATTCAGTGGGTTTGATACCGCATGGTGATCAATCGCTGAAGTGATAACATAGCCATCGATACCCATTACTAACCAAACACCAGCACCCGCAAACGCTAACAGTGTGACTAACGCACAGATATAGGTTGCTTTACGTACACGTAGGTACAGCTCGCCAGTGGTACGCATTTGCAGATAAGTTGCACCTTGGGTAACAATCATCATTAAACCAACCACACCCGCTAACAGACCATATGGGTTCAGCAGACCAAACAGGTTACCTGTATAGGTTAAGTACTGTTGGTTATCAATTTGCAGTGGGACACCTAATAATAGGTTACCAAATGCAACACCGATAACTAATGGTGGAACGAAACCACCGATGAACAGACCCCAGTCCCACATGTTACGCCATTTTGGGTTCTCCAGTTTTGAACGGTAGTCGAAACCCACCGGACGGAAGAACAAAGCAGCTAACACTAAAATCATCGCGATATAGAAACCGGAGAATGATGCCGCATAGACTTGTGGCCATGCAGCAAACATCGCACCACCCGCAGTGATTAACCAAACTTGGTTACCATCCCAGTGCGGTGCAACGGCATTAATCATGATACGGCGTTCGGTATCTGTTTTACCTAAAATAGGTAATAAGAAGCCAACGCCCATGTCAAAGCCATCCGTGACAGCAAACCCAATCAGTAATACACCGATAAGGATCCACCACACAAACCGAAGAACTTCATAATCAAACATAAGTGGCTCCTATTTACTGAACGTCGTGTGCAGAAGTGTTTTTCTGTTCAAAGTGGTAGCGACCAGTTTTCAGGCTACTAGGCCCTTTACGAGCGAATTTGAACATTAAGAACATTTCAGCAATTAAGAACAGTGTGTACAGACCACAGATCAATACCATAGAGAAGATCAGGTCATGGGTCGTTAAATTAGAATGAGCAACCGACACCGGTAATACTTCACCAATTGCCCAAGGCTGACGACCATACTCTGCAACGAACCAACCTGATTCAATTGCAATCCATGGTAGTGGAATACCAAACAGTGCAATACGTAACAGCAGTTTGCTTTGACCAATTTTGTTACGGACTACTGACAGGAATGCCCAGCCAATAATTAATAACAACAGGAAGCCAACACCAACCATGATACGGAATGCCCAGAACAGAGGCCCTACGTTAGGAATACTGTCTTTTACTGCTTTTTGAATTTGCGCTTCTGTCGCATCAACAACATTTGGTGCGTATTGTTTTAACAGAAGACCATAACCGAGATCTTTTTTGCTAGCTTCAAATGCAGCACGCAATTCAGGATCTTTATTTCCAGCTAACAGTTCTTGTAATTGACCATATGCAACCATACCGTTACGGATACGAACTTCGTGTTGTTTCATTAGATCTTTCAGACCTAATACTGGCGTATCAACAGAACGAGTTGCAATGATACCCATCGCCCAAGGAATTGAGATAGCAAACTTGTTTTCTTGCTTCTCAGTATCTGGCCAAGCGATTAAGTTAAATGCAGCTGGAGGCGCATGGGTTTCCCACTCAGCTTCAACCGCAGCGAGTTTAGTTTTCTGAACGTCACCCATTTCGTAACCTGATTCATCACCAAGAACGATAACAGATAGAACCGCAGCAATACCAAAACTAGCAGCAATTGCAAAAGAACGCTTAGCAAAAGCAACATCACGACCTTTAAGTAGGTAGTAAGAGCTGATACCTAAGATAAACATTGCACCAGTACAATAACCTGCAGCCACTGTGTGGACAAACTTAACTTGCGCAACTGGGTTTAAGACTAGCTCAGAGAAGCTAACCATTTCCATACGCATTGTTTCAAAGTTGAAGTCAGCTGCGATCGGGTTTTGCATCCAACCATTCGCCACTAAAATCCACAAAGCAGAGAAGTTAGAACCTAAAGCAACTAACCATGTTACAGCAAGGTGTTGAGTTTTGCTTAAACGATCCCAACCAAAGAAGAATAAACCAACAAAAGTAGATTCTAAGAAGAACGCCATCAAACCTTCGATTGCCAGAGGCGCACCGAAGATATCTCCAACGTAATGAGCATAGTAAGACCAGTTAGTCCCGAATTGGAATTCCATGGTCAGACCCGTTGCAACACCTAGGGCGAAGTTAATACCAAATAACTTACCCCAGAACTTAGTCATATCTTTATAAATTTGCTTGCCAGACAGCACATATACCGTTTCCATGATCGCAAGCAAAAACGCCATACCGAGCGTTAATGGCACGAACAGGAAGTGATACATTGCAGTTAAGGCAAACTGTAATCGTGACAGTTCGACAATATCAAACATCTTGACTCCTTGCTCCTAGCAGGAAGACACCGACTTGCGGCAACCCAGCTTCCAGATTAAATTTCGAAGAAAGCCTCTTAACTACCAGCAAAAAATGCCTCAAAACAACAAATAATTAACAAAACCAAAAGAAAGAACAATACTATAATAATAGTACGCCTATCTTCACATACAATAAACTTCTTTTACGTGACTCAGATTTGAATTCTGAATTTACATCAATAATTATACCCTTTAATAGAAAATAGAGTATTTGATCGTGCACCAATTTAAGCAATTTCGACAAATAAAGCTAGAGGTAATAAATTGATTTACGTCAATTTTTTTCCTGTTGTTAATTGATTTGCATACCAGTCAATTAATAGTTATTCACTTGTTAATGTACTGTTATTGGTATTGATATAAATGTTCTTATTTTTTCTAAAGATTAACAAAAAAATATAACCTTTTTATTAAGAAGTCTAAAAAAGAATATTTAATTTCTAATAGTATCTTATTTCAAAGCTATTATGAATTTTATTAATATACGAACTTATCTCAACTAAAATCATATATTCGGTTAATTAACTTTCCCCAATAATTATAAAATTGACCTGACACAACTTTCTCGTTTTTTGCTTAAAATGGGCTTTGTAGCCCATCAAAGCTATGGAGCATTTTCACAGATAGCCGTACCTGTACTCGTATCTTTTAATATTTTTAAGTATAGACACTCTTTGCCAGAAATCCTTATCCTCTCTCCAGAAATTACACTAACGGCTTTTAAAGCCATAAAAAAACCCGTACTCAAATAAGCACGGGCTTTCGTCTCTTACGGCTGCTAGTTACCTAGCGGATCATTTACTTATTCAGTAATGATTTCACGGCATCGCCGATGTCTGCAAGGCTACGAACGGTTTTCACGCCCGCAGCTTCTAATGCAGCAAATTTCTCATCCGCAGTACCTTTACCGCCAGCAATGATTGCGCCAGCATGGCCCATACGTTTACCTTTCGGTGCCGTTACGCCAGCGATATAACCAACTACTGGTTTAGTTACATGCTCTTTAATATAAGCCGCAGCTTCTTCTTCCGCGTTACCACCAATTTCACCGATCATGACAATCGCTTCAGTTTGTGGGTCAGCTTGGAACATTTTCAGGATATCAATAAAGTTTGAACCTGGGATTGGGTCACCACCGATACCAACACAAGTTGATTGGCCTAAACCTGCATCAGTAGTTTGTTTTACCGCTTCATAAGTCAGCGTACCTGAACGTGAAACGATACCGACTTTACCTGGCATATGAATGTGACCAGGTTGGATACCAATCTTACATTCACCTGGAGTGATAACGCCTGGGCAGTTAGGGCCGATCATGCGAACGCCAGCTTCATCCAGCTTCACTTTCACAGTCAGCATGTCCAGAGTTGGAATACCTTCAGTGATGGTGATAATCAGTTTAATGCCTGCATCGATAGCTTCTAAGATAGAGTCTTTACAAAATGGCGCTGGCACATAGATAACAGACGCAGTTGCACCTGTCGCTTCAACCGCTTCGCGAACTGTATTGAACACCGGCAGACCTAAGTGTGTTGTACCACCTTTGCCTGGTGTAACACCACCGACCATTTTTGTACCATAAGCAATCGCTTGTTCTGAATGGAATGTACCTTGACCACCAGTAAAACCTTGGCAAATCACTTTGGTGTTTTTATCGATTAAAATAGACATTATTTAGCCTCCGCTGCTGCTACTGCTTTTTTAGCTGCGTCAGTCAAGCTGTTAGCAGCGATAATGTTCAAGCCGCTGTCTGCCAGTTTCTTAGCACCTAATTCAGCATTGTTACCTTCTAAACGCACAACTACTGGTACATTTACGCCAACTTCTTCAACTGCACCAATGATGCCGTCTGCAATCAGGTCGCAACGAACGATACCACCAAAGATGTTAACAAAAACGGCTTTCACGTTTTCATCAGAAAGAATGATTTTAAATGCTTCAGTTACACGCTCTTTAGTTGCGCCGCCACCAACATCTAAGAAGTTTGCAGGTGCGCCACCGTGAAGTTTAACAATGTCCATAGTTCCCATTGCTAAGCCTGCACCGTTAACCATACAACCAATGTTACCATCTAATGCAACATAGTTGAGTTCCCACTGCGCTGCTTGAGCTTCGCGCGCATCTTCTTGAGATTCATCACGTAGTTCACGGATTTCTGGCTGACGATATAGCGCATTACTGTCGATGCCTAATTTGCCATCTAAGCAAACTAAATCACCCGCAGTACTGATAACCAGAGGGTTAATTTCTGCTAAAGCTAAGTCACGCTCAAGGAATAAAGTTGCTAGACCCATAAAAATTTTAGCAAATTGGCTAACTTGTTTACCTGTTAAGCCTAATTTAAATGCCAATTCACGGCCTTGGAAAGGCATTGGGCCAGTCAGTGGGTCGATAATTGCTTTATGAATTAATTCAGGCGTTTCTTCAGCAACTTTTTCAATTTCCACACCACCTTCAGTCGATGCCATGAAAACAACACGACGAGTGCTACGGTCAACAACCGCACCTAAATACAACTCTTTATCAATGTCAGTCGCTGTTTCAACAAGAATCTGGTTTACTGGTTGGCCGTTAGCGTCTGTTTGATAAGTCACTAAGTTTTTACCTAACCAGTTTTCTGCAAATGCTTTAACTTCGTTAATATCGCTAGTGACTTTAACGCCACCTGCTTTACCACGTCCGCCTGCATGTACTTGGCATTTAATTACCCATGGGCCATTGCCAATTTTTTTAGCAGCGTCTACGGTTTCAGCGACTGATGAACAGGCATAACCTGTTGGTGCAGGCATCCCATAACGTGCAAACAACTGTTTTGCCTGGTACTCGTGTAAATTCATGATGTTCTATCCATAATTGAGTCTGAAGAGGCGTTTATTCGCCTCCTGCAATTGTTACTGATTTAGCAACCCGCAAGCGGGTTGCATCGGTTACTTCAGACCGGGCAGGTTGTTCCTACCCTGTTATGTTGCTATACGTCCAGCAGTAAACGAGTTGGATCTTCCAGCATATCTTTGATAGCGACTAAGAAGCCCACTGACTCACTACCATCGATTAAACGGTGGTCATAAGACAGCGCTAAATACATCATAGGAAGAATCTCTACCTTACCATTTACAGCCATAGGGCGGTCTTTAATGGCATGCATGCCTAAAATTGCGCTCTGTGGTGGGTTAATGATAGGTGTAGACATCAGAGAACCAAATACGCCACCGTTAGTGATAGTGAAGTTACCACCACTTAAGTCTTCAACAGTTAATTTACCATCGCGACCTTTAACAGCCAGTTCTTTAATTTTTTTCTCGATATCTGCCATGCTCATTGCATCAACATCACGTAGAACTGGAGTTACCAGACCACGAGGCGTAGAGACGGCAATGCTGATATCAAAATAGTTGTGATAAACCACATCGCTGCCATCAATAGAAGCGTTAACTTCTGGATAGCGTTTCAGTGCTTCTACCGCAGCTTTAACATAGAAGGACATAAAGCCTAAACGTACACCGTGGCGTTTTTCGAATGCTTCGCCATATTGTTTCCGTAAGTCTTTAATTGGTTGCATGTTAACTTCATTAAATGTTGTCAACATTGCAGTGGTGTTTTTCGCTTCTAACAGGCGCTCTGCGATACGTTTACGTAAACGTGTCATTGGTACACGTTTCTCGCTACGGTGTGCTAACGGCGCTTGTGGTGCAGCAGGTGCTGTTGCTGCTGGAGCTGCTGATTTATTTGCTGCTAAATGTTTTTCAACATCTTCACGAGTCAAACGACCACCAACACCCGTCCCTTTAATGTCAGCTGGGTTCAGGCTATGTTCTGCAATCAAGCGACGAATAGCTGGGCTCAGAGCGTCATTACTTTCAGTCTCTAGGCTTGCAGTTTGGCGTTGTGCTGGCGTTGCTTCCTGTGCATCTTTAACTTCAGCAGGAATACCTGAGCTATCACCTAAACGAATACGACCTAACAGTTGTTTAGATAATACCGTCGCGCCTTCTTCTTCAACGATAGCTTCTAACACACCTGCTTCACTTGCAGGCACTTCTAACACCACTTTATCTGTTTCGATCTCAACCAGGACTTCGTCACGCTGAACACTATCACCTGGTTTTTTATGCCATGTGGCAACCGTGGCATCTGCAACGGACTCAGGAAGATCGGGAACAAGAATTTCTACGCTACTCATTTTCTATCCTTTAATTATTCAATGTTCAAAGCGTCATTAACCAGGGCTTTTTGTTGTTCCTGGTGAACGGACGTATAGCCAACTGCTGGTGATGAAGAAGCAGCTCGACCTGCATAACGTAAAGTAGCCCCTGCTGGGATAGCTTCACGGAAATTATGTTGACTGCAATACCAAGCACCTTGGTTTAATGGCTCTTCTTGACACCATACAAAGTCTTTAACATCAGTAAATTGCGCCAACGCTTTTTGGATATCATCGTGTGGGAACGGATACAACTGCTCAATACGCACGATAGCAACGTCAGTTTGTTCATTCTTACGACGTTGTTCTAACAGATCGTAATAGACTTTCCCTGAACACAGAACGACGCGTTTCACATTTTTCGGATTGATTTCATCGATTTCACCGATAACTGGTTCGAATTTGCCATTCGCCAGTTCATCCATACTAGATACTGCTAATGGGTGACGGAGCAGAGACTTCGGTGACATCACAATCAGAGGACGACGCATGCCACGTAAGGCCTGACGACGTAACATGTGGTAAACCTGAGCTGGTGTTGATGGAACACATACTTGCATGTTTTGATCAGCACACAGTTGGAGATAACGCTCTAAACGTGCAGATGAGTGTTCTGGCCCCTGACCTTCATATCCATGTGGCAGTAACATTACAAGGCCACACATACGACCCCATTTTTGCTCACCAGAGCTAATGAATTGGTCGATAACAACCTGAGCACAGTTTGCGAAGTCACCAAATTGCGCTTCCCAAATCGTCAGAGCACGTGGTTCAGTCGTCGCATAACCATATTCAAATGCCAATACTGCGTTTTCTGTTAGGACAGAGTCCCAAACGTTGAATACGCCTTGACCGTTATGAATATTTTGTAATGGAACATAGACAGAACCGTTAGTTTGGTTATGAATAACCGCATGGCGGTGGAAGAATGTACCACGACCCGCATCTTCACCTGACAAACGAACAGGAACACCTTCATCAACCAATGTTGCATAAGCTAAAGTTTCAGCCGCACCCCAGTCGAGTAATTTTTCGCCTTTCGCCATTTCAGCGCGATCTGCATAAATTTTCTCAACACGAGACTGAGCAACAACACCTTCAGGAATAGTGCTAACTTTAGTTGCCAATTCAGTTAAACGTTTGATATCAACGGTCGATTTGTATGATTCATCCCATTCATGGTTCAAATACGGAGCCCATGTATAAGAATTGAGTCCCATTTCACGGTACTCTTCAACCACACAATTACCTGCATCTAAGGCATCACGGTACAGATTGACCATTTCAGTCACATCATTAGCACTCAACACGTTCTCTGCAATTAAACGGTCCGCATAAATTTTACGTGGTGTTGGATGCTGTTTGATTTTTTGATACATCACAGGCTGAGTTGCACTTGGCTCATCCGCTTCGTTATGACCATGACGGCGATAACACACTAAATCGATCATCACATCACGTTTAAATGTATTACGGAAATCTAGCGCTAAGCGAGTCACAAATGAAACGGCTTCAGGATCATCAGCATTCACGTGGAAAATAGGCGCCTGCACCATTTTCACGATATCAGTACAGTATTCAGTTGAACGGGTATCTTTCGGATTTGAAGTAGTAAAACCAATTTGGTTGTTAATAACGATACGTACAGTACCGCCAACTTCATAACCACGAGCCTGAGACATGTTCAGTGTTTCTTGAACAACACCCTGACCGGTAACTGCGGAGTCACCATGAATAGTGATTGGTAACACCATGTTGCTGCGACCTTCGTCCAAGCGATCACGACGAGCACGCACTGAACCAATTACCACAGGGCTAACAATTTCAAGGTGAGATGGGTTAAATGCTAACGCTAAGTGAACACGAGAACCGGCGGTTTCAAAGTCAGACGAGAAACCTTGGTGATATTTAACGTCACCCGCACTTGAATGGTCTTTATGTTTACCCGCGAATTCATCGAATAATTCACCAGGTTTTTTACCTAGGATATTCACAAGAACGTTTAAACGACCACGGTGAGCCATCCCCAGAACAACTTCACGAGTATCCTGTTTGCCTGCGTGGTGAATTAAATCTTTCAGCATTGGGATCAGGGCATCACCGCCTTCCAATGAGAAACGTTTAGCCCCTGGGAATTTAGCCCCGATATAGCGCTCAAGGCCTTCAGCGGCGGTGAGTTCCGCTAAGAAACGTAATTTTTCTTCTTTAGAGAAAACTTTTGCAACATCAACTGACTCAAGACGTTGTTGAATCCAACGTTTTTCTTCAGTATTTGTGATATGCATATATTCAGCACCAATCGAACCGCAATAAATGCGTTTCAAGTGCTCATATAGCTCACTAAGTTTCATGGTTTCTTTGCCAATAGCAAATGAACCCACGTTAAAGGTTTCGTCGAAATCTTCTTTCGTCAGATTATGGAATGCTGGGTCTAAATCTGGAACAGATTCGCGTTTCCAAAGCCCTAACGGGTCAAGATTCGCATTCTGGTGCCCGCGGAAGCGGAATGCATTTATTAACTGCAAAACTTTGACTTGTTTTGCATCGATAGCTGGATCGCTAACAGAAGTGTGATAACGCGTAGAGTCTTTTGCTAAGCGGCGGAAGTAATCGCGCGCTTGGGAGTGGAATTGTTCACCACTAGTACCTAAAGTAGCACCAGGAAGTTGCTCAAAAATGGCTTTCCACTCGGCATCTACAGAGTTAGGGTCAGTCAGATAATCTTCATAAAGCTGTTCTATATATGTCTGGTTCGCGCCTGCCAGAAAGCTTGAATCCAGCCAGTCCTTCATTACGCCGTTCTGCATTGTGATCCCTTAAGCTTTAAAAGCTTTAGTTTTCGCCGTGGTTAACTAATTACCGCATTTAAGCGGCCTCGATAAAGGTTCTCTTGGACGTGCTTTATGCATGTTCTCTCTTTGGGAGGCCCTTTATCAGTAAGGGTTTCCCTTTTAAGGAACCTTTAAAAACTGGCTACGGTTTTTAAAGGCCCCTATGCTTGGGCTGTCGTCTTCATCTTTTTTTGCAGTTGGCTATTTTTTCTACTTTTTACTGTTACTTTCTTTGCTTTCACTTTTTTGCGCTTTTGTTATGACAACGTTTTATTAAGTGCTACATTTTATATATGACAATGTTACTTTCTGATGCTCGTTGTGGGTATTTCGTTTTCGCGCTTTTGTGACCTTAAGCGCTATTTAAATTAAAAACCCTACTTTACTTTACGCCCTATTTTTAAGTTATGTATTTATTTTGTGCTATTCCCATTTTAACCCGTAGCACTTAAGCACTACGGGTTAAATATTCACTATCAGGCAGTATGTTTTAGCAACATAGATTTAATATGACCGATAGCTTTTGTTGGATTTAGCCCTTTAGGGCATACATTGACACAATTCATGATGCTATGACAGCGGAAAACACTAAAAGCGTCGTTCAGATCATCTAATCTTGAATCCGTTTCAGTATCGCGGCTATCGATCAGGAAGCGGTATGCTGCCAGCAAGCCCGCAGGCCCAATAAACTTATCTGGATTCCACCAGAAAGATGGGCAAGAAGTCGAACAACAAGCACATAAGATACACTCGTATAAACCATCAAGTTTTTCACGTTGTGCAGGAGTTTGTAAATTCTCACGAGCAGGTGGGTTCTTATTATCATTAATAAGATATGGGCGGATTTTCTCGTATTGGGTATAAAACTGAGTCATGTCGATAATCAGGTCGCGCACAACAGGCAAACCTGGTAACGGACGGATAACAATTTTTTTCCCACCACGGATTAAAGCGGACAATGGTGTGATACACGCCAGCCCGTTTTTACCGTTCATATTGACACCATCAGAACCACAGACACCTTCACGACAAGAACGACGGAATGACAGTGTTGGGTCCTGTTCTTTAATTTGGATCAACGCATCCAACAGCATCATGTCACGCCCTTCTGGCACTTCGAGGGTGTAATCTTGCATGCGTGGGGCGTTGTCCACATCTGGATTATAACGATAAATCGAAAATTGTAGTTTCATAGTTTATTTCTCCGCAACTGGATTAACACCACGCATTAGTAGGTACGAATTTTCGGTGGGAAGGCTTCACGCAATTTTGGCTGCATGTTGACTTCACGACGCGTCATCGTTTCAGATTGCGGTAAATATAATGAGTGACATAACCAATTCGCATCATCACGCTCTGGATAGTCAAAGCGGCTATGCGCCCCACGACTTTCTGTACGGAAGTTCGCTGCTTGTGCTGTCGCATAAGCGGTTTCCATCAGGTTATCCAGTTCTAAACACTCAATACGCTGAGTGTTGAACTCTGTTGAGGTATCATCAAGACGTGCATTTTGCAGGCGTTCACGGATCACTTTTAGCTCTTCCAGACCTTTCGCCATCGCATCACCTTCACGGAATACCGAGAAGTTATGCTGCATACAGGTTTGCAGTGCCTTGCGGATCTCAGTTGGATCTTCGCCAGTACGAGCCCCTTCCCAACGGTTAAAGCGTGTCATCGCCGCATCAATATCGGATTCAGAAGCATCACGCATTGAACCTTGTTCCATGATGGACTCTTTTAGGTGTAGACCCGCAGAACGACCAAATACGACTAAGTCGAGCAATGAGTTACCGCCTAAACGGTTAGCGCCGTGTACAGATACACACGCAATTTCACCCACAGCAAACAGACCTGGGATAACTTCGTCTTCGCCTTTTTCGTTATAGCGAATCGCTTGGCCAGTCACTTTTGTTGGAATACCACCCATCATATAGTGACAAGTTGGAATAACTGGGATTGGCTCTTTGATTGGGTCAACGTGAGCAAAGGTACGGGATAATTCAAGGATACCCGGTAAACGAGACTCGAGAACTTCTTTCCCTAAATGATCCAATTTCAGTTTGGCATGTGGACCCCAAGGACCATCACAACCACGGCCTTCACGGATTTCAATCATGATTGAACGTGCAACAACATCACGACCGGCCAAATCTTTCGCATTTGGCGCATAACGTTCCATGAAACGCTCACCGTCTTTATTCAGCAAATAACCACCTTCACCACGGCAACCTTCTGTCACAAGAACCCCTGCGCCAGCGATACCCGTCGGGTGGAATTGCCACATTTCCATATCTTGTAAAGGAACACCAGCACGAGCTGCCATCCCAACACCATCACCGGTATTGATATGCGCATTGGTGGTCGATTGATAAATACGCCCTGCACCACCCGTAGCTAAAATGGTCGCTTTAGCTTTGAAGTAAACTAATTCGCCAGTTTCCATACAAATTGCAGTACAGCCCACCACATCGCCGTCTTGATTTTTAACTAAATCAAGGGCATACCACTCTGAAAAGATGGTTGTGTGATTTTTTAAGTTTTGCTGATACAAAGTATGTAACAGTGCGTGACCAGTCCGGTCAGCCGCAGCCGCAGTACGTGCCGCTTGCTCGCCACCGAAATTCTTAGACTGACCACCAAATGGACGCTGATAAATACTGCCATCGTCTAAGCGAGAAAAAGGTAACCCCATATGCTCTAATTCTAGGATAGCCTCGGGCCCTGTTTTACACATGTATTCGATTGCATCTTGGTCACCGATATAGTCGGAACCTTTCACGGTATCATACATATGCCATTCCCAGTTATCAGGGTGAGTGTTGCCTAAAGCAACAGTGATACCACCTTGCGCTGATACTGTATGAGAACGGGTTGGAAATACTTTTGACAGCAGAGCACAAGACAGGCCCAACTGTGAAATTTGAAGTGCTGCACGCATACCTGCGCCACCAGCACCAATAACGATAGCGTCAAACTCTCTGATTGGCAGATTCATTTATGCACCCCACACAACAATTGTTCCGTAAATTAAATAAGCCAACAGACCAACAACGATAGCCAGCTGCAGCACTAAACGAATTGCTAGCGGCTTGACATAGTCAGTTAGCACTTGCCACATGCCAATCCACGCATGCACAAGAATCGAGAACAATGTGAGGATAGTAAATACTTTCGTCACAGAAGAAGCGAAGAAACCACGCCATACTTCATAAGTAATATCATTGATAGCAACAAAACCAACAATGTAGATTACGTATAATACGATAATAATCGCAGAAGCACGGATTAACAGCCAGTCCTGGATACCAGTACGGCCTAAAGCAGAAGCATTACTTACCATACTAAGATCCCCGCCAGAATTGCCAGAATTACGGTGATAACAAATGTAATTTTTGCAGATGAGTTACCAGCAGCAAGGGTTTCATCAACACAGCCAAAATCCATCAGCATATGACGAATACCACCACAAATGTGGTAAGCCAATGCCGTTAGAATGCCCCAAAGAATGAACTTAGCAAAAAAGCCAGTCATTATTTCAGACGCGTATTGAAAACCTTCTGGAGAGGAGAGAGATGTCCCTAGCAACCAAAGCAGAATACCAACTGCGATGAGAGTAATGACGCCAGAGACACGGTGCAAGATCGAAGATATTGCAGTGATCGGGAAATGAATCGTCTGCAAATCAAGGTTGACAGGTCTTTGTTTTTTCACAATTTTGCCCACACAGCTCTTTATTATTTTCCATCCTCCGGACCTGGGGTGGAAATCAGACAGCGACAGGGGGTACAAAATGCAACTTAACACAAACTCTAATCCATCATGTTTAAATAAAGTTGCATACTGATCACGCTGGGAACTCCTACTACAGGGTAATCCGGAGACCTGCCGCTAGTATAAAGTCTTCACAATGCCATTACAATTCCCACACAAAATGTTTGGGGACATTTAGCCCGAACAGTGAGAAGGATCACGATTTAAACATTTTGTATAAATGTGCTTATCTTATTTGACAATGATTCAACATTTATCTTACATATAGGTCTAGCAGAATTATCTTAAGGTGTGGGCGTTCCCTCACTGAAAAATAAAAAACATGAATGTTGCAATGTTAAGTACCTTCCAATTTGAACTGTGACAGGTATTACTAACAAAAGTTATGAAAGTTGTTCCTCTTACCACAAATAATGATATTGTAAGTAAAACAACAAAAAGAACATAACATCTACACACTCATAAACAACCTAATTACATTGTCGTCGGTCGTCAGATTTCAGGTTTTATGTGATAGCTAGCTGATTTTCTAATCATACCGGTAGAACAATGCACGAAGAAACAGTATAACGCTGAGCTTCTGGGTTGTTGGGTGTCGATTATCAAGCGCTAAGGAGACCGTAAATGGCTGATAACAAAGCTAAGCTAACGACTGGTAGTAAGGGTGATATTGACCTCGATATTTTAAGCCCTACCATTGGTCAAGACGTTATCGATGTCCGAACTTTAGGTTCAAAAGGGTTCTTTACCTATGACCCTGGTTTTACTTCTACTGCATCCTGTGAATCAAAAATCACCTATATCGATGGTGATAAAGGCATTCTGCTGCATCGTGGTTTCCCGATCGATCAACTCGCTACCGAAGCTTCTTACCTCGAAGTTTGTTATATCCTGTTATACGGCGAAGCACCGACTCAAGAGCAATACGACACATTTAAAAATACGGTAACTCGCCACACGATGATCCACGAGCAAATCACTCGCATGCTGAATGGCTTCCGTCGTGACTCACACCCAATGGCAGTGTTATGTGGTGTAACAGGTGCACTGGCTGCGTTCTACCATGATGCATTGGACGTGAACAACCCGCGCCACCGTGAAATTACAGCTTATCGTCTGCTGTCAAAAATGCCAACTGTTGCGGCAATGTGTTATAAATACTCCATTGGCCAGCCTTTTGTTTATCCACGTAATGAACTGTCGTACGCGGGTAACTTCTTGCATATGATGTTCTCTACACCATGTGAAGAATATGTGGTAAATCCAGTTCTCGAACGTGCAATGGATCGGATTTTAATCCTACATGCTGACCACGAACAGAACGCTTCAACATCAACCGTACGTACTGCTGGGTCATCAGGTGCAAACCCATTTGCTTGTATTGCTGCGGGTATTGCGTCTCTGTGGGGGCCAGCTCACGGTGGGGCTAACGAAGCCTGTTTACGCATGTTGGAAGAAATTCAAACCGTTGAGCATATCCCTGCATTTATCGAACGTGCGAAAGACAAAAATGACTCTTTCCGCTTAATGGGCTTTGGTCACCGTGTTTATAAAAACCATGACCCACGTGCAACTGTGATGCGTGAAACTTGCCACGAAGTACTTAATGAGTTGGGCTTAAACGATAGCTTACTCGAAGTCGCTATGGAGCTAGAACGTATTGCCCTGAATGACCCGTACTTCATTGAGAAAAAACTGTATCCAAACGTTGACTTCTATTCAGGCATCATATTGAAGGCAATGGGAATTCCATCTTCAATGTTTACTGTTATTTTTGCTATTGCACGTACAATTGGTTGGATAGCCCATTGGAATGAAATGCATGATGACGGTCTGAAAATTGCTCGTCCTCGTCAGCTGTATACGGGTTACAGCCAACGTAAATTCAACTCTGGATTAGCAAAAAAATAATATTCAATTAAATCTATCCCCCTACAAATACTCAAGCCTCGGTTTATCGAGGCTTTTTCTCTTTTACTGTTGATATTCCCGCGGTGTTACCCCACTCATTTTGCGAAAAAAACTGATAAAAGCACTATCACTGGCTAAGCCAAGCTCTTGAGTAATAAAGTGATATGGGTGATTTTGTGCCAATAACTCAATCGCTTTAATAAACCGCCATTGTTGCCGCCATGTTTGATAAGTCATTCCGGTTTCTTTTAAGAAAACCCGTGTAATGGTTTTTTCACTTGCGCCAATCGTTTGAGCAAGTTGGTTTAAATTAGGTGGTAATTGCTCGATATCGAGGCCTTTAAAGCGCCTATCTTGAGGAAGTGCAAGTAATGTTGGCTCAGTCGTTGCACTTTGTAGTTCATCGATAAATACTGGTAATAAATTTGCTAAGCGCCCTTGTTGCCAATCACTGTCAAACGGGGCAATTGCAATCCGTTCAAGTACCTCTCTTAGCAGAGGTGAAATGCTCAAAATGACGACTTCATTCGCTATTTTTTTAGCATATTGTTCACTTAAATACACCGAACGATAGCCCACAGATGCGCGCATTTGTGCTCGGTGACAAACAAATGGAGGTATCCATGCCACCCTTCCAGGAGGTAATAGAGAAATTCGGTTCTCAAGTGAAATTCGTATACACCCTTGTTGTGTAAACAAAAGCTGCCCCATTTCATGGCTATGTAAACCAGAATCATGTTGCCCCATTTGAGCTGCTATTCCCAATACTGGCGCTGTATACCAGTGAGTTTGAAATTCATCTGTTTGTTCTAGCCAAGCCATAATGTCCCTTTTTTGATATTTATAGTCTTTATTTTTGTAATGGGACACTAAAAATACCATTAAACTGCTTGTCATTGAATAGTTGTATTCATCTTCACCATCTATTTTTTATTAATATAAGCAGGATAATTGGTATGAAACACCCTCTTTCATTATGGCTTGCTGTTGCCTTAATGATGTTTCCACAAATCGTGGAAACCATATACAGCCCAGCATTGACCAACATTGCTAGCGCATTTAATGTCGATGCTGAACAAGCATCACAAACATTATCATTCTATTTCTTTGCTTTTGCGCTAGGTGTCGTATTTTGGGGAAGAATGTGTGACACGCTAGGCCGCCGCCCGACTATCCTGGCAGGTCTGTTGATCTACGGTATCGCCTCTATCTGCGCGTTGTTTATCACACACTTTTATTTATTACTGTTAATGAGAATGCTTGCCGCATTTGGTGCCGCCGTCGGTTCAATTGGAACACAAACCGCAATGCGTGATAGCTATCAAGGGCATGAATTAGCTAAAGTTTTTTCAATTATGGGTATTGCCCTAGCCATTAGTCCTGCATTAGGGATGTTATTCGGTGCGGGGTTAGTTAGTTTTGGCGGATATCTCGCCGTTTTTACTGGCTTGGCATTTCTCGCGGTCGTGCTTTTTATTTGGTCTACTTGCCGTTTACCAGAAACACGCCCTGAAAATGTGATCAAAGTCCCATTTATGGCGACATTTTTACGAATGATCACAGATAAAGAAATTGTTAGAAATGTGATCTTGATAGCATTTTTCAACATTAATTTATTTAGCTATTATCAGCTGGCACCTTTCAGTTTTGAACGATTAATGCTCACTCAGCAACAATTTGGTTTAACTGGAATTTTATTAGCACTTGGAGTGGGCTTAGGGTCAATCATTAATCGTCATTTATTGGCTAAAAAACACACATCTGAGCAACTTGTTAAGCTCTCTAGCATCATATCTTTGATAAGTGGTTGCTTGGTTTTTGCTCTGATGGATTCTATTTGGTTCATTTTACCGGTGATTGGTGTAGTTATTGGATATGGAATTGCTATTCCTAATATCCTTGCACATGCTTTAAATCGCTATAGTGATAGAAAAGGTACTGCTGGGGCTATTTTAGGTTTGTTTTACTATATCGGACTCGCCATTGGTTTGATGGTCGCAGGCTGGAGCCAACACTTAGGCTTGGTATTAACCATTTCAGGGTTGGTTCTTGTTCTTTCATCATTACGCTATCGAATTTATACGAGTTAACTTTTTATTTTACTAATTACACATAATTTTCTACGCATTTTACATCACAAGTATGTGACTAGGGGTCGCGAGTGTAGCCAACACCGCCAAGGTTAGAATTAGAAACTCAATGAAGATTAGCTTGAAAATTTAATTATCTAAATAGTTCGAGTTGTGGCTAGGCGGCAAATGAGCGACTCCCTAAGAGCATAGCCAACACTGCCGAGGTTAGAATTAGAAAATCAATGAAGATTAGCTTGAAAATTTAATTCTCTAAATAGTTCGAGTTGTGGCTAGGCGACAAATGAACGACTCCCTAAGAGCATACACAAGTATGTGACTAGGGGTCGCGAGTGTAGCCAACACCGCCGAGGTTAGAATTAGAAAATCAATGAAGATTAGCTTGAAAATTTAATTCTCTAAATAGTTCGAGTTGTGGCTAGGCGGCAAATGAGCGACTCCCTAGGAGCATACACAAGTATGTGACTAGGGGTCGCGAGTGTAGCCAACACCGCCACAGCTCGAAATATGACGAGAATTAGGCTGGGTTATCGATATCGATAAACTCTGCGTCTAACCCATGGTGATCAACTAGCCACTTAGTCAGCGCTTTAATCCCATAACGCTCTGTCGCATGATGCCCTGCACTGTAGAAATGGATACCCATTTCTCTTGCTATATGGATTGTTTGCTCTGAAACTTCACCTGTCACAAATGCATCTACGCCAAACTCGGCGGCTTGTAAGATAAAGCCTTGTCCGCCCCCTGTGCACCATGCAATTTGGCGAATTTCATCTTTAGCATTGTCACCACAATGCAACACTTTGCGACCAAGGCGGGACTCTAAGCGCTGGGTTAATTCCTGTGGTGTAATCGGTTGATCAAAGAAACCGAATGGCATTAATGGATCAATTTGGCCATTTACTTGCACACCCATGATATACGCAAGCTGAGTATTATTACCTAATTGATGATGAGCATCTAAAGGAAGATGGTAACCATAAAGGTTAATATCATTCGCTAATAATGTTTTTAAGCGATTTTTTTTCATACCTTTAATAATTGCGGGCTCATTTTTCCAAAAATAGCCATGGTGAACAATCACAGCATCCGCTTTCTTTTCAACTGCCACGTCCAGTAGTGCTTGGCAGGCTGTTACACCGGTGATGATTTTATGCACATGAGGGCGCCCCTCAACCTGCAATCCATTTGGTGCAAAATCTTGGAATTCACTAATTTTCAGCTCATCATTAATGATTTCTTCTAATCTTAAATTATGCATTATGTGGTCCTTTTTACTACACCGCTATAGGGTCAACCCCATCATTTTGAATGTAATTTACTGATAATCAATAAGCATAAACGGAAACATGCTTTTTTTCTGTGTTATTTGCTGTAAATAAGGATGCTAACCAAAAAGAAAGGTAATAAAGAAAGGCAATAAGGAAAAGAAAAACAGGATGAGGGATAAAAAAAACAATATCCCCACAATAGGTCATTGCAGGGATATGGCATTACCACTTAAAAGCAAAGCAATTATTAATGATGGCTTTCAAACGTGGCTTCTGAACGCTCTAACCAAACGGGCTTATCGCTGGTTTTAGCCCATACTTTGTGTAAATGGCTATAAAATTTTGCTCGTTGCGGATGAAAAACCATAACCGGAAACGCAATAATGCCAGCTGTAACAGCAGCAGTGCGGCGTGCAAGTACCTGATTACGGGAATATTCGCGATATGTGGACATCGGTATCCTCCTTCAGTTGCCACTCTATTTGTCGATTCCAGAATTGCTCTAAAACCCCAAATAATGACTGTTTAGAAGAGCGACTAAAACCGAACAGATAATATAAAAATTAACTGTCAATATCATAGCGCAAACTGTGTAATAAAACTACTCATCTGACCACTATAAATTAAAATTTACATAATAAAATGATAAATTCCGTTGTTTTATTACATTATTTAACCTGATTGCGTCAAAAACAAACAAATCAGCAACATTTACATAACAATTATTCGCTTTAACTCGCCATCTCTGTTTTATTTTATTCCCTCGTATAAAAATACATTTTTATACTTTTTTTACACCGAAGGTCTATTTTTTATCAGCTTCTTTACAACGGAAGTTTTAGCCTTATTGCATGGAAATAATAAGGAGAAAATACTGTGTCATTACTTTCCATTATTGGGGCAGTTCTCGTTGTGTTACTGCTGGTTTATCTGGTCTATGCCCTGCTAAGCGCGGAGGATTTTTAATATGACCACTACCACAATTTTAATTATCGGTAGCTTTTTACTCGTGCTGTTTATTTTGGCAAAACCATTAGGCAATGGTATTGCTCGGTTAATTGATAGCGATATACCGAGTACGCTAATAAAAAGCGAAGCCCTTCTTTGGCGCTTAGGCGGCGTAAAAAAGCCAGGGCGAGAAATGGCGGAAATGACTTGGCTACAATATGCCTTATCGATTTTACTGTTCAATATTTTAGGCTTTATATTGCTGTTTTCTATATTAATATTCCAAGGTCATTTGCCCCTTAACCCACAACAATTTCCGGGAATGAGTTGGGATTTAGCCTTTAACACCGCAATTAGCTTTGTCACAAATACTAATTGGCAATCCTATAGCGGTGAAAACACATTAAGTTATCTAAGCCAGATGTCTGGGTTAACAGTACAAAATTTCCTTTCCGCTGCAACAGGGATTGCCGTTGTTTTCGCCCTTATCCGAGCATTTTCACGCCATGGTCGTAAAACGGTTGGTAATGCATGGGTGGATATCTACCGTATTACTGTGTATCTACTTTTCCCATTAGCGATTATTTTTGCTCTATTTTTTGTTAGCCAAGGTGTTATCCAAAACTTCTCAGATTACCTATTAGTTAATAACCTAAATAATAGCAACCAGTTATTACCAATGGGGCCTGTCGCCTCTCAAGAAGCAATTAAGCTACTCGGTACTAACGGAGGCGGTTTCTTTGGAGCTAATTCTTCACACCCATTTGAAAACCCAACGGCATTAAGCAATTTCGTACAAATGTTAGCCATTTTTCTAATTCCAACAGCGTTATGTTTTGCTTTTGGCCGTGTCGTTGGCAACAACAAACAAGGTCACACCCTGTTATGGGTGATGGGGATTATTTTTGTCGTTGCTGCCATAGCGGTTATCAAAGCAGAGTATGTTGGTAATCCATTTTTAAGTGAATTCCATGCGACTACCACTGCCAATATGGAAGGAAAAGAAAGCCGCTTTGGTATCTTAGGCTCCGCATTATTCGCTGTTGTAACAACGGCTGCCTCTTGCGGTGCTGTTAATGCAATGCATGATTCCTTTACTGCGATGGGTGGCATGGTGCCGATGTGGTTAATGCAAATCGGTGAAGTGGTTTTCGGCGGTGTGGGATCTGGCTTATATGGCATGTTGCTATTTGTTTTACTCGCTGTATTCCTTGCTGGGCTAATGATTGGTCGTACTCCTGAATATCTCGGTAAAAAAATCGAGGTGCGCGAAATGAAAATGGTTGCACTGGCTATTTTAGTGACTCCCACTTTAGTACTACTGGGTACCACACTTTCATTAATGACTGAAGCTGGGCGTGCAGGGATCTTAAACCCAGGCGCTCACGGGTTTAGTGAAGTGTTATACGCTTTTTCCTCCGCAGCGAATAATAACGGTAGCGCGTTTGCTGGACTTAGCGCAAATACACCGTTTTACAACCTGCTATTGGCGGTCACCATGTTCTTAGGACGTTTTGGCGTCATTCTGCCAGTTCTCGCCATTGCAGGTTCGATGGCAAGCAAGAAACCTCAAGCGCAAAGTAATGCAACATTACCCACAACAGGTCCGTTATTTATTGGTCTGCTTGTATTCACTGTACTTCTCATTGGTGCGCTGACCTTTGTACCTGCCCTTGCGTTAGGTCCAATTGCAGAGCAACTACACATCGGTTTCGCGGGATAATGAGGGGAAGAAAATGAAAAGTAATAACATCAAATTATTTGATAATAAATTAATCAAACAATCTATCTTTGAAGCATTCAAAAAATGCACACCGCAAGCACAATGGCGAAATCCCGTGATGTTCGTGGTGTATATCGGCAGTATTATCACCACCCTTTTATGGTTAGCAATGGTAACTCATTACACTGAGGGTAACGCTTGGTTTAGTGGAATGGTGACACTATGGCTATGGTTTACACTGCTCTTTGCTAATTTTGCCGAGGCGCTAGCTGAAGGGCGAAGTAAGGCACAAGCCCAAAGTTTAAAAGGGGTAAAACAGCAAAGTAACGCAACTCGTTTGGCTTCTGCATCAATGGATGCGGCTCAAGAAATCGTGATTTCAAGCCAGTTACGTAAAGGGGATATCGTGCTTATCCATGCTGGAGAAACAATCCCTTGCGATGGTGAAGTGCTTGAAGGTGGTGCATCTGTCGATGAAAGTGCAATTACTGGTGAGTCAGCTCCTGTGATCCGTGAATCCGGTGGTGACTTTTCCTCAGTCACCGGAGGGACTCGCGTTCTTTCTGATTGGTTAATTGTTGAATGTACCGTAAACCCCGGTGAAACATTCTTAGACCGAATGATTTCAATGGTTGAAGGCGCACAACGTCGTAAAACCCCCAATGAAATCGCTTTAACGATCCTGTTAACCGCCCTGACGATTATTTTCGTGTTGGTATGCGCCACCTTGTACCCATTCACGGTTTTTGCTGCCGATTATGCAGGCGCAGGTAGTGCGGTCTCTATTCTAGTCCTTATTGCTTTATTAATTTGCTTAATTCCAACCACTATTGGCGGGTTACTCTCTTCTATTGGTGTGGCAGGGATGAGCCGTATGTTAGGTGCAAATGTGATTGCCACCAGCGGTCGTGCAGTGGAGGCTGCGGGTGATGTCGACGTCTTATTACTCGATAAAACCGGTACTATCACCCTTGGTAACCGACAAGCATCTGAGTTTTTGCCTTTAACGGGTGTGACTGAACAGCAACTAGCAGATGCAGCTCAACTTTCTTCTTTAGCCGATGAAACCCCTGAAGGGCGTAGTATTGTCGTGTTGGCGAAACAAAAGTTTAATTTACGTGAAAGAGATATTCATGGCCTGAATGCTACCTTTGTTCCGTTCTCTGCAATGACTCGTATGAGCGGTGTCAACATTGGAGAAAGAATGATCCGCAAAGGTTCTGCGGATGCGATACGCCGCTACGTTGAAGCAAACCATAGTAAATTCCCGATAGAAGCCGACCAATTAGTTGAAAAAGTCGCTCATTTAGGGGGAACCCCTCTTGTTGTTGTGGACGACCAAACAGTACTCGGTGTTGTAGCATTAAAAGATATTGTTAAAGGGGGAATGAAAGAGCGATTTGCTCAAATGCGTAGCATGGGGATCAAAACAGTTATGATCACCGGAGATAACCACTTAACAGCCGCCGCTATTGCTGCAGAAGCCGGTGTCGATGACTTCCTCGCTGAGGCAACCCCCGAAGCAAAGCTCGCATTAATCCGCCAATATCAATCAGAAGGCCGACAAGTTGCCATGACGGGTGATGGTACCAACGATGCCCCAGCATTAGCGCAAGCGGATGTGGCTGTAGCGATGAACTCAGGGACACAAGCGGCCAAAGAAGCAGGTAACATGGTTGATTTAGACTCTAACCCAACCAAATTAATTGAGGTCGTCCATATTGGTAAACAAATGTTGATGACACGAGGCTCATTAACAACCTTTAGTATAGCCAATGATATTGCAAAATACTTTGCCATCATTCCAGCCGCTTTTGCTGTCACTTGGCCTCAACTTAATGCATTAAATATTATGCAGTTACATTCACCTGCATCTGCGATTCTCTCAGCGGTGATCTTTAACGCTTTAATTATCATTTTCTTGATCCCATTGGCGATTAAAGGGGTCAATTATCGCCCTATGAGCTCCCAATCATTGTTGCAACGTAACTTAAGCCTCTATGGTTTAGGTGGGTTAATAGTGCCATTTGTTGGGATTAAATTAATTGATATGTTTATTCGCTTATTTGGGATATAAGGAATTGATAATGAACATGATCCGCTCTTCTATTATTATGTTAATAATTCTCACTTTATTCACAGGGATCGCCTACCCATTGATGGTGACAGGGCTTGCTAATGTCTTTTTCCCTTGGCAAGCTCATGGCTCCTTACTCACTCAAGATGATCAGGTTATCGGTTCTGAACTGATTGGACAAAATATACAAAGTGAAAATTACTTTCATGGGCGGCCCTCTGCAACCGCTGAAGCCCCTTATAATACATTAGCATCTGGCGGTAGTAATTTAGCCGTTAGCAACCCATTACTATTACAAACAATGGAACAACGAAGTGCCCAACTTCGCTCAGAAAACCCAGCGGCTGACAAGAGCATCCCTGTTGATTTATTAACAGCCTCTGCCAGTGGATTAGACCCCAATATTTCTGTTGATGCGGCGTTATATCAAGCCCCGCGAATTGCTAAACACAGACAGATCCCACTAGAAGAGGTAAAATCATTAATTAATACTCATACTGAAAATAGTGTATTCGCTTTTTTAGGCGAGCCTGTTATTAATGTCTTAAAGTTAAACCTTGCTCTTGATGAATATCAGCAACAAGCCAATAGCCAAACTCACTAAGGCCTATTATGAAAAATCAGGAACCTAGTCGCCCTAATCCCGACGATTTATTGGTAAAGGCCAATGAAACAGGCCGTGGCAAATTAAAAATTTTTTTCGGCGCCTGTGCTGGCGTCGGGAAAACCTATGCCATGCTTCAAGAAGCCCAAAGACTAAGGTCACAAGGATTAGATGTGCTTATTGGTGTAGTAGAAACCCATGAACGCGAAGAAACAGCTGCGTTACTTGAAGGTCTCTCACAGTTACCACCAAAGCGTATCCAACATAGGGGACGCCGTTTAACTGCTTTTGATATTGACGCCGCAATTGCTAGGCACCCAGCCATTATTTTAATGGATGAATTAGCATTTAGTAATCCTAATGGCAGCCTACACCCTAAACGCTGGCAGGATGTCGAAGAGCTATTAAATGCTGGTATTGATGTCCTTACGACCATTAACGTTCAACATATTGAAAGTTTAAATGATATCGTCGGAAGCATTACTGGTATTCGAGTGCGTGAAACGGTTCCTGATCATATTTTTGATGCCGCAGATGAAGTCGTATTAGTTGACTTGCCTCCTGATGACTTACGGCAACGCCTAAAAGAAGGCAAAGTTTATATCTCTGGGCAAGCAGAGCGAGCAATCGAACATTTTTTCCGTAAAGGGAATCTCATCGCGCTACGTGAGCTGGCTCTACGTCGAACTGCCGATCGCGTTGATGACCAGATGCGGGAATTTCGTGATGGCAAGGGGCAAGCCCCTGTCTGGCATACCCGGGATGGCCTTCTATTATGTATTGGTCATAATATGGGTAATGAAAAGTTGGTTCGCACCGCGGCTCGCCTTGCCGCAAAGTTTGGCAGTGTATGGCATGCTGTATATGTGGAAACTCCTGCGCTCCATCAATTACCCGAGGCTCGGCGCAGAGCCATTTTAAAGGCATTACGTCTTGCTCAAGATTTAGGCGCTGAAACCGCCACGTTATCTGACCCTTCTGAAGAAAAAGCCATATTACGTTATGCTCGAGAACATAATTTGGGCAAAATACTGATTGGTCGTCGCGATAAGCAACGTAAATGGCCCATATTTAATTTACGTCCTGGCTTTGCTGACCGTCTTGGCAAATTAGGGCCAGACCTTGACTTGGTGATCGTCGCGCTAGAAGAAAAAAGCGAATGGGATAAAGAACCAGAGAGAAAACCTTTCTCTGAAAAATGGCGTTCAGACATGAACGGTTATTTGATGGCGATTGTGATGTGTGCTGCAATTACCGTGTTCTCACGCACATTTTTGTTAGCGTTAGATAAAGCCAACTTAGTCACGCTCTATCTACTCGGCGTGGTACTTATCGCGCTATTTTATGGCAGGCGCCCTTCTGTCTTTGCGGCACTAATTAATGTTATTAGCTTTGATTTATTCTTTGTTCAGCCCCATTTTTCCCTTGCTATCATGGATATGCAATATTTAGTCACCTTTACGGTTATGCTAATTGTTGGCGTCGTTGTGGGGAATTTAACTGCTGGCATGCGCTATCAAGCCCGAATTGCCCGTTATCGTGAACAACGAACGCGACATTTATATGAAATGACAAAAGAATTAGGGCAAGCACTCAGCACCGATGACATCGGCAGAACAGGCTATCACTTCCTTAATAACGCGTTCCAAGCCAAAAGCTGTTTATTAATACCCAATGCTGAGGGGCAATTATTGCCCTTAAAATGTGAGGGGCACAGTGCAATGCAAATTGATAATGCAATTGCCAAATGGAGCTTTGATAAACGCCAACCCGCAGGAGCTGGCACCGATACTCTTCCCAGCGTCCCCTATCAATTGCAACCTATAACAACCGCAGATCAAACACTTGCCGTCTTAGCGATTGAACCTAGAAATATGCGCCAGTTGTTGATCCCAGAACAACAACGTATGTTACAAACCTTCACTGGGTTAATTGCCAGTGCCCTTGCTCGGTTAGAGCTAACCAAACAAGCCGAATCCGCAAAATTAGATATTGAACGTGAGCAATTGCGTAATTCATTACTCGCGGCCCTTTCACACGACCTAAAAACACCATTAACCGTTTTATTTGGGCAAACTGAAATATTAATGTTGAATTTGTCTGCTGAAAACTCGCCACTTACTGAGCAAGTTAATAAAATGCGCCAACAAGTTCTGAGTACTTCGCGATTAGTCAATAATTTACTCGATATGGCACGGCTGCAATCTGGTGGTATTCAACCTAATTTAGAGTGGCAATCACTACAAGAAATTACCAGTAGCGCTGTCAGAACATTAGACTATACTTTACATAGTCATCCTTTAGATATTGATATCCCTGCTGATTTATTACTCTATTGTGATGCCAATTTGATAGAGCGGGTGCTTATCAACCTATTAGAAAATGCCGTAAAATATAGCCATGAAGATACCCCAATTGGTATTAAGGCGAGGGTTGAAGGGCAAAAAATTCATATTGAAATTTGGGATGCCAGCAATGCAATCCCTGATGGACAAGAAAAAACTATTTTCGATAAATTCTCTCGAGCGCAAAAAGAATCAGCCATTCCCGGAGTTGGCTTAGGCCTTGCTATTTGTCGTGCCATTATTCAATTACATGAAGGGGAAATATGGGCTCAGAACAATAATAAAGGTGGAGCCAGCTTCCACTTTGTTTTACCTTTAAAACAACTACCTGATATTGAAACCGAAATTTAGGAGAACAACCACTATTGTGAGTACTCATCAAATCCTGATCGTTGAAGATGAAAAAGAGATCCGCCGCTTTGTTCGCCTTGCGCTGGAAGGTGAAGGCTGGAAAGTTTTTGAAGCAGAAAACTACCAACGCGGGTTGATTGAATCTGGGACACGGCAACCCGACTTGCTTATCTTAGACCTTGGGTTGCCTGATGGCGATGGGCTTGATTTAATTCGTGATTTACGCAAATGGAGCAGTATTCCTATCATCGTTTTATCCGCTCGAGAAGACGAATCTCAAAAGGTTGCCGCCCTTGATGCAGGTGCTGATGATTATCTGACTAAGCCTTTTGGCATCAGCGAATTACTCGCACGAGTCCGTGTCGCCTTGCGTCGTTTTGGCAAAGCGGCACAAGAAAACTCACAATTTCAATTTGGTGATATTACGGTCGATTTTATTAATCGGGTTGTCACTAAGCAAAATGAAGAATTACACCTTACTCCCATTGAATTCCGCTTGCTCAGCGAGTTAGTTGCTAACAGCGGCAAAGTATTAACCCAACGGCATTTATTATTACAAGTATGGGGGCCGAGCTATATTGAGCATAACCATTATTTGCGAATTTATATGGGCCATTTGCGGCAAAAATTAGAAAATGACCCAACTCGCCCAATTCATTTACTTACAGAAACAGGCATTGGTTATCGCTTTATGCCTTAAATTGAATTCTAGGAATCTTACCGATAGTTTAAATTAAACGGCTGCTTATAATTTACTCACCTTTTTTCTATGGAGAGAAATTCGTGCAATCACTTACAGCCCAACTATCAAACCGCTTTTCCTCTGCTTTAGTGCTTTTTTTAAGTGTTTTTGTCACCACTCAAGCTCTAGCATTAAGCCCTGAAGAAAAAATTCGTACTGAATCATTATTAGCAGAACTCGGTAAACAACAAAACCTGACTTTTACTCGTAATGGTACGGAGCATTCTGCAACTGATGCTGAATCTCACTTGAGATTAAAACTGCGTAAAACTGAGAAACGCCTCAATACTACTGAACAATTTATCGATAACGTTGCTTCAAAATCATCGGTTACAGGGGAAGAATACCAAGTCAAGGATGCACAAGGTAATGTTTTCCCTGCCAATCAATATTTACATGATTTATTGAAAAACAGTGTGGATAAAAATTAAGAAGTCACAGTAGGTGTTTTTAACCATAAATAAAAACACCTACTGGATGATTGACTAGTTTGCTATCATCTCCCCGACTTTAACAGCCACCCAACCTGCTGGTGTTGTTGCCCCACCGACAATGTTTGTCATTTCAGAAATACCTTCTGGGACAGGGATATTTGAATTAACTGCCGCCTGTGTATACTCTTTAGAAATATCTGTCCCAACATAATAAATAGATGTAAGGACAAGTGTTCCACAAATAAACATTCTAAACATATTACGCTTACAGAAAGGCGTAACCATTGCTAATAAAAACATTAATGAAGCAAGGTCAACGAAAGGTAATACTTTATTACCCGGTAAAATAAATGCGAGCACAATTGCCATTGGGATGAGTAAAAGCCCTGTCGCTAATACTGATGGCTCTCCAATTAATAAAGCGGTATCCATTCCTATATAGAAGTCTCGATTAGGAAATACTTTTTTCAATTTAGCTTCAACGGCATCTCGTACAATTAATAAACCTTGAACTAATATTTCGATCATTTTAGGTAGCAATAACATTGCAGCAGATACAGTAACGGCCAACGCAACAGACTCACTAATGCTATAACCTGCCATTAATGCTAAAACTAAACCAAGAATAAACCCGAGTGTTAATGGCTCGCCAAAAACACCAAATTTTTTATTGATCGTTTCGGGTTCTAAGTTAATTTTAGAAACCCCCGGTATTTTTTCAATAATATAATTAGTTGCTATTCCAAAGGGAACATACATGATACAAGTTAAATGCGGGAACGAAATTCCTTTTAAATTATAGTTTCGCTGTAAATAAGGCGCAGTAATATCCGCAGCAACTAATGTTAAAATAAAAATAACATAGGTGATACCAATTGAGAGCCAATAACTTTCAGTACCTGCGTAAACGACTGAACCAACAAGTAAGAAGATCCAATAATTAAAAATATCGATATTAATGGTTTTTGTCATTTTAAAAACAACCATTAATAGGTTTATCACAATAAAGCCTACGACTACCGGTAACATAATCGGAGAGCCCCACCCAATCGTTGATGCCGTAGGCCAACCTGTATCAACAACCGTTAGGTTTAACCCCATTTTCTCTACCATTGATTGCGATGCAGGGCCAAGATTAGATAATAATAAATTAATTACCAATCCAACGCCGACGAAGCCAATTCCCACAAGCATCCCTGCTTTAAATGCTGTACCTACTCTTACGCCAAAACATAATGCAATAATAAAGAAAATAATGGGCATCATGACAGATGCACCAAGGCCTATAATACTATTGATAATATCCATAGCATTTTCTCACGTAAAAGGATTTGAAATAGAATGCATGGTAATAGCACGCATTCTATCGTTTAATATTAAATTTTTATTTTAATTTAATAACTCTATTTTATTTCCTTCAGAAATAACTCTGAAAATAATTTTGGTGTATTGCTAAATGCATCAAGAGTACTCCCCGCCATATGAGGTGTGATAGTGATATTATCTAATAAATAAAATTCACTATTATCTTTTAGTGGTTCATCATCAAAGGTATCAATTGCCGCCCCCATGATTCTTCCATTCTTTAATGCTTCAATCAAATCACTTTCATTAATTAAACCTGACCGCGCCGTATTAATAATAGTGGTGGTCTTTTTCATTAAATCAAAATGTTTTTTATTAATTAAATTTTGTGTTTCGCTGGATAGCCTTGCATGTAAGGAAATAATATCCGCTTGGGAAACTAATTCTTCTAAGGTTTCAACTTTAGTAAACCCAGCAATATCGCTCACATATTTATCATAATATAAAATTGTACACCCAAAACCGGATAAAAATTTAGCAACTAACTGTGCAATATGCCCAAAACCGACTAACCCTATTATTTTCCCGCCTATTTCGGGAATAACATCTGCATTAGGAAAATCTTTACGCCAATGCTTATCTTTAAGTGCGTCATGTGCTCGGGCAATATTACGCGTCTCAGATAACATTAACCCGACAGTAAACTCAGCGACACTACGCGCATTACGCCCTGGTGTATTGAACACCTTAATTCCCTTGCTTTTCGCATATTCAACATTAATATTTTCAATACCGCCACGCAGTACCCCGATATATTTTAGTTTTGGCAAACTATCAATCACCGCTTTATTTATTGGCGCAAATTGGGTGACCACTAATTCAGCATCTTGTGCACTTGTATACAGTTCAACGGGTAAAATTACCGCTTCTGAACCATGCTGCTCAATTTGTAAGTTATCTTCTTGAAGCTTTTCGATGGAGCTGTGTGTCCACTGATTAACCGTCACATCAATACCGTTATTACGTAATTTCTCTAAGCCTAAATCCATCGTATTCTTTTTAATGAATAAATCGGCAATCGCAAGGCATTTCATTTTCTTTCCCCTTTTACTTAACGCATTAACATGCCACCGGTCACATCAATGGTTGCACCAGTCATATAACTCGCTTTTTGTGAAACTAAAAATACCCCGATATCTGCAATTTCGGATGGAGAAGCGACGCGACCATTTGGTATACGATTAAGATAATATTCCGCATTATTGCGCAAATTCTCACGGATCATCTCCGTATCCATAATGCCTACTGCAATGTTATTCACATTAATATTTTGTTTTGCCACTTCTCTAGCTAATGAGATTGAAAAAGCCACTAACCCTGCTTTACTGGCCGCATAATGAGAATGCCCAGTTGTTGAACCATGAAAAGCTGCTTGTGAGGTGATATTCAAAATCGAACCTGTTATTTCCTTAGCTAAACATTGGTTAACAAATAGCTTGCTTAGATGAAAAACTGATTTCAAATTCACATTCATCACCTTATCCCAATCCTCCAATGAGATTTCGCTCACTTTACCTGATAGCCAGACAGCCGCATTATTGACCAAAATATCAAACTGCCCGAACTCACTTAACCCACTATCGAATAGGGTATCGATAGCTTCGCTATCACTTAAGTCGGTTCTAATGGCTTGGACTTTTACACCACTTTTCCCATTGATTTCTTTCACTAATGACTCTGCATCGTCAGGATGACTGCGGTAAGTAAAACAGACATTAACGCCTTCTTGTGCTAATGAACGAACAAACTCACGTCCAAGCCCTGTCGCCCCACCTGTCACTAATGCGTTTTTTCCTTGTAAGTGAAGTTTCATAATTAATTCCTTTTATTATTCAGTAGCTAGCATATGCATTGGTGAACGACTATGGGATTTCCATGTAGCTTGCATATCATCAAGCATGCGTTTATACAGTGCGTACTTTTGCTGATAAACGGTTTTATTCGCTGTATCCGGCTTGATGATATCGGCTACTTTGACCATCACTTCACAGGCAGCAAATACATCTGGGAAATGCCCTTCCATCACGGCCGCTGTCATGGCCGCACCCAGTGTGCCGTGTTCTTGAACATCTACAATTTCAAGCTGGCACTGGAAGATATCAGCAAAAATTTGTAGCCAAACTGGGGAATGCGTTATCCCTCCAGCAATACGAACCACATCACTGAGTTGTGGGTTAATCTTTCTTAACCTTTCAACGTGATAAAGATGACTAAACGCGACCCCTTCATAGATAGCACGCAAAAAGTGCCCACGATGATGAAAACTAGTGACACCAACAAACCCTGCTGTTGCATCTGGAATGGTATTGGAACCAAAAACAAAAGGAAAAAACATGAGTTGGCTTTCGCTTGGTGTTGTTGCAGCAACGAGTTGATTACAAAGCTCATAAACTGAACCGCCCTTCGATTCTTCGAGTTGTTTGTCCGCTGCCATAAAATGTGTAATAAACCACTCTAAATTACTGGCAGAGGTTGGGCTGGCTTCTGTAATTTGCCATCTATTTTCCATTGGATAAATAGATGTCATAAATAGGTTTTTATCAACGACTGGCTTGTCTGTTACGTATTCATTAATACTCCACGTCCCCGCCACAATCGCTAATTTATTAATTTGGTTAACACCCGATGCTAAAGATGATGCTGAAATATCAAATATCCCCCCTGATACAGGAGTACCCGCACTTAGCCCCGTCAACTCAGCAATTTCGGGGGTGATATACCCACAACAATCCGTTGATAATTTGATTGGTGGCAGCTTGTCTTTCCACTCTAAACCGCCCCAAAATTCAAGAATTTCATCGTCATAACAACGGTCACGTACATTAATTAAGTTAGTCCCTGAAATATCTGTCAGCTCTTGGTATGCCTCACCTGTTAAATAAAAACGGATCAGGTCTTTGACCATAAAAATATAACGGGCTTTTTGTAAGCTCTCAGGTTCATGATCACGCAACCATGCAAGCAACGCAACAGGCTGCCCTGCCCAGATGGACTGCATCGTTTTTGGCAAAATATCACTTTCAAATCGAGGTGACCGATACCAGTTTTCGACATATTGTTTTGCTCGATTATCTGTGGATACGATACCATTACGCGTCGCATTTCCCTGTTCATCAACGAGGTACAACCCATTTCCGTGACCTGTCACAGATATACCAATAATATCCTCAGCATCTATAGCGGATTTTTTTAGCACCTCTTTAATAACTAAAAGATTTGATTGCCAAAGTTCTGCAATATCCCTTTCAGTGAAAAAAGGTTTTGGAGTGATCATTCGTGTCGTATTTGAAGCAATAGAGACGACCTGGCCTTCTAGGTTATAGATAGCTGCTTTGGTGACGGTTCCACCATTATCAATGCCCATGACATATTGTGTTTTCATTATGAGCCTCTTTGTAATCGGATTTTTATAATTGTTGTTTACCAAAGGGTATGTTCACTGGTTGTAATTCCGTTAAAGCCGGTATAGAAAATTTTATCGACAATATATTTTCTTTTTACAAATCCACCTGCAATGAATGGTTTATTACTTTGATTAAAGCTTCTTTTTAATAAATCAAAACAACTACAGGCATATTCAGCTGGTAATAATTCAATAGCATCAACATCAACTGAATTGTTTTTAACCATATTACTTGCTTGCTCTAATGAACGAGAATCCACTAGTAATACTCTGAATATTGTGTCTAACCCTTCTTTTTTTGCATAACGTAGAGCTGTAAAATTTGAAGAAATAACACCGTCAACTTTATAAAAGTTTTTAAGCACCGTAATACCTGATTGGTCAGGTTTAAATCCACCTAATAATTCTAAATGGACTAAAACTTTTTTCCCTGCCTTATGGCATTTTCCAATCATAGATTGCAAATTACCAATATCGGCATCTGGTAATAAAATATATTCAGAACGACAATTTAATGCCTTCTCAAAATATTTGTAATTTCTGACTGATGGAATAACGGTGTTATTTAAATTCATTATTTAATTCCAATTATTTTGTATTTTGATATAGAGCATAAGCTTCTTCAGGTGATGCCCCTTGGTGAATAATGGCATTTAAACCTGCAACCATTGCGATAGGTTTAGGGTCTTGTGTAATGTTACGCCCAACCGCAACACCTTTAGCCCTCATATTCATGCAATGCTCTACAAATTTAAAGTAGCCAAGTGTATCTGTTTTTGGTCCACCCAAAGCTAAAACAGGGACCATCGAAGCTTCAACAATCAGATAGTCGTCTTCGGTACCTGAAAAACGCGTTTTGATCACATCAGCACCCAGCTCTACGGCAATACGGGCGGCATCCGCAATAACTTTGGCTTCATTGGATTCTGGACTAGTCACTGGGTAACCATAAGGCAATGATTCTACAATGAAAGGCATATTCCATTGTTCTGCTTCTTTTACCAATCTAGCGACCATAGCGTGGGTTTTTTCTTCATTAAATGCGCCAGGAAAGGTCATACAAACCATGCCATCAGCATCTATTTTTAGTGCGTCCTCTGTCGTAAATACCTGTTGCGTGTCAGGTACACTGTTATCATATACATTCACCGTTGAATCAACACGCAGCACAATCGAAATGTCTTTAAACTCCTTCTGGTAATTCCTTGCCATACCGTAAGTTACCAGCGCACAATCCAACCCATTAGCGACTAATTCTGGCATTTGTTTTATTGTATTATCGATACCTTCTGTTTTTGTCGAGAAAAAATAACCATCTAATGCTAGCGTAACGGATTTCCCATCCTGAGCAAAAATCTTAGATAAACGACGTTGTTTTGACATAATATTTCCTTAGAATAAAAACAAAAAAAGCCCTCAGAGATCTGATTAAGATCTCTGAGGGCTTTCAGTTCACTGACCCTGTTATTTATATTTTTAATTATTAAAACCAAGTAATAGATTATTTGATCTTTTTTAAAAATATAAATTTAATTTATATTTAACCTAACTAATGGTTTTTCAATTTAACCTGAAAAAACATTAGTTATTAAGATTAATAAAAACAAATTAATCACTTTATGTGTTACATATCTTTATTAATCTTAACTGGAGTATATCTTTATCATACAATCTTTCAAACTGTCTAACCGATTTTATTGTTTTGTGATTTAAATCCCGTAATCAATTTTTGATTTCAGTATTTTCAGATATTATTGGTTAATAACCACAAGAAACCATAATTAATTTAGCGTAGTTCTTTCTATACAGCAATAAACCACTTTATTTACAAGGGTAATAACTGATTAAATAACCTCATTTTCTGTTGATTATTTTTTATTATTCTCTATTCAATATCACAGAGAAAACAAAAAATCCCCCCTAGAAATATACATATGTATGTGACTAGGGTTAGAGGGTAAAGCCAATGCACCTAATGTGCATTGGCTTACAACATTTTTTAGTTGGACTCTATTTTAGCCCAAGTATCACGCAGCCCTACCGTCCTATTAAAGACCAAGTTATCCGCGCTACTTAAACGGTTATCTGCACAAAAATACCCTTCACGCTCAAACTGATATGCTTTTTCAGGGGCAGCATCTTTTAAGCTTGGTTCAACAAACCCTTGGCGAATAACCAATGACTCTGGGTTGATTACCGACAGGAAATCCTCTTCTGCACCCGGGTTTGGTACTGTAAATAAGCGGTCGTACAAACGAATTTCCGCTGGCAGTGCGTGTGCTACGCTAACCCAGTGAATAACCCCTCTGACTTTACGCCCATCCGCAGGGTCTTTATTTAATGTACCTGCATCGTATGTACAATAAATAGTCGTGATATTGCCCTCTGCGTCTTTCTCAACACGCTCAGCTTTGATGATATAAGCGTTACGTAAGCGAACTTCTTTACCTAAAACTAAACGTTTATATTGACGATTTGCTTCCTCGCGGAAATCTGCACGGTCAATATAAATTTCATTGCTAAATGGCACTTGGCGAGTGCCCATCTCAGGTTTATTTGGGTGATTTGGTGCCGTTAAGATTTCTTCACCAGCAGGCATGTTTTCAATCACCACACGCACTGGATCAATAACCGCCATTGCACGCGGAGCTGACTCATTCAGGTCATCACGAATACAGGACTCTAATGATGCCATTTCAACGTTGTTGTCTTGCTTAGTGACACCAATACGTTGGCAGAACTCGCGGATAGAAGCTGCGGTATAACCACGACGGCGTAAACCTGAAATGGTTAACATGCGTGGATCGTCCCAACCATTGACATGTTTTTCTGTCACTAATTGGTTCAGTTTACGCTTAGACATCACCGTATATTCCAAATTCAGACGAGAAAACTCGTACTGACGTGGATGACAATCAATCGTGATGTTATCTAATACCCAATCATATAAACGACGGTTATCTTGGAACTCAAGTGTACATAAAGAATGTGTAATACCTTCTAACGCATCAGAAATACAATGTGTGAAGTCATACATCGGATAAATGCACCACTTATTACCAGATTGGTGATGTTCCGCAAACTTAATACGATATAAAACCGGGTCGCGCATCACCATAAATGGGGATGCCATGTCAATTTTAGCACGTAAACACGCTTTACCTTCCTCAAAGCCACCTGCACGCATTTTTTCAAATAATGCTAAGTTATCTTCAATTAAACGCTCACGGTATGGGCTATTTTTACCCGGCTCTTTCAAAGTCCCGCGATATTCACGGATTTCATCAGGGCTGAGCTCATCAACATAAGCAAGACCTTTGTTGATCAGTTCAATTGCGTATTGATACAAAGTATCAAAATAATCAGAGGAATAACGAACATTCCCCGTCCATTCAAAACCTAGCCATTTAACGTCTTCTTGAATGGAGTTAACGTATTCGACATCTTCTTTTACAGGGTTGGTATCATCAAAACGTAAATTACATTGTCCCTGATAGTCCTTGGCAATGCCAAAATTCAAGCAGATTGATTTCGCATGACCAATATGTAAATAGCCATTCGGTTCTGGTGGAAAACGTGTATGCACTGATGTGTGTTTTCCGCTCGCCAGATCTTCATCTATGATCTGACGGATAAAATTTGTTGGGCGAGCATCTGCCTCATTCATTGTCATCATTCCTCAATGCCAAAAGCGCGCTAAAAGCGTGTAGTATCTGAATATATTCTATCATAATCAATCAGGAAACAACCGTTTGATTGCGCTTAGCCACCAAAAGGTGCAACAAACTGGAATTTAGGGCAAAAAACTCCCGACATCAGCCCAATTCATTTTTAAGTGAACAACATCACCATTAACACCACTAGCAATAATAGCGGATAACTTTGTGCATGACGTTTATCACTAAGATAAGGCATTAGTAAACCAGCAAAGCGAATTCCCAGCCATGACGCTGCGATTAAAATCAATGCACCTTTAATGTAGATCATCCCAAGGAAACCCGCGCCAAGGTCAATGTGTTGGTCGATAGCAAAAAAGAAGTACGTCAATGTTCCTGTAATCGCCATTGGTAATGTCAATGGATTGGCAAATGCAGCCGCTTGGATCATACTCGCGCCTCTACGTCGCATTAAAGGGACTGTCATCACGCTCCCACCGACCCCAAGAAATGCAGCCACAGCACCAATCACCACCCCAATGGGGGTATCTGCAAAAATGCCCCCTTGTGATGCGGTTACACCATTTGCCTGTGTATTCATAAAACCAGGGCGGATAAAGCAATCTAAAATAGTAATAACTAAGTAACCTATAAATATCCAACGGATCAACGCACTATCTATTGATAGCGCCACTATTGCCCCTAAAATTCCACCAATTGAAATAGGGATAACAAAGGGACGTATAATCGGCCAACTCAGGTTGCCTTTAAGGTAATGAGCACGGCTAGAAAGCGCCGATGAAAAGATCATTACACAGGTTGATGTTGCTACCGCAATTTGCATTGCTACACTGCTTGCCTCGCTTTGCGGCCCCCACACTAAAGTAATCAAAGCATATAACAATGGAACCGTAATAAAACCGCCACCAAAACCGAATAATGCCGTTGTTATTCCTGAAATAAATCCAAACAAACACAGTAGCCAATCCACAGATAAGTCCTCATGAGTCATTGAAAAGTTATCTTATCGATGAAAAAAGCCCCTTGCTTATGCAAATTAGACAACCTAGTTTGAGATTTCGCCAAAATAATTAACAAATTTAATTTTTTAACACGAAAAAAATAGAGTATTTTTATTACTCTATTTTAGGGTATTATTCACAGTTACCTTTCATACTAGTCATAAAATAAAATTTTAGTAAATTAACCAATCGCATTTTTCTGATTATCTCTATATTTTTTTAGGTATGCCTTTATTTGTTTTTCTACTTTATCATTACATTCATTTACCCAAGTGCGGTTATTAGGATTTTGTTGCTTACATTTATCGCCCTCATTTGATATTTTGAGTAAATCAACATAAGTATCAAAATTCTTGAGGTAATATGCATCTTGCCCCTTTGGATTATCTCTTGCTACCATTTCTAAGTAGTACTTAGCTTTATTAAAGTCCTGAGGGACCCCTCCGGTCCATGTAAATAAATCGTCGAAAGGTTTTTACCTGCGGTAAGTACCTTATTACCATAAAGGTGGTAAGCTTGTTCATAATATAAAATTGCTTCTGGCATATTTATTTCCCCCCCATTACCATGCTGATAGTTTACCCCTGTAAATAACAGAGCTAATCCATTGTTAGAATTAATTTCTAGCACACTCTTCTTTTGTAACTTTCACATTATGTAAATGCTTAAAATCGGTGCAACCAATTCTGAAAAAAGAAAACAAAGCATAGTTATCATCTTCCTTATTAGATTTTAATGCCCGATGATATAATTCAACCACTTGTTGTTGATTTTTGGGATAAGGTACTCGTTTAGACAGATCTGAGTCATAACGTAGCTCTGTTTCATTATACCCAATGGTATATAGACGATCCCTTACAGTTGGAATTAAAGGAGGGGTTGTATTTCCTCCCCACGTTGGAGTCCCCATCATAAACGCTCCTATAACGATAGACCATGAAATCAGCCTCACGAAATTTCTCCTAAATCAATGGTAGGGAGTGAAACTGTATGAGAATAGCTTGTTATGGTACCTGCTATTAAAGAATGACTAAAAAACTGTTGATTATTTGATGTAATCGTCAATGTAGAAGCACTTTTATAGCGAACATGGTCATTAAAAGACAAATTATCTTTTGATGTCCCCCAATCTTCCCCTGGACTAAGCCCCATGCTAATCTGTTCATAATTATGTGTCACTGGGTTAACGCCTCGAATACTAATATAGGTGTGTCCCCATTGAGATGTACTCCCTATATCTTCTCCTAAATGATTGTAAATTGGACTTCCTTTAGGCGCGACATGAATGGTTATACTGGGTGGCCCTATCTGCATCGGGTTATGACTTGCACCTAAGTTTCTGTGTATATTCATATCTTCTAGCTTATGAATCTGTAGATGCTTCACTGATTCCGTCATATTACATATTCCTTATGTTATTACTTTAAATAAATCCCTAACATTGCCACAATCTTTTACTTTTATTTTAAATAATAACAATGAATTATTTACCACTTATTTTATTATTTTTTTAAATAGTTAATCCATCTTTATAGAAAAATATTAATCTGTATAAAAACAAGTGAATTATATTATTAATAATATAATTAATTATCATCCATCTAGATAATCGAATGAAACTTGGCAATCATATTTACTAAAATCAATTTTACGTTTTATATAATATTGAAGATTAGAGCCCCAATCAGAAACCACATCAAAACAACCATTAATTAATAATGTTTTTCAGGGTTAATAGTTGCTTCTATAATGCTACCGTCATTCTCTAAGTCAATAGAATACTCTTCACCAACATATTCTTCTGTTTGTTTATCAAACCAGATGAATTTTAACCCCATAATTTTCTCCTTATAGACACCTTCTTATATTGCTTTTAGATGCTTTGATTTTAATTATTCGCGTATTTCAGCCCCAAAAAAGCTAAAAATTAATTATGTTTTTTTTATAAACCAAACTCAATTAATACTGATTATCATTATTTGTTATACCCTGTATGGTTCTCTTTTCCTTATTAAATATCATAAAAAAGGGTGGCCTAAGCCACCCTTTTACTAACTTATAATATTAAACTGAATTATTTCAGCACATTATAAATAACCGTTTCGCCTGCTTTCACGTCGCCTTCAACTAAAATCTCGACACCCGCGAAATCATCGATATTGCTGATGATAACTGGGCTAATCATTGATTTAGCATTAGCTTCAAGGAACGGTAAATCTAATTTCAGGATAGGTGTACCCGCAGTCACTTCTGCACCTTCTTCCACTAAACGAGCACAACCTTCGCCTTTCAGTGCAACCGTATCAATCCCCATATGAACGATGAGTTCGACACCGTTTTCTGTTTCAAGGCAGAATGCGTGGTTAGTTTCGAAAATTTTCACCACCGTACCTGATGCCGGCGCTAACACTTCGCTGCTTGTTGGTTTGATAGCAATACCATCACCCACAATGCGGCTAGAGAATGCTTCATCTGGTACGTCGTCAAGGGAGAAAACTTGACCACTTACTGGCGCAACTAAGGATAGAATCGCATTACCTTTTGCTTTCTCAGGCTCTGCGGCTTTTTTCTCTTCTGCCGCTGCAACTGGCACAGAACCTGCAATTGGGCCTTTTGCAATCACTTCAGTCATTGCTTTTGCGACCAATTCAGCTCGAGTCCCCACAATCACTTGAACATTCTGTTTGCTTAAACGGATAACACCTGAAGCGCCCAAACGTTTGGTCATGGCATCATTAACAACTGCTGAATCTTTAACGCCTAAACGTAAACGCGTAATACAGGCATCAATACTGACGATATTGTCGCTACCACCTACTGCGGCAACATATTGGCGTGCTTCTTTTTGGATATCGCTGTCACTGCTATCAGCAGGGCTAATGCTTTCGTCATAACCGTCAATGGTTTCGTCACCCGCACTTTCTTCACGACCTGGCGTTAACAGGTTAAATTTGCGGATCATAAAGCGGAAAATGACATAGTAAATACAGAAGAATACTAAACCTTGGACAATCAACATATACCACTGAACAGCTAATGGGTTACGTGATTGCAACAGCATATCGACTAAACCTGCACTGAAACCGAACCCAGAAATCCACTCCATGGTGGCTGCGATATATACCGAAATACCCGTTAATAATGCATGAACAACATACAGTATTGGCGCCACGAACATAAATGAGAATTCAAGAGGTTCAGTGATACCAGTAAAGAATGCCGCGAATGCACCCGCGATCATGATACCCGCTACTTTTGCTTTGTTTTCTGGACGTGCACAGTGGTAAATCGCTAATGCTGCACCCGGCAAACCGAACATCATAATTGGGAAGAAACCAGCTTGGTAGCGGCCAGTAATACCCACAGTTGCAAGACCTGCTTCAATAGACTTAGCACCGCCTAAGAAGTTTGGAATATCATTGATCCCTGCAACGTCAAACCAGAACACAGAGTTAAGTGCATGGTGCAAACCAACAGGAATTAATAAACGGTTGAAGAAGGCATAAATACCGGCACCAACTGAGCCTAAATCTTTAATGCTTTCACCGAAAGACACTAAACCGTTATACACCACCGGCCAAACATACATCAGTATGAAGGCTAAGATGATCATTAAGAAAGAAGTTAAAATCGGGACAAGGCGACGACCACTGAAAAACGACAATGCTTTCGGTAGCTCAACACCACTGTAACGATTGTACAATTCAGCAGACAGTACCCCAACTAAGATACCGACGAACTGGTTATTAATTTTACCAAATGCCGCAGGAACCGTTTCCAACGGAACATTCATAATCATGGAATAAGATGCAGGAGAACACAGTGTTGTCACCACTAAGAAGCCGACAAAACCGGTCAGTGCAGCTGCACCATCCTTATCTTTTGACATTCCATAAGCAACACCAATTGCAAACAGTACGGACATATTATCAATAATTGCCGCACCAGATTTAATCAGTAACGCCGCGATTGCACTATTCGCTCCCCAACCATCTGGGTCGATCCAATAGCCAATCCCCATAAGGATTGCTGCGGCTGGTAGTACAGCAACTGGCACCATAAGTGCCCTACCAATCCGCTGTAAGTAGCTAAGAATATTCACAAACTCCCCCTTTATCGCCCTATTTTTGCCCCATTTACGGGATCTTCTTGTTCACACACCTAAATCATAATTTAGGTTATTGAGAGTATCAATTTCATAGTCTAAATTAATTGTTTCGCGATGCAAAATAAATAGGTGTGATTTGTGATAAATGTCAACGAAAGAGTTCCTGATATGACTAAATTAGTAGCTATTATTGAAAACTTATTTTATGATTAAAAATAACTTATTTAAGCCATTAACCTGTATATTCTCAGCACACTTGAAACGATGTTATGAGATAAAAATAACATGGCAACCAAGTGATAACGCACAATAAATTTGAAGTATAACGAGTATTCCTATATCTAATGAATAACATCAGGGATACATATATACATGAAAGATTTCACAGACTTATTAGAGGTAATAGAGACATGAGGCTAATCCCACTTAACAATGCACATGATGTCGGAATCTGGTCCGCACAGTACATCGCTGATAAAATCAATGCATTCAACCCAACTGCAGAGAAACCTTTTGTACTTGGGTTGCCAACAGGTGGTACCCCCCTAGCAACATATAAGGCACTGATTGCTTTATACAAAGCGGGTAAAGTGAGTTTTAAGCACGTAGTAACATTCAATATGGATGAATATATTGGTATTCCAGCTAATCATCCTCAAAGCTACCATACCTTTATGCATGAAAATTTTTTCAATCATATTGATATCCAAGCTGAAAATATCAACTTACTTAATGGCAATGCCCCTGATGTTGATGCCGAATGTCAACGCTACGAAGATAAAATTAAATCTTTTGGTAAAATAAACCTGTTTATGGGCGGCGTTGGCAATGATGGCCACATTGCTTTTAATGAACCCGGTTCATCTTTGAATTCTCGCACGCGAATTAAAACGTTAACACCAGAAACTCGCCAAGCAAATTCGCGCTTTTTTGACAATGATATTAACCAAGTACCTAAGTTTGCATTAACCGTAGGTGTTGCCACATTAATGGATGCCCAAGAACTGATGGTCTTAGCTACTGGTGCCAATAAAGCGAATGCCGTACACGCTGCCGTTGAGGGCTCTGTTAACCATATGTGGACAATCAGTTGTGTGCAAATGCACCCGAAAGCACTGATTGTTTGTGATGAACCCGCAACACTCGAATTGAAAGTCAAAACACTTAAATATTTCAAACAGCTAGAATCTGAAATTCTTGAGAAGTTTAACTAAGATTATATTTATCAATCACCCGATCAGCGAAAGCTGGTCGGTGACCCAAATCCCCAGAGGTCAGGAGTTTTAAGCCATGTATGCACTAACTAATTGCATTATTTATACAGGTCATGAAAGACTGGATAACCATGCTGTCATCATTGATGGTGAAATCATCAAGGATGTTTGTCCTGTCGCTGAACTGCCTGCCAATATTCCACAGCATGATTTACAAGGGGCTATTCTCTCCCCTGGTTTTATTGACTTGCAGGTCAATGGCTGTGGCGGTGTCCAATTCAATGATAATAAAGAAAATGTTACATTGAAAAACTTGGATATCATGCAAAAAGCCAACGAGCGCACAGGCTGCACAAGTTATTTACCGACATTGATCACTTGTTCCGATGAGCTAATGAAACATGGCGTTGAAGTCATGACTGAATACTTAAAAGAACATAAAAACCAAGCGCTTGGGCTTCATTTAGAAGGCCCTTACATTAATGTCATCAAAAAAGGCACACATAACCCCGAGTTTATTCGTCAACCAACAGCACAAATGATTGATTACTTAGCTTCTCACGCAGACGCTATCACTAAAATCACCTTAGCACCTGAAATGGTTGAACAGGGTTATATCCGTCAATTAAAAAACGCGGGTATCGTTATTTCAGCGGGGCACTCTAATGCCACATATGAAGAAGCCAGACTGGGCTTTAAAGCGGGTATAAATTTCTCAACCCACCTTTTCAATGCTATGCCATATATTTCAGGCCGAGGACCAGGGTTAGTCGGTGCCATTTATGACACACCGGAAGTGTATGCTGGAATTATTGCTGACGGTTTACATGTACAATGGGCAAATATTCGCAACAGTAAGCATTTAAAAGGTGATAAATTAATTTTAGTCACAGATGCAACTGCACCAGCAGGGATTGATCCGCAAACTGGTGAAATGGATCATTTTATCTTTGCAGGTAAAACCATATACTACCGTAATGGATTATGTGTGGATGAAAATGGCACACTCAGCGGTTCATCACTGACTATGATTGATGCAGTCAAAAACAGTGTAGAACACGTCGGCATTGCATTGGATGAAACACTTAGAATGGCAACGCTCTACCCCGCAAGAGCCATTGGAGTTGATAACACCTTAGGGTCGATTGCTCCTGGTAAAATTGCGAATTTGACCGCGTTTAACCACGACTTCAACGTCCTCGCAACCTACGTTAACGGAGACGAAGTCTACAAAAAATGAGTAACTAGCTAATGAATCAAAGCCACTCGCTAAAGCAAATTGGTAATATTGATCTCGTCAAACAATTAAATAGTGCCGTCGTTTATAGCTTGATTGACCAACAAGGTCCGATATCAAGAATTCAAATAGCGGAGCAAAGCCAGCTTGCCCCAGCCAGTGTCACTAAGATCACTCGCCAACTACTCGAACGTGGTTTAATCAAGGAAGTTGACCAGCAGGCCTCCACTGGGGGCCGCCGTGCCATTTCAATTGTTTCTGAACATAAAAATTTCCATACTATTGGTGTCCGTTTAGGGCGCTATGATGCCACCATAGCCTTATACGACTTAGGTGGTAAAATGATTATTGATGGTCATTATCCTATTACAGCGCCTTCTCAGCAGGCTGTCGAAGAAAAGTTAATTGCTGCCCTTGAAGACTTTATTGATAAAAACCATCGTCGCCTTAAAGAGTTAATCGCAATTTCTGTTATCCTTCCGGGGTTGGTTAACCCTCACAGCGGTATTGTCTATTACATGCCGCATATTAAAGTTGATAACTGGCACCTTATTGATAATTTACAATCACATTTTAATATCACTTGCTATGCTGGCCACGATATTCGCAGCCTAGCCCTTGCTGAGAGCTATTTTGGTGCAACCCGTGATTGTGAGGACTCACTTCTAGTACGTATCCACAGAGGCGCTGGAGCAGGCTTAGTTATTAACAAAGAAATCCTGCTCAATCACCGTGGGAACTTAGGGGAGATTGGTCACATCCAAGTAGACCCACTGGGTGAACTATGCCACTGTGGTAATTTTGGTTGCTTAGAAACCATTGCCTCAAACCAAGCTATCGAAGCCCGCGTAAGACAGCGCCTAGAACAAGGTTATTCAAGTTCTCTGACCGCAGAAACCTGTACAATTTCTCATATCTGCCAAGCGGCCAACAAAAGTGACCCGCTAGCGACTGAAGTCATCCAACATGTCGGTCGTCAGATCGGTAAAGCCATTGCTATTTCAATAAACCTCTTCAACCCTGAAAAAGTGGTTATTGCAGGTGACATCACAGAAGCCGAACTGGTTCTTATTCCGGCGATCCAAAGCTGCATTGACACTCAAGCCCTTAAAGGTTTTAGAGAAAACTTACCTATTGTCACATCACAACTTGTCCATAACTCAGCAATAGGCGCATTTGCCCTCACCAAACGAGCTATGCTTAATGGTGAGTTACTGCAAAAATTATTTGAAAATTAATTTCTCCGTTTATTTTTCATAAAAGCAGGTTTTATGCCTGCTTTTTTGTTTTCCCCTAACGCGAAAACTCAGCAATTCATTGGATTGATTAAACTTAAATAACTTAAATTTTAAAGCTGGGTTCCACTCTGTTTTCACTAAGTATACGTTTTCAACGCTGCTATCATTCGAATAATTCCCCTTCCATCTTGATCCTCCCGAAAAAGATTTTTTCAAATATGGGCTTGTTTTTTGCTGGCTTTATCGACAAAATGATTATTCATCAGACAAACAGACGCATTTTCTGAAAAATAGTGCAAAAAGCTGTTGACTGTCGTGTCTGTAATTAGCATAATGCGCCCCGCAACGCCGACGAAGGTTATGCAAAAAAAGATGGCTATGTAGCTCAGCTGGTTAGAGCACAACACTCATAATGTTGGGGTCACAGGTTCGAATCCCGTCATAGCCACCATTATTTGCGGGAGTGGCGAAATTGGTAGACGCACCAGATTTAGGTTCTGGCGCCGCAAGGTGTGCAAGTTCAAGTCTTGTCTCCCGCACCATTTTCCTTCTCGGTAGCATTGAATTTAAGATTGGGGTATCGCCAAGCGGTAAGGCACCAGGTTTTGATCCTGGCATTCCCAGGTTCGAATCCTGGTACCCCAGCCATCTTAATACAATCTGTAGTAGAATTCCCGGATGGGGTATCGCCAAGCGGTAAGGCACCAGGTTTTGATCCTGGCATTCCCAGGTTCGAATCCTGGTACCCCAGCCATCTACTACCCTATCTAGATTGTCAAAAACTTCATTTTGAAAAATATAAAATGGCTATGTAGCTCAGCTGGTTAGAGCACAACACTCATAATGTTGGGGTCACAGGTTCGAATCCCGTCATAGCCACCATTGTTTGCGGGAGTGGCGAAATTGGTAGACGCACCAGATTTAGGTTCTGGCGCCGCAAGGTGTGCAAGTTCAAGTCTTGTCTCCCGCACCATCTACCTTCTTGGTAGAACAAAATTTAAGATTGGGGTATCGCCAAGCGGTAAGGCACCAGGTTTTGATCCTGGCATTCCCAGGTTCGAATCCTGGTACCCCAGCCATCTTTCTTCACTTCCTTCTTTCATTTTTCCTATCTCAGTTTACTGATTGATTTTCTCCTATAATATCAACGCGATGCCATGCTATTTTGGTTTATTATTTTTATTAAAAACTTAAATAGAAACAATTTGGCATTCCACGAATAAATCCATACATCTCTTTCTACACGCGCTATTTTTATAAATTTTCCATATTTTCATGCTGGTTATTAGCTGAAAAATTTCTTTTCATTGCCTGCCTTTTACAAATCATCATTATCCGACAAATAACAAATTTAGTTCCTTACAGTTAAAATAGGTCAACATTTAACGCATAAAATTTACCTTTGTTTAACTTTTATATCAAATATGTGACTTAAGTCATTTTTTATTAACCAGTGAAAGTGGTAATCTTCCGACGAATTGTAGTTAGGTGTGATTAATGGCGGGTAAGATCCTTTCTAGCTGCGGTCATTAGTACATTCAATCCCATCTTCCATTCCAATTGATTAGCTCTCAAAAACTCTAATAAAAGTTTTAAAACCTAATAATTATAAATTGCCAAACGTAACATTTTTACAGAGAAAATTTATGCGAAACATGATAAAGCAACCAATATATAAGATTTTATATGTTCAAGTGATCGTAGCCATCTTGCTCGGTATTGCACTTGGTCACTTTTTCCCTGAGGCCGGAGAATCATTAAAACCACTTGGTGATGGGTTCATCAAAATAGTAAAAATGATCATCGCACCTGTCATCTTTTTAACCGTAGTAACCGGTATTTCAGGGATGTCTAATATGAAAGCGGTCGGCAGTGTCGCTGGTAAAGCTATGCTGTACTTTCTGACTTTCTCAACCATTGCATTATTTATCGGCCTTATTGTCGCGAATGTCATCCGCCCAGGTTCTGGGCTTAATATCGACCCAGCAACGCTCGATAGCACAAAAGTTGCTAGCTATGTCGAAAAAGCCCATGAGTCTTCCATTGTTGGCTTTTTGATGAACATCATTCCAGATACGGTCATTAGCCCATTAGTGAATGGTAATATCCTACAAGTCTTATTTATTGCGATTATTTTCGGGTTAGCATTAGCCGCAACAGGTAAACATGGTGAGCCAATAGTTAAATTGCTGCAAAACTTTTCTGAACCTGTGTTCAAAATGGTTGCGATGCTAATGAAACTAGCACCTATCGGGGCATTTGGGGCAATGGCATTTACCATTGGTAAATATGGTATTTCATCTATCGGTAACTTAATGATGCTGATAGTAACTTTCTACATTACCTCCCTGCTCTTTGTCTTAGTTGTTCTTGGCGCTGTCGCAAAATACAACGGCTTCTCAATCATCGAACTCATTAAATACATCAAGGATGAACTTTGGCTCGTTTTAGGGACTTCTTCTTCTGAAGCTGCACTACCAAGTTTGATGAGAAAAATGGAACGGGCTGGCTGTGAAAAATCAGTTGTAGGTTTAGTGATCCCAACAGGTTATTCATTCAACCTTGATGGTACCAATATCTATATGACCATGGCTGCACTGTTTATTGCCCAAGCCACTAATATTGAACTCACAATTTGGCAGCAACTTTCTATACTGCTTGTCGCAATGATCAGCTCAAAAGGAGCTGCAGGGGTGACTGGCGCAGGGTTTATTACTCTCGCAGCAACATTAATGGTAGTACCAAGCATCCCTGTTGCAGGTATGGCATTAATCCTCGGTATCGACCGTTTTATGTCAGAATGCCGTGCTTTAACTAATTTAGTTGGTAACGCATGCGCCTGTATTGTCGTCGCCCGTTGGGAAAAAGAATTAGATACCGAAAAGTTAGCACATGCATTTTCAGATAAAAATGAGACATTTGACCCAGAGGTAACTGAAGGTGATAGCATTATCAATATCAATAAATCAAATGATATACAACCTATTGATCTAGTTAACAATAAACCAAATTTATTACCTTAAATAAAATAGGCCGCTGGTAGCGGCCTATTTTATTGTCCATTTCACATCAACGTTATAACCCTAAGGCATATTTCAATGCCAGTTTTTTAGCTTCTCCAGCGCGCTGAGCTGCCATTAACCCGAGGTTTCTTAACATTTTCAACCCCGGTAAACTTTCACTAAATGCCATATAGAAAACATCCATCCCTGCTTGCATAACTAAGTTGTCAGGTAAACGACGACGCTGATAACGTTTTAATACCTCAATGGAGCACCAAGGCTGTAGATATTCACGTGCATAAATGACTTCTTTTAACAACGCATCTACATCACGGTACCCAAGATTGACGCCTTGCCCCGCTAATGGATTAATGGTGTGCGCCGCATCGCCAATCAGTGCTAGACCATCAAGAACATAGCGGTTCGCGTGATGACGTGTTAATGGGAAAGCCCCTGAAGCCACTGCGGTTATTGGCCCTAAACGTTCAGGGAAGGCCTCTGAAACCGCCCCTGTTAACTGTTCCATCGACATCCCTTGCAGACGCCTAATTTTGTCAGGGCTATCATACCAAACCAAAGAAGCCCAGTGATCATATAAAGGCAAGAATGCTCTAGGGCCCGATGGAAAAAACTGTTGCCATGTTTTATCTTGCTGAGGTTGCTGTGTTTGAATAGTAATTAACATACATGATTGGCGATATTGCCAACCACGGTTGCCAATCCCCGCCATTTTACGCACTTGGGAGTTAGCGCCATCGGCTCCCACAACAAGTTGCGCTTCTATAGTTCGGTTATCATCTAATTCAATACACCACGTTTTTTGGTTCTGAGGCCGATATAAATTAACCAGCTGCGCAGGGCAAACCAATTCTAAATTGTCGTATTTTTCACACTCACGCCATAGTGCAAGTTGCAGTACGCGGTTTTCAACCATAAACCCGAGTTCTGGCAACCCAAGGCTTTGAGCGTCAAAAAGAACATTGCTACCCGGTTCTTCCCATGTTTCTAGCTGCCTGTAAGGGGCACTCCTCATGGCCTCTACATGCTGCCAAGCACCTAATTGTTGCAATAATTCAACGGATGCACGGCTAATCGCAGAAATACGGACATCAGGTGCGCTTTGTGGATCGAATGCCGCTGGTTTTGCCTTTTCAAGCAAAGCGACTCGCATGCCTTCTTGGGCAAAGCCCAATGCTGCCGCGGCACCCGTCATACCGGCTCCCACCACGACAACATCATAAGATTCGATTAATTTATTCATCACATTAGCTACACTATTCATTGTTTGATGGGATTATTATTTGATTAAGCTATTGTACCCAATATTTGCGGCTCTCACAGAAAATATCCATGTTAGAAACCCATAAGAGTGCTACATTGAGTGAATACCGCGACGCCATAAGTGGCCTGTTTTGCTTAAAAGCCGTTAATTTGCATAAAAATTAACCACAAATACTCAACATCCTCTAGTCACTGATGCCTCAAATGAATACAATACGCCCTAACTTTAAAACAATAGGCAAATTGCCTGCCCTTAAATTTGGTGTAGTGATATTATTTTAAATATCTTTGCATTTATCCCATCATACAATGATGTTCTTCATCAAAATGCATGCAAGTTCCCAAAAAGAGGGTAGGACTTTGGATTTACAACGCGTTTCGAGGTCCATTACACTAGCCGCTTCGAAAACACCGGATATACGACATGTCGACGAATAAAAAGCTATACATTAAAACTTGGGGTTGCCAAATGAATGAGTATGACTCATCCAAAATGGTTTCTTTATTGGAAAACACCCATGGTTACCAACTCACTGAAGTTGCAGAAGAAGCTGATTTATTACTGCTAAATACCTGCTCAATTCGTGAAAAAGCGCAAGAAAAGGTTTTCCATCAACTCGGGCGTTGGAAAACGTTTAAGGATAAAAACCCAGATATCATTATTGGTGTCGGCGGTTGCGTAGCCTCACAAGAAGGGGACTTTATCCGTCAGCGTGCACCAAGTGTTGATATTGTTTTCGGTCCACAGACCTTACACCGCTTGCCTGAAATGATTAATCAGGTGCAAGGTACCCGTAGCCCTGTGATTGATATCAGTTTCCCTGAAATTGAAAAGTTTGATCGCTTACCTGAACCACGAGCAGAAGGCCCAAGCGCATTCGTTTCAATTATGGAAGGCTGTAATAAATATTGTACTTTCTGCGTAGTGCCTTATACACGAGGCGAAGAAGTTAGCCGCCCTTGTGATGATATTTTATTTGAAATTGCACAATTAGCAGCACAAGGTGTCCGTGAAGTTAACTTGTTAGGGCAAAACGTTAACGCTTATCGTGGTGAAACCTTTGATGGTGAAATTTGCTCATTTGCCGAATTATTACGCCTCGTTGCTGCTATCGATGGGATTGACCGTGTACGCTTTACAACCAGTCATCCAATTGAATTTACAGATGATATCATTGAAGTATACCGTGATACCCCTGAATTGGTGAGCTATTTACACCTTCCAGTGCAAAGTGGTTCTGACCGTATTCTTACCATGATGAAACGGGCTCATACCGCACTAGAATATAAAGCCATTATTCGCAAACTGCGTGAAGCTCGCCCTGGTATTCTTATTAGTTCAGATTTTATTGTTGGCTTCCCTGGCGAAACTAACGATGATTTTGAAAAAACTATGAAGTTAATCGCTGATGTGGATTTTGATATGAGTTTTAGCTTTGTTTACTCAGCGCGTCCCGGTACACCTGCGGCCGACCTTCCAGATGATGTCAGTGAAGATGAGAAAAAACAGCGTCTATACTTATTACAGCAGCGCATTAACCAACAAGCCATGAGCTTTAGCCGTGCCATGTTAGGCTCTGTACAACGCATCTTAGTGGAAGGCCCTTCACGTAAGAGCCTCATGGAACTTTCTGGCCGTACCGAAAATAACCGCGTTGTGAATTTTGAAGGCACACCGGATATGATTGGTAAATTTGTGGATGTAGAAATCGTGGACGTCTATGCAAACTCTCTACGCGGCAAAGTGATCCGCACAGAGGAGCAAATGGATCTTCGTGTTCACGAATCCCCTGCATCTGTCATTGCACGTACTCGTAAAGAAGATGAGCTAGGTGTTGGCAACTATCAACCCTAAGTAATAATCTAACGATAGGATATTCAGTGACCGATACAACAACTTTGCAAATCGCAACACAAGAAATCTTTCTAGAACCCGCAGATAACCAGCGTTTAATGAGCCTCTGCGGGCCATTTGATGACAATATTAAGCAACTTGAACGCCGTCTTGCCATCGAAATTAACCGACGCGATAACCGTTTTAAAATATCGGGCAAACCACTTAATGTACAAGCGGCAAGTAAAATTTTACGCCAGCTGTATGTGGATACCTCCCCTGTGCGCGGTGTTATTCCGGATATAGACCCTGAAAACATTCACTTAGCGATACTCGATAGCCGTGTCTTAGAGCAATCCGCTGACAGCGTGCCAGACTACGGTAAGGCCGTGAATATCAAAACAAAACGTGGTGTAATCAAGCCTCGTACACCAAACCAAGCGCAATATATCGCAAATATTTTAGACCATGATATTACGTTTGGGATTGGCCCTGCTGGGACAGGGAAAACATACTTAGCTGTTGCCGCTGCTGTTGATGCACTAGAGCGCCAAGAAGTTCGCCGAATATTGCTAACTCGTCCAGCTGTTGAGGCTGGTGAGAAGCTCGGTTTCTTACCGGGGGATCTAAGCCAAAAAGTTGACCCTTATCTTCGCCCCCTTTATGACGCCTTATTTGAAATGTTAGGCTTTGAAAAAGTTGAAAAACTGATTGAGCGAAACGTGATTGAAGTTGCGCCATTGGCGTATATGCGCGGTCGCACATTAAATGATGCTTTTATTATTTTAGATGAAAGCCAAAACACGACCATCGAACAGATGAAAATGTTTTTGACGCGTATTGGGTTTAATTCCAAAGCGGTGGTAACAGGGGATATTACCCAAGTTGACTTACCGCGCGGCAGTAAATCGGGTTTACGTCACGCCATAGAAGTCCTTTCTGGGGTTGATGATTTAAGCTTTAATTTTTTCCACAGTGAAGACGTTGTTCGTCACCCAGTAGTGGCTAAAGTTGTTATGGCTTATGAAGCATGGGAAGAGCAAGACAATAAGCGCCGCCAGCAGTTACGTGAAGAAAAAGAACGACAACAGCAATTTGAAAAGCAGGAAAACCAATAAATGAGTGGCATCGATATTATTCTCGATTTACAAATTGCATGTGAAAATCCGGACGGCTTACCCTCTGAAGCTTTATTTGAACGCTGGTTAGCCGCAGTACTGCCTAAATTTCAAGCGCAAAGTGAAGTCACCATTCGCATTGTAGACGAAGCGGAAAGCCATCATTTAAACTTAACCTACCGAGGAAAAGATAAGCCCACAAATGTATTATCTTTTCCTTTTGAAGCACCGCCGGAAATTGAGCTGCCATTATTAGGCGATTTAATTATTTGTCGTCAAGTTGTTGAGCAAGAAGCGATTGAACAACAAAAAAGTGCTGAAGAGCACTGGGCACATATGGTGATCCACGGTTGCTTACATCTACTAGGTTATGACCATATTGAAGATGATGAAGCTGAAGAAATGGAAAGCTTAGAAACTGAAATCTTAGCAGAATTAGGTTATGACGACCCCTATCTTGCAGAGAAAGCATGATCTAACTATAATTTTTCTAGTTATCTTTTATAAAAAAGCATTATTTTACAAAAAACTGACGGTAATTATGAGGATAAACCGTCAGTTTTATGCTAAAAAAGAATCAAGCAAGTTGTTTTTATTAACTAACCTAGCTCTAAATACTTTAACTTGTGCTATTAAACCCATAGCCGAGTACAGCTAACAACGCTGTAGTTCAAAGTATGTCGAGTATTTTATTGAGGAATACAAAATTAACCGCCATGAGCGACGATAACTCTTCGAGTAGCGATAACCCTGGTCCTAAGAAAGGGTTTTTTGCACTATTAAATCACCTGTTCCACGGTGAACCTAAAAATCGTGATGACTTAGTCGAATTAATCCGCGACTCTGAACAAAACGATTTGATTGATCCTGATACCCGCGAAATGCTTGAAGGGGTAATGGACATTGCGGATCAACGCGTACGCGATATTATGATCCCGCGTTCCCAAATTGTTACCTTAAAACGCAATCAAACGCTTGATGAGTGCCTTGATGTCATTATTGATTCAGCCCACTCACGCTTCCCTGTTATTAGTGAAGATAAAGACCACATAGAAGGTTTATTAATGGCAAAAGATTTGCTGCCATTTATGCGCACTGACGCAGAACCTTTTAGTATCGATAAAGTCTTACGTCAAGCAGTTGTTGTACCTGAAAGTAAGCGAGTAGACAGGCTACTCAAAGAGTTCCGCTCTCAACGCTACCATATGGCTATCGTCATTGACGAGTTTGGTGGTGTGTCAGGGCTTGTTACCATTGAAGATATTTTAGAGCTTATTGTTGGCGAAATCGAAGACGAATATGACGACCAAGATGACGTTGATATCCGTCAACTCAGTCGGCATTCTTATTCTGTCCGCGCGCTGACGCAGATAGAAGACTTCAATGATGCTTTTAATACACAATTTAGTGATGAAGAAGTTGATACCGTGGGCGGTTTAGTTATGCAAGCCTTTGGTCACTTACCTTCCCGTGGTGAAGTTATCACTATAGACAATTACCAATTTAAAGTTGCCATGGCAGACAGTCGTCGAATTCTTCTGCTTCACGTGAAAATTCCAGATGACGCGCCAGTTCCGACTTTGGAAGAAGAACAGACTTAATGAATTCAACGTCTATTTATCAAAGTCAGCGGTTACGGTTACTGCTGGCTTTACTATTTGGAGCCAGTGGAACACTGGCTTTTTCGCCTTTTGATATCTGGCCCGCTGCACTACTTTCTATTCTTTTCCTTCAATTACTCACCTTACAGCGGACGGTTAAGCAATCTTTTTCGATTGGCTTTGCTTGGGGGTTTGGTTTATTTGGTAGCGGTGTCAATTGGGTTTACGTGAGTATTGCTGACTTTGGTGGAATGCCTGGCCCTGTTAATGTACTTATCGTTATTCTTCTGGCGGCATATCTCTCTCTTTATACCGGTCTATTTGGGGCATTACTCACTAAATTTGCTCCCAGTGCCAATATCTGGCGTTTAGTCTTCCTTGCACCTGCACTTTGGCAGTTAACTGAATTCCTACGAGGTTGGGTATTAACTGGCTTCCCATGGCTCCAATTTGGTTATAGCCAAATTGATGGGCCAATGAAAGCATTAGCACCAGTTTTTGGTGTTGAAATGGTTACCTTGTTGCTATTTAGTATCAGTGGCCTATTAGTGCTAGCGATAATACGCCGCAGTTTTATGGCCTTAATAGCGGCTGCGGTTTTATTGTTTGCCCCCCTACTTGCCAAAAATATTCAATGGTTCACCCCTCTTGAAACCAAAAAAATGCAAGTCGCTTTAGTACAAGGCAATATTCCCCAATCGATGAAATGGGAAGCCAGCTTTTTACAAAAGACCAAAGACACCTATATGGAGTTATCAAGGCCTTATATAGGTAAAGCTTCACTGATCATTTGGCCCGAATCTGCCGTCCCTTCCGTTGAACTCGATAACCAAGCTTGGTTAAAATCCCTCGATCAACTGCTGGCAGGCTCTAATACGCGCTTAATAACCGGAATTGTCGATGCAAGGCCAGCGAATGGTGAGTATGAATTTTTTAATACTATTATCGTATTAGGTGATAAAACACCGTATCTTTACCCTTCTAAAAATCGTTATAACAAACACCATTTAGTTCCATTTGGCGAGTTTGTTCCCTTAGAGGATATACTACGCCCTATTGCCCCTTTCTTTAACTTACCTATGTCAGGTTTTAGCCGAGGTGATTATCAACAAGCTCAGCTAGCGGTAGGGAATATGCATCTTACAGCCGCAATTTGCTATGAGATAATCTTAGGTACGCAAGTTAGAGATAACTTTAAGCCAGATAGCGATTACTTACTTACCGTATCGAATGACGCATGGTTTGGAAAATCGATTGGTCCATGGCAGCATTTCCAAATGGCTCGAATGCGTTCGTTAGAGTTAGGTCGCCCATTACTACGCTCAACCAATAATGGAATTACTGCTGTGATCAGCGCTGACGGGACAATCCAAGATATACTGCCTCAGTTTAAAACAGCAGTACTTGCCAGTGATGTCATCCCGACGACAGGGTTAACGCCTTATGCACGTTGGAGCAATTACCCAATGTGGGCCGTGGTTGTCATCTTTGGCTTACTAGGTTTCACAATGAACCAACGTAGAAAAATTTAATCTGTCATCAGCCTCAATAAGCAAAAATATTGAGGCTGATGAAACTAAGCTAACCAACAAGTAACCCTCGTAAATCTGAGATTTTCACTGTAACAATACAGCCCGCATTAAACTGTAAAAAATCATCTTCTATTCCATCTGAGAAAATAACGCCATTATCAGGCATCAACGATTCAAGCATTAAAGGTGATTCTGTTTCTATCGTGCCAAACACCCATTTCGTGCCCGTTGTTTTACTTAAAAAAGGCTCCCTAACGCTAAATTGCAATTTATTGTCTCCCCAACCAAATCCATTAGAAAGGGGATGATGTGCCACGCCTGTAATCGCTTTAGCTCCAGCTAAAATAGATTGAAACCACCCCGTTGAACCCAACCCTGTTGAAACTATAATTCCAGAAGAAGATTGAAACTCTTTCTCCCCTTTCCAATTCAATAAATAACGCGCAGAGGTATGGCTTTTCGGGCCAATGAACAAGTCATTCACCGCTAATAATGATTGACCATCATTGGTTGTTGCTTGTGCAAAAGTAACTGTTTTTTGCTCTGCCTTGCCTTGTATTGTTTTTTGTACAACTTCCTTTAGTTGGCCTATTTCAAAAGGTAATAATTTGCCATCCCATCTCGCTGGGTCTGGGTTAATCGCAATAATAGGCTGCCCATTCAGGTACTTTAACGTATTGGCAACTAAGCCATCCTGCCCGATCACAACCACAATATCTTGCTTAGAAAATTGGTAACTGGGCAATAGTTTTCTTTCTAATAATTGAAACCTACCTAATGGTTTTAATATTGATTCAGCTTGGATTAATTGCCTCTGATAAAGATCATGCTCATTAAGATAATCATCAACTTCCACATGGTTATGCTCTAAATAGAATTTCGCTTGTGGCCATGTATTAAAGCGTTCAATCAATTCCTGTAAGCGCGTCTTACGTGTTACTAATACAAATCTAGCATTATCCATTCCTTCCATTACTTCCCTCCTTTTTTCATTAGTTGACCAAATAGATCAGGTGATAGATTAAGTTCCCCTATCTTCCCTGCATTTTGAGCCAGTGACTCAAAAGCCATTGCCATTAATTGTTCTGGGTTCATTTTTGCCAGCGCTAGCGCTTTTAAATTTTCAACGGGTAACTGGCTATAGGCTTTCATTTTGGTTTCAATAGCATAAGCATCTGCTTCTGATTGAATACGCTGGTTTCCCACACTGAGCGTGACTAACTCTTGGCGCTTTGCCTCTGCACTAACTTGTGCAACCAACTCTTCTTGCTCTATTTCTGCTCGTTCACGTAATAGCTTACGTTCATTATCAAGGCGAGCTTCTTCAATTTGTTGTTCTTTTGCTTGAACAGATAAATCCGTTTCTAATTCCGCTTCTTTAATCGTTCTTTCTTGTTCAACAGAAAATTTGCGTCTTGCGTAAATAGCATCATCCGCTTCTTTTAGAATTGACTCCCTCGCTTGCGCCTCTAACGCTTTAAGAGTTTCAGGTGAAGGCGCTATTGCAGCAAAAGAGACGTCTAAAATTTCAAGGCCTAATGACTCAATTAGCGTTTGTTCTGCCAGTTGTTGAGTGACTAAAGTCACTAATGATTGGCTAATAAGTAATGCATCACGCAATGAAGTCGTTTGAATTCTGGCTTGGATAATAGTTTGCGCAGCCCTCACTACTCTATCACTCAATTTAAGTGGGTCTTCAGAAGCGTGATTTTTTCCATCTTTAGTTAAATTGAAATTTAATACATTTGCTGTTTTTTCTGGGTTCTTCACTTGAAATGAAATTTGCCCCTGAATGCGTAAACTTTGAAAATCCGCAGTTTGTAAATTAAAAATAAAAGGAGCTTCTTGAGCACTTAACGGTAATGCCGCAATAGATGTCTTATCCGAGTTATACCAAAAACTAATCCCCTTTCCTTGCTTACGCACTTTCCCATTCACTGACTGAATAACAAATGTAGATGAGTCTGCTTTGAAATATTTAAAATTGAACATAGTCCACCTCTCATTAATGTCCTTATGACTTTAAATAATTATTGTCCTATAGACACAAACAAGTCAAGCATTAAATGTCTTAATGACATTAATTGGCTTTTAGCGTATGATAGCTCTATTGATTTGAGTGCAATTTAAAGTAGGTAACAATATGAATGAAAAAGAATTTTTAGCAGGATATAACAAAAATGAATATCTCTCACCACTGCTGACTGTTGATGCCGTCTTGTTCACATATCATGAAAACACACTCAAAGTCTTATTAGTCGAAAGGGCAAATTTCCCTGAAAAGGGGAAATGGGGGTTACCTGGTGGCTTCGTTGATGAACAAAATGATAAAACTATCGAAGAGACAATCCTACGTAAGCTAAAAGAAAAAACAGGGGTTATCCCGCCTTATGTTGAACAACTTTGTACGGTAGGTAATAAACAACGTGATCCTCGGGGTTGGTCTGTCACTGTCTGTTATACCGCTTTAATTGCTTATCAAGATTGTGAAGCTCATATTGAGACCGTCGAATCAGTAAAATGGGTATCTATTGATGACATCGCTACATTGCCTCTGGCATTTGACCATTTACAACTCTATCAACAGGCTCGTGAGCGCTTACAACAAAAATCACTTTATTCCATCGTACCCGGCTTTGCTTTACCTGACGTTTTTACACTGTCTGAATTGCAGCATGTCCATGAGGTTTTAATTGGTAAGACTTTGCAAAATAAGTCTTTTAGACGTCGTTTAGAACAAGCAGACTTGCTTATCGATACAGGGGAAAAACGCCATGAGCGCGGCCGACCAGCCAATTTATACCGCTTAAAACCCCAATCGGCTGAATACCGTTTTATTCGTAATTTAGAATTTTAATCATGAGTACGCCTGATAAATAGCGATTATCAGGCGCAATAATAAAGGTTAGAGGCAAATAGCAGGAGTAACAATATAGGTAAAAATTAATTTATTGGATTTATAATAATTATGCGTGATCCCATCAGGGAACATTTCATGTAAAATTTTCATTCCTGCATCCTTACCGCAGTAATTTATATCTAAGACCTTACGCATGTTCTGCTGCCAGCTATTACTCTCTAGCACATTGTCAGGGATCCCTTTGATAGTATATTGATAAAACAACATGCCATTTTTTTCTGTCACCTCTGTTAATAATGTTACATCATCAATCAACATAGGTAATGACTTCGCCATTTCAGACAAAAAAATACCACGCAGCATTGTCGGGTCATCATCTGACTTGGCATTAAATGCATTGATTTTATCTTCTGTCGAATTGCTTTTAATTTCATCAACGCGCTGTTTTAATTCTGAATTCGCAGTTGCTACAGAAGACGGCTCAGATTTTGCTTTTTCTTCCGTATCAGGCGAGCACCCAACCATTAATACTGCACCTAACAGTAAGCATACTGTTTTTTTGAACACTACCATCCCATCCACCTATTTTATTATTTATATAGCAGGATGAGTTTACCATAATGATAAATTAAACTTATAGACAGAAAAATCCCCTTTTAACGAGCGAGGGGATCATAAAAATATTAAAATGAGGCTAACCACATACGCATTTTTAAACCATAAGAGCTAGTCCAGCCTGAAGTAAAACTAACTAACTCGCCGTTATCAATTACCATAAACGTCGGTGTTGCACTGACTCCTACCGCATTCGAGAGCTGCCCACTACTGTCATTGATAACAGGGAAGTTTAAATCCTTTTTTTCCATCCCTGAGACTAAGCGAGCCGTTTCACCGGAACGTATGGCAACAGAAATAATCGGCATACCTGATTGATTTAAATCTGAAACTGTTGGCGAAGTTAGATTGCACACACCACACCATGTAGCCCAAAAATAAACCAATATCGGTTTTTCTTTACTTAACTCAGCTAATGAAACCGTTTCACCATTAACTAAAGTATGTTGTTCCAACAATGCAGGGGCTAAAGTTTGTGGTTTACGCCACAAGTCCATTACCGTAAAGGCAACAAACAATATAATGGCTAAAACGATAATTTCTTTAGACCACTTTTTCAGTCTATTCATACGGTTATTAACCTATTTGTTATCAAATAGTACAAATTTAAAGTGTAGCAAAGCAAAGCATTTAATCGAAATTAATGCTTTGTCATTAAGTTAAAATGCTTTCTTTGCTGATTCGCTAATACTTTTCTAAGTCAATCTTAAGCTTAGCTTTATCCCCTAAATAATTCGTGTTGTGGCTAGGCGGCAAGTGAAACTAAGCCCTAGGAGCATACATCAGTATGTGACTAGGGTTAGTATGCCAAGCCAACAACGCCACAGCGCGAAGTATAACAAGGATATTATTTGAGCTTAGCCAACTGCTCTTTCACTATCGCTTCAAACTGCTGCGCATCAATAGCCCCTGGGATCATTTCTTCACCGACTAGTGTCGCTGGTGTCCCATTCACTCCCAGTTTTTCAGCTAACATCATGTTAGTACGAATACCTTCACGGCTTTTTTCGCTCGCTTTCAGTTTATCATTACCCGTCGCTTTCAGGGCTTCTTTGATATTCGCATCAGACAGCATGCCTTGCTTTTGCATAAATTTATGATGTAACGCTTCAAACGCCTTTGGATTCTCTTGCCATAATGTCATCGTTAATTGAGCCGAATCCATTGAAGTCTGGCCTTTAAATGGCAGATATTTGATAACCACAGCAACATCATTTGGATATTTTTTCACGATATCCTCTAGTTGTGGGTCAAAACGTTTACAGAACGGGCAGTTAAAATCAGTAAAGTTGACCAAAACTAGCTTCGCATTTTTATTACCTAAAACTGGGCTAGTTGGGTCATTAAATAATGCCTCTTTTTCCATTTTTAGCGTTTCTTTCATCTGCGCTTGTTGCTTCTCACCCTGTTTGGCTTGCAGTGCGACGATCGCCTCTTCTAAAATCTCAGGGTTTTCTACTAACGTATCTCTGACTAACTTACGAACTTGTGCTTCCTGTTCTGCATTTAGTGGCGCGGCTTGTGCCATTGCACCAAACATAAGTGATGAAAATAGAACAGCTAAAATTGTTTTATTCATTTTGTGGCTCCTTTGGCCTGATTCATAACTGATATTAACGACTCACGGTCAAGTATAGTTGACAGTACTTCGCCTTCGGCCAAGTTAGGGCCATAAATTTGATTAAATGGAACAGCTACCTGCCCACGTTTTTGTAAGAAGGCAGTAATTTCTGGTGATGGTTTCGTCCAATCACCACGTAAAGCGACGACGTCAGGCTCACTAAGAAGCTGCTGAATATCATCTCTCAATAACACATTGTATTTATTCGCCTTACAAGTCACACACCATTCAGCGGTTACATCAATAAAGACACGTTTATTATCGGCCAGTGCATCTGTAATTGCCTGCTCAGTTAATGGCTGCCAATCTACACTATCCTTTACTAAAGAACGGCTTCCGGTATGTTGCTCTTGCGTCATCCACACAAAACCAATAGCGAAAACAGCAAATAACAACAATGGCAAGAACGCAGCTCGTCCCCCTCTTTTTATCGCAATAAAAACCACCAGCAGTACTAAGAAAATTACCGCTATAGCTGTTGATACTGTGACACCAAAATGAGGAATTAATAAGCTAATTAACCACAAGCTGGAGAGGAGCATCATCACCCCAAGCACAGCACGTAATTTTAGCATCCACATGCCAGGTTTTGGTAATAACCTTGATATTACTGGGAAAGCGGCGATTAATAACCAAGGCAAACTCATCCCGACTCCCAGAGCCGTGAAAATCAACCATAACTCTTCCATCGGGGCGGTAAGTGCAAAAGCAACTGCGGTGCCCAAAAATGGTGCAGAGCAAGGAGTCGCTAGCAGGGTTGCAAAAACGCCTTGCCAAAAATGCCCACTATTTCCATGCCCACCAGCGGTTGCAAGACGAGTGTTAGCCTTACTCCCTAAATTAATTTCAAATAAACCAAATAAATTAGCAGTAAACAGTGCTGTAACTAGCACCATAAAACCAATAAACCATGGGTTTTGAAACTGAATTCCCCAGCCAACGGCTTGTTGCCCAACACGTAACAGCGTCATGAGTAAAGCAAGTAACCAGAAGGAAACTAAAATTCCTAAGGAAGATAATAAAAATTGGCGACGAATGGTTTTTTGTTCACCTTGAGGCACCATCAATACAGAGCCCAGCTTCATCGCAAGCACAGGAAGAACACATGGCATTAAGTTAAGGATTAACCCACCAACCAAGGCAAATACCACCACTTGCCATAAGGAAATTGCACTTCCAGCGCTACTTCCACCAATAGTTCCTGAAAATGAACCAACTTGGCTATTAATTTGCTGAGAAATATCACCATCACTCACAACAAATGAAACAGTTTTACCGGTTAAATCTGGGGATTCCCCCCCCCAATCATCACCAACGTCGATAGTTGCTGTTAAATGCTCCCCTGAGACTTCAATCTCAGGCACCCCTAATGTTGCACCTTCAACAACATCAGTGAAGATATTCGGTTTCCCCCACGAGCTACCTGAATTTTTTTGTAATTCGATAACGAGCTTGTCATGGGCAAAACCAACTTTAGTTTGCTCAACTAAACCACTTGTTGGCGGTACTGCCCCTTTCGCTTGGTTAAACGCCCAAGTAAAATCAGCAGGAACAGGCTCAGTTAAATCGAGCTCAAACGGATAATCCGTTAAAATACAAACGTTACTACAAGTCGATAATGTTAATGTCCCAGCCAGTTTATCTAGTTTTTCAGTACTTTTGACTGTAATAGGGAAAACAACATCCCCCATATAGCCTTGAGTTGATACCCCTGCGACATCAAAACGCCCAGGCGTTGGCCATTGCCAATCGGTGGACTCTACAGGTGATGACCACACAATTTCAGGTGCAACGCCCCCCTCTCCCGGTGAGCGCCAATAAGTTTTCCAGCCATCATCAAGTTTCACATCAAGCAAAATATCGATTTTACCCTGTTCTTGGGTAGAACTGAGTAACCTCACTTGTGCATGCCTTGGGGTGTTATCACTCATCCACCCGTTATTCGCTGGTTGCAACCACCCCGTATCCGCAGCATGAATGCTGCTCGAAAAAAGAGCAAATAAAATTAAAAATGAATTAATCAAAAAACGCATTGTTTCCTCCAGAATAAATTACACAAACAGATCCCTATTTGTTGTGTGCTAATTCCGAAGATTACAAAACTGTAAATGTCGTCTGACACGAGGGGGGGCATGTTTCTCTTCATTGTTAGCTCTAGATATAAATAGATTAGTGCAAAATAGAGTTAATGCAGCTAAAGAAAGAAACATAAAGAAGAATGGTTCAATAACAGCAGGCAACAATGTCATTAATGACTTCGCGCTAAGTTCACAACTGGAAAGTTGAGTACTACTGTTATCACTCTGTTCTATTTGAGGTTGTTCGACATAGCTAAAGCTATACCCGGTAGGGTCTTGCGCCTGTACTAACACATTAGGCACAAAAAAATTGGCGAACAGACGCTCTCCGACAGCACGTTGGTTCATACAAACCAACACCATCAGACAGGCGAGTATCACTAATCCTTTACCTAATTTCAAATGCCTGTTCATGCGTATCTCGGTATATCTTCCTGAAATAACACCAATTATATGGTTTACACGCTAGTAGCAATGATAAAAACCATGCTTTGATTAATACCATTACACCATCTATAAGTTAAATAGAGGTTACATCTTACACAGCAAAACATTCCGTACAAGTATCATCATCTAACTTTACAAAAAAACATTCCTTTTTAGCTCAATGAAAATCTAAACACATCTAAAAGTAGGCACAAAAATTGCTTTATTTTAATCATCGAGTGAAAACGAAATGATTTGCACTCTAACGGTGCATGATTGTCGGATTTAAACAAATTTTAGCCGCTGTTTATCATGTTAGTGCAGCAATTCAAGAAATCGCCAAATAATATGCGAGACAGCTCCCGAAATTGAAACAATTTGTTTTCATTAATTAACAAATTTAATTACTTTTTAACAATAATAAAACATATAGCGGATAATCGCGGCATTGTCTAAATCAGCAAAATATCCGCAAACACAACACAACAAAGCCAAAGTCATTCAAGGGGTATCTAACGGAAGAACAACAGTTTAGCTAACAGCAGCTTTAACCGCAATTAGCCCAACTGACGCTCGCCCGTCAAGATAGCGTTTGAAATACGATGGGTTTACACCGATGGTCTAAAGGAGCTGTAATTATGCGTATAAGTAAGCTTGTATTATCAATGATGATTTTAGGTGCAACCTGCGCTGTTCAAGCAGAAGAGCTAAACGGTACTCTGAAAAAAATCAAAGACAACGGTGTAATTGTTGTTGGTCACCGTGAATCCTCTGTCCCATTTTCCTACTATGATAATAGCCAAAAAGTCGTTGGTTACTCACAAGATTATTCCAACGAAATTGTCGATGCAGTAAAGAAAAAACTCAATATGCCTGATTTACAGGTCAAACTGATCCCGATTACTTCACAAAATCGTATTCCATTACTGCAAAATGGCACATTTGATTTCGAGTGTGGCTCAACCACCAATAACTTAGAGAGACAAAAACAAGCTGCCTTCTCTAACACTATCTTCGTGGTCGGCACACGCTTGTTAACCAAAGGCGATTCAGGTGTGAAAGATTTCGCAGATTTAGCTGGGAAAAACGTCGTGGTTACCTCTGGTACCACCTCTGAAATTCTACTCAATCAGTTAAATGACGAAAAAAATATGAAGATGCGCATTATTAGCGCCAAAGACCACGGTGATTCATTCCGTACCTTAGAATCCGGTCGTGCAGTTGCCTTTATGATGGATGATGCGCTGTTAGCGGGTGAGCGTGCTAAAGCTAAAAAACCTGAAATATGGGAGATAGTCGGTACACCGCAAACTGAAGAGGCCTATGGCTGCATGTTACGTAAAGATGACCCTCAGTTTAAAGCTCTCGTTGATGAAACTATCGCCAATGCACAAACATCAGGCGTCGCAGAGAAGTCCTTTGAGCGTTGGTTCAACCAGCCAATTCCACCCAAAAATCTCAACCTGAAATTTACGTTATCCGATGAAATGAAAGCCTTATTTAAAGCACCGAATGACAAAGCATTAAACTAATAAAAAGACAAACAGGGTATTACTGTGAAGTAGATAGTGGCAAGGCGGTCGTTCCCCGCCTTGCATACTTATCGATAACAGTATTCGGGGATCTAATTGCCCACAGGAAGTCAACATTATGTCTATTGATTGGAATTGGGGGATTTTCCTTCAGGAAGCCCCGTTTGGGAATACCACCTATCTAGGGTGGTTAATATCTGGCCTTGAAGTCACCGTTACACTTTCTATTTGTGCATGGATTATCGCATTCTTAGTCGGTTCAATTTTTGGTATTCTACGTACCGTACCTAATCGTTACTTAGCCTTTATTGGCACTGCCTATGTTGAGTTATTCCGTAATGTACCATTGATTGTGCAATTCTTTACATGGTATTTGGTGATCCCTGAGCTGCTGCCTCGCTCCATTGGGGATTGGTTTAAAATGGAGTTAGACCCTAACTACCAATTTTTTATTTCTTCAATGTTATGCCTTGGGTTATTCACAGCCGCACGGATGACCGAACAAGTTCGAGCCGCTATTCAATCGCTCCCTCGCGGGCAGAAAAGCGCAGCTCTGGCGATGGGGCTAACTCTCCCACAAACATATCGTTACGTTTTATTGCCGAATGCTTACCGAGTAATATTGCCACCAATGACCTCAGAAATGTTGAATTTGGTCAAAAACTCAGCAATCGCATCAACAATAGGCTTAGTTGATATGGCTGCACAAGCGGGGAAACTACTGGATTACTCTGCCCATGCATGGGAATCATTTACAGCCATAACATTAGCTTATGTTGGTATTAACGTCATCATTATGATTTTAATGTCGCTACTCGAACGAAAAGTTCGTTTACCTGGCACTATTGGAGGGCGATAAGATGCTTTACGAATTTGACTGGAGCTCAATTGCACCGAGTATCCCCTTCTTAATTGATGGCTTTATTGTCACCGCTAAAATTACACTTACCGCCATTGTCGTCGGGATTTTATGGGGAACAGTCTTAGCTGTTATGCGGCTATCACCTTTCAAGCCTATCAGTTGGTTTGCTGCCTTATATGTTAATACCTTTCGTTCTATCCCGTTAGTCATGGTTTTATTGTGGTTTTATTTGATTGTGCCTAGCTTATTACAAAATGTTCTAGGCTTATCACCAAAAAATGATATTCGTTTAATTTCAGCAATGATAGCCTTCTCCCTTTTTGAAGCGGCCTACTATTCAGAGATTATTCGTGCGGGTATACAGAGTATTTCCCGAGGTCAGGCATCAGCAGCATTAGCACTTGGTATGACAAATATGCAAACCATGAGGCTAGTTGTATTACCACAGGCTTTCAAAGCAATGGTACCATTGCTACTAACTCAAGGTATTGTCTTATTTCAGGACTCCTCATTGGTATACGTCCTAAGTTTGACGGACTTCTTCCGGACAGCCACTAACATTGGCGAACGGGATGGCACACAGGTGGAAATGGTACTATTCGCAGGTCTGGTGTACTTTATAATCAGTTTTGGCGCTTCCATGTTAGTGAATTATCTTAAGAAAAGGACTGTTTCATGATTACCCTGAAAAATGTATCTAAATGGTATGGCCAATTTCAGGTGCTTACAGACTGCACAACTGAAGTCAAAAAAGGCGAAGTCGTGGTAGTATGTGGGCCATCTGGCTCTGGTAAATCCACATTAATAAAAACAGTGAATGGCTTAGAACCTATTCAGCAGGGTGAAATTTTTGTGAATGATATTCAAGTTAATAGCAAAAAAACTGACCTTGCAAAGTTGCGTTCTAAGGTGGGAATGGTGTTCCAGCACTTCGAGCTATTTCCGCATCTATCAATTATAGAAAACCTAACATTGGCACAAGTCAAAGTATTAAACCGAGATAAAAAAGCCGCTGAAGCTAAAGGGTTGAAACTCTTAGAACGAGTTGGCTTAACAAGCCATGCGAACAAATTCCCTGCTCAATTATCAGGGGGACAGCAACAACGTGTCGCCATTGCCCGCGCACTTTGTATGGACCCTATTGCAATGTTATTTGATGAACCAACATCTGCTCTTGACCCTGAAATGATCAACGAAGTACTTGATGTCATGGTTGAATTAGCTCATGAAGGGATGACCATGATGGTGGTTACCCATGAAATGGGCTTCGCCAAAAAAGTAGCAAACCGCGTGATCTTTATGGATGAAGGGAAAATTGTTGAGGACAGTAAAAAAGAAGACTTTTTCGCTAACCCACAATCTGAACGTGCTAAAGATTTCCTTGCGAAAATACTTCATTAATTCATCTCAATAATATATCTAAACAACGTGGCAGGGCTCCCTTGGAGTCGCTGTCACGTAATCTTCCATAATTTATCGTCTAACCGCATTTTTCTTAACAACCATGAAAATCAACCGACAAAATATTTCCATCTTATAGATTACTCACCCCGACGAATTAGACTGTACTCACTGCGATTTCACCACGTTATTTACACAAGAATTATGTACACAAGAATTGTTGTGTCGAGGGTTATAATAAAGCGCTATACCGTTGCACCAAAAACGCTCATGAAACCGCACTATTTTGGTATAAAGCGCTTTAGCTCGTCATTCTTCTTTAGTCATTTTTTTAAATATTAACTGCCCCATTACGCCACCGCCACCATCATTTGGGTGGTTAACACCATCCATTACATTCACAGATGCAAAATCAAATGGTGAGACACCTTCTAAACAGGCAGCATTTACCCCGTATTCCTCTGGGTTTGATCGCCGTTGATGAAAGGTATAAATACCGCACACCGAACAAAAAAAATGAACAGCTTGATGAGTATTAAAACGATATTCTGTTAACTTATCTTTTCCTTCCAAAAGTTTAATCCCTGATAATGGTGCAGAAACAGCGACAGCCCCTCTCATCGCACAGAAAGAACAATTGCAGCGCCTAGCCGTATTTAACCCATCGGTTAATTTCACTGTAAACTTTATTGCCCCACAGTGGCATTGAGCTTTAATCGCGTTCATTTGTTTCCCCTTTTATCGGTATCACCTCTAATTTACGTTCAATGAGTTCATCTTATTTAAGGAATTCATGCTTTTTCATTCGGGACAATAAAGACAATGCTCTTTCTATAGAAATAAACAACAACTTGCTGAATTCAAAATAGTTCAAGAAACCACTACCATTTAGCTGTTTTTTTAGTTAAGTTGTTTGGTTATCGGCATAAAATATGCTGATCCCGTTCCCCGAAAAGCAATATTCAGCTTCCCCCCGCAGGTTCAGCTAATCAACTATTGTTGTTTTCGGTACAGATCCGCTATGCTATGCGGATCTAAATAAAGATAGACATCCACGCTACAGATGTAGCATTTATATTCACCATAGGATTATCGGTGCCATGCAAGAACAATATCGTCCAGAAGATATAGAGCCTAAAGTACAGCGTCACTGGGATGAAAAAGAAACTTTCAAAGTGACAGAAGACAACAGCAAAGAAAAATACTACTGCCTGTCCATGCTACCTTACCCTTCTGGTCGACTACACATGGGCCACGTACGTAACTACACCATCGGTGACGTTATTTCTCGTTACCAACGCATGTTAGGGAAAAATGTACTCCAACCAATCGGTTGGGATGCGTTTGGCCTACCTGCTGAAGGTGCTGCGGTTAAAAACAACACAGCTCCTGCACCTTGGACATACGCCAATATCGATTACATGAAAGGCCAGCTAAAAATGTTGGGCTTTGGTTACGACTGGAACCGTGAAGTCACAACCTGTACCCCTGAGTATTACCGTTGGGAACAATGGTTCTTCACTAAATTATATGAAAAAGGTTTAGTGTATAAAAAAACCTCAGCGGTTAACTGGTGCCCACACGATTTAACTGTACTCGCCAATGAGCAAGTTGTTGATGGTTGCTGCTGGCGTTGTGATACCCCAGTTGAACGCAAAGAAATCCCACAATGGTTTATTAAAATCACAGATTACGCAGAAGAACTGCTCAATGACCTCGATAAACTCGAAGATTGGCCAGAGCAAGTTAAAACGATGCAACGTAACTGGATCGGCCGCTCAGAAGGGACTGAAATCACCTTTAATGTAGCCGAACGTGATGAAACATTAACCGTTTATACTACCCGCCCAGACACTTTTATGGGGGCGACTTACGTGGCTGTTGCCGCAGGTCACCCTTTAGCTAAAGAGGCAGCGACTAACAACCCTGAATTAGCTCAATTTATTGATGAGTGCCGTAATACCAAAACCGCAGAAGCGGATATGGCAACCATGGATAAAAAAGGGATGGCAACAGGGTTATTCGTTGTGCATCCATTAACCCAAGAAAAACTGCCAATTTGGGTCGCTAACTTTGTTTTAATGGAATACGGTACGGGTGCTGTCATGGCAGTTCCTGCTCACGACCAACGTGACTGGGAGTTTGCACACAAATACAACTTACCTATCAAAGCCGTTATTGCTGATGCAGAAGGCAACGAGCCTGATTTATCGCAAGAAGCTATGACGGATAAAGGTTCTCTGATTAATTCAGGTGAATTTAGCGGGTTAGATCACGAAGCTGGTTTCAATGCGATATCAGACAAACTGGTTGCTCTTGGCGCAGGTCAACGTAAAGTAAATTATCGTTTACGTGACTGGGGAGTTTCACGTCAACGTTATTGGGGTGCACCTATCCCAATGGCAACATTAGAAGATGGCACAGTCGTTCCAATTCCTGAAGATCAACTGCCAGTAATTTTACCTGAAGATGTCGTAATGAATGGTATTACTAGCCCGATTAAAGCCGACCCTGAGTGGGCTAAAATCACGATTAATGGTCAGCCAGCCCTGCGTGAAACAGATACCTTCGATACTTTCATGGAATCATCTTGGTATTACGCTCGGTATACATGCCCACAACACAATGAGGGTATGTTAGACCCAACTGCGGCTAACTATTGGTTACCGGTTGATCAGTACATTGGTGGTATCGAACACGCTATCATGCACTTAATGTATTTCCGTTTCTTCCATAAATTAATGCGTGATGCAGGCTTAGTAAACTCCGATGAGCCAGCTAAACGTCTGCTGTGCCAAGGCATGGTATTAGCTGATGCATTCTACTACACTGGGAGTGACGGCCAGCGCGTTTGGGTTTCTCCAGCAGAAGCGATTGTTGAACGTGACGATAAGAACCGTATTATTAAAGCTGTAGACGCAGAAGGCCATGAACTGGTTTATACCGGTATGAGCAAGATGTCTAAGTCGAAAAACAACGGTATTGACCCACAATTAATGGTCGAAAAATACGGTGCCGATACCGTTCGTCTGTTTATGATGTTCGCCGCACCACCTGAATTAACCCTTGAATGGCAAGAATCTAGCGTAGAAGGTGCGAACCGCTTTGTTCGCCGTGTTTGGCGTTTAGTACACGAACACTCACAAAAAGGGGCTACCTTACCTTTAGATATCAGCACGTTAACGCCAGAGCAAAAAGACTTACGTCGCGACCTGCACAAAACGATTGCTAAAGTTACCGACGATGTTGGCCGCCGCTATGCATTCAACACTGCTATTGCTGCTGTGATGGAGTTCATGAACAAACTCGTTCGTGCCCCACAAGAGAGCGAACAGGACCGTGCGTTAGTTCAAGAATCTCTAGAAGCAATTACGTTAATGTTGTCACCGATTATCCCACATGCTTGCTTCGAAATGTGGCAAGCGCTTGGGCATAATGAAGATATTGATTTTGCTTCTTGGCCAGTTGCTGATGAGCAAGCGATGATTGATGACACCAAGCTGGTTGTTGTTCAAGTTAATGGTAAAGTCCGTGGTCGCATAACAGTTCCTGCTGATGCAAACCAAGAGTTTGTACTGGATATGGCACAAAAAGAGTCTAGCGTAGCGAAATACCTTGAAGGTGTTAGCATCCGCAAAGTAATCTATGTTCCAGGCAAATTGCTAAACCTTGTTGTAGGTTAATAGTTAGGTTGATGGCTGATAAGGAGGCCAGGTGCGTTATCTGATAACTTTATTTTTGAGCCTGGCGGTGCTAGTCACCGCAGGCTGCGGTTTTCGCCTTCAAGGAACCACCCAAATTCCTGAAGAACTGAAAACGTTGCAGCTGAGTTCAAGTGACCCATATGGCTATCCTACAAGGGCACTTAGGGAGCAGTTACGGCTGAATAACGTAACAATCCTTGAAACAGGCAACGCAAGTGTCCCTATTTTGAAAGTCCTCGGTTCCAATGAAAACACGGAAACCGTTTCGATTTATCAAGATGGTAAAGCAGCAGAAAAGCAACTTACACTTGTTATGAATGCGCAAGTGTTGATGCCTGATGGCGCTATTTACCCGCTACAAAGTCGTGTTGAGCGTACTTTCTTTGACAACCCTTTAGAAGCACTTGCGAAAGATGCAGAAAAAGAAATTGTTAGGCAAGAAATGCAGGAGCAAGCTGCACGTAACTTAGTTCGTAAGTTACTGCTTGTCCACTCAGCCGAACTTGAAAAAGCAAAAAACCAAGCGGCTGATACGAACACGCAACCATAATGACGCGTATTTACCCTGAACAGCTGGCCTCTTCGTTACAAGAAACGCTAAGAGGCCGCTATTTGATTTGGGGCAATGAGCCCCTTCTACTTCAAGAAAGTCAAGATGCCATCCGCAAAGCTGCCCAACAACAAGGCTTTGAGGAACATTTTGTGTATTCTCTTGAGCAGAACACTGACTGGGATGAAATTTTTAGCCAATGTCAGGCGCTAAGCTTATTCGCTAGTCGTCAAACTCTGACGCTGTTATTACCTGAAAATGGCCCCAACGCAGCAATGGCGGAAAAATTAAGCCAGTTGTCGCAGTTACTTCACCCAGATCTACTCCTTGTACTACGTGGACATAAACTAACAAAAGCCCAAGAAAACAGCGGGTGGTTTAAAGCCCTCAGTAAAGAGGCCGTGTATGTCAGTTGCCTGACGCCTGAATACCAACGGCTCCCTCAGTGGGTATCGAAACGCGCGTACAGTATGCGCTTATCTTTAGAAGCCGAAGCCAACCAACTGCTCTGTTATTGCTACGAAGGTAATTTACTAGGTTTGGCGCAAGCCCTTGAACGCCTGTCATTACTGTACCCTGATGGCAAACTCACCTACCCCCGAGTTGAAAATGCAGTTAATGATTCTGCCCATTTTACACCGTACCATTGGGTCGACGCGTTACTTGCAGGTAAATCACGCCGTTCATGGCATATTTTAGAACAACTTCAACATGAAGATGTTGAACCCGTCATTTTGTTACGTTCAATACAACGTGAATTAATACTGCTTATTACGTTAAAACGCCAATCAGTCACAACACCATTGAAAACGTTATTTGACCAACACAAAGTTTGGCAAAACCGCCGTGGAATGATCTCTGAAGCACTACAGCGTTTAACGTTGCATCAATTACAATCTGCACTAATGTTATTAACACAAGCTGAAATCCATATTAAACAAGATTTTAGTCACTCAGCATGGCCTGACCTACAATCACTATCTATGTTATTATGTGGTAAAGCATTTGCAGAGAATTTTATTCATGACTGACCATTTTTCGCCTAAAGATAAACACAATCACCTTCAAGCGTTATTTGGTGGGACATTTGACCCGATCCACTTCGGTCATTTACGCCCTGTTCAGGCTCTAGCTCAACAAGTTGGGTTAGAAAAAATTATTTTATTACCCAATCATGTCCCGCCACACCGTCCGCAACCAGAGGCTACCCCATTGCAGCGTTTGGAAATGGTAAAATTAGCGGTTAAAAATAACCCGTTATTTGCCATCGACACTCGTGAGCTAGAAAAAGATAGCCCTTCATATACGATAGAAACACTTTCTCAACTACGCCAAGAAATGGGCCCAACCCAACCCCTTGCGTTTATCATTGGGCAAGATTCCTTGTTATCTATTAATACATGGTACGAATGGGAGAAAATTCTTGATAATTGCCACTTATTAGTTTGTGCCCGCCCAGGATATGCTACGCAATTTACCGACCCCAAAATGCAAGCTTGGCTGGTACAACATCAAGCCACAACACCCTCGCAACTAAGCCAATCTGCCAATGGTTATATTTTTATTGGTGACACCCCTCTTATCAATATTTCTGCCACAGAAATACGTGAAAAACTAAATGCAGGGGACACCTGTAGCGAACTTATCCCTGAAACCGTTCTTCAATATATTCACCAACAGCACCTTTACCAACGATAAGGAAGTTCTCTTATGGGGATGCAATTAGGGTAAGGTTCAAAAAAATATTGTTCACTCAAATAGTTATCAGGGTATTGCACCAATAATTGGCGCATCATTGCTAACGGCTGGCTTATTGGTAAATTCCCTTCTCGATAATCATTGATCAACCATAACAACCGTTTTTTCTCATCTGAGGTTGCTTTACGTTTAAAATATCCTTGCATATGGCTAAGCGCATTTACTTGAATATTTCTAGCTGGAAGGGACGAAAATATTTCCATTAGCCCTGCTTTGTAGTGGTTAAAAAAACCGTGGAGATCGCTTCCCTTACGAATACTTGCCACTAAGCGGCCAGTTAATTGATACCCCACAGGAGAATATGCCATTATCAAATATTTATGGCGGCTATGAAATTGGATGATTTCAGCCTGTGTTAGGTGTTGGCATAAGTTATTAAGCCTTTGCAAAACATACAGTTTCGTTAAGAAACTATCCCAGTAGTCGACATCATGCCATTGCTCGTCAGTGATCACCGCAATACTCGCTGGAAATAACCCAGCCAATTGAAGCCTATCTTGCGCAGCACAAATAATGCCATCTACGCGGTTGTGGGCTGAATTGACAACATCAGCCGTTAGGTATTCCACAATAGGCTCTACCCATGGTTGAATTTTCATGGGGAGATGACTACCCCCTTCAAATACGAAAATATTTGGCTTCATTATTTGCACAATATCCATCTCACTCTAAAATATTTGCTAGGGTGCGAATTTGTTGAGTTATTTTGTAAAGTTAACACAAACCTCTTGCTCAAGTGAGCAGATATCCCTATAAATTTCACTCCATAATGAATAAAAAAGAATTTAGCCGATTTTTCTTAAAATCTAGGGTAAAATGGCTTCGCTGAGAATGATTTTGATTCATTAGCTATCAGCAAACGCTTTATCTACAAACTACAAACAGTGTTTAATGTAATATTCTGTTTATTTGAATGAAAGGTGAACCTTTTGCAAGGAACTGAACTCCAACAATTTATTATCGATCAGCTTGATGATGCCAAAGCAGAAGACATTATCACTATCGATGTTCAAGGGAAATCAAGTATTACCGATCAGATGATCATCTGTACAGGGACATCAAGCCGCCATCTGATGTCTGTCGCTGACCGGTTAATAGATGCCTGCCGTAAAAATGGTTTAATGCCATTAGGTGTTGAAGGGCAAGGCATTTCTGATTGGATCGTAGTAGACCTAGGTGATGCTATTGTGCATATTATGCAAGACGAAAGCCGCCGCATGTACGAATTAGAAAAACTCTGGAGCTGAGTTTGAAATTACAACTCATCGCCGTTGGAACAAAAATGCCGGACTGGGTCCAGACCGGCTTTATGGATTACCTCCACCGTTTCCCTAAAGATATGCCGTTTGAATTAACGGAGATACCCGCTGGGAAACGCGGGAAAAACGCAGATATAAAACGCATTTTAGAAAAAGAAGGCGAGTTAATGCTCGCAGCCGTGGGTAAAGGAAACCGTATTGTCACCTTGGATATTCCAGGAGATCGCTGGGATACTCCCAAACTGGCCATTCAATTGGATAAGTGGAAACAAGATGGCCGTAATGTCAGCTTATTGATCGGTGGTCCCGAAGGGCTAGCTCCCGCTTGTAAGGCGGCGGCTGAGCAAAGTTGGTCATTATCACCACTTACGCTTCCTCACCCACTAGTTCGTGTCCTTGTTGCCGAAAGTCTTTATCGCGCATGGAGTATTACGACTAATCACCCTTATCATAGGGAATAGTTTGGTTTGAATAAGTTCAAAATGGCAATGGGATGAAAACACAACGCACCCCTTTTCGCGACCACACCGCAGAATCTGTTTTGTTTATCCGCCGAGCGCTTATTGCTTTCGGCGTGATTGTCATTTTAACCTCGATCCTCGTGACCAATTTGTACCATTTACAAATTGTTCGCCATGAGGATTACCAAACTCGCTCTAATGATAACCGAATCAAATTGGTGCCCATTGCACCAAGCCGTGGCATTATCTACGATCGGCAAGGAACACAGCTCGCCCTAAATAGCACTTTTTATCAGTTAGAAATCGTGCCAGAGAAAGTCGATAACCTACAAGAAACCTTAGACAAACTTCGTGATATCGTTGATTTAACCGATGAGGATATTGCTAATTTTGAAAAAGAACGTAAGCGCTCACGTCGTTTTACCTCTATCGCCTTAAAAACACAATTAAATGAAGTTCAAGTGGCTCGCTTTGCCGTAAACCAATACCACTTCCCCGGTTTAGAAGTTAAAAGTTATCAACGTCGCTCCTATCCATATGGTTCTGCATTGACCCATGTCATCGGCTACGTCGCTAAAATTAATGATAAAGACATCGAGCGCCTTGATAAAGACGGGTTATTACCCAACTATGCGGCTAGCCATGATATTGGTAAATTAGGCATCGAGCGTTATTATGAAAGTGTATTACACGGTAAAACAGGCTATGAAGAAGTCGAAGTTAACAGCCGAGGGCGGGTTATTCGCCAGCTTCATGAACAACCGCCTCAAGCTGGCCGGGATATCTATTTAACGATTGATCTCGAGTTACAAATCTATATTGAAAAATTATTAACCACTAGCCGTGCTGCTGTCGTAGTGACAGACCCACGCAACGGGGAAATACTGGCGCTGGTTTCTAACCCAAGCTATGACTCAAACCTGTTCGTCAACGGTATCTCAAACAAAGATTACCAAGCGTTACTGAATAACCCTGATAGGCCGTTGATTAACCGAACAACCCAAGGGCTTTACCCCCCAGCCTCAACCGTAAAACCCTTTATTTCTGTTGCCGCATTGAGTGAAAAAGTCATCACGCCCAACACCACAATATTTGACCCCGGTTGGTGGCAACTCCCCGGCTCAGAAAAACGCTACCGAGATTGGAAACGCTGGGGCCATGGTAAGCTGAATGTGATGAAATCTATTATTGAGTCTGCAGATACCTTCTTCTACCAAGTTGCCTATGATATGGGTATTGACCGTCTCTCTGTATGGATGACCCGCTTTGGCTTTGGCGAGTACACTGGGATCGACCTTGCCGAAGAGCGTTCAGGCATTATGCCTACTCGTGAGTGGAAACAAAAACGTTATAAGAAACCTTGGTACCAAGGGGATACTATTCCAGTCGGGATCGGCCAAGGCTATTGGACTGCTACCCCAATTCAAATGTCAAAGGCCTTAATGACCTTAATCAATGACGGTCAGGTCAAAACGCCTCACTTACTTTATGGCACCAAACTTGGTAATGCCATGGTGCCTTATGAAGATAAAGAAACCACTCAAATTGGGGACATTCATTCGGGTTATTGGGAACTCGCTAAACAGGGGATGTATGGCGTAGCCAATGCACCTAATGGTACAGGTCGTCGTAGTTTTATCGGTACCCCTTATAAAGCTGCCGCGAAGTCTGGAACGGCTCAAGTCTTTAGTTATGAAACCTATAATGCAAGTAAACTCGCCGAGCACTTGCGTGACCATAAATTGATGATTGCTTATGCGCCTTATGATAAGCCAACTATCGCTGTCACTATTATTTTAGAAAATGGCGGCGCAGGTCCTTCTGTAGGGGACATAGTGCGGCAAATATTTGACCATGTTCTTCTTGGTGATAACCGTACAGAAATTGCCACCTCACCAACTAGCGCTGGGGAGGACCGCTGATGTCCCGTTCAAGCTATCAGCTTCAACCAAATACAGTGAGCTATAAAAAAGATGACAGACGATAAGAAAAAAATTTCATTATCAACACGTCTGCACATAGATGTGCCTATGCTATTAATTATCATGGCATTGCTTGCCTATAGCGCGTTTATTATGTGGAGCGCTAGTGGTCAAGACCCTGAAATGATGGAGCGAAAGCTAGGGCAAATAGCTTCTGGCTTTATTGTAATGATCGTTATGGCTCAAATTCCCCCTCGAATGTATGAAAATTGGGCTCCACATCTGTTTATCTTTTGTGTCATTTTATTAGTTTTTGTCGATGTGTTTGGGCAAATCAGTAAAGGGGCCCAACGTTGGCTAGACCTCGGTTTTATTCGTTTCCAACCTTCAGAAATTGCAAAGATAGCGGTGCCACTTATGGTTGCCCGCTTTATGAATCGTGATTTGTGTCCCCCTTCATTTAAAAATACACTGATTGCACTCGTCCTCATTTTTGTACCGACATTATTAGTGGCTGCACAGCCTGACCTTGGAACATCAATCCTTGTGGCGGCTTCGGGGTTATTTGTCTTATTTCTTGCTGGGATGAGTTGGCGGCTGATTGCTATTGCTGCTATCGCCCTAGCGGCCTTCATTCCATTGCTGTGGTTCTTCTTGATGCATGGCTACCAACGGGCTCGTGTCATGATGTTATTGGACCCAGAAACTGACCCATTAGGTGCGGGCTACCATATTATTCAATCAAAAATTGCGATTGGTTCTGGTGGGTTAATGGGGAAAGGTTGGCTGCACGGTACACAATCACAACTTGAATTTTTACCTGAAAGGCACACTGACTTTATTTTTGCTGTATTAGCCGAAGAACTTGGCTTAGTCGGTGTTCTTATCCTTCTTGGCTTATATATTTTGCTGATTATCCGCGGGCTCTATATTGCCGCCAGCGCACAAAATACCTTTGGTCGAGTGATGGTTGGTGGTTTGATCTTAATCCTTTTTGTATATGTGTTTGTGAATATCGGCATGGTCAGTGGTATATTACCTGTCGTTGGCGTTCCCCTCCCCTTAGTGAGTTATGGCGGTTCTGCCTTAATTGTTTTAATGGCTGGATTCGGTATTATCATGTCGATACATACACACCGAAGATTCCTTTCAAAAAGTTTATAAAATGAGGCTTAGTATGCGTTTACAATGGATAATGCTTGGTGTCACTGCCGCGCTACTTAGTGGCTGTGTTACAGAAGAGGTTAAGCAACCCGCCCAAGTGCCAACCAATGTGCCCACTCAAGATGTATTAGGTGCTGAACCTCATTATGAGCCATATCACCCAACAGCAAATAGTGATTACTCACGTAATGGCCAGCAATACCAAATCGTACGTGACCCGGCACAATTTAGCCAAGTTGGCTACGCTTCAATTTATGGTGCTGAATCAACAGGCAATATGACTGCCATTGGTGAACGAGTTAACCCCGTAGAATTAACCGCAGCACACCCGACTTTGCCAATCCCTAGTTATGTGCGTATTACCAATATGATGAATGGCCGCATGATGGTGGTTCGAGTCAACGACCGTGGCCCTTATATGCAAGGTAAAAGCATTGCTATTTCTCGGGCTGCGGCTGACCGCTTAAATTTATTACCAACCACTAAGATTAAAATAGACGCTATCCAAGTCGCCCAAGACGGTACACTTTCTGGTACCGGTACTGTCGGCTCTAATTTTGTTAAGCAGAGCTATGCACTACCTGGGCGCCCACAGCTAGGTTCAGGCCCTATGGGAACGCCTGTGATGGAAAACTTACCAACGCCAGAAAATGCGTTGCCTGTCCAACAGCCCAAAGAACCTATGCAACCAGTGATGCCTGATATGAGCTTACAAACCCCTACGCCAGAGCCACAACCCGCGGCCGAAGAAGCGGTGCCTGAGCGTGGCTTTTTAGTCCAAGCGGGTGCAATTAGCAGCCAACCGAACGCACAAAAAATGCTGGATGAACTAAAAACACAATTTAATGTTCCTGGGCGTTTACAACCCTACAATGGTATCTACCGGGTTCAATTAGGGCCGTTTAGTACTCGACAACAAGCTGTTGAAGTACAGGGCCGTCTACAATCAGAAAAAAACCAAACTTCGATGGTAGTCGCACCTTAAATCTGAATACATACCAAACATTTTAGGTCTCTCAACATTGTGATGATGTTGATGGGGCCTAAAGTATGACTGTATCAAACTGACAAAAATAATTGGTGGAGCGCAAAAGTGGCTTTTTTCTTGCCCTATTCTTTTGCTAAACTGCGCCTCCTTGTGTTAACCGAATTTCGGATGTAAATGGTAAAACCATGAATAATGTCGCTCCATCACGCATCGTGCGTTATACAGTGCTGGGTTCTGCTCTGCTTCTTTTGACTGCCAGTATTGCAAATGCCAATGACAGCTTTCCAAACACTTCAATTCCCGCAGCACCAGCCATAGATGCTGAAGCCTATATACTCATTGATTATAATTCAGGAAAAGTCCTCGCTGAAAGTAATGCGGATCAGCGTCGTGACCCAGCCAGTTTAACCAAGATGATGACCAGTTATGTTATTGGTCAGGCGATTAAATCAGGTAAAATTGGTGCAAATGACATAGTCACCGTGGGTAATGATGCATGGGCAACCGGTAACCCTGTGTTTAAAGGCTCATCCTTGATGTTCTTAAAACCAGGAGATCGAGTCAGCGTTTCTCAACTGACTCGTGGGATTAACCTGCAATCAGGTAACGATGCTTGTGTTGCAATGGCTGATTATATCGCTGGAGATCAAACCAATTTTGTTCAATTAATGAATGGATATGTGAATAAATTAGGTTTGAAAAACACCCATTTTGAAACTGTTCATGGCTTAGATGCAGAAGGCCAGTATAGCTCCGCACGTGATATGGCGCTTATTGGTCAAGCTTTAGTACGTGATGTACCAGAAGAATATGCCATTTACAAAGAAAAAGAATTTACCTTTAACAACATCCGCCAAATTAACCGTAACGGTTTGTTGTGGGATAAGAGCCTTGCTGTTGATGGGATCAAAACAGGTCACACAAATGCCGCAGGTTTCAACCTTGTTGCATCCGCAACAGATGGTGATATGCGTTTAATTTCCGTTGTGATGGGTGGGAAAAGCAGCAAAGGACGTGATGCTGAAAGTAAAAAATTACTCACTTATGGTTTCCGTTTCTATGAAACAGTTAAACCATTACAAGCTAACGTTGATTTTGCGAGTGTTCCTGTTTGGTTTGGTGATGAAAATGAAGTGAAATTAGGTGTAGTGGATGACCTATACTTAACGATACCTCGGGGACGGTTAAAAGATTTAAAAGCCAGCTATGAACTGTCAACGACAGAATTACAAGCGCCTTTGACCAAAGGTCAGCAAGTCGGTACGATCAGCTTCCAGCTCGATGGAAAAACTATTGAACAACACCCTTTAGCCGTTCTAAAAGATGTTGAAGAAGGTGGCTTTTTCAGCCGATTAATTGACTATATCAAACTATTATTTCACCGTTGGTTTGGCTAGGGCTTGAAACAAAAATAAATCACCCCCATATAGTAAGCATCGAAATGTTTGTTGGATGAATACTTTTGATTGGCTGGTTTAATACCAGCCAATCTTTTTCAACCAGCGACACAATTTAAAAAATTAGGAGTGCCCATGAAAACGAAATTAGGTGAACTGCTTGAGTTCCCATGTCCATTAACTTACAAAGTGATGGGCTTGGCACAGCCTGAGTTGGTTGATCAAGTGATTGAAGTTGTTCAGCGTCATGCGCCTGGTGATTACTCTCCCGATGTGAAACCAAGTAGCAAAGGCAACTATCACTCAGTTTCTATTACTATTAATGCAACACATATCGAACAGGTTGAAACCTTGTATAGCGAATTAGGCGCATTAGAATTAGTTAAAGTTGTGCTTTAATCAACGAGTAAATAAAAAACCAAATAGTGAAGTGACCCCCAATAGCTGGACAACCAATTACTGGGGGTTTTTTATGCCAAAATACAGCCGAGATTTAAAAATTATCATTGCTAACCATTAATTCTGTATCTACTCACTTATATACAACAAGCTAATACCTTGACAACTTGATGTGTAACAAACATAGGCGTTATACTGACCTAACGATAATGACAACGTGGACGCTTAATTTTGTCAGACAGAAGTATAATCATCCGCCAACTTGGCCTCGCGCCTTACCAACCCGTTTCTGATGCGATGCACCAATTTACGCAATGCCGTACGCCTGAAACCTGCGACGAAATTTGGCTCGTTGAACACCCCCGAGTATTTACTCAAGGCCAAGCCGGTAAAGCCGAGCACGTACTTGCTCCTGGCAATATCCCAGTCATTCAAAGTGATCGGGGGGGCCAAGTTACCTACCATGGCCCCGGCCAGCAAGTCATGTATGTTATGCTAGACTTAAAACGCAATAAACTTGGTGTGCGTGAGTTAGTCACCGCACTAGAAAACACGGTTGTGAATACCCTCGCCCATTTTCATATCGAAGCTTACCCTCGCCCCGATGCGCCCGGTGTATATGTTAACGGGGACAAAATTTGTTCTCTTGGTTTACGCATTAGGCAAGGCTGTTCTTTCCATGGGCTTGCTTTAAATATCGATATGGACCTTGAGCCATTTAACCGTATAAACCCTTGTGGTTACAGTGAATTAAAGATGACTCAGATTAGTGATCTTGCTCCCAAAGTGTCATTATCTGATGTTCAGCCTGTGCTAATCCGTCAATTCTGTGACACACTAGGATTTCATATTGTTCAATAATAATGCTATAATTTTTTAACATTTTTAAACTATTTTTTAATGAATGGGTTACGGCTTTCCATTCGGTTTTATTTAGAATTAAAAATTATCCATCAGCATAAAAGATAACTGGAACCGTCATATTATGAGTAAACCAATTCAGATAGAACGCGGAATTAAATATCGTGACGCCGACAAAATGGCGCTGATCCCTGTCAAAAACGTTGTGACTGAACGAGAAGAAATTCTACGTAAACCTGACTGGATGAAAATTAGGCTTCCCGCTGACTCAACTCGTATTCAAGGCATTAAAGCCGCTATGCGTAAAAATGGTCTACATTCGGTATGTGAAGAAGCCTCCTGCCCAAACCTTTCCGAGTGCTTTAACCATGGTACAGCAACCTTTATGATCTTAGGTGCTATCTGTACTCGACGTTGCCCATTCTGTGATGTTGCCCACGGTCGTCCAAACGCGCCAGATGCCAATGAGCCAGAAAAATTAGCGCAAACAATCAAAGATATGGCATTACGGTATGTCGTTATTACTTCTGTGGACCGAGACGACCTACGTGATGGTGGCGCACAGCACTTTGCGGATTGTATTCGTGCTATTCGCGAAAAAAACCCTTCAATTAAAATTGAAACATTAGTCCCTGACTTTCGTGGGCGTATGGATCGCGCACTAGAAATTCTGACCGCAACGCCACCAGATGTCTTTAACCATAATCTTGAAAACGTACCACGCGTTTATCGCCAAGTTCGCCCAGGCGCGAATTATGAATGGTCATTAAAATTACTCGAAAAATTTAAAGAAGCGCACCCTGATATCCCAACTAAATCAGGGCTAATGGTTGGGTTAGGCGAAACGAACGCCGAAATTATTGAAGTTATGCGTGATTTACGCCGTCATGGCGTAACAATGCTAACGCTTGGTCAATACTTGCAACCGAGTCGCCATCATCTGCCTGTAAAACGCTATGTTAGCCCAGCAGAGTTTGACGAAATGAAAGAAGAGGCAATGGCAATGGGCTTCACCCACGCAGCTTGTGGGCCTTTTGTACGCTCGTCTTACCATGCAGACTTACAAGCTAAAGGTGAAGAGGTCAAATAACCCCCTAGCTTTTTGGTACGCTACATTATTTCTATAAAGCCGGGTTCAACCTATTTGTTTAAATCCGGCTCTTGTCTTTTACTGCTTAATAAAAAACTCGCCCCAGTTAACTAGAGCGAGTTTATAGCTGTTAGTTTCTAATTGTTAATTATTAAAATTACAGAGAGACAACGTTAACAGCAGATGGGCCTTTAGCACCTTCAGTGATTTCAAATTCGACTTTCTGGCCTTCCGCTAAGGTTTTGAAACCTTCGCTTGCAATCGCAGAAAAGTGCACAAATACATCTTTGCTACCATCTTCTGGAGTGATAAAACCAAAACCTTTAGACTCGTTGAACCACTTAACGTTACCTTTAACTTTAGACATCAAATTATTACCTTTAAAATAAAATAGACACACCATCTGTATCAGGCTCAGTACATCAGATATCTAAGTTACTTGTCTACAACCTAGATCACGAAAATTGACTAAAAAAGTAAAAATATATTATTTATCGGTATTATCTGTGCAAATTCCACCCATAATTCTTACAAATAGCAATTATTACAACTAATAGTATTAGCTATAGTGAATTATTTAGATATTACTTCTCATGCAATAGTAACCAACCTTTAATATCTAGGCCGCCAGTATAACCGACTAGCTTTCCATCATGCCCTAATACACGATGACAAGGTACAATTAAAGAAATGGGGTTACGTGAATTAGCCATTCCAACAGCACGACAGTAATTTACAGAACCTAACTTTAAAGCCAAATCCTTATAGCTCCATCGCTCACCATAAGGTATCCCACATAAATGCTTCCAAACTTTCTTTTGAAACTCAGTTCCCTGAGGATTTAAAGCAACCGTAAAAACTTTTCTTTTATGACTAAAATATTCTTTTAACTCTTTCACGCAAAGTTTGGAGTGTTCATTCTTAATTTCTTTTTCTGTTTTTTCTTCAACAAAGTACAGGCTCGTTATTCCGTCATCATCAGCCGTAATATGGATCCACGGTTTAGGAAACTTTTCCGGTGTTTCTAAATATTGATGGTACATAGTATCTCCTTAAAAGGAATCAATTACCTGATTGTATATACAGTTATAGAGTAAATTATTTCCGCTTTGCAATAATCTTTTTTCTTAGTGTCACCAACTGAATCACTAAATCCACTTATTTTTTATTTTCAATGTTAATAACAACCTAGCAAATAATTAGAATAATTATCATTCAACTTTTCATATCCACTACATATTGTATGGTTGATAAATAACTCACCCATATATAGTATTTACTTATTAATCTTGTTGGCTATGACACGTTAAAAAATCAAAAGGTAAATAATATGACTGAGATTACCATTTATAGTAAGCCTAATTGCGTTCAATGTAATGCAACATACCAAGCGCTAGATCGCAAACAAATTTCCTATCAGGTAATTGACCTCACTCAAGATGACCAAGCCCTTGAGCTAGTTAAAAAATTAGGCTATCAACAAGTCCCAGTAGTCATTGCTGGGGACAAACATTGGTCTGGGTTTCGTCCAGATATGATTAGCTTATTAGCGGCCTAGAGGTTCTTATGGCAACGGAAGCGCTTATCTATTTTTCCAGTCGTTCTGGAAATTGCCATCGCTTTGTTAAAAAGTTAGGCCTTCCAGCAACACGGCTCCCCATTGGTCGCCAAGAAAACAGCCTAATTGCAACAAAACCTTATGTTTTGTTGCTGCCTACTTATGGTGGTGGAGGCTTAAAGGGTGCCGTCCCAAAAGAAGTGATCCAATTTCTAAATATTGAAGCCAATCGCTCACTTATCCGTGGAGTGATCGCTGCGGGTAACACCAACTTTGGCGATGCCTATGCCATTGCTGGGGATATTGTCGCGCAAAAGTGCCGTATTCCTTACCTTTACCGTTTTGAGCTTCTTGGCACAGAAAAAGATGTTCAATCCGTTAAGCAAGGCCTTCAAATATTTTGGCAGCGTACTGACAACTAGAGTTATTTCAAAATGGATAAAATGCAAAATACCACTGATATAGACTATCACGCACTTAATGCTATGTTGAATTTATATGATAGCAAAGGCCACATTCAATTTGATAAAGACAAGGAAGCTGCACATCATTATTTTAGGCAACATGTAAATCAAAACACTGTATTTTTTCATGACTTAAAAGAAAAATTAGATTTCTTAGTGCAAGAAAACTATTACGAAAGTAGCGTATTAGGTCAATATGATTTTGAGTTTATCAAATCATTATTTAAACAAGCTTATGCGCATAAATTTCGTTTCCAGACTTTTTTAGGTGCCTTCAAATATTACACCAGCTATACCCTAAAAACCTTTGATGGTAAACGTTATTTAGAGCGTTATGAAGATCGTGTCTGTATGGTGGCATTAACACTTGCACAAGGCTCAGAAAGCCTCGCGATGTTATATGTGGATGAGATCATCAGCGGTCGTTTTCAACCTGCTACCCCCACATTCCTGAATTGCGGTAAAAAGCAAAGAGGTGAACTAATTTCTTGTTTTCTTTTGAGAATCGAAGACAACATGGAATCCATCGGTCGCTCCGTAAATTCAGCATTACAATTATCCAAGCGTGGCGGTGGTGTCGCATTTTTAATGAGCAACTTACGTGAACAAGGCGCTCCAATAAAATTGATTGAGAATCAATCATCTGGTGTAGTCCCTGTCATGAAAATGCTAGAAGATGCCTTTTCCTACGCTAACCAATTAGGGGCTCGTCAAGGTGCCGGAGCCGTTTATTTACACGCGCATCATCCTGACATTATGCGTTTTCTTGATACTAAACGGGAAAATGCCGATGAAAAAATACGCATCAAAACGCTTTCTCTAGGGGTTGTTATTCCTGATATCACTTTCCAGTTAGCAAAAGATAATCAAGATATGTATTTGTTCTCTCCTTATGATATTGAACGCATATATGGTGTTCCAATGTCCGAAATTAGTGTGACAGAGAAATACCATGAAATGGTAAATAACAAGGGGATCAAAAAATACAAAATTAATGCGCGAGAATTTTTCCAAACCTTAGCTGAAATTCAATTTGAATCGGGATATCCTTATATTCTCTTCGAGGACACTGCCAACCGGGCCAACCCAATCGCAGGGCGAATTAATATGAGCAACTTGTGTTCGGAAATACTGCAAGTTAATCGCCCTAGTACTTATGAAGATGATTTAAGCTACCAACAGATTGGTAAAGATATTAGCTGTAACTTAGGTTCAATGAATATCGCTAAAACAATGGACTCCCCTAATTTTGCTCAGTCTATTGAGGCTGCTGTGCGGGCTTTAAGTGCAGTTTCAGATATGAGTGATATACGCTCAGTCCCTTCTATTGCACAAGGTAACCGCCAATCCCATGCCATTGGCTTAGGGCAAATGAATTTACATGGCTACCTTGCAAGGGAGCACATTCATTATGGTTCTGAAGAAGCGTTGGATTTTACCAATATTTATTTTTACTGTGTCACTTATTATGCGCTAAAAACATCCAACCAATTAGCCAGAGAAAGAAAAACTGCATTTGTTGGCTTTGAACACTCTACATATGCCTCTGGTGAATATTTCGATAAATATATCAACAACCTTTGGTTACCAAAAACACAGAATGTGCAGGAATTATTCCGACGTTCGGGTATCGAAATTCCAAGTCGTGAAGATTGGCTAGCCTTGAAACAGTCAATTATGACCCACGGAATTTACAACCAGAATCTGCAAGCTATCCCTCCGACAGGTTCAATTTCCTATATTAATAATTCAACATCTAGCATTCATCCTATCGTTTCACGAATAGAAATTCGTAAAGAAGGTAAAATTGGGCGCGTCTACTACCCGGCTCCTTTTATGGATAACAAAAATCTAGAGTATTACCAAGATGCTTACCAAATCGGGCCAGAAAAAATTATTGATACCTATGCAATGGCCACTCAACATGTTGACCAAGGTTTATCTTTAACCCTATTTTTTAAAGATGATGCCACTACCCGCGATATCAATCGTGCGCAAATATATGCATGGCGAAAAGGGATAAAAACACTGTATTACATTAGGTTACGCCAAACCGCCCTAGAAGGAACCGAAGTCGAAGGCTGCGTATCTTGCACTCTGTAATAGGAAAAAATCAAATGACCACCAGCACATCTTATACACCTGTTAAAGCTATCAACTGGAACCGACTTCAAGACGATAAAGATTTAGAAGTTTGGAACCGGTTAACCACCAACTTTTGGTTACCTGAAAAAATCCCGCTCTCCAATGACACACCATCTTGGAACACGCTTACTGCGGCAGAAAAACAGCTCACTATTCGAGTATTCACTGGCTTAACGTTACTCGATACCATCCAAAATACGGTTGGTGCTCCTTGTTTAATGCCTGATGCTCAAACCCCTCATGAAGAAGCCGTATTATCTAATATTAGCTTCATGGAAGCGGTACACGCTCGGTCTTATAGCTCAATATTTTCAACATTGTGCTCGACCACTGATGTCGATGACGCATACCGTTGGAGTGAAGAAAATACAGCGTTACAGAATAAAGCCAAAATCATCCTTTCTTATTATTGCAATTCACATCCACTGAAGAAAAAAATTGCGAGTGTATTTTTAGAATCATTCCTTTTTTATTCAGGGTTTTATTTACCTATGTATTGGTCAAGTCGAGGTAAATTAACTAATACCGCAGACCTCATTCGATTAATTATTAGGGATGAAGCTGTACATGGATATTATATTGGCTATAAATTTCAAAACTCATTACAACAATATGATAATGAAGTACAAAAAGAAATTAAAGATTTCACTTTTTCATTATTACTTGATTTATATGAAAATGAAGTTAAGTATACGCAAGAACTGTATGACTCGGTGGGTTGGTCAGAAGATGTAAAAAAATTCCTTCATTATAATGCGAATAAAGCATTAATGAATTTAGGTTATGAAGCATTATTCCCAGATACAGTGACAGATGTTAGTGCTGCAATATTATCCGCATTATCCCCAGATGCGAATGAAAACCATGATTTCTTTTCGGGCTCTGGCTCATCTTATATTATTGGAAAGGCAGTAAGTACCGAGGATGATGATTGGAACTTCTAATAAACCAGTAAATTTAGTTTATCTATCAAAGCAAATCCCCTAAAAAACTATATCATGATGAATAATAATGATTTTATTTATCATGATATTTTTTAGCTCAAAAAACAGACGATTTATTTCGTTTTTTATATGTATATCTGTTTAATTACTCATTTTTAATGAGTCAATCTGGCAAATTATTTGAAAATAATCCATATTTCAATTATTTTTGATAAGATAAATTAATATAAACTAGTGTATATTACATTTATTTTTCTACTCTAAATGTTAATTTTTATCCGTATTAATAATAAATTAAAAACTTATTACCCCAATAGATTGTATTAAATGCGCTATCTAATAAATTCAGTCTCACCAGTTAGTTAACCTATAGGATCTTAAATTAACGCACTAACGAATTAGGCTAATTATTTCTTTAATCAGCAAGAATAATTCGTCTTTTCTGCATGTGATTTTTTTGATTAATTATGCTTAACCGAGGGTTGTCAGTCGATTTTATTATGCTAGGGTTTATTGCTTGCAAGTTTTGCTAATAACTAAAACAGGAATAATTAAATTTAAACCATAATGATCGAACCCATTAAACTAAAATAGGAATTTCTGCCCTAATAATTTTCAACCGATAGTCGCAATTTTAAAATATTGTTTAAGCTATCACGACAGAATTAATCACATTCAATATGGGCAATCATTCTTCCTTATTGATTGAAAGTTGGGTAAATAATATATGGCAACAAAATTAGAAGTTAAAAATTTATATAAAATTTTTGGGGAAAATCCTGATCCGGCCTTCAAGCTACTGAAATCAGGAATGAGTAAAGATGATATCTTTGAAAAAACAGGCCTAACCGTAGGTGTTCAAGATGTTAATCTGACGATTGAAGAAGGCGAGATCTTTGTCGTGATGGGGCTTTCTGGCTCAGGGAAATCCACGTTGGTACGCCTCCTCAATCGCCTGATAGAACCGACAAGTGGCCAAGTCATGATTGATGGAGAAGACATCTCCGGTATTACTGACAAAGCACTGCGTGAAGTTCGACGAACTAAAATCAGTATGGTGTTTCAATCATTTGCACTTATGCCGCATATGAACGTGATTGATAACACTGCTTTTGGTATGGAACTTTCTGGTATTTCGAAAGAAGAACGGCATAAAAAAGCAATGGATGCCCTTCAACAAGTCAACCTAGAGAAATGGGCTAACTCATACCCTGATGAACTGTCAGGAGGTATGCGTCAACGTATAGGGTTGGCAAGAGCACTAGCCAATGACCCTGATATCCTATTAATGGATGAGGCTTTTTCTGCGCTAGATCCCTTGATCCGAACTGAAATGCAAGATGAGTTGCTCTCTTTACAAGGGGATAAACAGCGCACCGTTGTTTTTATTTCCCATGACCTTGATGAAGCCATGAGAATTGGTGATCGCATTGCCATCATGCAAGGGGGAGTCGTTGTTCAAATAGGCACTCCAGATGAAATTCTGAATAACCCTGCGAATGATTACGTCAAAACATTCTTCCGTGGCGTTGATATTAGCCAAGTCTTTAGCGCCAAAGATATTGCTCGTCGGCGACCTGATGCTCTTTTACATATCGCACCGGGTTTTGGTCCGCGTTCTGCCCTTAAAGTTCTAAATGACGAGGACCGCTATCATGGTTATTTGATCTCTCGAGGTCATACCTTTGTCGGTGTCGTTTCTGTTGAATCCCTCGAAAAAGCGCTCCGTGAAAAAGCCGGTATTGAATCTGCAATTTTAACCGATATCGAGCCTATTCAAGGCGATACATCTTTGAATGAAGTTATCTCAACTGTAGCGCAAGCTCCTTGTGCGGTACCAGTCATTAACGAAAAAAATCGTTATTTGGGGGTAATTTCGAAAGGAATGCTGTTGCAAGCACTGGATAAGGAGACGCCAAATGAGTAAACATAATCAAGAACAAACAACTAACCAGCAAGATCCATGGGCGGATGCTTCAGTGCAAGAAGCCCCAACACAAACCCCAGAAACTGCTGCTGATGATCCATGGGCTGCGAGCTCCGATAATAGCCAAACATCTTCAGATGACCCATGGGGTAATGCCCCAACAACAGATGCACCAGCGGAATCTGGCAGCAACGACTGGTTAGATGCAGCGCCAACAGATGGCGTATCAATTGATCAATTTAACTTTATGGACCCATTTCAGCACACATTGTTACCATTAGATTCGTGGGTAACTCACGGTATTGATTGGGTAGTACAAAATTTTCGCCCAGTATTCCAAGCTATTCGTGCACCAATTGATTTTATTCTCAGTGGGTTCGAGCAATTTTTAACCTCCCTGCCCTCCCCCGTCGCCATTATTTTATTTGCTTTATTAGCATGGCAATTCGCAGGAAGAGCAATGGGTATTGCAACATTCGTTTCAATGATTGTTATCGGGGCAATCGGAGCATGGTCAGAAGCCATGGTCACATTATCATTAGTATTAACGTCTCTGTTATTTTGTATTGTTATCGGGTTACCCCTCGGAATATGGCTTGCACGTAGTGATAGAGCAGCAAAAGTAGTCCGTCCACTACTCGATGCCATGCAAACAACACCCGCGTTTGTCTACCTAGTCCCCATTGTGATGTTATTTGGTATTGGTAATGTACCTGGCGTGGTGGTCACCATTATTTTTGCATTACCCCCGATCATTCGTTTAACCATTTTAGGTATTAAACAAGTCCCAGCAGACTTAATTGAAGCCGCAGAGTCATTCGGAGCCAGCCCTAGCCAAATGCTATTCAAAGTCCAGTTACCTTTAGCTATGCCGACAATTATGGCAGGGGTAAACCAAACATTGATGTTAGCACTATCCATGGTGGTGATCGCCTCTATGATTGCTGTCGGGGGCTTAGGACAAATGGTTCTACGCGGGATAGGACGCTTAGATATGGGATTAGCCTCTGTTGGTGGGGTTGGGATCGTCATCCTTGCTATCGTATTAGACCGCTTTACACAATCGTTAGGCCAAGATACACGTGGCAAAGCACTATCACGCTGGTATCAAAAAGGCCCTATTGGGTTAATCACTCGCCCATTCAGTAAAAAATAAACACGTTCAACACATCCTCCATCCACGATAGAGCCATTATTTGGCTCTTCGCTTGCAAAGCCAAGCGACGAACCAAAATAGAAGGATAAACATAATGAGAAAGCCAATTATTCTTGCAACTGCCCTGACTGCTATTCTTAGCTCTTCACTCGCGTATGCGGAGTCATTACCGGGTAAAGGAATTAAAATAAACCCTGTACAAAGCACCATCAGTGAGGAAACATTCCAAACCTTAATTGTCTCAAAAGCCCTTGAAAAGCTCGGCTATGATATTAACCCTATCAAAGAAGTGGATTACAACGTTGCCTATTCCTCTATTGCCAATGGAGACGCAACTTTCCTAGCCGTAAGTTGGGTACCTTTACATGATGCACAATATGAAGCTGCCGGTGGTGATAAAGCCTTTTATCGCCAAGGGGACTATGTTGTCAATGCAGCACAAGGCTATTTAATTGATAAAAAAACCGCTGATAAATATAACATTACCAACATTGAGCAATTAAAAGACCCAAAAATCGCAAAATTATTTGACTCTAACGGTAACGGTAAAGCGGACTTAACTGGCTGTAACCCCGGTTGGGGCTGTGAAGCTGCGATCAATACACATTTAAAAGCTTACGACCTTGAAAAATCTATCGATCACAATCAAGGAAACTACGCGGCTATGATGGCCGATACCATCACGCGCTACAAAGAAGGGAAACCTATTTTCTACTATACCTGGACCCCTTACTGGATCAGTGATGTGTTAAAACCAGGCCGTGATGTAGTTTGGTTAGAAGTGCCTTTCTCGGCAATGCCGAATGGTGAAAAAACAGATACTACGCTTCCTAATGGCAAAAACTATGGTTTCCCACCAAACACAATGCACATTGTAGCGAATAAAAAATGGGCTGCCGATAACCCTGCTGCGGCGAAATTGTTTTCCATTATGAAATTACCTATTGCCGATGTGAATGCGCAAAACTTAAGGATGCATAATGGAGAAGCTTCTCAAGCTGATATTGAACGCCATGTGAATGGATGGATTAAAGCACACCAATCCACTTTCGATGGCTGGGTTGAAGAAGCAAAACAAGCTGCCAAATAAGTTAAACTACTGAGCAAAAACTAAAAACCATCTTCTTCTTGAAGATGGTTTTTTTTATAAATAGCGAAAAGAAATAAACCAAGCTTTTGAATTTTGTTTATAGTATTTGCCTAATTGATGATTGGTAATAAAAAATGAAACAACCACAAACGGCTGAACTCACTACTGGCCTAACCATTTTAATGGCAATTTCGACAGGTTTAGTTGTCGCTAGTAATTACTATGCTCAACCTCTGTTAGAGACTATTGCCGAGCAATTTAACCTTACCACCAATATGGCTGGGTTTATTGTGACCGCTGCCCAGTTGGGGTACGCTGCTGGTTTACTATTTTTAGTCCCTTTAGGGGATTTATTTGAACGTAAACGCTTAATTTTGGTTATGACCTTTCTTTCCGCGTTAGGTCTCCTAATTACAGCTTTATCAAATCATGTATGGCAAATATTATTAGGTACAGCTCTCACTGGTTTATTTTCAGTGGTCGCTCAAGTACTTATTCCACTAGCAGCATCTATCGCCAAACCACATCAACGCGGTAAAGCGGTTGGTATCATTATGAGTGGGTTACTGCTTGGAATTTTACTTGCAAGGACAGTTTCAGGGGCTGTCGCCATGGTGGGTGGCTGGAGAGCTATCTATTGGGTAGCTTTCGCTTTATTGATCCTATTGATGATTGTGCTAGCCATCAAATTGCCTCGCTATCACCAAAAAACCAATCTGAACTATTTTCAGTTACTTGGCTCTATCGGTCGCTTATTTTTTGGTACTCCCGTGCTTGCCGTAAGAGCCTCGCTCGGAGCACTTTCATTTGCTAATTTTGGTTTACTATGGACAGCGATGGCTTTTTTATTGGCAAGCCCACCGTTTAATTACTCTGAAGGCACTATTGGCTTATTTGGTCTGGTTGGGGCTGCTGGAGCATTCATGGCATCTCAGGCAGGACATCTTGTTGATAAAGGGAAAGGCAAACTCCTGACCACAATTGGGCTCGTTTTGTTGTTGTTATCGTGGATACCTATAGGGTTAGCTAAACACTCTCTCGTTGCATTTATTATTGGCGTCTTAGTTCTCGACCTTGCAGTACAAGCTGTTCACGTAACAAGTCAAAGTACGTTATACCGTATTTTACCAGAGGCTCGTAATCGGCTTACTGCCGGTTATATGACCAGTTATTTTATTGGTGGAGCGCTAGGCTCACTACTTTCGGGTTATGCTTATGAACATGCAGGATGGGAAGGCGTAGCCATTTCCGGTGTTATCTTAACTGCAATCAGTTTAATTATTTGGGCAATTGGTATTCGTTTTGACCCTACCATCACCGCGCAGGATCAATAACGTTTCTGCAGATAAAAACGCAGCTAACATTTCAGACAAAATGCTAGCTGCAGTGCTTTAACACATAAACAAACCTAACATATCAAAGTGATACCCTATAAGTTTATCAAATAAATATTTTGAATATTGAATTAATAAATATTCATATATTCATTAAATAGTTTTATTTGTTATAATAACTAAGGCGAAAGTTAGCAAATGACACTGTTAAACAAATACTATATCTTAATTAAAAGGTATACTAATAGTTAGTTGTGGCAATTATTAACACATAGAATAATATATAAATTAAACAAAACTCGGTATTTATACGTAATAATTAAAATGTTCCATCTAACTTGTAATTATTGAGTAATAAAAAAAGTGGTATTGAGTTAATGTGATGTGATTATATATTGTTTTATATGATTATATTTAGTGCCTAAATCGATTTATTTTTGGTTGCTTCATAACCAATCATGTCTAAAAAAGCAAAAATGATTGGTTACGCTATACTGAAACCTGTAAATTACATTCATAAAATTTATGAATGATGTATCATAATCAAAATAAAATCGACGGTATTAAGTAAGTATAATTGCTAATTCTATCTTTTAATATACCATTTAGGTGGTTGATGACAGTTGTAATCTTACCAACTGAAACTAATAAGGTATCCAAATAATGGAAAGTTCATTTACACCGACTGAAGAACTACTAAACGCTCGTGTTGCACAGCAAGATTCACATGAAGCACCGATTCCGTATCAAGAAATTCTCTTAACACGCCTATGTATGCATGTTCATGGCAAGCTACTTGAATCACGTAATAACATGTTAAGAGCTCAAGGTATTAATGAAACTTTATTCATGGCATTAATGATCCTTGATACAAAAGACTCCCGTAGTATCCAGCCCTCTGAACTTAGTGCAGCACTCGGTTCCTCACGAACCAACGCCACACGCATAGCCGATGAGCTTGAAAAAAATGGTTGGATTGAACGTAAAGAAAGCCATAACGACAGACGTTGCCTACACTTGCATTTGACTGAGAAAGGAACTGAATTCTTAAATGGTTTATTGCCACCTCAGCATGGCGCCCTTATTGATATTTGGTCTGTTTTGGATGCTAATGAAAAACAACAGCTGGATATGCTGATGCGTAAATTACTGACCAAACTGGATACGATAAAAGATTAACCATGATCTTTGTAGGGTTAATGTATTTGAGGCATTCTTACGCTCAAAGGTGAAAAAAAACTTTTCAGCTAACAATATTTCGTTATCCTTTCATTCTTATGCTTTGCGATATCCCATCGAGCAGCAAAATCATTTGTAGTCTTAGTTTCCAGTGGTTAATCCCTAACTACTGGAAACAATTGTGATCCCTATCCATCGAACATGGAGAATATGAGTATGAGTTCCCCTGAGGAAATGCAACAAACGCAGACTCCCCAACCAAATAAAAAAAGACAACGTAGAAATGCGCTCGTGTTTTTAACCATTATTTTTATTGCTATTGGCGTTGGCTGGGCTGTTTACTGGTATCTCGTACTTCGTCATTATGAGTCTACAGACAATGCATATGTCGCAGGTAACCAAGTACAAATTCAATCTCAAGTTTCTGGAAGTGTCATGACGGTCAATGTTGATAACACTGACTTCGTCAAAAGTGGGACCACGCTAGTCACGCTCGACCCTAGGGATGCAGAAATAGCACTTGAAAAAGCAAAAACAGAACTTGCCAATAGTGTGCGCCAAACACGCCAACACATAATTAACAGCCGCCAATTGCAAGCGAACATTGCCGTTAAGCGTTCAGAACTTAACCGATTACAAAATGATTTAAAACGCAGAGAAGTTCTAGGTAGTAGCAATGTTATCGGCAAAGAAGAACTACAACATGCCAGAGAGGCTGTCGTCAGTGCAAAAGCCGCATTAGATATGGCAATTGAACAGTACAATGCCAATCAAGCCATTGTTCTTAACACCCCAATAGCAAAACAACCCGCTGTAGAACAAGCCGCAACACAAGTGAGAAACGCTTGGTTAACCTTACAACGAACTAAAATCGTCAGCCCCGTCGATGGTTATGTTTCCCGCCGCAGTGTACAAGTAGGTTCACAGATTACGCCTTCAACACCATTAATGGCTATCGTCCCTTCTAGTGGCATGTGGATTGACGCTAATTTTAAAGAAACTCAACTTGCGGATATGCGTATTGGCCAAACTGCAAAGGTCACCACTGATTTCTACGGTAAAGATATTGTTTTCAATGGAACCGTCGTCGGTTTAGATATGGGGACAGGAAGTGCATTTTCATTACTCCCTGCACAAAATGCGAGCGGTAATTGGATCAAAGTCGTACAACGTCTCCCCGTTCGTATCGCCTTAGATGCTAATCAAGTTGAAGAGCATCCCCTGCGCATAGGGTTATCAACTGAAGTGACCGTCGATACTTTAAATAAAGATGGCAAAGTACTTTCTAAAGGCATGCGCGATACACCTGCATACCACACTGCAGCATTAGCCGTTGATATGTCACCTGCCGATAAAATAGTTACTGAGATAATTAATAATAACTCAGGGAATAAATAAGTGAGGGAGCAACCGTGACGCCAGCACCGTTAACAGGATCAAAACTTGCTTGGATGACTATTGCCCTTTCATTGGCAACCTTTATGCAAGTACTTGACTCTACGATTGCTAACGTAGCGATCCCAACTATTGCGGGTAACTTAGGTGCTTCTAACTCACAGGGAACTTGGGTAATTACCTCCTTTGGTGTCGCTAATGCAATTTCAATTCCAATCACTGGCTGGCTAGCTCGCCGGATAGGCGAAGTAAGGTTATTTTTGTGGTCGACAGGGCTATTTGCTTTAACTTCATGGCTATGTGGCATTTCTAGTAGTTTAGAAATGCTAATTTTATTCCGTGTATTGCAAGGCTTAGTTGCAGGACCACTGATCCCATTATCTCAGAGCCTGCTTCTTAATAACTACCCACCAGCTAAGCGAAATATGGCATTAGCTCTTTGGTCAATGACCATTGTCATTGCGCCTATTTGCGGGCCAATTCTTGGTGGGTACATTAGTGACAACTATCATTGGGGCTGGATATTTTTTATCAACGTACCATTTAGTATCGCGATTATTTTTGCCATCATGAAAACACTAAAAGGTCGTGAAACAAAAATATCGATACAACGCATTGATACTATTGGTTTAGTATTGCTTGTAGTAGGGATTGGCGCATTACAAATCATGCTTGACCAAGGCAAAGAACTCGATTGGTTTAACTCTACCGAAATTATTGTTTTGACCATAATTGCCGTTGTTGCTATTGCTTTCCTGATCGTATGGGAGCTCACGGATGAACACCCCGTAATTGACCTTTCACTATTTAAAGAACGGAATTTTACTATTGGCTGCTTATCCCTAAGCCTCGCTTACATGCTATATTTTGGGACCATTGTATTACTGCCCCAATTATTGCAGGAGGTTTACGGCTATACCGCAACATGGGCAGGCTTGGCTTCTGCACCCGTTGGTTTATTACCCTTGTTAATTACCCCAATAATTGGTCGTTTTGGTAACCGAATTGACATGCGCTATCTGGTTACATTCAGCTTTATTATCTATGCTGTTTGTTACTATTGGCGAGCTTATACCTTTGAACCGGATATGAGTTTCGCAGCAGCAGCATGGCCACAATTTGTACAAGGCCTAGCCATCGCCTGTTTCTTTATGCCACTAACAACCATTACCTTATCAGGCCTACCGCCTGAGAAAATGGCTTCAGCATCCAGCCTATCCAACTTTACCCGTACATTAGCAGGGGCAATAGGAACATCGATTACTACCACGATGTGGACACAAAGGGAATCAATGCACCATGAAAACCTCACAGAGTTTGTCAACCCTTACAACCCTAATGCCCAATATATGTATCATGAACTGGCAAAGATTGGTTTGAATGAGCAACAAAGTGCTGCATATTTAGCGAAAACCATTACAGACCAAGGGCTTATTATCTCCGCAAATGAGATCTTTTGGTTATCCGCAGGGATTTTTATCTTATTAATGGTCATTGTTTGGTTTGCAAAACCCCCATTCGGTGCAGGTTCAAAAGGTGGTGGTGCACATTAGCCCCCGCTTTATCATCCTAGCCCCACTTTTTATGTGGGGTTATTTTTTTGCTTATCGCCTTTCTAACCAATACACTAATTCACTAATCAGATTGCTCAGGTAAATTATCATGAAATCATGGGTTGAAAATAGCCAGCTAGTAGAACTGATCAACACCTTAGATGACTTCCAAGCAGAGCAATACCGCAAAAAACTTATTTGCTATGTCAATCAATACCAAGAAATTTACCCTTTCGATATATTGGACGATGTTCAGGCTTATCTGCAGCTAAAACTTGAAGTTGATGACCTTGATTTTACTTGTATTCCACAAGAAGTTACTCAAGCCATCGAAACAGGCTATTATGAATACTGCATCAGTTTAAATGAAATTTCTGCAGCTTATAAAATCGTGACAAAAGTAACACCATTAACCCGCTTAGACCTTATTCAATTCGCAAATCATTTACTAGAAGCTTATTCATGTAATTATTCCGAAGAGGAATTTTTAGCCCCTAAATTAACTGAGCTAGTTTGCTTATTGCATAAATAATATTCTTTATACAAAAAATATTACATATTTGCTCAGTCATAGGCTTATAGCGCAATAACAACTCAACGAGTGAAACTCATTAAGCCATAAATAATTAATCGGCTATTGCTAAAAATACCCCCCATAATAGAAGTTAAGCCCGCATGACTTTTAATTTGCTATTTCGTCACGTATTTGTTCCCCCCACTCACACATCATATTGAGAACTGGAATTAACGTTTTTCCTCGGGGAGTTAAACTATATTCTACTTTAGGGGGGATTTGAGGGTATTCCTCTCTAAATACTAAACCATCTTTTTCTAACTCTTTAAGCGTCGAACTTAATGTCTTGTAAGTAATCGTTCCGATACAACGTTGTAACTCATTAAAACGGATCACTTCTTTATGTTGGGCTAACCAATACAAAATGATCATTTTATATTTGCCATTGATAACGGAAAGCGTATACCCGAAGCCAGTTTCTTGCGGGTTAATACCACTCAAAGCACATAATATTTCCTCTCTATTTTTCATATTATCACTATCCTTTAGGTAAGTATGTGTCGTCAGTGTGCGTATTTTCTTTTTTGAAATTGGATTTTATACTGTCAATACTTTCAAACAAAGGAATAATTTAGTGAAAACTTTAATCGTCGTCGCTCATCCTAATATGCAAAACTCTGTTATTAATCGTCATCTATTAGAACAAGCCGCCAAACAAACCAATGACTTTACGATCCATAATATTTATGAAGCTTATCCAGATTGGAATATTGATGTTGCTAGAGAGCAAGCGCTAATTGAAGCCCATGACAATGTGATCTTACAATTTCCTATTTATTGGTTTAACTCTCCGCCATTACTTAAAAAATGGCTAGACGATGTATTTACTTATGGGTGGGCATATGGTTCACAAAGTCACGACAGACTGAAAGAAAAAACGATCGCTTTAGCCGTTACCGCTGGAATTAGGGATGAGGACTACCATGCTGAAGGAAAATATCAGTATACACTCGCTGAGATATTGCGGCCGTTCGAAGTTACCGTCTTATACATTAATGCTAAATGGGGCGGCTTTTTTGGGTTTTATGGTACCGAAACATATGACGAAAAAGGACTAACTGAATTATCACCTGAAGGGAATATTACGGATAAACAAATGACCCAATATTTAGAATTTATTGAATCAATAAATTGTTAAGTTAGCTCTCACTTTATACGAGCTAAATGTAAATCCAGAACTAGCTTTACATTTAGCTAGCCTGGATTTAATTTTTACTCAGTGCGCTATTACTTAACTTGGTTTTGCTGCCACCATTGCGCCAACATAATTCCAGTTGCAACAGACACGTTCAAGCTTTCTACTTTACCTGTACCGCCAATATACAGACTCATATCCCCTTGATCCCACGTGCTATCACTTAAGCCATCACTTTCTTGGCCTAATACTAAGACCATTTTAGCGGGTAACTTAGCTTTCGCTAAATCTTGGCTTCCTTTATGGCTAGAGGTAGTCACAATGGTATAACCTGCTTGACGAAATTTATCCAACGTTGAGGTTAAACCGTCAGCATCAATCGCTTTAATATGCTCAGCGCCGCCTTCTGCGGTACGAATTGCTGCACCAGACTCTAGCATGCCAGCATCTTGCAAAATAACGCCTTTCACACCGAAGTGGGCACAGCTACGCATCATTCCGCCTAGGTTATGTGGGTTACCTACATCTTCTAGTGCTAATACACAATCTTTCTCTGCCGCTTGCTGTATATAAGCATCTGCGCTCATTCCACCACGCTTTTTGATGATAAAACAGACACCACCATGGTGTTCAGTGCCCGATGCCTTTGATAACTCTTCATCATCAACAACATGGTAAGCTTTACGGTTTGCCGCCATCCATTTTAATGCATCACGAAAACGTGGCGTCACAGATTGTAAGAACCACGCACGAACAATCGCATCAGGCCGGTTCTTAAACATAGCTTGGCATGCGTTTTCACCATAGATACGCGTTTCTTCCTGACGTTGCTTACGTAATTGCTCCGGGTCTATTTGGCTTTTACCCGCAATTCCACCATGGTCGTTAACCAGTTCTTCGCTATCTGGTTTAGAAACAGTGCGCCATGGTGAACGCTCACGAGATACATCATCGCGGCTATCAGAACGACGCTCCGGACGATTAGGGCGCCCACCACGGTCATTTCTTCCATCACGTCGGTCATTACTGCGTTTATCATTACCACGTCTATCGTCACGCCCTCCGTCACGACCACCACGGCGTTTATCATTATTTTTATTGTTGTCCGCTTCTTCACTACGGACATACATCACTTTTACTTTGCCGTTTTTACCACTAAATTCATTCGAGTCGTTCATCACTATCCCCTACTAAGCTATGGCGCGAAGATTACATGATGTTGCAAGGCTACGCCACCGATTCACGCTATTATCTCACCGAAAACTTATTGAATATACTTCTATCGTATAGAAATCGTTTTGCGTACAATAAGCCCCTCATTTTAAATCCCCTAAAAACCTTAATTAACCATGACCCCGAATGCAGTTTATCACCTTCGCCAGCAGCGCCTTGCATTATCAACTAAGCCTTTTAAAGCCAGAGGTTGTCGAGTAAAACGCTGTGAATATTGCTTGTTACCTGTTCCACAATGCTTATGCAAAGATACGGTATCATCACAAGCAAAAAGCCAATTTTGCTTAATTATGTTTGATGGCGAAGTATTTAAACCAAGTAATACTGGGAAATTGATTGCAGATATTTTGCCTAATACCCTCGCATTCCAATGGTCAAGGACTGAACCGGACGCGCAGTTATTAGCTATATTACAAGACACCACAAAACAACCATATCTTATTTTTCCAGAGAGCTACGCTGAAAGTGAACGCACCGTGGTAAATCAACCAAATATCTCTGAAAAACCCCCGTTGTTTATTTTATTGGATGGCACTTGGCCTGAAGCCCGTAAAATGTTTCGAAAAAGCCCTTATCTCAATAATCTTCCAATGCTTTCAATCAATACCAAAGCAAGAACTGATTATTTATTACGGACGCCATCAAGGGAAGAACAACACTGTACAGCGGAAGTTGCTGCAACAGTTTTAGAATTAGCTGGGGATACCAACGCATCTCAACAATTGTTCAGCCACTTCAACCTATTTCGCCACAAATATCTTGAAGGTAAACCTCACCATCCAATGGCACAAATGATGCTAAATGAAACCTCGCTCTAACTATTTTTGGGTAATTTTTTAATTTATTTTACGCACGTAGTACCAAGAAATTTTAACTTTCGGACCATCATCATCATAAAACGTGAACGTGCTTGTATAAATTAATTAAATTGGCAGGATAAACTAGCGCAAAGTCAAAGTTAGGGCATAGTATTCATAAGTATTACTCAGCCTATTTTATCTATTGAGCTTTTAGTTCGTTCCAGCAAAACGGAAGGTTACCAATCATGGGTTTAGTGAGTCAGCTAGAATCTTTATTCAGACCAAAGTCTATTGTTGTTATTGGGGCATCTGAAAATCCGAACCGTGCAGGTTCGGTGATGATGAAAAATCTCCTAACCAGTGGCTTCAAAGGGCCAATCCTTCCTGTTAACCCAAACCGTCATTCAGTACTTGGTGTATTTGCTTATCCATCAGTTGATGAACTCCCTCTTAAACCTGATCTTGCTGTAATTTGCACTCATTACTCACGGAATATCGATTGTTTGCATCAATTAGGTGCTGTTGGTTGTAAGGTTGTGATTGTTTTATCATCCCCTTCTATTCAATTTAATGAACTTAAAAAAGTTGCTCAACAGTACCAAATGCGGTTACTTGGCCCAAATAGCTTAGGCTTCCTTGCCCCATGGCAAGGGCTAAATGCCAGTTTTTCACCTATTCCAATTTTAAAAGGAAAACTCGCCTTTATCTCTCAATCTGCCGCGGTCTCAAACACTGTTCTTGACTGGGCAAGGCACAGAGAAATCGGTTTTTCCTACTTTATTGCCCTTGGTGATAGCATCGATATCGATATCGATGACTTATTGGATTACTTAGCTCGGGACAGTAAAACAAGTGCTATTTTGCTTTATCTTGAAAACATCAGTGATGCAAGGCGCTTTTTGTCTTCATCTCGTAGTGCATCACGTAATAAGCCAATTTTAGTCATAAAAAGTGGTCGTACGCGTAAAGCACAAGAACTACTCGGTGATAAACCTAGCTTAGACGCCGCCTATGATGCGGCTATCCAACGGGCAGGGCTTTTACGTGTACAAGACACTCATGAAATGTTTTCCGCCGTAGAAACATTAAGTTATATGACGCCATTACGGGGGGAACGCCTGTCTATCATGAGCAATGGTTCAGCACCCGCAGCGATGGCATTAGATGAACTACTGTTACGCAATGGTAAGCTGGCTAAGCTAAGTATTGAAACCGAAAATGAATTAAGCTCTTTATTGCCTCTTGATTTATCAACGCAAAATCCTATCGACTTAGGGGATGACTCAACAGTTGAACGCTACATCAATGTGCTAAATAAAATGCTTGATAGCCACGACCACGATGCTTTGTTATTGATCCACACACCGAGTGCGATCACTGAAAGCAAAATAATGGCAGAAAAAATTATTAAGGCCATAAAGCAGCACCCTAGGGGGAAATGGCTAACCATCCTAACCAATTGGTGCGGCGAATATTCATCTCAAGAATCACGCCGACTTTTCAGTGAAGCTGGTATTCCAACTTATCGTACTCCTGAAGGGGCTATTACCGCCTATATGCATATGGTGGAATACCGCCGTAATCAAAAACAACTCAAAGAAACTCCAGCGCTCCCTGTGGGTATTACGGCAAACACTCAGCAAGCTCATGAATACATCCAACAAGCATTAACTAACAACAACCTTCATTTAGATACCCATGAAGTCCAGCCTATCTTAAAGGCATATGGCTTAAACAGCCTTCCAACATGGATTGCCCATTCAAGTGATGAGGCCATTGAAATTGCAGAAAAAATTGGTTATCCCGTTGCATTAAAACTACGTTCTCCAGATATTGTCCATAAATCTGAAGTACAGGGGGTTATGCTTTATTTACGTAATGCGAAAGAAGTCGAGGATGCCGCAAAAGCAATTATTGAGCGTGTTTCCACTAATTTCCCTAATGCACGCATTGAAGGGTTACTGGTACAAAGTATGGCAAACCGAGCTGGGGCCCAAGAGCTAAGAATTGCTGTTGAATTAGACCCCGTATTTGGTCCCTTAATTATGTTAGGAGAAGGCGGTATTGAATGGCAACAAGAAAGCCAAGCAGCCGTCGCCTTGCCGCCACTTAATATGGCTTTGGCCCGTTATCTGGTAATCAATGCAATTAAAGGATATAAAATCAAATCCAGAAGTGCCCTAGAACCTTTAAATATACTAGGGCTATCTAGCTTATTGGTCCGTGTTTCAAATCTAATTATTGATTGCCCGAATATTACACGTTTAGACATTCATCCATTGTTAGCTTCAGGTGACGAATTTACCTTGCTTGATGTCTCTATGACATTAAGTCCAACAGATAGTGCAACAACATCGAGGCTTGCTATTCGCCCTTATCCGAGCGAACTCGAAGAAACTATCGCCTTAAAAGAAGACCTAACCTGCCTGCTACGGCCTATTCTTCCTGAAGACGAACCATTACTGAAGTCCTTTATCGAACAAGTCACCAAAGAAGATCTTTACTATCGTTATTTTAGCGAGATCAGCGAATTCACCCATGATGATCTCGCAAACATGACTCAAATTGATTACGACAGAGAAATGGCTTTCGTGGCCGTCAAAAACCAAGGTTCTAATCCTGAGATTATTGGCGTTACCCGTGCAATGGCCGATCCAGATAACCAAGAAGCTGAATTTGCTGTATTAGTGCGCTCAGATATGAAAGGGCAAACTCTTGGTTACCAGCTAATGCAAAAGCTGCTTAATTACACCCGTAACCACGGTATAAAAAAATTGACGGCAATAACCATGCCTGAAAATAGAAATATGATCAGCTTGGCAAAAAAATTAGGCTTTGAAATTGATGTTCAGTTTGAGGATGGGGTCGTAAACCTAACACTCTATCTGTAAAAAAACTGGGTATAACTACATAACTTGTATGGTAATTAAACAGGCTGTTAATTTGTACTAAATGGTTTGGCTAAATATGCTATCATCCATAGATCATTCGCTTGAAAATGTGCGTAAAGCGATTTGCTATTGGACTAATAAGAGAAAATTCACACTGTGATGTTGTCAAAATTAAAACAAGCAAAACATCAACAATATTTGGTTAGTTTACCTAAACTGTCTCAAGAAATTGCTGATGTAAAAACGCTATATAAGACAGAAGATTTTCGTGATGAACTGCTGAAACAAATTTCTCAGGCTCAAAATACTATCTACATAACCGCTTTGTATTTAGAGAAAGATGATGCAGGCAAAGACGTACTTCATGCGTTATATGCTGCAAAACAAGCTAATACATCATTGGATATCAAAATTCTCGTAGACTGGCACCGTGCTCAACGTGGCAGAATAGGCGTTGCAGCAAATGCAACTAACGCCGATTGGTACTATGACGTTGCTCAGCATTATCCTAATATCGATATTCCAGTCTATGGCATTCCTGTTAATACTAGGGAAGCCTTAGGTGTGTTGCACCTAAAAGGTTTCTTGTTTGATGATACTTTACTGTACAGCGGTGCAAGTATTAATGATGTTTACTTACAACGTCATGATAAGTACCGTTATGATCGGTATCATTTGATCAAAAATAGCCAACTTACCGCATCAATGAAAAAATTTATTGATGACTCGTTATTACAAGCCGAGGCTGTTCATTTACTAAATACAACAACTCGCCCTAAAACAGCTGAATTTAAACACTTAATCAAACAATTTCGTTTGGGATTAAGGGGTTCTTCTTATCAATTTATCGGGAATGCCTCAAACGATGAGCTATCCGTAACTCCATTTGTCGGTCTTGGTAAAAAGAATGATTTAAACCGTGTGATCACTCATTTAATGGGCTCTACCAATAAAAAGCTCACAATTTGTACGCCCTATTTTAATCTACCAGCAGTTTTAGTTAGAATTATTAGTCGGTTGCTAAGAGAGGGTAAGCAAGTCGAAATTATTATTGGTGATAAGACAGCTAATGATTTCTATATCCCACCTGAAGAACCATTTAAAATTATAGGTGCACTACCTTATCTCTATGAGATAAACCTGCGCCGCTTTGTAAGCCGTCTGCAACGTTTTATCGATAATCAACAACTGACCGTTAGGCTGTGGAAAGATGGTGAAAATACCTATCATCTAAAAGGGATGTGGGTAGATAATCAGTGGCAGTTAATAACAGGTAATAACTTGAATCCTCGGGCATGGGGGCTAGATCTTGAAAATGCAGTGCTTATCCACGATCCAAAACAAGAATTACAAGATCAACGTAGCCACGAATTAGAGTGCATCCGCACGCACACAAAAGTGGTAGGCCATTTTCGGGAACTTGATAGCATTCAAACCTACCCAGTAAAAGTAAAAAAACTTATCCGCAGATTACGTCGAATACGTGTGGATAGGCTAATTAGCCGGATTTTATAACCCCAGTCCAAGTCAGCGTCACTTTAGTGGCGCTTTTTATGGCCGTTGACTCGGTGATGATACCTACTATGTTTAAGCCATTCATTATTAGTATATTCATAATGTTAATCACTGGGTGTAGTGGTTATCATTGGTCTAATGATAACTGGAAAGGCAAAGATAAAGCCCAACACTTCGCATTTTCCGCAGCAATGGCTGCAGCAGGAAATGCATATGCTGATAGGCAAAATATGCGACATAGAGACGCAGCACAATTCGGTATTTTATTTTCAGTCTCACTAGGTGCTGCAAAAGAATTATATGATAGTCGGCCAGAAGGAACAGGTTGGAGCTGGCATGATTTTACTTATGACGTTGCTGAAGCTGTAGCAGGATATAGCTTATATCAATCATTTAAATAATCTTTGGTTTCATCTTTATCGTCCCCTTTCACTAAATCATTCCTTACCGGATGCCCCCTCTTCACTATCTTATACATTTCGTTCTCTATCGAAGCATCCCTAAAAAAATTGACTATATTAAGGCTTTCTAACTGAAGGGGGTTTTATGATCGCAGTACTATTTGAAGCAAATCCAATTCCTGAACAACAAAGCCGTTACTTTCAGCTAGCCGCTGAACTCAAGTCAGAGTTGCTAAATATTAAAGGATTTATTTCTATTGAGCGTTTTCAAAGCCTAACAACCACTGGGAAGATTTTGTCTCTATCGTGGTGGGAAAATGAAGAAGCCATAATTGAATGGAAAAACAATATGCAACACCAACATGCTCAATTTGAAGGAAAAAGCACCATTTTTTCACAATACCATATTCGGGTAGCACAAGTTATCAGAGATTATTCATTAAATAAAAGAGACTAACCTTTATGTATGATATTTATGTGATCCTTGATAATCAACCGGGCAAATTAGCGATACTTGGCGCTACATTAGGCCAACATGGCATCAGCCTCGAAGGTGGCGGTGTTTTTTCTGTCGAGGGCAAAAGCCATGCACATTTTTTAATTGAGCACACAGAAAATATTCATCAAGCTCTATTCTCCGTAGGTTTACAGCTTGAAAGCATTTCACAACCTGTAATTTGTCAACTCAATCAAGATTGCCCAGGAGAACTTGGCAAAATAGCTGCACACCTCGCTCATTATCATATTAATATCCTTGTGCAATATAGTGATCACAACAATAGGTTGATACTATTAACCGATAACAATGAGCTCGCTATTAAAATCACGAAAAAATGGAGTGTTCCCCGTGAGATCAATCCAGCCAGACCTCCTAACCGAGGAAAATGAACACTTAGAACGCTCAATTTCAAATGTTGCCTCTGCAATTGCTGACCCCTCAAGGGTCAGTATTCTTTGTGCACTAATGGATGGCAAGGCTTGGACTGCAACAGAGTTAAGTTCCGTTGCAGGGGTCACACCTTCAACGGCCAGTGCCCATCTGGCAAAATTGTTAAATAGTCAATTAATTACCTATCTGTCTCAAGGGCGACACCGCTACTATCGCCTCGCTGGTACAGATATCGCAGCTCTAATTGAAACTTTAATGGGGGTTTCAATGAAAATGAAGAGTCAACACCCCACCACCACACCTATTACCTTACGCAAAGCGCGCACCTGTTATAACCACCTAGCAGGAGAAATCGCAGTAAAAATCTATCAATCTATGCAAAAAAGAGGCTGGATATTAATCGAAGAGAACAAACTTTCTACATTTGGCATTGACGGTTTTAAACAGCTAGGCATCAAATTACCAATAAAGACAACAAAAAAAATGGTGTGTGAATGTTTAGACTGGAGCGAACGAAGTATGCATCTGAGTGGAGTCGCTGGCGCTGAATTATTAAAAATATTTGAGCAAAACGGATGGATAAACAGAATAAAAGGCTATAGGGAAGTAAGTTTTACATCAACGGGCAAAAAAGCCTTAAAGCGCTATTTTGAAATTGATATCACCTAATTTAACTATTTAATATTATTAGCATTCTTCGGTTCATATATGTAAAAAAGCCCCGTGATTTTCATCACGGGGCTTGATTAAGTGGCGGAACGGACGGGACTCGAACCCGCGACCCCCTGCGTGACAGGCAGGTATTCTAACCAACTGAACTACCGCTCCACTTATTCTTTTCGCCTTTCGGCAATTTACTGCTTCTTATAAGC